>JAFEAV010000014.1 GCA_018266215.1 Cyanobacteria bacterium SZAS LIN-3 | reverse complement strand
CAGGCGAATCCCTTAAGACGACGGTGGCGGACATTGTTGCCGACCGGCTTCATGAAGGCAAAAGATGGGTTGGCGGCACCGATCAGACCCAGAGCCACAGGCATGGCGCCGAAGCTGAAAACACCGGCAGGAGCCATAGCAGCGTTCAGGCCGATACGGATAGCTTTATAGCGCAGCTGCTGCGACCAGGGTCCGGTCACCTGACCCAGGTGGTTGACGCCCAGTACCCGGCCTTCGTTTTTGTTTTTGACGATGCGCGAGGTGCGAGCGGGACAGGCCACAAGCGGCAAGTGCTCACCTTTGTCGTTGATGATTTCGTCAAACTCTACGCCCAGACATCCTGAGTTGCGATACCAGCGCTCGGGGCTGACCAGAGAGTGCATGACGGAGCGAGCCTTGAGAGCATAATTGATGTGCCCGTGCACTTCAGCGCCCTTGTGGGCGATCAGACGATCGCCAATCTTCAGATCGTATTTCAGGCGGGCTTCAACAGCATCGCCTTTTTTGGCGGTCTTGGAAGAAATCTGCGATGTGACCACAACAGGGAATCGCGCACCGGTTTTGATATGGGTTTTGCCTTCGTCGGTTTCGAGATTTTCGTATTTGATCTCGTCCTGAACCTGTTCTTTTTCATCACAGTCAACGACCAGCACTCCGCCTTCCTGCACTGTGCCATCAGCTTCGGTCACCTTTTCGGTGACATTGATGGTAGCGCCGAGAGACTGAAGCATCTCGCTCGATAGTGAATCAACGGTGCCGTGCACACCGACCTGCGGCGCGGGCTTGAGAGCGGCCTCGGCGGCACCGGCGTCGGGAGTAGCTACGGGAGCGCCTTCGGCAGTTGCCGGAGCTATAAGAGCGGCTGACTCGGGAGCGGCGACAGGGGCAGCTGCTGCGGCGGGAGTGGCAAGATTTGTGCTCTCCGGAGCAGTCAGAGTGCCGTCGACTTTGGCAGACTCGGTGGATTTGACCGGTTCGGTAGATTTGACCGGTTCGGAAGCTTTGGGCGCGGCATCATCAACAACCAATACCTCTGTTGTTTCCGCCGGCTTTTCAGCCTCTTTTACTTCGACGGCTCTGGCAACAGGTGCTTCAGCCGCGGCCTTTGCTTTGGCGTCGACCTCAGCCGGCGTCAAAATATTGGCGCTGGATGTGGTGGCATTTTCCACCGGCAGGACCTTGGTCGCTTCGGCGATGGACTTGTTCTCAAAAATCTCGGCTGAACCAGAAGAGACATCATTCCAGGAAGGCGCGGCTTGCGTCTCATCGGCCAGAGCAGCCAGAGCAAGACCAGGCAGCGAAAGTGATACACCCTGTGCGATCAGCACCACACTCAGTGCGCACGGTACGATGCGCCTGGCGCCGGCTATGAAAGAAAAAGGTCGCCTTGTAGCCTTTCGCGGACTACCGCTTGTCATATACATCTGCATTCTTGGTACTAAATTCCTGATTGCGTACTAAATATCAAGAGCCTCAGCCCGGGCTATAGCCCTCTTTTATACATCCGTTAGCCCAGTGTATATACACTTGACTTCAAGACTTAATCTGCAGCGCTTGCCTGTTTAGTCCTCTAGAGTTCTTGGATGCCTGGGACTATTTTCTGACAACTGCTTAATTTGCGCCAGTGAGAATTTCAGCTTGACATCAATATCCTGGGCCCAGTAGCTGATAGGCAGCCCAGGAGCTGGGCGACGGATCACGCGAAAGGCCGACCAGCTGAGCTTTTCTCAATGACTGTGCAGGATTGAGTCCAGCTTGCTTACCCTTATAGAAGTTAACAAGCTCGTCAATTCTTTGCGCGTCAGGTTGAGACCAAAGGCTCATCAGCACATTTCTTGCGCCCACATAATTGAGACCGCGGCTGAATACCTTAACCGCATTGCCCCGAACGTCCTTATTGTTTACGGAGGTAGCGCTCCAGACAATCAGATCACTGGGCATGCTGGTGCCGAATAATCTGCCGGCGGTGACATTTTTGGTGGCATCGCCTTTGTCGGAAAATATGGGAAGCACTGAGCGCAGCGGGTTGCTCTCTATAAGAGGTAGGCGAGCACAGATGTGCACGACCGACTTGCCCTTCGCCTGCTCTTCAAGATTGGTTATGGCTGCGTCTTTGCCGTTGAGCGTGGTGATGCGATCAACGCCAACCACATGAGCTATCTGATCGCTTTCTCCGCTGTCACTGGCACCACCCATGCTGGCAACAATGACGCTGAGATCGTCCTGTGTTTTGGGTGAATTATCCACAAGCACGGACATGGACGAAGCCATCGTCAGCAAATGATTTTCCACAAAGAACTTGCCACGCTCATCGATAAGCGCCGCAAAAGGCAGATTGAACAACACTCCATCAGGAATTATGACAATCATCTGTTCCGGTGTTTTCGGCAGGAACTGTCTCACCGAGGCCGGCAGAAGCTCGTTATAAAGCAATCTCAGATTCTGTCTTTCACTCTCGGGTGAAGGAGCGTCGCCGGACTTAACGGCTCCGGACAGGAGGGCCGCAACCTGGCTCTTCAAACGAGCGCGATTAACGGAGAGACTGGTGGAGGAGATTCGACCCTGGGAGTCGATTGTGAAGACCATCGAGGCATCAGGTCCGACGAGGTACTCGAGAGCCGTGGCATTGTCTCGCTGCACCGCCGCAATAATGTCCGAAGGCATTGTCGGTACCGGTGCCACCAATCTTGCCAGGGCGCGGTTGGTCTTGATCAGACCACGGAAACGCTCCAACCAGCTCTGCCATTCCTTTTGCAAGGTAGAAGGATTGGCGGCCACCTCGGCGGCATGGATATGGACGCGCTGGGTAACGAGCTCACTGTATACGTCGCGATCTTCAGGCTTGACCTGACCACCGCGGCGCAACCACTCGGTGATGAAGCCCTCTTCCTTGAGCTGCTCGGCAGCAAGAAGAGCATCCTCAGTCATACCCTGGCTGGCCATGAGTGCGACGAAGGAATCGGCCATGTCCTCACGAGTAGTGGGGAATTGCAAACAGTCAGCGCTGGAGAAATCACCGGCCTGAGGAGAACGGAAATAGGACAGCGCACTCTTGAGAGATTCTTTGGCAGGTTCGATATTGCCCTGGGCAATTTGAATCTTGGCCAGAAGCGCATGAGACCGCCAGAGGCAGGCATCGTCTTTGATCTTGTCGGCCATCGTGATGGCTTTGTTGACCTTGGCCTCGGCAGCGGTCAGATCGGCGGACTTGAAATTAACCTCAGCCAGAGACTGCTGCAGGCGACATTGAATGGTCGATTCGGAAGCTTTGGCAAGAACGGTAAGAGCTCCGTCCAGGTGCCCTTTAGCGTTACGGAAAGCACCGGTGCGATACTCGGCCACCGCCATGTTTTGCAAAATCAAAGCATTCAGTTTAGGAATCTTGGGATTGAGCACCGAAATATAATCAAGCGCCTGCTGGAAATAAGTCAGAGCCTTGCCCGGCTGGCCATCGGTCACTTCAATTACACCCAGGGCATTCAACACCTGCGTTTCACTGAATGTATCCGATTTAGCGGTGAAGACGCGCAGAGCCTTGAGCATGTATTGTCTGGCCTGCTCGTGATCGCCGGTGGCGCTGAGGACAAATCCATAACCTTCATCGAGGTTGGCGCGCGCAACATCACTGAAGGCCTTACTCTGAATCTTCTGAAGCATGCCGTAGCACTGCTCATAAGTTGCCTTGGCCTGAGCATATTCACCCGCCGCATACTGAGCATTAGCCAGACATTGCAAGGCGGGAATGACATAAACATCGGGATTGGTTTTGATTGACTTGGCCTGGGAGAGCATGTTGTTTGCTTCTTCCAGAGCCGCTACCAGCCAGCCCATTTCAATCATTGAAGCAACGATTGCCGTGCGAACCGAAATCACCCGGGGGTAATCATTCATTTGCATGGAATAAGTTGCGCCCTGCTGGAAGAAGCGAATCGCTTCCTTGGGCTTGTTGAACTTAATACAGAGCTGGCCGCAGAGATACATGACGCTGCTGGCTTCCGCCGGATCGGTCATACTCGTGGCGGTCAAAACTTTGAGAGCGGCATCCAGCTGTTGGACGGCCCAGGTGGGGTTGTCCAGACCGAAGTAGGCCTGACCCAGTGCCACGCGAGCTTTAGCCAGGGCCCGATCATTGTGCACGCCGGCCAGTACTTCAACGGCGTTTTCACCCAGATACTTCGCTTTGATCCACTGCCCTTGATCGACGTAGATGCGGCACATATTCGTCAAAGCGCGTCCCTGACCCTCGGCAAACTTGAGGTCGAGCGACATGCCGTACTCTTCCTGCCAGCTGGTCAGCGCCTGATTGTAGAGGTGCTGCTTGTAGAACTCCTCGCCCTTTTTGTCGAGGTCGTTCAGCTTTTCGATGGACTCGGGCGTCTGTTGCAAATCGGTCAACTGCTGCAGCTGTCTGACGACGGCTTCGCTGCCTCTGGACCTGTCGTTGAGGTAGTCACCGCCGCTGTTAGGCAGATTGTTGATGCCTTCACCATAAGTTTTGACTTGAGTTTTGCTGGGAGGGGCAGCGGCCAGCAAGTTCATGTCGCGCCCGAAGGCCGCTAGTGGCGCCACAATTGAGGCACTGCCTAGAAGCACTGAGCACGCGACTGCAATAACTTTTCTCATAAGACCTGTGTTCTCGTTGCGGATTCAAACTGGGACCAAAACTGCACGATGACTGTCGCAGCATAGGGAAGGATAGTCAATATCGACAAATTTTGCCTGAGCTTTAGGCCAGCTTTGAGGGCAGATGGGCAAAAAATAAGGTCTACGAGGGCGTTATCAAGAGGCGTGCGAACCAAAAGATAGCCCTCGGACATACTTGCGATATCCACATGCGATCGTGATGGATAACGGCTCCCTGACTCGGATTTCGTTATTTAAATAAGACGAAATTAGTGGTAGCCTGTGTATGTCTGGCGTTAATTCTGCCTTCACAAAACGGCACAGGTCAGACATTTGTTTAAATTTTTTTGGAGTGAAAATGCAAATGACTTTTAAGCACTCGGCTCTTGCGATAGCCCTCAGCCTCATTTCCAGCCAGGCCAGCATGCTCATCACCCCGACTCAGTCAGCACTGGCAGACACTTACCAGGCCGGTATCTCGCACCGTACCACCCAGGCCAAAACTTACTTCCAGACCCACCCTAAAGTCAAAAAAGCAGCCATCGGCGCTGGTGTCGGCACAGCTGCCGGTGCCGCCGTCGGCCTGCTCTCCGGTAAAGGCGCCCTCCGCGGCGCGGCAATTGGAGCCGGGACCGGGGCCACAGTCGGCGCCATCAGCGGCAGCAAAACAATGAAGGCTCACCCTTATATGAAAGACATGGCCATGGGCACCCTCAGCGGAGCAGGTCTGTCTCTGGCCATGAACAAGGGTCACGGCAAGGGCAAACGGGTAGTGGAAGGTGCCGCACTCGGTGCTGCAGTTGGCCTGGGAGCAGGCTTCCTCAAGAAAGAATTCCACTAAAATGAACCGACGCAACCAAATCCTCAACAGCCTCCACGAGAGCGAATACGATCTGGTTGTAACCGGAGGCGGCTTACTTGGCGCGGGCATAGCGCTGGAAGCCGCCTCTGACGGTTTTTCCGTACTGCTCGCCGACAAGGATGATTTTGCCGCCGGTGCCAGCAGCCGCACCAGCAAAATCGCCGGCGCGCCAGATTATGTCGGCGGCGGCAACCCCTTCAGCATGAAGCCGGGATCGAGCAAAACAAAAACCATCAGCGAACTCTATCAGACCGCACCGCATATGGTGAAAGACTTCGCCTTTCTTATGCCCATCGCATCCAACCGCATGCTCTTCAGCGTCAAGGCCCAGCTCGGTCTGGCCATACAAGACGTACAGGGCAATGTGCTCGGCAAAGCTCGCGGTCATAAGCGCCTGAGCAAAAAAGACGCCCTGCGGGCGGTGCCCGCTCTCGCCCCAGCAGTGGTGGCAGGGGGCTTGAGCTTCCACGATTGTTTTTATGACGACAGCCGCTATACCCTGGAGCTGCTCAAAGCCGCCTCAGGCAAAGGCGCCATCACAGTCAACTATCTGGAAGCCCGGAGCTTTGAAAGCCAGGACGGAGACGTGAGATCGGTCGTCCTGCGCGACCGCATCGAAGGCCAGGAATTTACCGTCCGGGCAAAGGCATTCGTCAGCGCCTGCGGCGCCTGGAGTGCCAATCTCGCCGGCATGGCCGGGCCTATCGAAGACACCCATCTGGGCTTCAAAAAATTCCGCACCACGCACATAATTTTGCCGCCATCGGCCCTCGAGGTCGGAGGGGCGCTTCTGCTGCCCGCCGAGGAAGGTCGCTATGTTTTCATCGTGCCCTGGCAAAGAGCGCTACTGGTCGGCTCGAGCCGGCAGGTAACCGAAGACGGACCGGAAAATCCGGTACCGACGGCCGAGGACATCAATTATTTACTCGACTGGATCAACCGCTACAAACGCCCCGGTCGCAAAGTCACCGGCGCAGATATCGCCTGTGCCTGGTCCGGTTTTGACATCGAGACCGACGAATTGAACGGCGAGCCCTCGGTATACCGCGGCCCCAACGGCATGTTTATGGCCTACGGCTGCCACTTGAGAGACTTGAAAAAGACCGCAAAAAAAGCGCTGCATTTCATCACTAATAAGATTGGTCCCAGAAATAATGAAGCGCCGCCCGCTCCGACAATGCTCGGCGGCTTCGTCGACAAACAGGACTATCTTCTGACGACGGCCCAGATAGCCGCTCGCGCCCGCAAGCTGAGCGTCGATCCGGCCAGTCTCGATCACCTCGTCACAAACTACGGCAAAGACGCTCTGCTGGTGCTCGACTTGATCGAGCAAAATCCGGCCCTGAATGAACGCATCTGCCCGGATTTCCCGCCGCTCATGGCCGAGGTCGAGCACTGCGTCAACAACGAAATGGCCGTATCCTTAGAAGACGTACTCTGTCGCCGCATCCGCCTGGGCTTTCTCCACCGCGAACAATGCCTGGACGCCGCCCCGCGAGTGTCCCGTATGATGCAAGAGCTCTGCGGCTGGGATTCGCTCAGGCTAAAAGGCGAGCTCGGCAACCTGGCGCGCAATCTCGCTTCGCAGCTTGCCCCCGTCTCGTAGCCAAGAGGCTTACAATAGTAAGGCCTCTGTCGACTCGATTATGGGACGAGCTATTTTGTCTTCGCCACCTTTTTATCCAATACTGATCATCGGCAAGGTACCCGAGGACCTGGGGCAGCGGCTGGCGCAGGTGGGCCCGGTCACATACCTGGATCGCAACGAAAGTCTGAGCGAAGACGAAATCATCGCCGCCGCTTGTAAAGCGCACGTGATTTTGACCGAGCCCCCGGATCGCATCACGCCCCGAGTAATCGAGGCCTGTCCCAACCTGGTGATGATTGCCCAGCGCGCCGTGGGCTACGACAACATCGACCTGCAAGATTGCCAGGCCCGCCCCATTTTAGTGAGCAACACCCCCGGCGTGCTCGACAATGCTACCGCCGACTTCGCCTTTGCCCTCTTGCTGGCTGCCGGTCGCCGAGTGGTGGAAGCCGACAATTATGTGCGCTCCGGTCAGTGGCTGGGCTTTGAAAACGACCTGCTGCTTGGCACCGAGATGACCGGCTCCACTATAGGTATAGTCGGCATGGGTCGCATCGGCAGCGCCATGGCCAGACGCGCCCGCGGATTTGGCATGCGCATAGTCTATTGCCGCGCCGCCGATAGTGGCGCTCAGATCAAAGACTCGGACATCGTCCTAGACGAAAAGGACCATAAGTGGCGCGAAGAACTGGGCGCCGAGCGCATGTCCATGACAAGCGTGCTGCAACAATCGGATTATGTTTCCCTTCACTGCCCCCACAATAAGCAAACCGAAAAACTCATTGGTGCGCGCGAATTTGGTTTGATGAAGCCAAATTGCATTTTCGTCAACACCGCCCGCGGCAAAGTCGTCGACGAAGACGCGCTCTGCGCGGCCATTGCCGGGGGCAAGATCCGCGGTGCTGGATTGGACGTGTTTTATCACGAACCTCTGGTCAGTGACGTTTTACTCAAAGCACCAAATGTAGTGCTGGCTCCGCATATAGGCTCGGCTTCGGAAGAGACGCGCTACGCCATGGCGGAATCGGCTGTCAATGCGGTAATTTCAGCCTTTGCCGGCAAGGTACCGCACAATGCGTTGAACAAGGAAATATTTGAGCGGTGGCAGGAGCATAAATGAAACTATCGGCTTTGGACTACCTGCTCTGCATCCATTGTATGAAACCCTTTGTCCTGCTGGATGGCTACGCCACCGCACCGGACTCACAGGAAGTCATAACCGGCAAGCTCCACTGCAACTCCTGCAATCGCGACTACGATGTGCGCGGCGGCGTCCCCCGCCTTGTTGACGAAAGTAAGAGCCACCAAACGGATATCGAAACCGGTCAGAGCTTCGCCACTGCCTGGAAGACTTTCCCGCGCATGGATGAGCGCTACCGTCAGCAATTTTTTGACTGGATAAGCCCGGTTGACCCGGAATTTTTCCGCGACAAACTGGTGCTGGAATGCGGCTGCGGCAAGGGTCGCCACGCCAAAATAGTATCCGAATGCGGAGCCAAAATGATCTTCGCCGTCGACATCGGAGACGCCGTGGAAGTTGCTTACCAGAACACCGGCCACCTGCCCAATGTTCACATCATCCAGGCCGACATCGAAAACATGCCTTTTGCGCCGATCTTCGATATGGCCTTTTCACTTGGCGTCTTACACCATATGAACTCACCTGTGAGCGGCTTCCTGGCCATGAGCAAAAAACTCAATGACCAGGGCACAATCTGCGCCTGGGTCTACGGCCGCGAAAACAACCGCTGGCTCATCCGCTTCGTCAATCCCGCCAGGGTCGCCATCACTTCCAAACTTTCACCGCCGCTGCTCAAAATACTGGCTGGCCTGATGGCGCTGCCGGTCTATCTCTGGGCGCATCTGGTGGCCGCGCCCTGGACAAGAATGCAGGAAAAAATGCCTGCTTTGCCCAGTCTGTTTTACCAGCGCTACATGACATACATCGCGCGTTTCGACTTTAACGAAATACATCACATAGTCTACGACCACCTCTCCGCCCCAGTGGCGAATTATGTGGCCAGACATTATTTTGAAGATTGGTTTTCCGAAGCCAACCTGCCCAATCCGGTGATCCGCTGGCACAATCAAAACAGCTGGACCGGCATCTCCTCGCATAATCCTCAAATATTGAGCGATATGCACAAGCGCATGGAAAAATTGCTGGCAACCGACGCAAAAGCCGCCGCACTGCCGAGCCAGAGCTCCAGACAATGAGCGAGGACAAAAGAGCCAAGCTTCGACACAACCTCTGGTTTGGCTTTGTCGTCTTTTTGATCCTCTGGACCGGCTGCGTTTACACCGAGCTCTTCCGCATGCAGGGTGTGCACACACTGTTTGCCTTCAATCTAAATGATGACCCGAAACAGCCTGTAATAAGCGACTTCGTCAATGTCTACAACAGCGCCTGCCTGGCCGCGGCCGCGCAAAAAGAAAAAATAGACATTTACTCGCCGGCACTGCAGGCCGAATACTCACTCAAATTGACGGCCCCGATCAAACCCGAGCAGCCCTTTTATTTGCAGTACCCGCCCATGCTCTTCGCCCTGGTGCGTCCGCTTGCTCTCTTTGATATGTTTGGCGCCTGGGTAGTCTGGTGCTCCCTGGGAGTGCTGGGAATAGCGGCCTCGACCGTCGCGCTGGTGCGGGCCACTTCGGCGCGAGTGACCACGGCGGCCACCGGCAAAACGCTCTTTGGGGTTGGCGCCTTCACCATGGTCTTTGCCATAGCGGCGACGCTTGCTTCATTCCCCTCCTGGTACAGCGTGCGACTGGGACAGACTTCACTCCTGCTTGTGCCCGGACTGGCGGCCTTCTGGGTCTGCTGCCTGAAGCGCCGATACTTCCTGGCCGGTCTGGCATCAGGGGTGGTGCTGGTCAAATTGCAATACCTGCCGCCCGTATTTATCGTCGGCGCGCTGGTCGGTGCCTGGAAATTTCTGGGCGGCTTTTCAGTGATAGGTGTCTTGCTTCTGGTACTGTCGATAGCCATAGTCGGTATGGATAACGTCATGCGCTTTCCCCAGGCGCTCTTAAAAGGCGAAAGCAATCAGGGCGTGAGCGGCGTCGCCGCCGAACAAATGCAAAATGTGCGCGGCAATCTGACGCTTCTCCTGGGGGGTGATAACACCCTGGTGCATTTACTGTCCATCGGTGCTTTCGCCCTAGGTATGGCTGCGCTGATCTTTCTCTGGTGGCGAGCCAGAAGAAAAGGTCTGGATACGACCACCACAGAAGGTGCCTCAAAGTTTCGTGTGCTGGCTTCGATAAGCACCATTATCATGCTGGTGCTCAGCCCTCACTGCCATATGCAGGACTATCTGGCTCTGGTCATCCCCTGCATCTGGCTCTGGTTTGAATGTGTCGATAAAGCACAGGACCTGCCGGTGATGAAAACGCTTCGTCGCCTGGTTTTGTCTTTTCCAATCCTGGGCTGGCCGTTCTATGTTTTTCTATTTTTGTTTCAATTGATCAAAATCGAGCCCTTCTTTTTATGGGCGGTTGTCGTGATGGGGCTGGCACTCAAGCTATATAGTGACTTGAATACGAAAAACACAAACGAGGTCGGGTAATGAAAAAGTTTGCGTTGATTATGGCGATTTCTCTGACTCTGGGCAGTGCCGCACGCTGCGAGGCGCAGTCTCTGATGAGCGGGCTTCTCGACGGACTGATGAAGCGCCCCAGGACAATTGAGACAAGCGGCTCGGCGACTGTCGATGTCGTGCCTGATGAAGCAATCCTGAAATTCGGTGTCCAGACGTACAATACTACTTTAGCCACTGCAAGCTCAGAAAACAACGACAGAACGAAGGACCTGCTTTCGCTAGGTAAAAAGTACGGCGTTGATGGCGCTGATATCCAAACAAGTTCAATTACCGTTCAACCTGTGTACAAACGAGAACGGGAATCGGCAAAGGTCTCAGGCTATCAGGTCAATCGAGAAATAACGTTCGATGTTAAAGACCTGACTAAAATGGAAACCATCCTTTCTGAGGCCGTAAAGAACGGTGCCAACGTCATTGCAGGCATGGAATTCAAAACCACAGAGCTACGCAAGTATAAGGATCAGGCCAGGACAGAAGCCGCTAAGGCCGCCCATGAAAAAGCGGTTGCACTGGCCCAGACGCTGGGAGCGGAAGTAGGTAAGGTTCAAACAATACGTGAAAACGTTCGGCCTGAGCTCGGATACTGGGGTGGCAATTTACAATCCAATTCCCGATTTTTAGGCCAAGCCATGCAAAGTGATGAAAATTCAGCACATGACACCTCTGCCGCAGGAGCATTTGCGGCAGGTAGAATCAAAGTCCAGGCAGCAGTTACAGTCACCTGGGAGCTTGAGTAGCCCTGGAAGCCCTGCCCATCGATGATGTCCTGCCTCAAATTGTCAGCGCCCTGAAAGAATCCGGCGCGCTGGTATTGAAAGCCGAACCGGGGGCAGGTAAAACGACCAGGGTGCCGCCGGCAATTCTCGACGCCGGGCTGGCTCAATTGGAGAGTAAAAAGCCTGGCCAGATAGTGGTTCTGCAGCCGCGCAGGGTAGCGGCCCGTTCCGCAGCCGCGCGCATCTCCGCCGAGCGTGGCACCGCTCTTGGTGCGGACATCGGTTACAGCGTGCGCGGCGAATCAAAAACTTCCCGTGACACCCGCATACTTGTTTGCACCACCGGTGTCTTCCTGCGAAAACTTCAGGACGATCCGTCCATCGAAGATACAGCCGTGGTGGTCTTTGACGAGTTTCACGAGCGCAGCGTCGACTCCGACCTGGCCCTCGCCTTGACCCAGCAGGTGCGCAGAGAAATCCGCCCGGACCTGAAAATTGTAGTCATGTCGGCGACTCTGGAGAGCGCACCGATTGCAGCATATCTCGACAATTGCCCGGCGATAGACTGCCCCGGCCGGACGTTTCCCATCGAGCAGCAATATCTGTCGCACCACTCCAGCCAGTCTATTGACCGGCTAGCCGCCGAAGGCGTAGAGCGCATGCTTCCGAAAACCGACGGAGATTTACTTGTCTTTTTGCCCGGCGTCGGCGAAATCCGCCAGACTGAAGCGCTGCTCGAATCGCTCGCCGACAAACACAATCTGGCCGTCTTGCCCTTATATGGTGATATGTCGCTATCCGACCAGCAGGCGGTCCTGCAGCCCTGCCCGAAGCGCAAGGTGGTGCTCTCCACAAATGTAGCGGAAACGTCTCTGACAATCGCAGGAGTGACCGCCGTAATCGACAGCGGCTTTGCGCGGGTCAATCGCTTCGATCCCTGTGCCGGTATCAACCGCCTGGAACTTTCGCGCATCTCCAAAGCCTCGGCCACCCAGCGAGCCGGTCGAGCAGGTCGTACCGCAGCCGGACACTGCCTGCGCCTGTGGAGTGAGCGCGAGCAAACGATGTTGCCGGATTTTGAATTCCCCGAAATCGAAAGGGTCGATCTCTCGGAGTGCGTCCTGAAATTGATTGCCTGGGGCGAACGCGACGTGCATGGCTTTAACTGGTACGAGAAACCTCCGGTGGCGGCAATCGACAGGGCGCTTGAGTTGCTGGAAAGATTGGGCGCAACCCAGCACGGACAAATTACAGAAACTGGCAAAGCCATGGCTGCGCTGCCGCTGCAACCACGTCTGGCGCGATTGATGATCGAAGGGGCCAGGCTCGGTCAGGCGAAAAGAACCGCCCTGTGCGCGGCTTTGCTCTCCGAACGAGATCCGTTCAGGGCGCCGGATCCCAGGGCCAGAGCAGCGCATCATACGGATTCGGATGTGCTTGCAGCGGTGCACGCCCTGGAAGAATTTGACGAGAATAAAACGCGAGACTCAATCTTGGGGGAAGTACTGTCGGGCCCGGCCAGACAAGTATTGCGCACAGCCGATCAATTGTTGCGCCTGGTCTCAAACAAAGCGACAAAATCAAATATCAACGCCGATGAAGCAGTATTGCGGGCGATTATGTCAGCTTATCCCGACCGCATCTGCAAACGCAGACAGCCAAGAGAGCCGCGTGGGGTGATGGTTGGCGGCCGCGGAGTGAAGCTGGCGGACCAATCAACAGTTTGCGATGCCCAGCTTTTTGTGGCGGTCGATATGATGGATTTGAATAAATCGGAACTGGCTGTGCGCCGCGCCTCAGCCGTCGAACGAAACTGGCTGCCCAGGGAGCTTTTACACACAGCAGTGGAAGTGGCATATGATGCAGCCCGCGAAAAAGTCGTGGCCTTTAAACGCACCAGATTTTGTGATTTATTGCTCGATGAAGCGGTAGCGAGTATTCCACCGGATGTAGATCCGGGCACGGTGCTGGCTGAAGCGGTACTTGCCAATGTCGATTTGAGCACACTTATTGACGAAGAAGCCAGGGACTACCTGGCTCGCATCGATTGCTTGAGAGAGCTTCTACCGGAGCTGAACTTCCCTGACCTGGGCGAAAATCCCTGGCCAAATTTTCTGCCTACCTGGTGCTGCGGCTGCTCCAGCCTGGCGGAACTGCGCGCAAGCTCACTGGTAGCGGCGATGCAGAGCAGCCTGAGCGCTGAGCAAATTGCAGCAATCGAGCGCGACGCACCCCTGTATGTTAATCTGCCCTCCGGCCGCCGGGTCAAATTACAATACGAGCGCGGCAAACAACCGGTGCTGGCTGCGCGCATCCAGGAAGTGTTCGGCATGGCCGAAAGTCCGCGCATAGCCGGTGGTCGTCAGCCTGTGATGATGCATTTGCTGGCACCAAACTACCGGGTGCAGCAAATTACAAATGACCTGGGCAGCTTCTGGAAAAATACTTATCCGGAGATAAAGAAAGAGTTGAAGGGGCGCTACCCCAAGCACTCATGGCCGGATGATCCGATGGCGGCACAGCCGACCGAGTGGCAAAATCGTCCTAGAAGAAACTAAAATACCGTGACCAAGTTTATCCGTCTGTCTGGGGGCAATCCGTGAATTCAAGTCGAACAATCTGCGTACTAGCCCTTCTCTCAATTCTCGGGTCTTGTGCCCAAGTCGACGCCCAAAATTCTAAACGCCAGGCGCAAATCGACCAGATCAAATCGATGTTGCCAATGCTGGATGCCAGCATTTCGAAAGATCCTTCACGGCCTGAAGCGTACTATATCCGAGCCTCTAGCCGCTCTGTGACAGGGGATTTAGCAGGAGCCGAAGCGGACTTTGCCACGGCCGAATCATTGCATTACAGCGCAAATCAGTTCGATTTCAACGCACATCGGGGCGCTAACTACATGCTGATGAAAAAGTATGATCTGGCACTTGCGCAATTTAATAAGGCACTGGCAATACGACCAAATTCTGTACCGTGTCTTATCAATAAAGCGTCAGCAGAATACGAGCTAGGTCAATATCGTCAGGCTCTTGCCGACAGCTTCAAGACATTGCAACAAGGGCGGCAATCAGCAGCAGCAACCTTCGTAGTCGGCTCCTGCTACATGAAAAGCGGGCAGTACAAATACGCACTCGAGTATCTGAATAAATCAATTGCCCTGATGCCTGGTAATTTCGAGGCAGTGCACAATCGTGGCCTTGTTTATGAAAAGATGGGGAAAGCTAATTTAGCGGCGGCCGATCTTGCCAGAGCAAAGGCGATGGGCTATGAACCGGGAAAACCTTGGGCGGAAGAGCTGTAGCCGACACGGTAAATTCAACAATTCAACTACGTCTCGGCCTCGCCTACATCATCAAAATCTTCAACCCTGGGAATGCGCTGCTTCTCAGTATTTCGCGCAGCTGCTCTGTACTTGCCGGCCAACCGCGGGATGACTTTCGCCTTGGCTTTGTTGTCACTGCCGACAGTTTTTACGTTTGATTCCTTCTTCGATGAGACAGTTTTAGCCGCCGCTTCCATTTCCTGTGCTTCTGCCACCATGGTGCAATAGCTGACATAACGGCTTTCAACCAGCGGCATAAACTCTACGGTGTCTTCGCCTTCGGCCGCTTCCAGCTCCGGCATTTCACCCTCAAGGGAAGCCAGGACTGCGCAGCCAGCCTCAACCAGGTGCAGGCAATCGGCAAATTTGCAGTACTGTCCCAGATCGCAAATCTCCGGAAATTGTCTGGCCACTTCCCGCGGATCCGACTGCATGAACTCCATCACATTGAAGCCCGGGGTGTCGGCCACCCAAGAAAATTGCCTTTCTTGAGCAACTTCTAAGCTTTGATCACCCTTTGCCCCGGCCGCATCGACGGCAGCCGCTGGCGGCAGATAACTATCGAGATTGAGGCGATAAAGCTCGCTATAGGTAGTCGTGTGGCGGCCCACACCAAAAGAGTTTTCCATCCGGCCGACTTTTATATCGAGTCCGGGGGAGAGTCGATTAAGCAAACTGGACTTGCCGACGCCCGAGGGTCCGCTAAACATAGAAACCTTGCCGGCGAGGCACCTGGCCAGTTCTTCGAGCCCGACACCGGTGGTGGCGGAGGCAAATATGACGAAGTATCCAAGAGGTTCATAAATACTTCTTAAACGAAGAAGCCCACTTTCGTCCTCTAAATCGCATTTATTGAGGCAAATAATCGGGGTTGTAAACGGCACGGAGAGCTGAAAGTGCACCAGGTAGCGATCCATCCACAGGGGGTTAAAATCGGGCTGACGCACTGCTTGTACAATAACAACCTGGTCTATATTGGCCAGAGGTGGTCTGTCGATGAAAGTTTTGCGCTCCTGGTGCTGGACTATTACCGCGGTCCGCTCCGGGTAATTGAGCTCGCTCAACTCCACCCGATCCCCGGTAAGGATTGCCACTTTCTCTTTTTTCAATCGCCCCCGGGCCTGACAAAAGAGCACAAAATCCACCTCATCCTCTTGAGGCAGATGCACCAGATAACCTCCGGCATGGCTTCTTATAACGGTTCCGACAACGGCGTTTAAATTAGACAAAAGTCAGTCCCAGCAAATCTGTATCTAGAATACACCGCAAAACACAACTCCACCAATTCAACAGGCCCCTTTAATGAGCACCTTAACCATGAGTCCCCAGGAAGCAGAAGTGACATTCGCCATGACAGAAAATACTTTTAGTGGCATCGATGCCGAGACAGAAGCCGCGCAGAGAGCATTAGAGGGCGCAGACACCGAGCTCAGTCATATCCGCAACATCGCCATCATCGCCCACGTCGACCACGGCAAAACCACGCTGGTTGACGGTTTCCTCAAGCAGACCGGCGTCTTCCGCGACAACCAGGAAGTAGTCGATTGCGTTATGGACAGCAATGACCTGGAGCGTGAGCGCGGTATCACAATCCTGGCTAAGACCACAGCCGTCAAATACAAAGATTTTCTCGTCAACATCGTTGACACCCCTGGACACGCCGACTTTGGCGGCGAAGTCGAACGCATCCTCGGTATGGTCGACAGCTGCTTGCTAGTCGTCGACTGCGGTGAAGGCCCCATGCCCCAGACCCGTTTCGTCCTGCGTAAAGCCCTCGAGCGCGGACTGCGTCCGATAGTTGTAATCAATAAAGTAGATCGTCCCAACATCGACCCGCATCTGGCCGTCGACAAAGTGTTCGATCTCTTCGTCGAGCTCGGCGCCACCGGCGAGCAGCTCGATTTCCCTTACCTCTTCGCTTCGGGCGTCAAGGGCATCGCCATGGTCGATCCCACCGACGAAGGCAAAGACCTGACCCCATTGCTCGATTTGATCCTGAGCCACTGCCCCGCCCCCACCGGCAGCACTGAAGCCCCGTTGCAGATGCAAATCAGCATCCTGGACTACAGCGACTACCTGGGCCGCATCGGCGTTGGCCGCGTCTATAACGGCAAGGTGAAAAACGGCGAACAAGTATCCCTTATAAAGGAAGACGGTTCGATCGTTAAAGGCAAAATCACCAAGCTCTTCACTTTCCACGGTCTTAAGAAGGTAGAAGTGGACACCGTGCATGCCGGCGAAATCGCCGCCATCGCAGGATTCACCGGAGCCAACGTGGGCGACACCATCGCCAGCCTGGACAACCCCATCGCCCGCGACCGCATCAAAGTCGACGAGCCCACCATGAAAATGGCCTTCCTCGTGAACGACAGCCCCTTCGCCGGACAGGAAGGCAAGTTCGTTACTTCCCGTCAGTTGCGCAGCCGTCTTTTCCACGAGCTTGAGACCAACGTCTCCATGCGCGTCGATGAAACACAGAGCACCGACACATTTATCGTCAGCGGTCGCGGTGAATTGCACCTCGGCATCTTGATTGAAACCATGCGCCGCGAAGGCTATGAGTTTCAGGTCTCAAGACCGGAAGTTATCCTCAAGGAAATCGACGGTCAGAGCTTCGAGCCCTTTGAAAAAATGTACATTGACGTCCCCGATGATTTCACCGGCGCGGTCATGAACGAGCTTGGACCCCGTAAGGCCGAGTTGCAAAATATGACTGTCGAAGGCAATCAAGCCCTGCTCGAATTCATCGTACCGACCCGCGGTTTGATTGGTTTCAGAAGCGAATTCCTGCGCCTGACCAAAGGCAACGGCGTTATGAACCACGCTTTCCTGGAATACCGCCCGTGGTGCGGCGAAATGGCTCGCCAACGCAACGGCGCACTTGTGGCCTGGGAAGAAGGTCTGGTTACAGCCTACGCTCTGGCCCAGGCTGAAGACCGCGGCGTCTACTTCATCAGCCCCGGCGTAAAAGTCTATGGTGGCATGATCGTAGGCGAGCACAACCGCTCACAGGACCTCGACATCAACGTCTGCAAAATGAAGAAGCTGACCAATATGCGCGCTTCATCCGCCGACGCCACAGTAGTGCTGCAGGCGCCAAGAGAAATGAATCTGGAAAAATGCCTGGAGTACATCGAAGACGATGAGCTTCTGGAAGTGACACCGCAGTCGGTGCGCATGCGCAAACGCAACATGGGCCGTCGCTAAATAGCGGCAGCCCATCAATAAATAAGCCGAGAGGCGCCGGACCTAGATTTTGGGTTTGGCGCCTTTAGCGTTAATTTCCTTGGTCACTTCGCTGGAGAGATCGGTCAACTCCGACGCCAGCTTCAGCGCGGAATCGGTCATCGCCAGACCAGGTGCGTTGCGCTCGTTGCTCTTCGCCACAAGTACATCGGCAATTTTGGACTGCAATGCGTCATTTTCCTCCGACGTCAGCAGCCGAGCGGCGACAGCGTTTGTAATCTGATCGCGAATACTGGTGACGAGCCCGTCAACGCCGGTCCATACTTTGCTGCGATTGTATGTCAGCCGGCTGAAGCGCCCTTTCAGTTTCTCCACTGCAATCAGTAGATCCTGAATCTGCTCGGATGTAAGTTCACCATGATTCTGATTTTTCAAAACCTGTTCGGTGGTGGTGATTTCATCCAGCCCCTGCTTAAAGTCTCTCGCCTCAGCAAGAGAAATGTCCCCTGCAAAAACAGCATTGGCAAAAGTTTGATCGAGCGCTGTTTTGCGGTGCGTCACCGTGCGGGCGCTGATTTTTATATCATTACCGTTGTCCATGCGAGCGCGGATTTCCGCACCGAAGCGCTCCAGCTCCAGCACCATAGCCAACTGCTCATCGGCTGTAAGCGGCCGCCCCATGTTACTCATGCGCTCTTCCTTAGCTTCGTAGTTATAAAGCTGCTGACGCAGGTCGTCGACTTCATCTTCGGTCAGATGCCCCTCGGCCACACCTTTTCTAATCAGTGCGCGCAGGTCATCCTTGCGCTGGTTGATCAAGGTCAAGTCGGCATGCCCCTTATCCTCGCCGGCAGAAAAGCGCTGCGCCAAATTATCCAGCTCCAGACTTATGCTCACCTGATCATTTGTAGCGATTTTGCCGTCGGCGACTCTGGCCAGGGCAATCTGCTTATCGATGGTCGTCAGGTCAGCAAAAAATCTGTCATATTCAGCCTGAGTCAACTTTTGAGCGGCGAGCGCCTCAGAGAGACGCTGGGCAAGCTGCTGCCGCCTCGCTTCCACATCGACCGGATCACCGTTGCGCTCGTTGAGAGCGGCCTCGAGCATTTTGCTCACCTTATCGATGGCCGCGCGCAGCTGTACCTTCTGCAAGCTGGAAAGCTCACCGTTTTTAGACTTAAAGACGGCCTCCTGATCAGCAATCTTTTGCAACTCCTGCTTGAGCTCGTGCAATTTGGCATCGGTCAGCCGACCTGCCTCCATCGCATCACGCAGGCTCTCCTGCAACGCCCCCTGGCGCGCGTCAACATCCCTCATGCCAGCTATGGCGCCGCCGCTAACGCTCAAAGACAGGGCCAGCGCCAACAACAGGGCGAAACCAGAGGATTTCATGACTTAACTCCTAACAATTGCTTCCTTCATATCTAAAAAGATACTATTTCAAGGTCTATTCTAGATGACAATTATAGGGATTTGCCTATGAGACCCATCCTGAGGTTGCAATGAGACCATGAGGCGCAAAGTAAAAGCGGGCGGCGGCTGGCAGGCCATCTTCTACACCGTCAACAAGGCCGTGCAAGTGGGGCCCATAAAGCTCTGGCGCCGCATGCGCTCAAAAAATGCCTGCAAAACTTGCGCCCTTGGCATGGGTGGAATGAAGGGCGGCATGGTCAACGAGGCCGGGCATTTCCCCGAGGTCTGCAAAAAGAGCCTGCAAGCTCAGGTCGCCGATATGCAGGGCGGCATGGCGGGGGACTACTTTGACAAACGCCCGCTGGAAGAGCTCCTCAAGCTCACACCCAAGCAGGCCGAAGACCAGGGCCGGCTCACCTATCCGGTGGTGCACCGCGAAGGCGACAGTCATTTCCGCCCCATAAGCTGGGAGGACGCCCTCAAACACATAGCCGCAGAGCTCAAAGCCGCGTCCCCGGACCGCACCGCCTTTTATTCCTCGGGCCGCTCCTCCAATGAAGCCGGATTTTTATTGCAGTCCTTCGCCCGGGTTTACGGCACCAACAACGTCATGAACTGCTCCTTCTACTGCCACCAGGCCTCAGGCGTGGCGCTCAAATCAGTCTTCGGCACCGGCACCGCCACCATCTCCCTCGAAGACATCAGCAAATGCGATTTGATGTTTTTGATAGGCGCCAATCCGGCCTCCAATCACCCGCGCCTGATGACACAGCTGGCCGACCTGAAAGAACGCGGCGGCAAGGTCATTGTCGTCAATCCAATCAAAGAAGTCGGCCTGACGGTTTTTCGCGTGCCGTCACGACCAGGCTCGATGCTCTTTGGCACAAAAATCGCCGACATTTACGCGCAGCCCAAAGCCGGCGGCGACATACCATTTTTAGTGGGCGTACTCAAATGGCTGCTCGACTATGAAAAAGTCGATCTGGATTTTCTCAAGAAAAACACCGAAGGCTACGCCGAGGTTTTGAAGCAGGCCAGCACAACCGAGTGGTCGGAGCTGGTAGAAAAAAGCGGCGTCGACCGCGCCACCATAGACGCCACAGCCAGGATGATCTGTGAAAGCAAAGCGGCAATCTTTGCCTGGGCCATGGGTCTGACGCACCATGCCTGTGGTGTGGACAACGTCATGGCTGTGGCCAATCTGGCACTGGCCACCGGCAATGTCGGCAAACCCGGCGCCGGCATGCTGCCCATCCGAGGGCACTCCAATGTGCAGGGCATCGGCTCGGTCGGAGTCGCACCGGAATTGCAGCCCAAAGTGAAAGAAGTGCTGGAGCGCATCTACCAGAAGCCGCTGCCGGAGACACAGGGCTACGACACATACAATATGATCGATGCCGCCGGCCGAGGTGAGCTGGACGTACTCTTCGCCCTCGGCGGCAATCTCTGGGGCTCAAATCCGGACAGCCAGTGGTCGTCGCAATCGATGCGGAAAATCAAGACCACGGTCTATCTCTCGACAAAATTGAACCCGGGCCATTTCCACGGTCGCGGCCAGACAACCATCATACTGCCGGTGCTGGCCCGCGATGAAGAGCCCGAGCCGAGCACGCAGGAGTCTATGTTTAACTTCGTCAGGCTCTCCGAAGGCGGCGAGCCGAACACACCCGGCACCATGCGCTCGGAGGCGCAGGTGATTTGTCAGCTCGCCAATCTCGTCCTGGGCGACAAACCCGTCGACTGGCTCAAACTGACGAAGGCAAGAGAAGTGCGCAAACTAATTGCCGAAGCCATCCCCGGGCTGCAAGAAATCGCCACCATGGACGATACCAAGCAAGAATTTACAATCACCGGCCGTGTATTTCACCAGCCGACATTTAACACGCGTTCGGGTAAGGCGATAATGCAGGTCACCCCTATCCCGGAGTTTGACGAGCAGGCGCTGCGTCTGATTACGCTGCGCTCCGAAGGACAATTTAACTCGGTCGTCTACGAAGAATACGATCTCTACCGCGGCATCCCTCATCGCCACTGTATCCTCGTCAGCAAGGAAGACCTGGAGCGCCTGGCGATCAAGGACGGCCAGCGCGTCAAGGTACGGGGCCAGGCCGGGGAAATGACCAATATCGAAGTAATCAAAGGCGACATCAAAGCCGGCACGGTAGCCATGTTTTATCCCGAGGCCAATGTCTTGATTCAGGCCAACCTGGATAAACGCTCGAAAACTCCGTCATTCAAAAGCGCACCGGTATGGATTGAAAAGGCATGACGCAAGAGAAGCCTGACAATCCAGACGTCACAGTCAAAGTCTCGGCGCCGTCCGACGACGACAACGACAAAACACAGCCGTCAATTGTCACGTTTCAATCCGAGGCCTCTCCCGCAGAGACCAACATGCCGAAGAAATTGCGCAAACTGCGCAAGACTCACGAAGGTATAACTTTTGCCAGGAGCGATGGCAAAAAAGACAGCGCCAGTGAAATCAATCTGGTCGAGGGTGCAATCATCGGCGGCATCTACCGGATAAATAAACGCATAGGTCAGGGAGGGATGGGCGAAGTCTATCTAGCTGAGCATGTGACGCTCGCTAAAAAATGCGCACTGAAAGTAATACCACCCGAGCAAGTCACCGATGTCGGCTGGCTGCGCTTCCAGACCGAAGCTAAAGCGGTAGCGCGCCTGGACCACATCAATCTGGTAAAAGTCTCCGACCTGGGCATCCATGAAGGCTGCCTGCCTTTCTACGCCATGGAATATGTGGAAGGTGAAACACTGGCGGATATATTGCTGCGCCAAAAGAAATTGCCCCTCAAGGCGACCCTCGACATCTTTATGCAACTTTGCGACGGGCTAGATTACGCGCACCGCAACAGCATCGTGCACCGCGACCTGAAACCAGCAAACATCATGCTGAGCCAGGCGCCCGGCGGCAAGTACAACGTCAAAGTGCTGGACTTTGGTCTGGCGAAACTTGTGCAGCAGGATAAAAACAAACAGAGCCTCACGGCAGTCGGCGAAATTTTCGGCAGTCCATTTTACATGAGCCCCGAGCAATGCGGCGGCGAAAAAATCGACAACCGGTCGGATATTTATTCACTGGGTTGCACGATGTTTGAGTGCCTGACAGGACGGCCACCCTTTACCGGACGACTGGCGGCGGCCATTGTATACAGCCATCAGGAGGCCGAAGCGCCGTCTCTGGAGAGTGTCACCGGACCAAAGCAATTCCCGGAAGCGCTGGAAGTTGTAATGGCGAAGCTGCTGCGCAAAAATCCATTTGAACGATATCAAACGATGGCCGAGTTGCGCAGCGACCTGGAAAGAGTGAGCCGGGGAGAGAACGTGCAGCCCGTCTATATGCCTCGCACAAAGGACGTAGCGGCGGAGTTAAGCAGCAGCCGCGGCATGAAAGCTGTGCGCCTCCGCAGCGAAGGCAATGAAGACATTGCCGAAGAGGAGGCAGACTCAAACGATGATGAAGATGAAGAAGATTATGTCAAAACACACAAACCCAGAGCCCTGGTCTGGGCACTGGTCGGCGTGCTACTCGCAGGCCTCGTTGGGGCCTACTGGTATTACAGCAATCACAAGGCCACGCTAGCAAAAGTAACGCCCGTGCTAGCCAGTGAGCCGGCCGATATGAAGACTATGAACAAAGACGGCAATGACGTCTTTGGCGCCATGAACGATACCAAAGTATTTGCCACCATAGATGATGACAGGACCACAGCGCCACCGTCGGCAAAGGACACGGAACCATACTCGTCGATAGTCGAACAAAATGGAATGCGCTTCCGGCGATTTAGATTCCCAATGGATGTCAGCATCGGCCAGATACGCTCAGTCGCCAATCTGCTTCCGGTGCAGGCCCGCGGACAAATAGAGTTTCATGAAAACGACCCGGTATATTTTATCCCGGACAGCATGCTGGCCAAATATCCGAGCTACCTGTCGAGATTTAAAGCCGGGGATTTATACTCTCTGGCCATCTCCGGATTTGACAATAGTGACGCACTCTTGAAAGCTGCTGCAGTCGTGCCTGGCGTGCAGAGACTATCTGTCTCCCGCTGCCAGACGATGACCAGCGAGGCACTGAGGGGAATAGAAGGCTACAAATCGATCGTTGATTTCGACTGCGCCTTCAACAAAATCGATGTGTCCCCAATCGCCAATGTATCCAGACTGCGCGAGCTTAAAATATTGAATCTCTCCGGTGAAAAGAACGTCACGCCGGTGATAAAAAAACTCGCACAATCACCAAATCTGATGGAGCTTCAAATGGACAGCTGCGAGCTGGACGAGGAAAGCATCCGCATACTTTCACAGATACCAAACCTTGTGAAGTTGAGCCTCGATAATGTCAGCCTGGCAAATCAAGATCTGGCCACATTGAGCAAGGCCCCCAATCTGACCTTACTGTCAATCATCAAAGTCCCGGTCGATGCGGAGACGATAAAAATCATCAAGTCCTTTAAAAAGCTGCAAGCCATTCAGCTAGTATCCGAACCCAACAAAAGTGCGGTCCCAACGCCACAACTACTGGAATACAGGCGGCAGCTACCGAACTTGACGGTCAACTAAGATGGCAAAATCTCCAGAGAGTAAAAGGCGTGACCTCTGTCCCAAGTGCGGCAAACGCATAGAATCTCAGTCGCATGCCGGCTCAATTACCTCATACATGTTTCAGGGCAACCACTGCTCATGCGGCAAAGAAGCTCCCGCAGCCAGAGCGTCCGACGGCTCAGGAAACGATCCTGACTTTTGCAAAAAGTGCGGCTTACGTAAACGCAGTGAGGGAAAAGCCGGTTCAATAACGGGATTTTTGTTTCAGGATCTGCGCTGCAAATGTCCGGACGATCCGGCGGAAGAGCAGGTAGCGTCATTCCCCGGCAAGCGAATCAAGCTCTCCCCCGGCACCGTGATTGGCGGCACCTATCGCATCGTCAAACGCATCGGACAGGGTGGCATGGGGGAAGTTTACCTGGCCGAACACGACGGTCTGAAAAAGAACTTCGCACTGAAAGTGATACCTGCGGATCAAGTAACTGAAATCGGCTGGTTGAGATTCCAAACCGAGGCCAAGTCAGTTGCGAAGTTGAATCATCCCAATCTGGTGAAAGTGTCGGATTTGGGCATGCATGAAGGGTGCTTGCCGTTTTACGCCATGGAATATGTCGAAGGCAAGAGTATGGCCGACCTCTTGCAGACACAGGGACCGATGCCGCTCAAGACGGCGCTTAGTATTTTTGATCAGATATGCGACGGACTGGACTATTCGCACAGGAACGGCATAATCCACAGGGATGTAAAACCGGCAAATATCATGCTGTCGAAAAAGCCAGATGGCAGTATCGCAGTGAAAGTGTTGGACTTTGGTCTTGCCAAATTGACCCAGGCTGACCGGCACAGACAGAGCCTGACAGCGGTCGGAGAGATGCTGGGCAGCCCGTTTTACATGAGCCCGGAACAATGCGAAGGCACAAAAATCGACCGGCGCTCAGATATCTATTCGCTCGGTTGTGCGCTGTTTGAGTGCCTGGTCGGGCAGCCACCATTCAATCAGCATTTGCCCTCGGCAATCATCGAAAGCCACTTGCACAAAGAAGCACCATCACTGGAAGATATCGTCGGCCCAGGTGTATTCCCTGACTCGATCGAAGTGGTGCTGGCAAAGCTGCTGCGCAAAAATCCGGTGGAGCGCTATCAGTCGATGAGCGAACTGCGCGGGGACCTGCAGCTTGTCGGCGAAGGCAAGAACGTAAAGCCGTTTTATATGAGCCGGAGCGGGCAGGGGAGCAGTTTGGGGGATGCGGGGGAGGAGGCAGAGAGACGTCCATCACCAGCCAAAAATCGCAGTCGCATCCTCGTCGGGTTCACGGCGCTAGTGATATTGACGGTCCTGGTTAGTCTTGGATTTCTCGCCCTACACGCTGCCAAATAAAGCAGCGAGAGGCGAAACCTGTTCGCTACTGCTTTTTACTCTTATCTTCGAGCTTTTCTTCGCGAACTTCTTTCTTGTGCTCTTCCTGAATATCTTTATAGAGTTCTTTCCGCACTTTGTCATAGCGCTTCAATTCTTCGTTCAACATACCAGCAGCCATCGTAATATTGACGTTGTCGTACTTGGGCCCCTTGCAAGCCTCAAGCATCTTGTCGCACAGCTCCGGCAGACGATTAGCTAGCTTGTTGTACTCTTCGTAATCTTCCAGAGTGTCACTTGAAGCACCATCGGGAAGCTTAAAAAGGGCCAGCTCACCTTTCAGAATGGGCGCCAGGTAAGCCACATGCATGGCATAAAAGTCGATCCACTTTTTGCGGGGGGGAAGGAAGCCTCCGGTATTTATCATGCCTGAGCCTTCAATCGGATTGATTACGACATTGCCGACGATGTTTGGTCCACCGACATAGATCACATCCGGTCGCTGGGCCTCACAATAAGTTGCCCAGGAAGCATCCTTGAGATGATGCACAGTCTGCTCAAGCTCGTTGAGAACTGATTCGGCATTTTGCTCGCTGGTAGCGACAGAGCCAGTCAAAGCACTGTTTGCAGGAGTTGTCGTCGGCGCTGCCTCGGCGGCAGGGGTAGCTGGGGCCGGGGCAGAGGAGTCCGCAGGTTTGTCCTCGACTGGAGCGCCAGTAACCGTAGGCAAGCACCAGGCCGGCAGAGATACACAGGCGATAAAGGCAAAGGCCATTTGAGCGAAACGAATTGAAAAAGGATTTCCTGGCCGATTGAACATTTAAACAGCGCCCTCGTTTTGGTGGACCTCTTCGTTGGTGGGGAGTATCTGAAGCAGCTCGCCCCAGAGGAAACCCTGACCATAGTTTACGCCCATGTCTTTTAGCAAAGGCAGGTCGCGACGATCTTCTATACCTTCCGCAATTATTTCGGCTCCAAGAGACTTGGCTACATTGGTCAGCCTGCGCAGCAGGCGGGCTTTTGCTGGTTCATTGGAGAGACCCGATACATATTTGCGATCGACTTTGACCAGATCTGGTTCCAGCAGGATGAGCGTTTCCAGCGAGCTTCGACCAAAACCAACGTCATCAATAGCCACGAGTATGCCGGCCTGTCGCAGTGCGTTTACCTGGTCTCTCAAGTACGCAGGCTCGGTAATGAACTGCTGTTCGCTTATCTCAATGCAAAAGATAGTGCCGGCGCGGTCTTCCGGGAAGATTTTGATCAAATTGGCAATCGGCGTCTCAAGCAATGTAGAGGGGAAGAGATTTACGTGAAAGCGCATCGTCTGCTTGGACTTTGGTATCTCAGCAAGACAAAGCTTGAGACACTGAAGATCAACTTTAGTCAGTATGTCGTTCTCAATGCAAATCCTGAAAAAATCTCCAGGGCTTTCGTAAGCACCATCGGGTCCGCGAGTCAGGACTTCATAGCCGGCAATGTCTTCAGTGTCCAGATCGATGATCGGCTGGTAAACAGTGCGGAAGGAGGCTATATCAGTCAACTGCTCGACTGGAGAACGTGGAACAATAACGGGATATTCACCAGACTCAGTGGCAATCTCACGAGACAGCGTGACCTTGTTCTTGCCGGTTGCTTTGCTCTTCTTCAGAGCTGTGCGCGTGAGCGTCACCACCTCTGACACCGACGAAATCTTAGCCGGTAAATTTGATAGACCAATGCTCACCGTTATGGTCAGCGGATCTTGTGGTCCACGCATGGGATTGTCAGCAATGGCTACACGGATGCGCTCAGCTACTCGCATACCGTAGGCAAGCTGTGTCTCAGGAAGGAGGACAAGAAATTCATCGGCACCGACGCGCGCCACATGGTCAGAAGGCCGCAGTGTTCCTTTGATACGACGGGCTACTTCCTTCAAAATAATATCGCCGGTCACGTGGCCTACAGACTCATTGACCTTGTTGAAATTATCGCAATTGATAATCATGGCAATGAGGTGGCCGCCCGACCTGTGAGCCCGATTGTCCTCGGCCTTCAGTACTTGCTCCAGGCCGCGAAGATTGAGAACTTCTGTGAGATAGTCGACATTGGCCAGTCGCTCCAACTGCTCTTTGGCAAGCTCTAGCTCGCGTCTCAGCTCGTCACCTTCAGAAGTCAAACCAGCCTGTGTTGCATTGACAGGTTGGGTATCATCCGTGACACCATCACCGGTGAATAAATACAGAGCATAGATACCTGAACAAGCAGACAACAAGAGAATAATCATCGGCAGGGCGTTGCCACGGGCTTTGCTATCACCACTGATGTACGCACGAACAGTGGCGGATTCTTCGCGCTCTAAAGACAGCAAGTCAGTAGAAAGAACCGAAGCATCCCGTAATTCCCGAGTGGTTAGGAGGAGGTCCTTGCTGGCTTCCGGTCCCTTGTCCTGATAAAGGCGAGCGTCAGTGACCAGTTGATCGAGCAGCAGCCCAACCTGATTGGCCATCATCCGGAAGCGTTCGTTGTTGGCATACTGGCCGCCATCAATGCCCTTGAGGATGAACAAATGCTGTTTAGTGGCATCGACTGACTCTGTAAAGCTAGACAGTTCAAGCTTTTCACCTGTGACAATATAGCGCTGAGATGCCAAAATGGCGTCCTTGAGAGATTCACGCAAGCCTTGAATCTCATTGATGGCGCTCATATGAATATCGAGGTAGCGGTCGCTGCGCATCTGACCAAAACCCATCAACGTGGCAAGGGAAGCCATTGCCATCAGGCAAAATGCTATGGCAAAAAACTGGGTTGACTTGCGAAGGTTAGCGGGGTTCATTGGTTTCATGGCCGGCTATGGAAAAGCCGGGGAGGTGCGCGAGACTAGGGGGTCCTTTGTTGTCCTACACGGATCGCACAATGTTTAAACATGTGCAGAAATCAAGAAATTATCAGACCAAGCGCTAGCCTTTAAAAAAGTCCTCAAGAGAATAGTCCCGGCTATAAACGTAGTCGATTTTCGTGTGCTTGAGTGAATTGCGAAGCGTGCTCTTGGCCCCGTCCGCCAAACTACAGCCAGCTAGATAAATAGACTTCAAATGGTGCATGGTAGACAGAGCTGCAATTGCCTTGTCGTTCAGGTAAGCGCCCGACACATCTAGGCTCAAAAGGCAGTCAATGCGCGCCAGACGCTGTACAGCTACCGTTGACAACGAAATGTAAGCAAGGCCCAAATTGCTCCACTTTCGATGTGACTGCTCCAAAGGTTTGACACAAGCTGTGGAGACATTTGCATTATCGCTGAGAATTAAATTTCGCAATTTTTCGAATTTCAACAGTTCCGGAACGACATCATCATCAACATTGCAACTTCGCAGTGACAAACTTTCGAGCTTAGAACCTTCTGGGTTTAAATTTCTAACTCCAGTATCCGTTATTCGGCTATTCTCCGAAAGAATCAGGAAATTTAACTGTCTCAACCTGGAAAGATGCTTCAACCCAATGTCGGTGATCGCAGTCTTTTTCAAGGACAAATGCTCAAGAGAGGCAATAGAAGATACGTAAAACAAACCAGTATCGGATACTTCGCTGTTGTTGTCTAACACAAGGGATTGAAGATTTAATTGCGAGACAATCTTCAATCCTGAAAGAGTTATCCCAGTTCCAGCCAAATTCAGATTGCGAAGAGATTTGAGTGCAGACAGTCTAGCCAAGCCTTTTTCAGTAAGTCCATCCATTTTTTCCAGGGACAGACTTCGAACAGAAGGGGTTTTCCTGATCGCATTTTCAATCGCCATATCAGCAGTGGTCAGATCGACACCCGGAAAAATCTCGGCCATAGAAGCTGGCGCGCTATCCACTCGCCGTGGCAATGCACGTCCTCGCACCGCAAATGATACCACTGGATTCTTTGCCACCCGGTGCGAGATACCGGCCTGAATACAAAAAATTCCTACACAGCAACACAAAAGTGCACAGGCAAACGCTACGAGGTGAACGCCGGTTGGAAATCTACTCTCACCGAGTTCACGGCCCTGCCCTCCCCTTGACTTATTCGATTTGATTACTCCAAACCAATCAGCCTTTCCACTATTCGCGCGTTCAATTCGGTCTGATAAATCCGAACTCCAAAAAACAGACTCTTCCTTCTCAAGCGCACTCTGAACAGTAGGCCGCAACGTCTGGTCAGAGGTGCCCAAAGAATTCTCAATCTTCGCAGGTCCAAGCTTCGCTCGCCCTGCCATACTACTGTGCACCGACTCAGAGACCGCCTTCGACATCCCCGTAGAAGTGCTATTCCAGCCAAAGAGCCTCGAGTCAGAACCGGTGCCCTCCTCCTGCCTCGAAACAGCTTCCACCATCGCAACCAGAGCACCTTTCACCTGCTCGGCACTTCCAAACCGCTCTGCTGGATTTTTCGAAAGCAACTTTTGAACGATCGATTCCAGTTCAGAAGGAAAATTGAGACCATCGGATGCTTCCGCTAGGGTCATCGGCTGATCGCGGCAATGCATCTCCATAGTTTCCATTTTTGTCTCACCGACAAAAGGCGGGGCACCGGTCAAACAGGCATACATCGTGCAGCCAAGCGAATAGAGGTCGCTTCTGTATGTGACATTCTTGCTGTTGATTTGCTCCGGACTCATGTACAAGGGCGTACCGAGCGTGTCCCCGGTCTTCGTAAGGTCTTGAAGGGTATGCTCCGGAAAGTCCAGCATTTTTGCTATGCCAAAATCCAGCAATTTGATGTGTACTTCCCCGTCATCAGAAACCACCAACATGATATTGCTGGGCTTGATATCGCGGTGGACTATACCCTTTTTGTGGGCAGCGCCAAGAGCATCACAAACTTCCAAAAATACCGGCAGAGCATCTTCAAGCGATAAGACGATGCGTTCTGTGAGGAGCTCAGTCAGCGTGCAGCCTTCAACAAACTCCATGGCCATGTAGGGCCGGTCTAACTCATCCACACCAAAGTCGATAATAGACACAATCCCCGGGTGACTGAGGGCGCTGGCAGCCTTCGCCTCTTGATGAAATCGCATCCTCGCCTTAGCCGAGATACTGTTGCTCTTGAGTAGCTTAACTGCGACGGGTCGGTCTAGAAAGACCTGCCGCCCCTTGTATATGACGCCCATCCCCCCGGTCCCAAGAACAGAATTTAGCTCATAGCGACCGACATAGACAGTCCCAATGAGATCATCAAGAATTAGCTCGTTAGAACTAGTCTCACTTGAATTGTCGGAAGACGGACTCATACAGCGCTATTAACTCACCTGGGATTTCTGTCCAGATGCAGTCTCTGAAAAACATCAATACTGCACGGGCTCCAAACAGCGTAATATTAAAACTGACACCAGGTATGTCATACCCGAATTTTCTATCTAGCATCGGGAACATACTAGATTGATTTAGAAGGAACAAATGGTAGCCAGATAATATGAAAACCTTCCACATATCGGTATCGCCACAGTTTCTGATACCAATAAGTCTTGCGCTGTTTATCGCGTGCTCCTTTGCACCGATCGTTTCGGCTCAAGATGCCGCTAAAAACATTCCAGCAAACTTGACCGCCGAGGAGTACCTGGTTCTCAGCAAAAAAAACGTGATGTTAGGGGATTGTGAAGTTGCTAGAGAATGCGCCAAAAGAGCGGCAAAGTTAGGCAGCGGCGGACCTATAGAGGAGAGAGCCAAGCAGCTCCTTGAATCAAATATTCCAAAATTTCCGGTAGCAACGGTCGCCGAATATCAGAATGGTCAGGCGATGCAACTCATAATGAAAAACAAACTTGCGTCCGCGATAGCTCTTCTAGAGGATACAGTCGCTGACTACCCAAAATTCGAATGGCCGTTTTACAATCTGGCATGCGTTTACTTGAACAAGAAAAATCCAAAGCTGGCAAATGCTTATGCAAGAAAAGCACTGGCAATAAATCCGAAATACGCCAACGCTTGGTGCGCGATGGCAAACTCCTATCTCCTCGAAAGAAATTACCTGTCGGCGAAAGAATGCGCGCTCAAAGCCAACCAATACGATCCGGAAAACCCGGCAGCCATAAAGATGCTTAGACTTCTCCAGCGCGTCCGATAAAGAGTCAAACCCGGACAGGCGACCGATAAAAATCAATCCCATAAACATAGTACTGGACAGTGCTATGGGGCTTTCTGTATCCTGAGCTGGAAACGGGCGATTTCGCCCTATGGTGATGGATATTTAAGTTATCAGAGCCCGTATTCGGGCAATGACCAAGGTAAGCGACATTTTGCGACCCATTTAAGCCAAAAAAGTCGCATCAGGGGCACCCAAAAGGATCGACATTGATGAAATTCAACGTACAGCGCGGCTGGCACCGTAAAGCTAGTGCCCTGGTCACTGGCTCTATGCTTGTCGGTGCACCAAGTTCAGCTCTGGCTCAGGGATGGAATGCTCACGTTCCGATGGCAGTGTCGGTGCCCTTGAATCATGCTCACAACCAGAGTCCAGCGAGCTTTTCCACCCCAAGCGTTGTATCCCGGGCATGGAACAATCCTGGAACAACCTCTGGTTTTTCGATCCAACATGCAAGCGCAGCTGCGATGATGCAAGCGGCACAAGTCCAACATACTGCCGTACATCAACGCACCATGACCTGGCAGGGCCAGCAATTTCTGACTGCTTTGCCCAACGGCAACAATCAATCATTCATTCACACCTTGCCTCAGTACCGCAACCTGGCGAACATGGCTGGTACCGGACTGAATTTGGACTTGAGTTCAACTAATGCCAATATTGAACTGAGCCCAGGGCTACTGAATGGTGCGGGATCGATTTCCATCACAGTGGGAGGCAAGAGCGAAACTTTCTCGGCAGGAGCACATGTAACACCGGCAGAATACGTGGCCATCAGACAGGTTTTGACTGGTAGCCAGAGCTTAAATCTCGACAGTCAAGGAGCGGCCACGGGTGGTTCCTTCAGTATCAACGCTGTAGCTTCATCACGCATTTCTGACCTGGTAGTGCCAGCCGGGGTTGTGGCCTTCGACTACGCAGGTGGCAGCAAAAACCAAGTTTTCACCGGAGATATCTTAAATTACGGCACCATATACGGTGTTGGAACTCGTGGGGCAGGCAACACTGTATCGATAAATGCTCGTGACATTACAAATGAATCTGGCGGGCTCATCTCAACGAAGCTGCCAACCAGTCTGATCTCAACCCTGGGCGGACTGTTTAGCGGCGTTAACCTATCACTTAATGCAATCGACGACATCTCGAACTCCGGCAAAATAATAAGTTCCGGAAGTCTTTCATTGAATACATTGAATGGTTCAATTTTCAATATAGCTGGAAGTAACTCCAATTTAGCACCAGTTATGCAAGCATACGGCAACGTGAGTGTGAGCAGCGGCTCCGGCAATCTCACAAATAGTGGACTAATCGCATCCACTGTCGGCAACATCAACATCAGCACAACAACCGTAGCGAACAATATTAATATCTGTGCGGCAGGCGGCACATTCCAGGCGCTCAAAGGCGATATCAACGTGCGTGATGCCTCCTACATGACCAACGCCAATATCAACATGAATGGGGGCGACTACCTCTCCAAAAATCTCAACCTTTACAGCGGTGCTGGAGTAATCTCCGGAAGCATCGGCCAGGTTACCGGCGCGCTAAATACTGTAGCCGCTGCCGATCATATACAGGTGGCCACAGCAACCCTAAAACTGGGCAATAATGCGATTTCGGGAGATCCTACCTTTGTAAATACCAGCGGTGGGATTCAAATAATTGGAAAGAACCAGTTTGGGGAAGACGTAGCCATTATTGCATCCGACAAAATCACGGCTTCCGTAGATGGGCAGATAATCGCCAATGGGCATAATGTCACTCTCATTTCTGGAGCGGACATACAGCCAACAACCTCGGGACCAGGGACAGTTCAAGGCAATTCCACAACGCCTCCTATTGTTGTAGGAAATGCAACAACATCGGTGACTGTCAATCCAGGCGGCGGTTCCGGAACAGCTACCAATATCGATTTAAGCACCAGCAAAGTTCTCAACGTAATCGACACTAGCAACGCCACAGGCAATGCCGGCAATGTGACTCTAGTTGCCTACAATGGCTCTGTTCACCTGGCACCAACAAGTGTCGTTAATACTACAGCTGGTGCTTCTGGTCAGGGAGGCAATGTCATGGTCATCGCCGGAGATGACGCCGCAGGTGCAATTAATATTGGGGGTATCAATACAGGAGGAGGCTCGGCCGGGGGCAAAGGCGGAGCCATCACTTTAGTTACAGCCACACCGACGACAAGCGACGCAAAATCAATAACCTTCAACACAGCAGGCGTTATAACAAGTGGCAACAGCTTCGTAGCAAGCCCAACGACAAATCAAAATGCAACTGTCACTATCAATGGCAACCTCGTCACCGCTCCTCTGGGCCAATCAAAAGTCGCAGCTGGGACAGCAGGAGCCGATGCCGGAGCGATAACTGTCACGGCAGGCAGCACCATTGCAGCAAAGAACATACTCGCCTTTGGAGGCGGCGGAGCCGGTGGAGACAGCAGTACAAAGACTGGCGGAAACGGCGGAAACGGTGCTGCCATCAATATATCCACGGCTACCGGTAATATCGACATCAGCGGCCAGATAAACGCGTCTGGCGGAGGTGGCGGTGGCGCTGGCTCTGATGGAGTTAGCGGCAGCACCGGCGGTACAGGTGGCAATGCTGGCGCCATATCGATAACCATGCTAGGTCCATCGCCACTATCCATTTCAGGTGGAATTTTTGCGGCGCAGGGTGGCAACGGTGGAGCATCGAATGCGCTCGGCGTTGGCGGCGGCGGCGCAAGCTACGGCGGTGGTGGCGGCGGTGGTGCGTCTGCAACTGACGGAGGAGCCGGCGGCGCTGGATACTATGGCGGTGGTGGAGCCATCATCAATTTGGCCGGACTCGGTGGCGGGTATTCCGGAGGAAGCGCAGGTGGCACTGGTGCTCAAACGGGAGGACTTTCAGCCGGCGGCAACGGAATTGGCCAATCCTCTACATCAACCCTCTCAAAAGGGGGCTTACTGACTGGCCCGCAGCAGGGCGGGCAGGGATTCGATACTGGTTCGGATGGTCAAAATATACCTACCACCAGTGGCGGCAACGATATAGCCATAGTAGCAACGGCATTGACCACACTTGGAGGCGACATAGTTGGTAAGAACATCTCTGTCACGGCACCAATTGGCGTAACTCTCCAGGGCAATATTGTCGGTACAAAATCCACAACCATTAATGTCGCTAACGGTTTTATCTTCCAGAATGATCCGAGCCAAACCATACTGACGCCAAGCCTGAATCTAAATGTAGGAAGCGTCTCCGCAGTAAATATCGGAAATTCAAAAGCGCCCCTATCAACAAATGCACAAACCATAACTCTGATCGGCAAAGCCGCCGGAATATTGATGACTGATTCTGCATCATCAACACTTTTCGACAGTTCCGGGCTATCTAGCCTCAGCACGCTCAAACTGTCGATGACTGCTACAAACAACAATCTCGATATCAAAGGACTTCCGGCTGGAGCAAGCTCTGTAGACATAAACGTGGGCGCCAACGCATCAACCGGCGGCACAATAAATCTCCAGCAAAACGCAATTACCCTGGCTCCGGGTGGAAGTGCCACCATCACCGCTAACAATTTGACCTGGACCAACGCAGGAACCAGCGCACTATCAATAGTGGCTGACAATGCAAGTGGTGCCGGCGGAACAATTGCGGTAACAACAAACCTAGTGAATGGCGTCAAGGCCATCACTGTTGGAAACACAGCAGGTGCTCTGAACTTAAGTGCTAAGGCCGGCGACGTAAAAGGCGGGTCGATAAGCCTTATTGCAGCTGGAGCAGATCTGTCACTCGACGCGAACTCGCTCCAAGTTGGTTTTACAGGCGCACCAGCAAAAGGAGCCGGTGGCAGCATCGTACTCAATGTTGCAACTCTTAAGAACGCGGTCGCCGGAAACCTCATATTAAATGCCAACGGGTTTGGCTCTGGCAACGGTGGCACTATCTCTATAACAACGGCAACCAGCAATGCGCAGAGCATCGGCACAGGCAGCGGCGATATCCAATTGCTAGCTGCAAATGGAGGGTCCGCTGGTGTCAACCAGATTGGTGGATCAATCAGCTTCATCAATACAGGCAACGGAACTCTAAAGGTTGATCCCGCTGGATTGATTGTCTCAGCCGCAGTAAGTGGCGCAAATCTAAACGGCGGGAGCATTACGCTCAAGTCCGGCACCGTTCAGAACTCGGGAGCTGGACCGTTAACTCTCAATGTTGACGGGACAGCAGCCGGCAATGGCGGCAAAATTTCAATAACACAGACCAATACAGTTAGCCCTGCGGCAGTAACACTTGGGCCCACCGGTGACTTCAATCTTTCCGCTCAAGGAGGAACGACGGGAGGCAACGGTGGCTCAGTTACATTCTCGACTCAGGGAGATCTGGAGCTGACAACAGATCCGTCTGGCAAGGTAGTCGGAAAAGGTCTCAGCGTTGCAGTTGGACCACAATTTACGTCAGGAAACGGTGGGCTTCTGACATTAACCGGACAACACATTATTAATGCGGATCCCGTGGTCGGCGCAAGCAATCCACTTACCTTCGACGTTTCCGGAATAGGATCAGGCAGCGGTGGCTTAATCAAAGTCACACAGCTCGACAGCAACGCAGATCTAACGATTGGAAAAGAACCGGGAAAGAGCGGGCAGATGCAGTTCATCGCAACCAACGGCGCAACCGGTATCACCGGTGGACTTGTTCAGGTGATCATTGCAGACGATGGTTCCCATGCCGGCAAGGGAAAATTGATAGTAGATCCAACAGCTATTAGCTTAATGATATCCAGCAAGACAAATGCCAACATAAATGGTGGCTTCATTCAGCTATCGGCACCATCAATAACGGCTGCGGCAACGGTGTCATCAAAAGCCCCACTGATAATCAACGTAAGTGGAATAGGCAATGCCGCTGGCGGAACGATAATATTTCAAGAATCCAATGGCAACAGTAACACTGTGATCGGAAACAAAGCCGGACAGTTTGAATTGCTGGCAGCTAGTGGAAAATCAGGCGGAAACGGCGGAACGATAAATGCAATTGGCGGCGGCAATCTGACTGTCAATCCGATAGGCCTTAGCGTGAAAGCAGGAGCGAGCGGAAATGGCGGACACATAACCCTCTCCGCCTCAAACGCGTTCAATCTCATGGATGGTAATCACGGCAACTTGTTAGTGACAGCAGCCTTAAGTGCTACAGCAGGAGCGAAAGGTATTGTCGGCGGGACCATAGGGCTGAGTTCCAACAGCTCCAACACATTTAACGTCGGGCTCACCACGAATAATCTCAATGGCGTAAAAGGCGGACTTTCAGCGACTGGACCGAACAGTAGCGTAAATCTTACAAGCAACGGTACTGGTGGAATGACGGTGCAATCAGCAATCTCGACACCAGAATCTATTATTTTCAATTTCGGCGCCGCTGCAACTGGAAATATCAACATCAATGCGACTGTCGGTGGAACCAAGACGAATCACATTGTGATCGCGCCGATCGGATCGAACACGGGGATTGCAGACAATATTATCGGGGGAAATACAGGCAAGCTGGTTACGAGTGCTACTGGTGATTTGACTATCTCAGCGAAGACAGACATAAGAGGCCTAATCTCTGTAAGTAAGACAATCACTTCGGTAAAACAACTACAGATAGTTACAACGCACTTATCAGCTGAAACTAGTATTGGAGACATCGCCATTAAAGATGCAATTTCGTCCACAAATACCCTAATTGTAAACAAAATGAACGCCGGTAACGACATTCGCTTATCTAGCGGCGGTGGCCTGCAATCTCAAGGTTTAAATCCCGCTGTTGCCAATAGTGGCACGGTACTGACGGCCGGTGGCAAAATTGATGTCGACACACAGAACTTAATACAAGCGGCCTTTTACGCAAAACAACCAGACAGTAACATCCACGATGCGAAACCAACACGACCGGTTTCGCCTCCAGAAATCATTGAAATTTTAGACCTAATTGGCGCGAGCATAAAGTCCGGAAATTTAATGAACGCATCAGTGAAACCGACTTCTGAAATAGCCGGCGGGAATCCATTCTCTGTTGCTCTGGCCAAAGACTCTGTCACTCTAAATATAAGTGGGAATATAGATATATCTGGTTCGGTCGGTAATTCAGCGGCAGCCGTCAATTTAACCAACTTTCGCGAAGGTGCGTCTATTTCCGGTGCAGGAGTGCTTTCCGGGAAATCGATATTCATCCAAACTACTAATGGTGATATCGGAAGCAGTTCCCAAACTGGTGCGCTTCAAGTAGTTACTCCAAATCTCACTACGTTAGCCGGCGATGGCAATGTATTTATTGCCAATCCATCAAAGTCGACTCTTGGGATATCTTCTTCCAGTGCAGCTAGCATCAGTATAACTAGCGCTGGTGGAGCAAATGCGAACGGTTTGAACAGCACCAATGGAAGCATTCAAATCACTACAATGGGTTCCACCGTGCTTAACAACTTGGAATCAGCCGGAAGCATCACAATCTTTGCAGGCGGTGCAACAACCATAGGAAACGTTCAAACAACTGGGATCGCAGGTGACATAAATATTAAGAACTCGACTGGACTACTTCAGACAGCAGAAAATTCAAAAATTACCGCTCAAAATGGTTCAATATATCTACAAAACTCCAACACAAGAACTGGGGCAATTGTCATCGGCCAAGGTAGCGATATAGAGACGGGGACAAGTCCTGCTCCAGGAACAGGCGGCAAGATAGGGATCTCTATAGGCACACTTCCTTCTACACCAGTTATTGGTACGCCGCCGCCGCCATCATTGGTAACCTACAATGAAATTGGTGGCACAATCTATTGGGGATCTGCCTCCATTTCTGGCCTCAGTAAAGCCGGAGTTAACAATATAACTGCCAAAAATGCAGACGTGATATTTAGCACAGGAAATCTAAAAAGTTCGGCGATAAAGCTGAATGGAGCCACCACAATCCTGGCGGATCCACCAGTTGCAGATGGTGGTACATCTACCAGCGAGACAGCGGCAGAAAAGACCACGGTGGTTATAACAAACTCAGTACCTCGCAACTTCGTTAGCAACGGTGATGAGACAAAGCAATCACAGCGAGTTTACCAAACCGAGACGAATGGCTCGAACGCCAATCAAAATAGAACAGTTAGCACACACAGTTCTGCAACGCTCTACGCACCTTTAATGTCGACAACTCAGAGTGCTGCAAGAGATTTAACGCAGCGCTCAAACGAAACCTTTTTCATCAGTGAAACAGAATTGAATACTGGTGTCGTTCCGGCACAACTAATCACTGGCCCACAATCACAAAACGTTTTTACAACTAAGACTGGATCGTTCCTCATAGCAGCCCATGGCGAAACGACCTTTGTAACGCCTCATGGAACAATTACGTTGGCACCAAAGTCTCTATCGTTAATTTTATCTACCTCCGACGCGTTAGCGGTTTACAACTTTGACGACGACCATTTCGGCTCAGTAAAAATAGAAACGGGAAGCACCAGACATTCACTGGCTCCGGGGCAGCATATCCTAATCACACGAAATGTAAGTGCGCACTATGGAAACATCAATCCTGCACAACTGATACCCCTTCGCAACTTAAAAGTGTCAATCAGGAACCACCTGAGCTCGAATGAAATCGCTGTGTATCAGGCCAACTTTCATGTACCGCATGCTCTTAATACGGTCGAACCTCTCAAGGAAATAATACTTTCGACAGAGGAGACTTATCGTGGACTCTCAAAAAGGCTCCTGAAGACCGCTAGCATCCTCAGCAATACTTACAATGATGGTGAGCAATTCCACCAGTATATGAAGTTACAGCTGATCTCAAACAATGACCAGGATAATCAATAACCGACGAAGCGCGAATGCAGCGCCAAGTATCAAGCCTCAAAATACCGCCTCATAGGTGGGCCGTTTATTCCGAGAAATGATCGTACTTGGCAGCAACGACTCTAACCTTTCAATCGTCGGGTCCGATAGACCACAGTCAACGATGTAAAGATTTCTCAGTGCCTTCAAAGTAGCTAAATCATCCACGGTGCCAGAAGAAAGCCGAATGCCCGATAGGTCTAATACAACTAATTCTCGAAAACTCCTCAGATTGTGTAACTCTGATTCAGATAATCGGTTATTGGCTAAGTACAACCTATTGATGTGAGTTGCTCGTTCTTTCAGGATTTCTAGAATCTTACCAGTTATGCGGGGATTATTTGAGAGATTGAGCCAGGCAAGGTCGCTCATTTTTTTAAACTCAAAAGCAGATCGATCTGAGAGATTGCAATCATTCAGAAATAGAACATTTAATTTGCTATCAGCCAAATCTAGATTTAGGACCCCCACATCAGAAAGTCGTGGATTATTACCTAACAAGAGTGTCGTCAAAGACTTCACCCGAGCAACATAACGCAGTCCATTGTCAGTAATTCCAGTTGATGCCAACGACAGTTGTTGAAGATTAGATTGACCAGATAAGAAGTTTAGATTCCAATCTTGAATCCTACGGTTACCCTCAAGATTAAGCTTAAGATAGCGATTCTTAGCCAAAAGCTCTAGCGAAGATCCGCTAACGTCGGTGTAAGAAAGATCGAGTGTCCGTAAGCGCTTAAAGGACTTCAATTTTCCCAGACCTCTATCAGTCAAACCTCGCTTGCCTGAAAGGTCCAGAATTATATCGGTGAAACCATCGCTCACCAAGGCATCTATCTCTTGATCAGCAGTAAGGGCGTTATCAAAAGACGTGTTTGTCTCTCGCGGGCGAAGAGAAAGACCAGACGAGGGACTCAGCTGAGGCTTCGTATCAATTGCTTCCGCTTGAACTTCCCCGTGGATCGTTGAACGGTGCTGCTGCCAATTAGAAAGAGAAGAAGTTCCCGCGACTAGTATTCCAAAAAAAACAGGCAATAAAAGGAAATAAATGTGCTTCCGGTCCAGGAACTTAACTATACCTTGCCTGGACGCTCGGCTATTTCTTTCGTTCGCGCGAAAAGCTACTGCACTAGCGGCCTTATCACGCCCATCCCCATCATAAAGCGCGTCAAAAGCCTGCGTCGTCCCGCTGTTCGGCACCAAATCAACAATCGTCTTCGGCATTTCGGGTATCACACCCGTCATGTACAACTGCCCGATGGCGCCAGGCTGGCCCGGAGGTCTGCGCATGTAGCCATTCGCGACGGCCATATCAATCAGCGCCTCTTTAAATTCATCGACGCTGTTATATCTATCGGCCGGATCTTTCTCCAGCAACCGCATGACGATCGGTTCGATGCCGGGTGGGAATTCCTTCCCGCGCGAAGCCTGATGCAACGGCAGAGGAGCGGTCGTGCAGTGCTTTTCCATAGTACGCAGTTTGTTCTCACCAACAAACGGCGGCGTACCGGTCAGACACATATAAAGCATGCAGCCCATGCTGTACAGGTCACTGCGATAGGTTACCTTCGTTCCCTGGATTTGCTCGGGGCTCATATAGAGCGGCGTGCCCAGTGCCTCACCGGTCTTGGTCATGCCCTGCAATGTCTGGTCCTGGATATCCAGCATCTTAGCGATACCAAAGTCGAGGAGTTTGGTGTGGACTTTGCCGTCTGGTGCCACGACAAGCATGATGTTACTGGGCTTCAAATCACGGTGCACGATGCCCTTGTGGTGTGCTTCCGATAGAGCATCGCAAATTTCCAGAAACACCGGCAGCGCGTCCTGCACGCTGAGTGAAACACGCTCACGGATCAAGTCTGAAAATGTGCAACCCTCGACATGCTCCATAACCATGTATGGACGGTCTTGATCATCAACACCAAAGTCTATGATTCCAACAATGCCCGGGTGATTGAGCTGACTTGCGGCCTTGGCCTCCTGGTGGAAGCGCATGCGCGCCTTGACCGAGGCAAGATTATTCTTGAGCATTTTGATAGCGACAATGCGATCAAGAAATATCTGGCGCCCCTGGTAGATGACACCCATGCCGCCGGCACCGAGCACCGACACCAGCTCATACTTATTTAGATAGGTTGTACCGAGTAGTTCGTCGGCAGGAACAGACGGCGCACCAGGCGTTCCAGTCACCGGTTGAGAAGCTGGCGAAGATGCCGCCATGGAAGACGGCGAAGAATTTGAAGCCACTCCCGCGGCGATGGCAGCGGCGGATCCGGGATCAATACTTTCATCGGTACGCCGTCCCTGACCGGTCACCGCAGGCGGTGGCAAGTCCAGAGGCGTTGAATCACTCTGCCGCGACTCCGGAGAAGTTGCGGCTTGAGTAGCATCAAGATTATCCGGATTGATTTCCGCCATCGATTTCGCCTTAAGCTTTGACCCGGCAGTGGCCTTAAGGTAGGCTTCCGTCTCAGATACATTATAAGACGCCGGGAAAGGTTCGTGCCCCGGGATAATGGGCCCGACAGGCCTGGGCCTGCCAGTCCCGCCATTTTGGTCCGGGGCTATTTCGCCCACGGCCTGGCTGCGCTCCATCCAGCCGACGGTTACGTACCTTACCGATGGCCTGAAATCGTCCGCACTGGTGACCTGCTGCCCCCCGGCGCTCTGACCGCCAACACCCTGGTCCCCCTCGCTGGTCGTCGACCACTGGGCGTCCATGCTCTGACTCTGTCCATCCGCTGCCATCAAAATCGCTCGCTGCCGGCACCAAACACTAGCTCCGGCCCAAATTATAGGCCACCAAAATCGATACCACAAGGAAAAACCCGGGGTCGCGGGACCCCGGGCTCTCAATTAGCGGACGATTTTCGGACCTGGAAACGCTCTCTAGTAGATATAGAGCATTTCGCGGAACTTGGGCAGCGGCCACAGAGCGTCATCGACAATCGTTTCCAGATCGTCGGCGATTGCGCGCACGTGGTTCATAGCCGGAATAATCTTCGACTGGTAGAACTTCGCTCTTACCAGGTGATCAGATTCTTCATGCTCATCGCCATGACCTTCTCTGCTCAAAGTTTCGAGCTTGTCGATCGCCACTTGCAGATTGCCGGTCTTTTCAGCCAGCTCCTTAACAAGCTTCTCCTGCTCAACCATAGTCACGGCGCCGACAGCGGCCTTGGTCGTGGCAATGGTCTGTGCGACGCGGTGGAGATATTCCAGCGCAGCCGGCAGGATGATCGTCTTGGCCATATTGGCCGTAACGAGCGATTCGATGTTGACCGTCTTGCAGTAGTTTTCGAGCATGATGTTGTAGCGGCTGACCAGCTCATCTTGCTCAAGCACTCTGTACTTCTGGAAGAGTTCTTTGACATCCTTCTCAACCATTACTGGCAGAGCTTCCACAGTGTGGCGCAGATTCGGGATACCGCGCTTGGCGGCTTCATCGTGCCATTCCTGTGAGTAGTTGTCACCATTGAAGAGGATGCGCGAATTTTCGCTCAGTACGCGCCTCGTAACCTTCTCAGCGGCTACGTTGATGTCGGCACCGGCCTTGAGTTCGGCTTCGATTTCTGTGGACATGTAGTCCAGCGACTCAGCCACAATTGTGTTCAGCACAGTGTTGGGCCAGGCAATCGATTGACTGGAGCCAACGGCGCGAAACTCAAATTTGTTGCCTGTGAAAGCAAAAGGCGAAGTACGGTTACGGTCAGAATCATCGCGCGGCAGATCCGGCAATGTGCTGACACCAAACTGTAGTTTGACGCCACTGCCGCCGGGGATTTCTTTCTTGCCGGCGATAAGGGCCTCAACAACCTGGGTCAGTTTGTCACCGAGGTAGACGCTCATGATTGCAGGAGGAGCTTCGTTGGCACCCAGGCGGTGGTCGTTACCGGCAGACGCGATGGAGGCGCGCAGGAGATGGCCATATTTATTGATAGCGCGAATCACCGCGGTCAGTACCACGAGGAATTGCTTGTTGTCCTGCGGGGTATTACCGGGCTCGAGCAAGTTGTTGCCCTGATCGTCGGCCATTGACCAGTTGTTGTGCTTGCCGCTGCCGTTGACGCCACTGAAGGGCTTCTCGTGGAACAAGCAGCGCAGGCCGTGCTTCTGGGCGGTCTTACGGAAGACTTCCATCAAAAGCATGTTGTGGTCGACGGCAACGTTGCTGTATTCAAATATCGGGGCGACTTCAAACTGCGCCGGAGCGACTTCGTTGTGGCGGGTTTTGACCGGCACGCCGAGTTTGTAGAGCTCTACTTCAGAATCCATCATGAACGCAAGAACGCGCTCCTTGATGGAACCCCAGTAGTGGTCTTCCATTTCCTGGCCCTTGGGTGGTTTGGCACCGAAGAGAGCGCGGCCGCTGTTGATGATGTCGGGACGAGCCATGTAGAAGGACTCATCAATGAGGAAGTATTCCTGTTCCGGACCGACTGTACAGCCGACACGCTTGACTGATTTATTGCCGAGCAAATTGATCAGGTGTGTGGCCTGCTTGCCCACTGCTTCGATTGAGCGCAGCAGCGGTGTCTTCTTGTCGAGAGCGTGACCGGAATAGGAGCAGAATACTGTCGGAATGCAGAGCGTCTTGCCGTTGGTGCTTTCCATCAAGAAAGCTGGGCTGGTCGGGTCCCAACCGGTATAGCCGCGGGCTTCAAATGTCGATCTGATACCACCGGAGGGGAAGCTCGATGCGTCGGGCTCACCTTGAATCAGGAACTTACCGGAGAACTCCACAACAGCGGCACCATTGTCGTCGGCAGATACCAGGAAGGCATCATGCTTTTCGGCGGTGTTGCCGGTCATGGGGTGGAACCAGTGAGTGAAGTGGGTCGCACCCTTGGAGACGGCCCAATCTTTCATGGCGTTGGCAACAACATCAGCCATCGACGGGTCGAGTTGTTCGCCCTGATCGAGGCAGCGCATCAATGCTTTGAAAACATTGCGAGGCAGGAGCGATTTCATCGCGGCGCGATTGAAAACGCTGGAGCCAAAAACATCTTGCATGTGTGTCGTATTAAAGTCTATGGTCGAGTGCACCGGCTGTCTGCCCTGTACGGCTTCCATGGCCCGGCTTCTGGCAGAAGCACTGGATTTGGCGGAGGATCGGCCCATCACACTATTACCTCTTTCTTTTACAGTCATTTTCATTCCCCTATATAACCATCGAGTTCAGGACTTGAGTAAAACCAATTAAAACCAGCAGCCACTCAGACTTTTGCTAAAAGCCGAGAGCTTTCAAAATTACTCTCTTCTTGCGCTGGCCATCAAACTCTGCGTAAAAGATCTGTTCCCATGGGCCCAGATCCAGTTTGCCGTCGGTGATCGGCACAGTCACCTGGTGATTGATCAAGATGCGCTTAAGATGCGCGTCTCCATTGTCTTCGCCAGTGTTGTGATGATGATAATCAGGATTTTCCGGAGCCAGCTTTTCCAGCCATTGATCAATATCCTTGATCAATCCGTTTTCCCAATCGTTGATATAAATGCCGGCCGTGATGTGCATCGCGGACACCAGGATGAAGCCTTCTTTTAAGCCGCTTTCTTCTAAAAACTGCTGCACATCATCGGTGATGCGCACATACTCGCGCCGCTGCTTTGTGTTAAACCACAAATACTTGGTATAAGCCTTCAGGCTGTCCTGTACCTTCATATATATCCCCCGGGCACAATTTGCACTATTTTAGTGGAAATCGCCCAGTGGGTCCTGAAGTGCAACAGCACGTGAATTAAGACTTGCCTTTACATTGCGCCAGGAGAAGCGTAAGCGACATCATCCGCCGGTCTTGGCAGCGATGCTTGATAGTGAGAGCCATGGGCTGCGAGCCCGCATCTGGCTGATTGCCTGCAGAGATTGGGAGAAATCCAGTGTTTCAGGCATATTCATTTGCCATCCTCGGCTGGGGTGCCACTCGCCGGTGATGCGCTGTGCCAGGCCTGTCTCTTGATTGATTGATACGGCGCGCAGGCTGGGCGAAAAATGGCTCTCCTGGCCGACCTTCGCGAGCGCTGCATAGGAGCGCCCTTCGCCCACAAAGAACGTAGTCGTCTGACCGTGCTGCAAAATACCGAGGTCTCTGGTCGCGGCCAGATCCATATTGCTGGGAAGCGCACCAGATGGGGCTTTCGGCCCGTGTATATGGAATGGTATTACATTGTCTTTCGAAGCGCCCGGCAATTTTCCGATGATGTCAGCCTCGCCGCTGACAACGCGGCTGATGCGCAACTTGCTCAAATCCAGACTGCTACCGGTTTCCACACCCGTCCAGGGATGGCGCTGAGCCAAAACTTTGGAAACTGCAAGAGCATCAAACTCTCCTTCTCCGGAAACCAAACTTGATGAAATCTTGATGGAGCCCGGACCTCGGAAGGCGTAGGCCTCACGCGTTGGTGCCAATACAGAGTTCTCTACGGCGTTGCCAATGCGAGAATAAAGAGCGGGCGCGCCAAAGGCTCTGCTGATGCCGTATCCGCCAAGAGCCATACCAGGCGCTGACTCGACGAAAGCGGCAAGTCCACTGCCAAGATTGTGCGCGGTGGTGCGCGAAACCTGCTCGCGCTGCGCTTCTGTGTCTGCTTTTGTCGCACTGGCGACAAATTCGGAACCGCCCTCGTAGGCCTTGTAGCCCGTGTACAGGAGACCAAGCGCAGCCACTGCCGGAGCCACTTTCGGTATTTTCAAGACAGCCGTTCCCACAGCACCAACGGCGACTCCTTCGGCAAAATGGGCCACGACCTGCGATGTGCGCTTGCTGAAATCATCGGCCAGTTCATTGATAAAAGCAGACGGTGTGCTGCTCGCCGTGCGCCAGGATACATCGAGGAGATTGTTCAGCTCCTGCGTCGTGCTGCGGTCCTGGTCGAACGGTGTTTGCCCCAAGGGAAATACCCATAAATGAAAGCCTGGCTTGATTTTAAGGTCAGGCCAGGGCCATGTCATTGGGGAAAGTACGCAGCGCCGCCGGGGCGGATTAAATCGCCCCTTAACTGTCCCGTTTAATGATGAACTTTGGGTCGGAAACGCTGCCCCCGGCCTGGTTCGCGGGCTGTGCCTGCGGGGCATGCGGCCCAGGCTTGGCGCCGGGCGCAACCGGCTCAGCCGAGCCGCCCTGAGGGCCGGCCTGCTTCAAAGACTGTAGTCCGATTTCGGCGTCGCTGGCACCGGGATCAAGAGAGAGAGCCATTTTGTAGGCCTCGGCAGCCTTGTCGGCCTTGCCCTGTCGCGCCTGAATCTTGCCCAGGTGCGTCCACAGGGAGGCATGCTTGGGCGAAAGCTTCACCGCTTCCTCGAATTCGCCCTCGGCCTCGCCGAGATCGCCGTTTGTTTCGGCCAACCAGCCCAGGTCGATGTGCAATGCAGCCACTTTGGGCTGCAATTTGACCGCGGCCTGAAGCTGCTTCAGGGCCTCGGGCCCTTTGCCTGCGCCCTCGAGCAAATAAGCCAGATCGGCATGACCGTAAGCATCGGAGGGATCGGCGGAAAAACTTGAACCATACTGCTTCTCGGCCAGTTCTATATTGCCAAGACTGGCATTGGCAAAAGCCATTGACCGCATAACAGTCGCGTTATTTGGCTTGTACTCAAGCGCCCATTGAAATTCGGTAATCGCATTCTTCCAATTTTGTTTGCCGGCCAGCTCTATACCCCGGCGATAATGCAGCTTACAACCCTGCGCCTTGAGCTTATTGGTCTGCTCCTCGTTCAAAGGAATGGCGTCCCCAAGCCCGACAACCATCATCGCCTCGGCCAGCGCCCGCATAGGATGCCCACGCAAAAGCGCTACCAGACAGTAATCGCGGTGAAAAGCCCGGATCGAAGGCCCGTTCATAATGGCCGCCTGCAGCTCCAGCTCAGCCATTTCGGTGTTGCCGCCCGAGAGATAAACGCGAGCCGCCTCATAGTGCTGCACTGCCTCATTCTGGCGCTGCTCGCGCTCAATTTCCGCAGCCTTCAAACGCTCCTGATAAGCGGCATCCGTCTCCTGCGCACGCACCAGACCGGCGCTTGCCAGAGACAGGACCAGGGCCAGCGAAAGACCAATGCTGTGGACTTTAGTAATGGATTTTGATGGCATCGAATCACTTTCCCCAAACGAAATTGGCGCAGGTACACGGTTCATTATGCAACTTTTTTAGCCCCCGCACTAACGCTCAAAAGACTAAAGGAAATCCAGTGTTTACCCCAGGCCTGAAGTCGGCAGAGCTGAGGCAACGATTGAAATACCGTGCTGCTCGGCGAAAGCAATCATTTCTTCCTTCTCCACGACCATTGTTTCACGCGCCTCAATGGCCAGGACGCCGCCGGGTGCGGGGTGCTCACCAAGCATCGACTGCAGGGTGGTCATACCCACGGTCGGTATGTCAAAGCGCTGGTCCTGGTTAGGTTTAGAGACTTTGCACACGACTACCGGACCGCGAGCAAGCTTCACAGCGCGGCGCACAGCCTCATCGGTGCCTTCAATGGCTTCGATTGCCAGAATCATGCGGTCTTTGATAACGACAGTCTGACCGATATCCAGGCGGGCAATCTCGCGCGCCACCTGCATGCCGTATTCGATATCGGCGTAATTATCAGCCGTGGGTGTGGTTTTTGTTATGACGCCCACTTCCGGGAAAAGATGGCGAAGAAACTCCGACTGGGTCAAAACCTTGATGCCCTGCGCTTCCATGATGTCGCCGACGGCAAATTGAATGGTGTCGTCGTTAAAATTGGACAGGCGGCTGAGCTCCTTAACGGCCATCCAGTCGAGCTTGTGGAGCTGGCGCAGCAAATTGATTTTGGGCACTTTGCCGACAAAGACCACATGCTTGCAGCCTTCCTTCTTAGCCAGACTGACGTTGCGCCCGAGCTGGCCGGGGGCAATCAGATAAGTCTTGTCGGCGTGGGGCTCGACAACATTTTGGGCGGCCTCGGACAGAGCCAGCGCCACAACCCGGTAGCCCTTGGACTTGGCCGATTGCGCCAACAAAGCCGGCAACTTGCCTTCACCCGAGATGAGCGCCAGATTGCCTGTTTCCACTTTCGTACTGCCTTCCTGCATGGGGGTCGATGCGACCATCTATGACTGTTCCTCACTGGGCATCTGCGACCGCGCTAGTTTAACATGTTCTTGGCAGCCGGAATGGCCAGCCTAGCCTCTTTTAATAGGATGGAGAAATTTGGGGTTTCCCCTCCTTGACATTAAAGTTTAAAAGCACTTAAACTAACGAAAACCGGCTAGAATGCTGATAGCTGCCCCTAATTATGACGGGCACGATGGTGAGGCAAATTGATCCATGGCAACTTCTGTTACTAAATTCTATCCAAGACTGGCAAGTCATGCGGCGATGCTCCTGGTCTGCGCCACTTTCACCGTGGCCGGCGCCTCTGCCCAGGCCGGTTTCGTTAAGAACAAGCCGGGCGACCTGCCCGACTCCAGCCAGTTTTATATGTCCCGGCGACAGATTCAATATGTTGATGATTCGCCGATAGTCAAGTATGGCAACGGCGCCGGTCCGGCGTCCGGCACACCGGGCGGATTCGGCGGCATGCCCGCCGGCGGCCAGATGGCACTCCCCCGGGCGGGATTCCAATCCTATACATCTTCGGCGCCGAGCATCACCACGCCCCTGCCCAAGGTAAATAACGGCGTGCCGCCAAAAGCGCCGCCGGTGGACGAAGCCGCCCTCCGGGCTAAGGCCAATGCCCTGGCAAAAGCCCAGGCCAAAGCCGCAAAAGCCGCCGCCGCCGCCAACAAACCGGCCGCACCGGTGGGCATCAAGGCCTACAATAGCTTCAAAGGATATAATCCCGCCGCCAGCCCAGGTACGGTGGGCGAGTCCGGCGCCTCGTCGAGCACTTCGACCAATGTCAAAGGCAGCGTCCTTCACTGGTCCAGGCGACGACACGCCGAATAGGCGGTCTCCCTTTGCAAGCCGCCGCGATCAGATAATCTATTAAGCAATCTGTTTACGTGCGGCAGCCAAGTTTCGCGGGGCCAAAAGGCTGTGATAATATAGAAATTCGCTTAACGGGTGCCTGTAGCCCAGCTGGATAGAGCGCATGGCTACGAACCATGAGGTCGGGAGTTCGAATCTCTCCAGGCACGAATCTTAGAAGTGAATTAGAGAGCCGTTCTCCCCGGGAGGACGGTTTTTTATTTGGGTATGAAATATTCAGGGCACCACCGGCAGTGAGATCAACTGTCGTTCATCAAGGTTGGGACAGAGGCGGGCTGGCGATGAGATTAGTATTCGGACTGATTTATTGCCTTGGAGCCATACTGGTGTTAGGACTGCGGTGAGGAACTTCTGTCAGACTGGATTTGTAAGCTGAAGGTGCACCTTGGTGAAATTAAGGGTTGGGCTAGCGGCAGTCGCGTCTATAACACTTATGGCTCTAGCAGTCATCAAAGTCGACCTGCATGCTGACGCCAGCGTCGATGCAAATCGGCCATGGTTTCTAATGTTTTGGTCAGGCGTTCTGATTGGTTCATTCTCCCTTGCCAGAGCTAAGCTCGGCAACTGGACCAAAGTTGCGATTGTATCGGCACTCTTCACCGTTTTGGTAGCGCATGGACTGTATCTTAGCGAAACGGGCCAAGCCACCAATCGGGCATGGGTAAGCCCTTGCATTTTGGGAGTAATGCTGGCAGTTTCTGGTGTTTTTCCGCTCATCGGAATGCTAATAGCGGGCCGCAAAATAAAAGAGGCATGCAAGGTGATGCTGTATTTCATCGTTGCAGGCATTTCACCAACAATCGCGGCTCATATTTTGATTGCGCCGCGATGGTTCCATAATTAACGGCGCAGAAACATTCTATAGTGAGGTTCAATGTCATCCAAACCGAATATTGAGACTTCAATTGTGGAAGCTTTCATTCTTTGTGTTGAACACAATCTCGAAGCCTATGACTGGGCTCTGATAGACCTGGAGACAATGTGTGAGAACGATCCTATGCGCGGCTATCAGTGCATTGTGAAAATTGCACAGTCAGGCTCACCATCGGTTGCCTCTCGTTTAGGCACTGGCTATCTAAAATATCTAGTCGAAAAATCGTGGGATAAAATAGCCGAGCCACTATTAGAAGATGCACAAGCCTCAGAATCGATGAGATATGCACTTTCAAGTGCTATGGCCTTTGGCCTTTACTCAGGCGACTCCGCATTCAATGAGCGACTGCAGGAATCTTGGGAACGCTGGAACTTGCGCGAATACTACTTGAGACTGTGCGAACTATCGAGCGGCGATCTTGCCGACACGGCAAAAGGCTTCGAATTGAAGTTGGGCGATTTGATTCTACGCTTTCGCAAGGAGGCGCATTTACCCTCGCGTACGTTTGATTTCGAAGCCCTCGATATAACGCCCGGAGGCAAAGTGCGAATTAGCGGAAAAATCGACCTTGAAAAGATAGCCCAATGGCGGGACGATCTACGAAATATTTTCAACAAAGTCGCAGGAACATGCAGCATCCGGATGGGTGCTGATAGCCGCTTAGTGGTAGTTATTGATATTAAAAAAGCAGGCTTAATGGCAGTTCGCGTGAATTACTGGGTGAACAACTTCATCTTGCCGCAAATGGTGGATTTGGAACTGGAGCAATCATTTCTACGGCCAGTTTTAGAGCAACTGGACCGAATCGCAGTCTAGTGTCGCGAATGGCCATAATTTGTCATCATAGAGGTGTTAAGCCAAGGTTGGGTTGTACGGTTTTCAGTCTTGATCGTCGCCTGGCAAAGATAAGGTCGCTTCAAGCTCAGCACTACCAGCGGACGGGTAAGGACGGCGAGGAACTCCAGACGGCTGAAGACCTGGCCCACCATCATCCGAATCCGGCCGCATGCTATCAGGCCCGGAGCCAGCTATGGCGCTCGCAAGAACGGAGGTAATCAACTTGATCGAGCGCATTGAATCATCATTGCCCGGTATGACATAGTCGATACCGGTCGGATCGCAATTTGTATCAACAATAGCGATGATAGTGACACGCATTCTTTGCGCTTCCTTCACGGCGATTGCCTCTCGCTTCGGATCAACGATGAACAGCACATCAGGCTTACCGCGCATTTGTCTCAAACCTCCGAAGTAGTTTCCCAGTTTGGACATTTCACGATTAAGCACAGCCTGTTCCTTTTTGCCACGCCTGTGAAGTTCACCAGTGTCCACCATTTCTTCCAGCTCTTTCAGACGATTGATACGCATTCGAATCGTCTCAAAATTGGTAAGCGTGCCGCCTAGCCAGCGTCGACTGACAAAATGTACCCCGCACATTTTTGCCTCTGCCTCAATAATTTCAGCAGCACGCTTTTTGGTGGCGACAAAAACAATGTTCTTGCGCAAGGCTGACGCCTGTTCAAGAAACTCGCACGCCCGAGTAAGAGCCAATTGCGTCTGGACGAGGTCGACGATATACATGCCGCGTCGCTCGCCGTAGATGAACGGACGCATCTTGGGATTCCACTGATTGGTTGGATGACCAAAGTGAACGCAAGCTTCAAGTAATTGTCTGATGGATGCTGAGCGTATCGACAAATGGAACTCTCGCAGACGACCGTTTCTTGTACAAACATAGCATCACGGACTACATTTTTGCCGACGTTCGATTACCGCATCATTTTTGCTAATTCATGGAGCGCCGTCTGGTCGGCCAGCTCTGGAAATCCTCATCCAATGACTTCTGTATAGAGCAGCAATCTTGCGTCGGCATGCAGATTAAGCCTAGCTCCCGAATCAACTAGAACAATTGGTCCATCCTTTCCTTGAGGATTATCAGCTCCGGCTCTCGTTCCTGTCTGAGCGCCGCAAGCCACTCCTTGAGCTCGGCCTGTTTTTGAGCCCCTTGAGGCTCACGTGAGCCAAAAATTAAAACACGAAGCACATCTTGCGCAATGGACATCTCACCCATTTTAATCGCATCGCCAACTAAGCACAGAGCAGCATTACACGAAGCTACATGTGAAGGATTCGACTTAAACAACTTGCGTAGCCGTTTGAGCTTGAACCGGAACCCACGCATTCGATTCTCCCGAAGATCAAGCCAGGTCAGGAAGAGGTATGCATACTGGCTCCAAAGATAAAAACCTTCGCCATAATATTTGAGCCGCAATGCATATGTTCTTGCCTGCTCGAGGTGACCGAATTTGATTGCGGTTGGCGTAAATTCACGCAGTACACCGATCCGCTCGCCGTGATTATCTCGTCTCCTGAGAGCTTCATCAGCCTCAATCAAAGCCCGGCGTATAAGAGTTGCTTGCTTACTTTTGGGAGCTTTTGACGCTCGAAATCTATAATGATAGGCCAGTTGTCTGGCAGGCAGGGCTAGCGTCGGATCTGCTGCCTTTGCCCGTTTAAAAAGCCTTTCACTCATGGGCTGGTCAAACTTTCTAAAAAAAGCGGCAGCATTGCATAGGACCTGCGCATTTGTATGGAGCCTCTTAACCTGATGGTTCCACATATCTCTGGCTTTACGCTCTCGCTCCTTCGTCCAAACAAAGGCTCGGGAGCTGTAATCATGCCCCAGGTAAAAGCTCACGGTATCAGCTGGGCGGTGACTGATCATCCACAACAAGTGAGCAAAATACTTGTCCTGGCCAGTCGTCCGTCCACCGTAATATCCAAGCAGCATAAGATGGCAAGCAAGATCATCCGGGTCCGACTTCAACTCCCTTTCCTTCTCCCGCGCTTCTGTAGCAGGCATCTCTTCGCCCGCGAAAACATATGACCAATCCGCATTCGTTCCGTCTGGAGCAGGACGGGGCCTTTCCGGCTCTCGCATCGTTTTCAAACGCATAATTTGCCTCCGGTCGCAGACGACCGTTTCTTGTACCAAGATAGCATCATGGCCCATAATTTTGCAGTCGTTCGTACGACGCATCATTTTGTAGGTTTACCGGAGATCTGTTTGGCCGGCCAGCTCTGTAATCACTCTCGCCAACAACTCCGGGGCCGAAGACCTCTTCGCTAATCCGGTGCCACATAGCTTCAGGGGTCGGTGATATCATGCTCTTATGATGAAAGCCAGTTCCAATCTTGCCGGTAAGCATATGAATTCCAGGGAATTTTAGAGGTTTGGCAGTGTCCATTAAGAAAACTCTGGTGCTGTGGATTTTTCTGGCCTGTATATTCGCCGTGATAATTGGGAGCATCAATTTGCCGACCTTTTATAGGCTCAGGCAAAATGGTATGGCAGCAGACTCAATCGTAACTGGCCTCACCCCCAAAGACCACAACACATTTTCATACTCCTTTAAGCTCGGCTCCGAAACTTACACAGGCCGTGGCTCTATCGATGAGCTAGGGGGAAGAGGCATAGGTGCACATGTTCCGATTACATACGTCGCCGATTCACCTGTGCTATCTGCGTCAGGCAATGTTCACGAGCGTTTCCAGAGCGAGATCCAATCTACAATTTCAGGAGCACTGTTTTTGTCGTTCTTCCTGGCAATCGCAATCTCTTATGAGCTTGGGAGGGGGCACAGCCTTACGGAGGAGAAACGCGTCTTGACCGGTAGAACTGAACGAAAAATGTCCGATGGAATGACCGGACTGCGCACTCTAAAACCTGGCGATTCCTTTCAACTAAAAGGTTTCGCTAGGATTCGTTTTGCGGTGAATTGGTTGAGTTTTGCCATGTGTGCAATAGGCTTCGCAATTTATTGGATTTCAGGATATCCAGCTGATATGGATTTCTCCCAACGCATAATGTTTAGTTTGTTTGTCCCGCTTCTACTCTTCGGCGGCGCAAAACTTATAATACCCATGGTTTGGAAAATTGAAGTTGAAGACAGTGGAATCGTTTTTCACAGTCTATTTCAAAGGCAGTTCGTACCCTGGAATACTTTAACTGATGTTGCCGTCGAACACTGGGGAAGCGAAACCTATTACAGGGTCTCGCATCGAGGCGGGCAGCCAATCAGATTGTCATCCGGCATGGATAGGGAAGACGAGATTGTGCAGGAGCTTTGTGAGCATGTCACAGAGCTTGCCTGATTTGCGGCTGCACAAGTTGCTTTTGACAATGCCCATTGGCGCCGTAAAGCTGATAACCTGAAAGAATTAAGCAGCTAAGTCTGTCGCGGTGGTGTTACAAGAAAATGAACCATTGGTTTAGAAAACCTGGCAGAATCACATGCGTGAAGCCACTTACTCTTGCGTTTGTTGCGATTGCTTGCCTGCTTGCTTTAGGGGCGGTCGGAATAGAGGCCATTACAATGCCGCTTGAAAGAAGTCAGATCAGCCGTCTCCACGTTACGTCTGTTTCGGCAGGTGACGTAACTTACTTGCACATTAGAGGACTCCCAAACAATAGTTTCTCAAGCGGTTGCAGCAACCTTGAGGTAAGGACTGTTGGGAATGAGATTCGACTTCAAGCAAATATGCTCCTCATTCGGCGAGGAGGTCCGTTCGACTATGTACTCACAGTTCCGACTGGCGTAAGTCGCGTCGTTTTCGGCAACCAGCGGAAAGAGATTTGGCCCAACGACGAAGGAAGTCCACATTACTCAGACGGCGAAAAGAAAGCACTGGAAGCGGCGGTCCACGAATTTCGAACCGGCAAACCAGATCTCACTCTCGCTGATTACTATGTTTTCGTGGAGAAAGATTTTAATGCATCGCCGGCAGCCACCGGTCATTACTCGATAGTCTTTTATCAAGATGGTCCCGCACCATGTTCGGTCTCTGAACTACACCGCTACTGGGTATCCAAGTCTGACGGAACCGTGATATCCAAGGGACGGTCGTACGCAGGACAAATGCTCCTTCTTGAGCAGCTTGGAAAGGTTGAAGGAATGTCATGGGGCTTGAATCACGAGCATCCAGCAGCGAAGGCCGAAGCGCGCCAGCTCTAAGAAAAAGATCGTCCCTCAACGTTCCACCACTTAAACCCACCAAAATGCATTAAGTTTCCCGCCCAGACCTTGCCTGGCAGAGTAACACAACTGATAACATCAGCCCCTGCGTATTTCCCCCCATCCATTTTCACGCCGCTTTCACCGCGCTGGCTGGTAAATGGGATGACAGATTGCCCCTCAAGCAGGACAAACCCCCATGGAAATTTTCAATGCAGTCGCGATTAACGAGACAAATCACCGAGCTGGTCAGAACCCGCTGATTCACCAGATTGCCTCTTTCAGCATGGGTGATTCCGATGACGGGCGCCGACCTCCCATCAAACAACTCGCTCCGGAGAATGCAAACCCTGCTATAAACGGACCGTCGGTTTCGGGGCCACGGCGCGACAACCCGCCCCCCGGGAAAATGGAAACAAGTATGCCTCCACAAGATAACCCATCGAACAGAAACGTCGGAGACGGTCACGATTCCTTTCCATCAACGTGCACCAAGGACCTTTCGCATGTTGCCCTCGCCCTCGATTTGCAGTTCACAAACGATCAGATGGAGTGGCCAAAGAAAGATTTCAAATTGGAGTTCTCCACCGGATATTTCAACAATTCGATTGAATCACAGGCAACCAGCCGCGACGGTACGGTTAAGAAAAATACGACTGTGACCTGGGAAGATAATAAAGACAATGTCATCGTTCGAGCGACGGATTCAACGGGCACTATGAAACTCGTCGCCACCGCACCCAAAGCGGATGATGGCCAATTGATTTTCTCCTCGGTGATGACAAAATCTGATGGGACAGTCAAAAAGGGCTGGGAAAAAGCCTCGTTCGATCGCGACTGCACCCTGCGCATGATCGGCGATCAGTGGCTGATGAAGCAGCCCGACCCCCAGATAATAAATCGCACGGAAATAGCTATCCGCAATGGCAACATTGCTATGATCGCCCCGGGCTCAATCGGAGAGGGCAAATACTCTGCCAATATGCTGCCGTTTATCAATGGCGCAAAATCCGGGTCGATGGATGTCGCCAGAGTACCAATCAAAAAAACCGTCGCGCAATAAGCTAGAATAGGCGAACCTGCTGACGGGCTGAAATTGATCGAGGATTCTGAAACAACTGGCCGATGAAGCGCGAGTCCGAACTTATTGAAGTTATAGTCGCATGCGAGCGCATGCTGGCGGATCTCAATCGTGATCTCGGATTGCAGGAGACGAGGACAAACCCGACCATCGCTCATAACGTCGATTTTGCCGGTAAGGCCGTCGCCCAGAGCATCGAAAGACTGGCAGAAAAGGATCTCAAACGGGCGTGGGCTTTTATCGACGTCGGCCTGCTGCGGCTGCGTTTCGCTCGCGAGGCATTTGAAGCCGAGAGGATCGAGGCCTTGCTTGGTGAGGCGGACTTCCTGGAGCTCTGCCCTCAGTGGCAAAAAGAAGCCAGAGAAAAGATCGATGAGTTGCGACAGGCTATCGACAGGATTGATGGCCGCGGCGAGCGCGGGAGCAAGAGCTCAAAGGGCAACAGTTAGATGGGCGGTCCGACAAAAGCCAGTCTCGATAAACTGCAAGCGCGAATCGACCAGGCCCGCGAATTTGTTTCAGCATGTGAGCACGCACAATTTTGTGAGCAGGCCGAAACACATCTGATAAGCGCAGAACAGTCTCTCGTGCAGGCCAGGACCAGTGGTATGGACGGCATGCAAAGCCGCTCGCGCTCTGAGGCCCAGCTGGCCGAGGTCCACCTGCGGCTGGCGTTACGCCACATGCACATTGAGGCTGCAGTCATTCCGGAAAAGTTTGCCGATACAGCGCAAGAATATATAAGCTTGCTTGGCGGCGGCATTGTCGAGTTTAAAACTGTTATCGAATGGAAAAATTGCCGGCTGGGGCCCGCCGTGAAGCGGTGGTTTGTTGAGTGCGTTGAGATCCACGAAGACGCTCTCAACTTTCTGCGCACCGGCAGTGCAGAGTCAGCGGAATTTACCGCGCTTGGAGGGCTTCTGCTGCATGCGCATATTTGTTATGCAGCGGAACAAGAACATCCTGGAGAGGTGTCCCTGGCAAACAAATGCGAGAGACTGAGACTGCCGGGCGAAGCGTCCACGATCTTCAATCTAATCAAACGCGTTAACAAGGCGAGACAAAAATTTTTGCTCAAGCCTGTGCGAAGCGAGGAAAAGCTGATGAAGAAATTTTCGACGGCGTTCGCCCGGGCGGAAAAGGACCTTATTGGCACAATCGCGGCGTACGGTGATAACAATCGTGGCGGACTGCAAAAATTGATGCTTGCGCTGCGGACCAGTGTTGCTGATCTTGATGGTTTCCTTGTGGAAATTGGGCGGCGCCCAGACAACCTCGATGCTGACGAAGATACAGCATCTCCTGCAGCAGAGAAACTAAGGGAGCCTGATAATGACGTTACCCCGGAAGAATTCAAACAGATAGCGGATGAATTGAAACTGCTTCTGGAAGACCGGGTCGACGACCGCGAATTGCTCCGCCTCAGAACCTTTGCCGCCTGCCAGAGTTACAGCTACGCCTACCGAGCTTTTCTCTGCGCCGACTGGAACCGTGCGCACAGGTTGATGGATGGAGCCAGGAGCGACATGGAAAAACTGGAAATGTTGTTTCTTCAGGCACAATTATTCGAGCGAAAGTAGCCCAATCAATAGTAACCGTAGCCGCCATACATCATGCTGCGAGCGGCCATTCCGCCGATTTCGCCCAGGGCCACACCGAGTTTATGCAAAAATGGATGACCCTTCGGCTTATTACCGTTCCGGGCAGTGGCAATGACACTTTGCCCGGTCGAAGCTGGTGAGCCATAGAAAGGTCCAGTGTTCCGGCTATTCAGAACCGTCATAAGTCTCTCGGCGCGCGATTCAAGCGGCGTGAAAGTTTGCTGCGGTTGTTGCGGTAGGACGGCTTGCTCCAACCTCGTCAATCTGCTGCTCAAGCTGTCTCGACCGTAGGTCTTTCCAAATACTTCCCGCTCCATCAAACTCACTTCAGCATTCAGGCCGGTATCGGACGACGGCATACTAACGGCGTTGGAAGTAGTCAAATAATCTTCATTACCACCATTTTGCCGGCTCACGTATTGTTTCAGCCGGTCAACCCGCGCGCTCAAATCATTCGAAGTGGAAGGTTTGCCGAAAGCAATTGTTTCCAGTCGCGCCAATCGTTCCTGCACCGGCAGCAGTACTTCAGTCTTATGTGCGATTTGTTCTTCCAGAGCAGTTACTGTTGGATAGTAGTCATTCGATGGATCAGGAGCAGGCGAGGACTGCGGTATTTGAGTTGTATCCAGTTGTGGACTTTCGCTTTTAAGCGGTGCAGCAGCTTGCTGTGGTGTTGAGGCATTGGGCTGCACAGATTGTGCTTCCACGTTTGGCACACTCAACAAGAGACTGGTCAGGCGTTTATCGACGGATCCAGAACGCACACGTCCAAAAACCATTTGGTCCAGACGGTCCAATCGCTGGTCTGGGGTATCGCTGGTGTACTCATGACAGAAAAATCTATCTTCCAGGCTGGAGAGATCTGCGTTGAACTGCTGACTCCCTGGGCCAGGCGCCGTGACAGCAAAAGAACATACCAGGGAAGCCACCATTATTAGACGCATCTGTAGACACTCACTCTTGCCAATACCTGAGCGTATGATTATACAATCGCTCAGCCGGCAATCAATTACCCCATGAGAATATTTCGGAAGTGAGAGTGAGCAGACGCTCCCAGTAACTCAAATAGATGGCTCCATTCTAGTTAGGGTCACTCCTCGCCGGCTTGTCAGCGCCGGCTTCCGCCCTGGCCAAAATCGCCCTTGCATAATACTGAGTCTCGTCGGCACCGTCCCACTGCGCTTCAAACAAAATCTCCGGGGGACAGACATTCCTTTCAACTAATTCCTGAAGAAAGTAACGGCGGCACCAACTGTCCGGACCATTCTCATAAAACCAGTGGACAAATTCTGCCAGTTCAGCATTCTCGTTCTCTTCAGCCATTGTTCTAATATCCATTCCAACCGAGTGCAACAGCTCTTCATCGCTAATTAACAGCAAGGCTCGCCTGATTGCGTCCTCATCGCCTGCCTCATAGTTTTGTTTGAGAAGTTCGAAACCAGTTGCAATTTTTCCTTGCTCACAGGAGTCTAAGAGCCTTAAAGCCGTCTCTCGAACTAATGAATTTTTCAACTGCCCGAGCGCATCGGCAGCGGCAGACGCTACGTAATGATCGGGCGAATTCAGAAGCTGAAGCACCTTGCTACTCAGCTCAGGCATAGGCCGGTTGGCAAACATTCGCAGATATGCCAGCTCTCGCCAGGGATCATGGGTCTCCTCCATGAGGGAACATAGCTTGCGCGCCTCATCGTCTGAAATGTGGGTACCAACATGCCTGTACCAGAGGCCGGATGGCGCATGCTCGCCACGCTCAACTTTCTCTAGTATCGCCTCTAACGTAGGGCGTGGCCGTCTGGGCAAGGGAGCGGCTTCAGTCGACTCTCGATGCCGGGCACAGGCATCCAGGAAGCGACGAATAGAGTCATCATCGGCCGCTAGAGACTGGAGAGTATCCCTGGTGTCAGCCTCGCTGAGTAGGTCTTCACAATGCTCGTAGATGCATGAGCAAGCGTAGTCATCTATTTTTGTGACTGCGTTACCAATCGTTCGCGCTGCAAACGCCAACCCAAAAGCACCGGCCAAATCAACTAGCCGCGTTCCGCATCCGGCTCGGTACGGATTCTCTGCAATTAACCGGGGGTAAAGCTGAAAAGCAAGAGGGCGAAAGGCCGAATAACCAGACTCAAAAAACTGCCAGGCAATCTGAATCTGGTGGGCGAGATTATTCTCTGAAAATTCCTCCTTATCGCAGCGTTCCAGAACTCGCTCCGCGTAATATCGCAATCGACCGGTAGCCTCAGCTATATTGAATACCCAATAAGCGCGCGTGCCTTCAATTTGCCAGTCGTAGACATGACAATTCAGAAGAGCTTCCTCGATTTCTTTTTCGATGCCACTGTCCCCGTACTCAACGACGTGCAGAAAAGCCCGTCCAAGGCCGAGTTTAATCGCCCGCGCAAACTCGCACGGGGTCAATTTTCGTATATTCATTTTGAATGATGCTCCAGTTTAGATTTAGTCGGCCCTGGCAAAAACACTTTGCCGGGGCATTGATTTTCGGAACAGCCAATCCAGCAGGAACAGACACCAAAGGGCGGCCTGACCTGGGATCGACAATGATTCAATCAGCGCAATATGACTGCACTGCAACAGAACTAAACGGGCTTGTCTTCGACAAATCCTAAAAGCAGGCTAGGCTGCGATTCACTTTGATAAACATGGTACAGCCCTCCGCCAGTTAAACTATTTCCCTAAGATACCACTTTTGCCAGGGCCTGGCCAGCTATCGACCAAACATTAAGACAACTCGTTGAAACTGTCCAGATGCTTTTATTAGAGGAATATCCTGGGCCTTAGTTCGTCGACAAGAAGGATCTGGCCGTGTTGCACAGCGCACTTCAAAAACTTGGGAGCTGATTTTATGACTTTCCAATCAATCGTCGAAGATATTATGAGCAGTCATCACAGCCTGTTGCGGCGGGAGCTGCCACGCATCAACGAACTTATTGATCTATTGTCGGCAGAATATCCGGACAATGATCGCTTGAGCGAGGCCAGGCAGCTCTATGCCAAAGTGAGGTCTAAAGTTGAAGCGCACCTTAAAGATGAGGAGCTGATCTTGTTTCCCACAGGTGTGGCGCTCGAATGCGGCGATGCCGTAGTGCCAACTGAGATGGATCTGCTTGAACGCCTGGCCGAAATGGAGAAGGAACACGATGGATGCGGCAATGCCCTGACAGGCATTCAAAAAACAATTGCAGAAACCACCCCCTCAAGCGAGTTGAGAGATAAGCTACTCGCTCACCTCGAAAGGGTGCAGGATGATTTCGTCGCGCACGTCGAGAAAGAAAACACACAAGTGCATCCAATGTTTATAGCTCTCTTGAAAAAGAGTACAGCTCTCTCAAACTGATATTGCTTAGACGTAAAAGTCTCCCCCGTGATCGCACAATCATCCCTTCGGACGATTCACCATATAACCGATTAGCGATATAGTGAATTAGGAATTGCCCCTGAGCCTGCTCAGGCCGGATGTCAGAAGGAGACCAATCATGAAAACTATGGGTGCAGAAGCGCCGGCAAAGAAAATTGTAATCGTCGGCGGCGTCGCCGGCGGCATGAGCGCGGCAGCCAGGGCGCGACGTCTTTCTGAGGACTCGCAAATTATTGTCTTTGAACGCAGTGGTCATGTCTCTTATGCAAACTGCGGTCTGCCATACTTCATCGGCGGAGAAATTAAGTCGCAAGATGCTCTGCTGGTGCAGACTCCAGCGTCACTTAAGGCCAGACTTAACCTCGACATCAGAGTCCTTCATGAAGTCATCGCAATCGACCCTCAAAGCAAGTCCGTAATGGTTAAGGATTTAACCACCGGCGAGACATCGCAGGAAAGTTACGATGACCTCATCCTGTCCACCGGAGCGGCGCCAATCAGGCCGAGAGTGCCTGGAATTGACCTGCCGGGAGTATTTGCACTGCGCAGTATTGAGGATGTTGAGACTATTCAAACATGGTTTGACGAGAACAAACCTCTTAGAGCAGTAGTGGCAGGAGGAGGCTTCATCGGGCTGGAGATGGCCGAGCAACTCGTGCGCAGAGGACTCGACGTCACACTCATAGACGGCAAAGAGCAGGTGCTGGCACCGATAGATCCCGAAATGGCCTCGTTGGTGCACAGCGAGTTGCGCAAACATGGAGTCAACCTCGTCCTGGGGGAAACCATTGCTGCTTTCCGGGCACCATCTGAAGTACCATCGCCACAGGCGGACATGCCAAAATCCTGTTGGGTACTGGCTGGGGACAACGCGCCTATTGCCGCCGATCTTGTTATCCTCGGGCTTGGTATCAGACCAGAGGTGACCCTCGCGCGCAATGCCGGGCTGACTATTGGTGAGCGCGGCGGCATCAGGGTAAACGAAAATCTTCAAACCAGCGCACCCGGCATATGGGCGGTGGGAGACGCAATCGAAGTCCGCCACCCTGTTAATGGAGAGTGGACGTTGATTGCTCTGGGAGGTCCCGCCAACCGACAGGGCCGCATCGCAGCCAACAACATCCTGGGTGCGAGGGAGGTTTACAGCGGCACAATAGGTACTGCCATTCTACGGGTATTCGATTTAACAGTGACTTCGGTAGGATTGAATGAATTACAACTGAAAGCCGACAACATAGCCTACGAAATGATTTACATACACCCGACCAATCATGCTGGCTATTATCCCGGCGCCGAACGACTGGACATGAAAGTGCTGTTCCAAAAGGAGAGTGGTACCTTACTAGGTGCACAGGTGGTAGGTAAGGACGGAGTAGATAAGCGTATAGACGTACTGGCCACTGCAATAAAAGCGCGCATGACAATTCGCGATCTGGCCGAACTGGAGCTGGCCTACGCACCACCATTTGGGTCAGCCAAGGACCCAATCAATCTGGCCGGTATGGCTGGCACCAATGTGCTCGACGGATTTACGGAACAAGTACACTGGCATCAAGTTGAAGCATTGAGCAAAGGAGGAGCATGTCTCATTGATGTGCGCTCGAGCGCTGAGCGCGAGCGCGGACATATTGGGGGCAGCATTCACATCCCATTGCCTGAGCTGAGAAATCGCCTCTCCGAGATACCGGCAGACAAGGACATCGTTACCTATTGTCAGAGCGGGCAGCGCTCGTACATTGCCTATCGAATCCTCAAGCAACACGGATTTAGAGTACAAAACCTGTCGGGTGGTTACCTGACCTGGCACTCGATGCTAAATCCCGTGATTTTACCTGCCATTCCGGTCCCTTTTTAGACAAAGTAGGATAAGATAAGATCGGCCAAAAGATCGGCCAATTCGAATAAAAAACTCCCCTAAAAGCACAAATAGTCAAGGTTCAAGACGTCATGAGATCGGCCAAAAAGTCAAAAATCAGCACCACCAATGGTGCCACCCCATAGACCACTTCTACTGCGAGCCAAAAAGAGCCGCGGGATTTTTCAATAGGTCTTTAATCAGCGGATTTTCCTTTGTAAGCGGCTGCGCTAAATACAAATCTGTGATATTACGCACCTCCTTGTAGCCTTTCGGGATTACAAAAAGCGAGTCAGGAACAGTTTCCTTGTGCGCCTCGAGCGTATCAAGCCAGACCCGATCACCAAGATTACTGTCGACGGATCTGGTCAGAGGCAGCAAAGCGGAACTTGTGCCAATATATTTACAGCGCAGTGGTATGCCACCCAGGTAGGGCACGGCATAACAGGTTGCCAGCCATTCGCCGCACTGGCGGGGCAATTGCTTATCCAGATATTGCCAATACCTGATATTGCGCACGGCATTGGATGTTAGCTTGCCGGAGGGCTCGTTGCGAAAAACGGTAGCCGGCAGCCCCGCTATGACTTCCGTTTCCCCCTTTTTCCAGGGACGATTCACGTCCAGTATTGCCGTTGAAGTACTTTCAATCAGTGAAGTAGCCTTGAGGGCCTTCTCAAACGACTCGGTCAGGAATATCTTCTTTTTGGCGTTATACCAGTAGACCTGCCATTTAGGAGCCCGTGCGATAGTTATGACGTCTCCCTTGTTTACCCTCAACCCGCTCGGAGTGAGATAGATAGTGACAGGGCCAACAGAAGGCGCAGTTTGCTTTAGCTTAAGACCGGTAGATTCCCCGGCAAAGGCTGAAGAGGCAAAGGCAGGAATGGCGCATAAGACAGCGGGAATTGCGCACGGCAGCCCCCAGAACAAAATATGATATCGATTCAAGGATCCCCCATACCACGCTATTAAAAGTATAGCGCTCCGGGCAAAAGGGTGTCGGCCTTAACGAGAATGCGTTAACTCATCCGGTCTCGCCAGGGCGATCGCGCTGGAAAAGGAGCACAGCTGATACACCTTCGACTGAAGCGGCAATTCTCGCCCCGCCAATAAATCCCCGTCTCCCGGCTGCGAAGTATCGGCTACCAGGCGCCAGTGCTTGCCAGGGGCGAGTTCGGGCAATGAAAAAGCAACAGTCTCCGTGCCCGCATTAAACATCAAGAACATGTCATGCCCCGACTGCTTGTCTTCATGAATCAGGCAGGCCACCGTTTTTAATTCATTGTCGGCCCAAATGGGCTCACCGCCGGCGGGGGCAAACCATTGGATGTCGGCATTGGTATAAAATTCCTCCCGCCGCAATACCGGATGCGCCGCACGAAAGGCGACCATCGCCCGGGTGAAATGATAGATATCGGAATTCCGCTCCAGCTTGGTCCAGTCAATCCAACTGATGTCATTGTCCTGGCAGTAGGCATTGTTGTTACCGCCCTGTGTCCGACAAAACTCGTCGCCGCCCAGGAGCATCGGTACCCCTCGCGAGACAAAGAGAGTGAGAATAAAATTCTTGATTTGCCGTCGGCGCACAGCGTCAATGTGGTCGACGTCAGACTCACCTTCGGCGCCATAGTTATCGCTGTAGTTATCGTCCGTCCCGTCGGCGTTATTTTCGCCGTTTTGTTCATTGTGTTTGTAGCGATAGCTGACCAGATCATTGAGAGTAAAGCCGTCGTGACATGTAATCAGGTTGATACTGCATTCGGGGCCCTTGCCTGATTTTGCGTAGATATCGGCACTACCGCAGATGCGACTGGCAAAGAGCCCGAGCAGGCCCTCATCACCCCGCCAGAAGCGGCGGACATCATCTCGATACCGGCCATTCCACTCGGCCCACCGTTTATCACTGAAGCTGCCGACTTCATACGCACCGGCAGCATCCCAGGCCTCGGCAATAATTTTGACGTCTCTTAAAATGGGATCTTCGGCAATGCGTTCAAGCAGTGGGGCGTTTGGCAGCAGATTGCCCGCACCGTCTCGACCAAGTACGGAGGCCAGATCAAAACGAAAACCATCGACGTGCATCTCCACCATCCAGTACTGAAGCGCCGCTATGATGTGGTTGCGTACAACAGGGTGATTGGCGTTGATTGTATTGCCCGTACCGGTGCTGTCTTTGTAATGCCGTTTGTCCCCGGCCAGTGTATAAAAAATACTGTTATCGATGCCGCGATAGCAGATTGTCGGGCCCAACTCGTCGCCCTCGGCAGTGTGATTGAAGACGACGTCAAGGATGACTTCAATACCGGCCGAGTGAAAGGCGCGCACCATTTCCTTAAACTCTACTTTTTGCCGGCCCAGTTTCTCACTGCTGCAATAAGAACCCTCCGGGGCAAAAAAGACCACCGGATCATATCCCCAGAAATTCTTGAGCCTTTCGCCAGTGACTGGATTTATTCGAACAACCGAATGTTCGTTAAACTCCTGCACGGGCATCAATTCCACGGCAGTCACACCCAGCTCTTTTAGATATGGAATTTTCTCGATAAGTCCGCGGTAGGTGCCGGGGCAAGCAACTCCAGAGGTTGGATGAATGGTAAAACCACGCACGTGCAACTCATAAATTACAGTCTCGGACCAGGGCCGATGCGGAGGCCTGTCTCCATCCCAATCGAACGGCTCATCATCAAATATGCATTTCGGCATCAAGCCGGCATTGTCAACGGCAGAAGCCACAAGATCCAGTTGTGACGCCGAGCGCTCGTATCCCTGCGCTGCAGCAAAATCCCATACGGGCATCTGAGAGATGGCAGTGGCAGTCGGATCGAGCAGAAGTCTCTTGAAATTAAATCGATGCCCTTCACTGGGATTATAGGGGCCATCCATACGATAGGCATACAGCTGGCCAGATTTCACGCCCTCGACCCAGACGTGCCATACGTCACCGGTACGATTAATGATCCGGTCAAGCTCAATTGTCCTTATCGGTACACTGTCTTGCGGAAGCGCAAAAAGCTCCAGGCAAACACGCTCGGCGTGACGACTAAAAATCGAAAAGTTGACTCCACCTTCGCTCTCCCGGGTACCCAGAGGCAGCGGCGAACCGGCCCTGACAGCGCCCTGACCGATAACAGAATCCCCCACCTCAACCATCAACATCCTCTAGCCATTTACGGCGACAGCACACACAATATCACGAAAACACCACCCGGCAGACCCGAGTGGTGCATCCGCTGTAGCCTCGGAAAAAACTTGCTTACTTTTGCGTAAACGTTGTCTTCGAAGGAAAGGTTGAGGGGACCAAAGTGGGGGACTTCGGGGTACGGTTCCCCTCTCCACCATCATGCCTTTCGGCCCAGAGGATTGACCATCGGTCATTCGCCCTATTTCCGGGGAACCATCCTCTATAATGGTGCAAAATAACGAATCAGTTGCCATTTGCCCACCGCCCCCGAGGGACCCGCTGCTAGATGCAGGATTTCAGAGGACCAAAGCCCAACTCCGCAGTGATCACGGCCAGTAAGGTCATTTTGCCACTCTGGCTGAAGCTGCGCGAACAATTGTCTATAGTCGTTCAGGGCGAAAAGCAAGACATTGAAGCATTCTCCAGAAGCCGCCATGCAGTCATACTCTTAAATCATCCAGATCGCCAGGATCCTTTTGTCATCGTCGAGCTGGCCAGGCGAATGAAAGAGGAGTTTTACTGCATCGCCGCACGCGAATGTTTTGACTGGGACAATGGCTGGCGGGGCTGGCTTTTTCAGCGTATAGGATGCTATTCAGTAGCGCGGGGCAAGGCGGATTTTCATTCAATTGCCACAACGGAGAAAATTCTGCGTGAGGGCAAGCGCAAACTGGTGGTTTTTCCGGAAGCAGAAATAACGGCCGACGAAGAGCACGTGCACGACCTGCATAAAGCAATCTTTCATATTCTTCTGGACGTTCAAAAGGAATTCTTCCTGGCAAAATCGAAAGAGCGGCATCAGGTAGTTATTATTCCGGCGGCCAGTAAATTTTCGCTGGCTGGCGATCTCGCCTCAGCGGTCAAACCGGCGCTCAATCGACTGGAGCAAAAGCTGGCTATTGGAGGCCTTGAAGACGGCGACATATTGGAACACATTAAGACCATTGTCGACGCCTATCTAGACAGGGTTTTCAAGGCCTACGGGATTGCCAAGCCGCAGGACAGTCTGGAAAACATAACTGAAAATGGCGCGGTGCAGATCCTGGCGAAAATGGCTTCTGCGCTGAAGCTGCAAATCGACCGATCGCAGACTCCCACCGAGATGCTCTATACCCTGCGCAATAAAACCGCCGGCGGTGCCCCGAGCGATTCAATCGCGCTGGAGCCTGACGCCTTCCACTGCGCCGGCATTGCCAAGCCTTCCATTCAAAGCGACTTTGAAAGGGTGGAGAGACTTTTGATTATGCAGCGAATGCTGCAGCACACAAATTCAGAAGTGCAGTGCTGCAGAATTCTTGATTTTATAGAAAGCGAACTCTTCGGCAGAATTACACCCAAGGGATGGCAATCCTGCCATGTACAGCTTGGAGCGCCAATCGACGTATCATCGTTTGTCGAACAATACCTCGAATCAAAAGACAGTGCGGTTGTTGCTCTGTCTGACTTTTTCAAACAAAGACTGCAGAGCATGCTTGCCACTCTCTGATTGCTACTGAAATATCGAAGCTATTTAGTCAATCAGTGACGACTATTTTGCCGCTCATATCCTCATGGCCAAAACCACAAAAGACATCGCAGTAAAACTCGTATTCCCCTGTTTTCTGGGGCGTGACTTTAACCTCCGCCACCTTGCCCGGCGAAACATCGGCCCGCACATCCATGGACGGGATACTGAAGCCATGCAACCGGTCTTCGCTGGTCAGCTGAATCACCACCGGCTGACCGCGCTTGAGCGTTATTTTCTTGGGACTGAATTCAAATTTTTTGGCCACAACTTTGATTACCTGGGCTTTCTCAGCAGCGACCGCACATGCGCCGGTGTGCAGCACTTGCCCGGCAGCAGCAGCCAGAACCAAACCTATTGCCAGTCTTGATAAATTCATATTCTTGCATCCTTATTGATCGGATATTCGTTCAGTTGAAACTTATCGCTCTTCGACAAACTTAGCACATTACGGAAGCCTAAACCTTTATAAGGCTCTGAGTCCGACCAGGGAATGGGCTGGCGTTTCGGCACAGAGCCGGGGGCAGGCAGGGGCAACATCAATGACCTGGCCGAATGATGCGCGATATGCCCGGTCATTTGATGATGCTCCTGATGAATGTGCCCATAAAAGACGGTGACGTTCTGAAACGGCATAAGCAAATCGATAGCCCTGGCACCATCTCGAGTAGCCCAATCCCACTGCGGATAAAGGTCAAATAGAGGCCGATGTGTCAGGACAACAATATTGGCATCAGCGGACTGTTTGGACAGATCATCCTTGAGCCACTGAAGCTGCGCCTCACCGATGCTGCCTGTGGGATCGGAGACATTATCAATAGTTATAAAATGCACGCCCTTATGATCAAAGGTATAGTGCGTCCGGCCAAAGAAATCCTTGTAAGTTTCCCCATTATCGAGAGAAGCATCGTGCTCGCCCGGCATGAAGAACACCTTCTTTGTGTCCAGCTCGGCCACGATTTGCTTAAACTCTTTCATGCGCGCCTGTCGAACAGTTTTATCGTCGGTAGTCTGCGTCAGGTCGCCGGTAAAAACGATAAAGTCCGGCTTCTGCTTCAGGCTATTTACTTCCTTCACAGCTTTGATCAATGTGCCTTTCGCGTCCGGGTTTATCTTGTCTCCTTCGAAGCCCCAGTGCGTATCCGAGAGTTGCACAAAGAAAAAGTCCTTCGCCGGCGTGCCGTCGGCCGCAATCGAAGATTGCCCTCCAAGACCTGATAGAAACACTACACCGCCCATGCCGCATAGCTTTAAAAAATCTCGCCGGTCCACAGATGTTGTCATAGATTGTCTCCCTGATTTTGACGCCTTCAAGAAGAGAAACCGCCGCCCGGCAAAAAATATTCCAGCCCCCGAAACCAGGCCCTGGCGGGCGAGAATAAAATCCGAGTGAAATCAGTTGATATATGTAGATACGTCCGAACCCGGGAGTATATGCTCCGTGAAACTCTTGCAAAATCGCCGAAAACAATTCGAACAGCTAACGAGCCCTCTCGGGCACGAGCTTTTCAGGATTGCATACTGGCGCCTGGCCAACAAAGATGATGCTGAAGATGTAGTGCAGGAGACCTATCTAAGAGCATTTCGATCGTTTCACACATTTCAAATCGGCAGCAATATCAAAGCCTGGATGACGCGCATTTTACTCAACGTCATAAGCGACACAATGAAAAAACGCATCCGGCTGCCCGACCTGATACCGATAGACGATGAATATGATCAAATCGAGGCCCTGGCGGATCCTTCAGCGATGGCGCAGGATCCGCAGGCCCAGCTCATTGAGCGCGAAATACAACCGGAGCTGCGGCAGGCACTGCAGCAGCTGCCGACAGCCCTGCTGCATCCGTTGCTCCTGCGCGAGCTCGAAGACATGAGCTATTCGGAAATTGCCGCAGTGCTCGATATCCCTGCAGGTACGGTGATGTCGAGACTATTCAGAGCGAGAAAAGTGTTGAAAGACAATCTCAATAGAATCACGACAGCCAATCAAACAGCGGGGGAGGTACTTCATGATATGTGCTGATGCCAGACCACTACTAAACCTCCTCTGCGACCAGGCTCTGGAAACAAAGGACTCGGCAATCGTTCTGGCGCATTTGCAGACCTGCGACGAATGCTTGAGCGAATGGCGACAACTGGAAGATTTGCGTGTGCGCTTCATCGAACTTAGAAACCTGCACATCATGCCCGACGATTTGATGGAAAAAGTTTCGCGCAACATCAAAGCTGAAGAGCGCAGAAGCATCGCCAGGCCAATTATAAAAGCACTGCCTCTGGCTTTTGTAGCCACGCTTCTTTTGATAGGCCTGCTGCTAACGAGTCAAAACCACTCACAATCGGCCTACGCTCTGGTGGAAGACTCGCAATTGGAAAACAGGGGAAATATATCAACAAAAGTCGACTTCCCAATTAAGCACGTAAATCTGAACGATTGGACGTTGATTCACTCCGGCGTTTATCGCAAAATAGGCAGCGGCCAAATTGCCCGATTCGAATTTGAACGCAAATTTGCCACAAGCAAACAGAACCTGGTCTGCTATCAGGCTCTCCAGGGCACGATCAAGGCAAACGGTGCAATCCCCGAACAAATAGGCGAAAAGACTGTTTTCTTCGGCACGCACGCCCGGCGCCAGTTTGCACTCTGGTCACAGGGCGGACGCGATTATCTGTTCGTTGCTCAGATGTCGAAGGATGCTTTAGCCGCAGTAGTACGCCGGGCGTAGAACTGACGGGCTCAGCTATCACTCAAGATAGCCGCCCCATCCCACAAATTCGTCACTGTTGCGCAGCTTCTTAATGGCCTTGGTTTCAATCTGACGCACCCGCTCACGACTGACACCCATCTGCTGGCCAAGCTGATCCAGAGTCAGGGGAGTGGTATCACCCAATCCAAAGCGCATCATCACAACATGCCGTTCATTACTGGTCAACTTATCGAGGGTACGTTTCATGTGGCGCATTAACAGGTATTGCGATGCGGCCTCCTCGGGTTTTGCGGCACCTTCGTCGCAAATGAGATCTGACAGTCGAGTATCTGCAGCTTCATTGACAAAAGAATCGAGTGAGACCATGTTTTTCTGAGCCGACATAATGCGCTCTAGCTTTTCAGTAGTCAAACCGGCCGCTTTTGCGATTCGCTCCAGATCCGGCTTCTGTCCATCTTCCTCGGTCAAGCCACGGACAACAGCTCGCACCCGACTCATGGCTTCATTTATGTGCACCGGTACGCGGATAGGTCTAGATTTGTCCGACAGCGCTCGCATGATCGATTGACGGACCCACCAGGTCGCGTAAGTCGATAACTTAAAACCGCGCTCGGGATCAAATTTTTCAACTGCACGTATCAAACCCAGGGAGCCTTCCTGAATCAAATCCTGAAACGGCAGACCGCGATTTCTAAACTTCTTAGCGATACTGACGACCAGACGCAAGTTGCACTGAATCAAACGCTTCCTGGCGATCGAATCACCTTTCTGAGCAGCTCGCGCCAACTCAATTTCATCGGTGGCAGAAAGCAGCTTGTACCGACCGATTTCCTTGAGAAAACTGGACAAAGAATCTTCGGACATTCCGGAATCGACTGCGACCGAGTCAATTGGTCCCAGTTCAGCAGTCACAGGATCGTCCTCTTCAATGAATTCAGGGACAGGATCGACACTGAGAAGATCGTCAAAATCAGTTGATTCGTAGTCAAAAGACGGCACTTCTTTCACAGCCGGAGATAATTTGCTTTTTGATTTCATAAAAGACCTTAGCGCACATGATTGTGCCCGAAAAGACGTCACCCGGCGGCGACCTCTTAACGAACATAGTTTCCTATACTTCTATCCTAGCAGCTCCTGTGGCCTATTGCCCAAAGGCGGACAACAGGCAGAATCATATGCAGCCTGGTGCAAGGGTTTACCGAAATCAGCAATGAATACCGCCTGAAACGCCAATTGGGGCATGCTTCCTTCGATAAAACCAAACTTTTAAGGCCTCGGCACACAAGATGTAGGCGAGCACTATCCCCGCCATATAAAGAAGAAACACCGGAGGCGGTGGAGCAAACCCAATATCGCCCGCAATGGCAGTGAAAGGGAAGACGGCCGCCGTCAAAACGACCAGACCGGTAGCCCAGGCCAGTGGTGGACTGGGTCGACTCTGGTGAACGGATCGTCGAGTGCGAATGACCAGAACGATCAAAGCGGCCGAAACAACCGACTCAATAAACCAGCAGCTGCGAAACTGGGCTGGCGAAGCATGCATAATCCCATAGAGCACATAGAAGGTAGAGAAATCAAAGACCGAACTCAGTCCACCGAAAGTCAGCATAAATGAGCGAATCATGCCCACATTCCAGTGCATCGGGCTATCCACGGCTTCGGCGTCCACCGAGTCTGTAGCGATAGTCATCTCCGGCACATCGGTGAGAAGATTTGTCAGCAAAATTTGATGCGGCAAAAGCGGCAGGAAGGGCAAAAACAAAGAAGCGCCAGCCATGCTGAACATATTGCCAAAATTGGCGCTGGTAGCCATAAAAATGTATTTGATAGTATTGGCGAAAGTCTTGCGGCCCTCGCGTATACCGGCGACCAGCACATTAAGATCATGCTCAAGCATAACCAGCTGAGCAGCTTCCTTAGCAACGTCTACAGCATTATTGACTGAGATTCCGATATCGGCAGCGTGCAGAGCAGGCGCATCATTAATACCGTCGCCGATGTAACCGACAACATTGCCGGACCGGCGCAGAGCAAGGATTATCTGTTCCTTTTGATTGGGCTCCACCTCAGCAAAGACGTCCGCTTCATTGGCAATTTTCGTCAGAGCTTCCGACTTCATATCACGGAAGTCCTGAGCGCTTACTACAACCGGATCGAGAAAGCCTATCTTCTTAGCCAGAGCGGTAGCAACCAGGTGATTATCCCCGGTTATAACCTTCAGCCGCACACCAAGCGCGTTCAAGTCGGCGATAGTCTTATTTATGTCGCTCTTGGGCGGATCACTAAAAACAAGGAAACCCACCAGAGTCATATCTCTTTCACAATCACTCTTTACATTCTTCTCTGCAATCTTCCTGGTGGCAACAGCAAGAACGCGCTTACCTTCTAAACTGACGGCGGCAATTTTCTCCTCTACCGCAGCTTTGACGTCGGCGATGGGTACGGCCTTGCCGGCTACCTCAGCCTGGCTGCATACATCAAGAACGTTTTTAAAGGCTCCCTTGGAGACGATCAAATTGTGGTCTTCGCTGTCTTTGTGCACCATAACAGTCAAACGCTTGCGATTGAAGTCGTAGGGGATTTCGTCTAGCTTTTTATAGGCGCTGGTATCAATATCTTTCTGCAGACGTATCGCCATATCGATTGGATTGGCAAAACCTGTCTCCAGCGAAGCATTGAGATAGGAAAGCAATTTCACATCAGCGCTGTCCCGACCCTCGACATCGAGACTTGCCTCCAGCAGAACGGTACCCTCGGTCAAAGTACCGGTCTTATCTGAGCAGAGAACATTCATACTGCCGAAACTTTCGATGGCCGCAAGCCGTTTGACGATTACCTTAGACTGCGCCATTTTCTTAGCACCAATAGCCAGATTGATACTGATGATTGCCGGCAGTAGTTGCGGGGTCAAACCAACAGCCAGGGCCAGAGAAAACGTAAATGATTGCAAGACAGGTCGGTGCATGAATACATTGATGGCAAAGATAGCAAGCACCAGAAGAAGTGTGATCTCCATGAGAAAGAATCCGAATAACCGGATGCCGCGCTCAAAATCGGTTTCCGGAGATTTGCTTGATATGCGAGCTGAGGCTTTGCCGAATTCGGTGTTTTTGCCGGTGCTCACAACCAGGACTTTAGCGGTGCCGCTGACCACATGGGTGCCGGAAAAAACACAGTTAGTGCGCGAGCTTATCTGATCGTCTTCTATAACACCGGCATGTTTTTCCACCGGAAAAGTCTCGCCGGTCAAAGATGCCTCGTCGACAAACAGCTCTTTACTCTCAAGAATGCGACAGTCAGCGGGAATAGTGGCTCCGGCGCTGAGGAGCAAAATATCGCCGGCCACAACATTATTTGACGGGATATCACATTCACTGCCGGCGCGAACGACGCGACAATGGGTCTCAATCACCTTCAGCATGGAAGCGATTGCGTTGCGAGCCCCACGCTCCTGGTAAAAACTCAGAGCACCGCTGATGAAGACTATGGCGAAGATCAAGCCGGAATCGAGATGTTCGCCCAGAAAAACTGAGAGCGTAGCGGCGAAAAGCAACAAAAGAACTATTGGGCTTTTGAATTGCCCAAGTAGGAGCATCCAGTCTTCATTCTTTGCAGAAACGATTGCATCACTGCGATTCTTCAGAAGAGTTGCCGCTTGTTCTGCGGTCAAGCCGTTTGGCGTGGACTTGTATGTTTCAAAAAGAGCGCTTTCGGACAGCGCCCAAAACCGATCAGACACGTCAACTAGTCTCTTGGGCAGGTTGAAAATTCATTAGAAAAGCTCCTCAAGTATCTTTGATTCTTTAGACGTGAGGACGTCCAATTGCGAGCCCTCTTTGTAGTCAGGTATTTTCCAGTCGACCTGATCGAAGCGAACCTTATCGGCACGAGTAGTCTGAAGCCAATAGGTTCTGCGACCGTTTTCCGCAATTCGCGAAAACTGCAGCAGAGGGAAACCGCCCAATCTGGGCTCACCCTGTAATTCACAAAAAATCTTATTGAGCGGCGGCGCCACTTCAATAGCACTGCTCACAAAAAGCATGTGTCGTGTATGTTCTACCCGCTTTGCCCCGGCTAAATAGCCACCGTACTTACTACCGGCAAAGAGATTTTTGGATTCAGTGGCCAGGTACCATGTGCCGGGCACATTCGCCAGGTCTTTTGGTTGCGGGGCGCTGGTTTTGACCCAGGGAAGTCCGGCGGGACATTCACCGGCGACGGACAACGTACTGGCCACGCTGCTGTGAAATTTATTGAGAGGCACCCGGCACCGCAATTTTTTACGGTCATTGAAAATATCGACGGCCCCGGAGGGTTCGTCCATGATCAAGGTATAGCCCAGATCCGAATTTTCAAGTTTGACCCTTGTCGGAAATACATAAACCTTTTGATTGCCGTTGAAGAGCTGCGCCTGCGAAAGCCTCCAACCCATTGCCGAGGGTGCAGGGCCGGCTTTACGAGCACCTTGAGCAAATGCAGACCGACCGCAAAGACACATCGCAGCAAAGAAAAGCGATAAAGTAAAAATTGAAAAGCGCCGCCGACCAGAATTGAAAACGCTCAAAAAAATCGCTCCTCCGACCCTCTCTTCTTTGTAACACAATTAGAGGACAAGTAATAATGAACAGGATCACTCAAGTCGGAAAACAGCCGGAGGTAACTTGATGTCAAAGCCCCAAAGTCCAGTGGAGGGCAAGAAACAAGCGCTATTCTTTCTCGGCCTTGGAGCAATAGTGGCAGCAATTCCGGCGGTGCCCATGATGTGGATGCTGGCGAATACATGTACCGCTCCGGAAAGGTTTGTGTCCGTCAGTTTCCAGGGTCCATTCGGATTAGCCATTAGTTTTTGTGCGACGATTCTGCCCGGACTGGTGCTGGTGGTATTGGGTGTGATGGACTGGCGCAGTAAGACATTTTTTCGGACAAGCAGGGCCATAGCCGGCTACGCAATAGTCGGCACCTTTGCTGTCTACTTCATCTTCGTAGCAAAACTATTCGGCAGACCAATCTTAGAAAGCATTATTAATCAGCGCCCTTTCGACTCTACAGTCTGGAAAGAATCGCTAAAAAGCCAATCCAGCGACCCGGTGCGTTTGAACATGGTTGACGACTTACTGAGCAGAAACAAACTGGTCGGCATGTCCAGGGCCGATGTGGAAAAGTTGATTGGTAAACCGCCACCGACCGAATACTTTTCAGACTATCAATATGTCTACTGGCTTGGTCCGGAGCGTGGTTTTATGGGCATCGACTCCGAATGGCTGGCGCTCAAATTTAAGGATGACTTGGTCATAGAAGCAACGCTCGTGCGAGATTAATTCCGGGTAAAAACAGCCCATTAATTCACACCGTGTGTATAATTGAGTGATTACTCAGTCTTCATTCTGGTCGAATAATACAATGGCACGCCCTAAAAGCCTGGACAAACGAAACGCAATCCTCGACGCCGCCGTCGAAGTCTTTGCCGAGCGCGGCCTGGAGGCGTCCCCAACCGCCGAAATCTCCAAACGTGCGGGTGTGGCCGAAGGCACACTGTTTACGTACTTCAAGACCAAGGATGACCTGGTTAACGGCCTTTATCGCGACCTCAAATTGGAACTGGCCGACGCCATGATGAGCGGCTTCCCTCGCAAAAAATCTGTAAAAGCCCGGATACAGCACATCTGGGACTGCTACGTTACCTGGAGCGCGGCCAGCCCCGCACAAAAACGAGTCCTGGACCTGCTCAAGACCAGCGACCGCATCACTGAAGAATCCCGAGAGATTGGCTACGCGCCCTTCGCCGAGATTGAGACCACCGCCAGGGAAGGGATTGAGAACCACATCCTGGAGGACCTTCCTACAGAGTTTGTCGCAGCCACCATGTCCAGTCTGGCCGACGCGACGATGATGTTTATGGCCATGCAACCGGAAAAAGCCGCTTTTTACAGAGAGAAAGGCTTCCTCCTGTTCTGGAAAGGAATTGCAAAAGGCTAACTGTCCGGCCGGCGCCCACGCAAAGGTCGGACCGCTTGCAAACAATAATTGAGTGAGTACTCACATCACAAACGAGATAAACAAAACACGGAGCAGAGCCAAATGAATAAATGGAACAGATCGAACATTGCCACACAGCAGGGCAAAACAGCGGTAATTACCGGCACGGGTGGCATCGGCTACGAGAGTGCCCTGGCACTGGCGGCGGCAGGAGCAAGTGTAATAATTGCCGGTCGCAACGCAGCAAAAGGTGAAACCGCGGTCAATAACATACGCAAATCGGCCCCCCAGGCCGACGTCAATTTCGAAGTTCTGGACCTGGCCAGCCTCAGCTCTATCCGCGCCTTCGGCAAGCGCATGCATGACGCAGGTAAACCCATCGATGTTTTGATAAACAACGCTGCGGTTATGGCCATTCCCACCCGCCGCCTGACCGATGATGGTTTTGAATTGCAATTCGGCACCAACCACCTCGGCCATTTCCTCCTGACCCAGCAGTTACTGCCGCTCCTGCGCCAGGCCCAGAGCCCTGTGGTGACAACAGTGAGCAGTATCGCACACCGCAGCGGTCGCATAAGACTGGATGACCTGCAGGCGGAAAAACGGTATCACCCGTGGAGCGCCTACCAGCAATCGAAGCTGGCCAATCTACTCTTCGCCTTCGAGCTGCAGCGCCGAAGCCAGCAGCACGGCTGGAATCTGAAAAGCAACGCCGCCCATCCAGGCTTCGCCAGAACAGATCTGCTCAGCAACGGCCCCGGTGATGACTCGCTGATTGCCCAGGTCAGCAATGTGCTGCTCAAACCGCTGATCAGCCACTCGGCCGCCGCAGGTGCACTGCCCATAGTCTATGCCGCTGTCGCCCCCCAGGCTAAGCCCGCAGGCTACTACGGACCGAACGGATTTTATGAAATGAAAGGCTCAGTGGCCGACGCCTTCGTAGCTCAGGCCGCCAGAAACCAGGTAGTGTCGCAACAGCTGTGGAGCGCCTCGGAAAAACTGGTCGGCGCAAAGTACCCGACCGCCGACGTACCGACTTCGGTTTAGGGCAGTTTTGCGCGTTTAATCCCGAGCAGTCACAACTCGGCCATTTCGCTGGGGTATAAAGAGAGTACTTACCAGCGCCTCATTGCACGAGACAAACGCATGACAGATTCAACCGGCCACAAACAAGTTTCGGACTCGCAGACGAATGCCCATGGGAACGCCGAGGTGCCGTCCAACGGCAACCTTAACAGTGTCGAGATACTTCATGACACTAAGCCCCAGGTCTACATCGGCGACGCCACGATGGACAAGGACGGTACCATCAATTTGAATCTACGTCGCACAGCAGACGGCATAAACACAAGCGGCCAGATCAAATATCGCCCGGGCACCAAGGATTACGACCTGGTCTTTTGCCACCTGGGCGGGATCAAGCCGGGCGAAGTTAAGCTGGTCAAGCCCTTCGACGACAAGGAATCCTGCCAGAAGAAATGATCTAATCTGGACTTTCATACGATTTTCACTCGTCCGCCCTTTTAATAAGTAAACCCCCGGACCCCATCCCATTACTAACTCTTGATCGGACGCTACCCCAGCGTACGCTCCGTGAGGATTGATAATTTCCCATGACTGAGAAACTAGAAAATCTGAACCCATCAAGACCTGCAGAGCAGGCGGATGTGCGTCATATAGCCGCCGACAATCAGGTGGGAGCGGCAGCGGGGAAAGCAACAGCCACACAGACAGAAAACCTGGTCCAGAACAAAACCCTGCCCTCCCTGGACATCACCGGCTTGGAATCGCCCAAAGCCGCACCGATGGCCACCGCTGAACGCACGGATAGCGCACAAAACCAGTCGAAGTTGGAAAAACAGGACGTCCTCAGTATCGAGGATAAGCAAGCCATCCACAATGCCAAGGCCAGTGGCAATGCAAATATCAAATATGACGATGCCTTTTACGGCAACGTAAAAAAAGGCAGCGGTTCACTACCGGAATTCGACCAAAACAAATATGAGCACGCAGGTCAGACCACTCGCGGTTTGTCGAACAGCGACGCGCATAACACGGTAAACACCAGCGCGACAATTAATCGGCCAACAGACAGCACCGCCGCCAGACCCACAGATGCCACCACCACCCAGCCGACAGATGCTTCAGCTGCTCGTCCGACAGATGCTTCCGCTGCCCGTCCCACTGATGCCGTAGCCCGTCCCACTGATGCCGCAGCCGCACAACCGGCCAATTTGCACAACGCCGCCCGCCTGACCACAAACCCTGACGGTTCAGCCGACACAGTCGTAAAACCGGGGGATAATCTCTGGCGTATCGCCCGCGAAGCGCTGAAACACAACAAGCCGGAGGACTACAAACCATCGGACAGGGAAGTACAGGATGCCGTGCGCCGGATCGCCCAGGAAAACCACCTGCGCAATCCCAACCTGATCCATCCCAACGACAAGATCCACATCCCCAAAGACCTGATCGCCAGGCCGCCCGAAGTAAGGCGCGGCCCGGAAGTCCCTGTGGAAGTGCGCAATGCATCGCCGGAGTTTGCCGCTGAGGTAAAGAGACAATTCGATACTCTGCCCGAAAACGTACGCAGATTGCTGGCCGACACAGGCAATAAGATTGTCGTTGGCGGCAAGATCTCAGACACTGACCCGGATCTTCGCGGAGTAACACCGCGGGGCTGGCCGCCGGGCACGACCTGGGATGACGACGACGGACTCTTCAACCCATCCAGGAAAGAAATTACGGTTGCCGAAACGCACCACAACAGAGACACTGGAGCGTTCGACAGAAACGATCGCGTCGAAGGCAGCGTCAAACATGAATCAGGCCACGCCGTGGATCTGGCTCTGGGCAGCATGTCTCATTCCGATGACTTCAAACAGGCCTATGACGCCGATGTCGCCCGCATGAGCCAGGCCGACAAGGAACGCTTCTCCTATCTGCTCCAGGGCGGTCACGCCGGTCATGAAGAAACGTTTGCCGAAGTCTTCGGAGCCATGCACGGCTCGAGCGCCAACAACAGCCAAACCGAGGCCATCCTGAGAGACTTCCCCTCGGTACGCGCGCTCATCCAGCGCCGCCTGGCCCAGCTTCCTTAAGGGCATCGCAGCAATCGTAAAGATAGCCTAACAATTCCCTGACATTGATCACACTGTCGCCACAAAACCTTCACACACCTGTTATAGGGTCGAATAAGAGGTGGCGTGGTCTAGCGAGGTGCGGTCTAATGGCTCTTTCTGAAAGGCAAAAATCAAATGCGGTGGCAACCGTAAGACTGATGCAAACAACCACGGTTCCAACGACCGAAGAGCTGTTGTACATGCTGGGCATAGCCAAGAAAAACGGGAAGCCGGTGGAGCTGCGCTTCAAAAATCCATACAACAACATTACGTTTATGGTGAGAGTCAGTCCCGGTACGATTCAGTTTCCGCCGCGCTGGGACTTCCACCGCTGCGAAGCAGGTCAAACAATCTTTTTATGGACCCGTCAAACAAATGAAGTGATCATGGTCCAGGGCAAAATAAAGATTGAAAGCAATTACAGCGGTGAAGTGACGACGGAAGCCGACAGCGAAGAAGAGATGCCCGAATCGTTTAGAACCACCGGTAGCCAGCCTATTATCATGGGCTCGCCATCAAATAGCCAATCCAATCTGCATCCAATTATTGCCAGCTTAGACCAGAGTCAAAGTGATAATCTCTCTTCAACCGGCACCTGGCTCTTTGATCAAAAAAACGCAGGCCCGGTGATGATGCCACCACCTGTGGCGCTGAATGTCGACGTGCTCAACAACTATATGTCCGCTCTGTCAAACCCGGCAACAGGATTCCTGCGGCACACAGCCTTCGAGTTTTTCCTGCTGCGCGACGTGCAATATGTGCAGAAATTCGGCGGCCGATTGTCGGTGGCGGTCTTTGATTTCTCCGATAGCGAAACAGAGAAAACCCATGATGTAGCAGATACAGTCTCTCAGATTCTTAGCGAATCGCTGCAGGATCTTTTCTCTCCTCTGGAGTTATGCACACAGCTGCGCAGCGGTGAATTTGCCGTGCTGCTATGCGGCTACGACGGCGAAAAGGCTCTCAACTATGCAAAAACGCTCTGGACCAGACTGACCAACAGCGCACCGGTAGGCAGCGCCTGCGCCGACAGCGACTCGATGGCCGTCGGCGTCGCCTGTATACCGGAGACAACAAAAGACCCGGGTGTATTGCTGGCCGCCGCAATAAAAGCCAAAAATCTGGCCCGGCAGGCAAAGCGCGGCTACATGTTATTTCCGCTATTTTAGAGAGGATCGAGGAACCAAGCCGGTTCATCTCCGTCTCTCCATTAGCCCAAGATTAAGGTGGGCGCAAAGGAAAAACATTTGACGGGAGCCGGTTATGAACTACTTTGTAGATCTATCACGGATGTCACTGAACGAGCTGATCAATCTCAAGAGCGCTACGGAAGAGGGGATTTGTAACGTGGACAAAAGCAATATCGAATTGCTCGATGAACATATTACATTTCGCCTGGCAATCGTAGAGAAACTTGAGCACGTGCTCGCCATTTTTTAGGTCAATGCATACGTTCCGATTCGATACGCGCTTGAAGAATGTCTAAATCCTGCAACCTCTCGGCCAGGATTTGAGATGGAAACTGATGCTGCCTCATAAGTTTTTTCTTGTTGTAATATCCCCGGATTTGCGCAGTCGGCGTGGCAATCAATGAATAGGTCTGCCCCACAGTCTGCGAGAGCCGGCCGGCGAAGCCCAAACTATTAGCCGAGTCCGGATTATTTTTGTAGCCATAGTATGCAGTCGTTGTCATCGTAGAGCGCGCCACACTGGCCAGACCTATTATAGGACCGGATATGGCCTGCTGTCCGGCAACTCGCCGCAGTTTATCGATATTGTTGATCTCGGCCAGCAGCGCGTCATCTTCATCGGCCGAACGGCGGAATAAAAAGGACGCTTCCTCCAGCGAACGCTGCCCTTCGGGCAGGACGGCTTCCGTATCCCGGCAGCGCTCAAGTTCCTGCCAATCGGCAAATAGCGCATCGGCAATTTCCGGTCGCCTGACTGGAAATTCTTTCAACAACTTGGCCTTCTGATATTTGCGCACAAGAATGCCCACTCCGGTACGAAAGGGTGGGTTGAGCATAGCCATCGAATTGGCGGTCAGAGCCAGAATTGCCGACGTACCGCGAATATAAGGCATGTTGCTGTAGGAATTGTAGGAAAGTATATTTGAGGTGCACTGCGTGAAATTTTGCGCCGTATCGATGGCATAGAATACATTTTCGCGCCAGGCTATTTCACGCGATTGAGCGCCCCATTTTCTATATTCGTAGACCAGTTGGTCCAGAATGTGGCGAATCAAACGTCCTTCAAGCTGCAAGATTCTCTTATTGGCTTCCATCGGCTCGGCGTCTTCCAGCGCCTTTCGCTCTGCCATCAGGGCATCTATTTTTCGCACTTTCTCTTTTACGTAGGCGAGAGAACGCGCCGGTGAAAATCCCATTTGTCTGGCGCGCCACATCACCCAGGTGTTTTGAGCCAGCTCCATGGCCGAGGATGTGCCACCAATAGCAGTACCGGTAATGGCCAGACAGAGACCGGATTTTTGCGCGCTTTTGGAGACATCGGCCAGGTTGCCCAGGCCCTGGGCGCGCTGGCGCAAATCAATTAGCGTATTGGAAAAGGACAACGATGTCCCAGTTTCCTGCATCGCCGGGTACAGATACAGGCGCCATTTCTGATGGCGATTTGCTTCTTGTTGAAATCGTACGTTAAAGCGTGAGAACTCGATCAAGGTAAGCATGGCTTCCTTATCGATTTCAAAAACCCGGTCCTGACCGGGGCTGTTCACAAGCGCGGAGCGTGATAGAGCAGCGGGAGGGACAACCAGCAACGCACCGAACAAAACGAAAAGAACAGGAATCAGCCGCCCCTTGAAAATCTCCGCACTCCCTTTTGCCAAGCCTCAGGCAATTGTGTCAAACTCTAGGCGCGAAGGCAATTGACAATTAGCTGATAATTTTCGAGCTGTCAGGAGAACAGCAAAATGGAAAAGGTCAAACCCCTGGCCGTGGTCACACTGGTCACCCGTCTTGAAAAAAGCGAAGGCATCGAATCTTCGACCGTCACCGATTGGCTGGTGGCGATGCTGATGGGTGGCGTCAAGAGCCCCGGGTTCTGGAGCGGTGAAATACTTCCGCCGGGCCGCCACCACAGCGATAACTGGACCGTCCTGCAGCGTTTCAAGACCATGGAGCAGGCAGAGGCCTGGAGAAATTCATCCGCTCGCAAAATACTGCTGGAACAGCTTAAAGATATTTCGTGCAAGAGCGAGACAAAAGTTGAAGACGAAATTACAAGCGACGCTTCGGTCGGCAGTGCCGTGACGGCCATAGTCACCGCCGTCAAACCTTCAATGGAAGAAGAATACTGGGCCTGGGAGCACAAAATTCACGCTGCGCAGGCAAAATTCCCGGGCTTTGGCGGAGTCTATGTCCAGCCCCCGGCCCCCGGCAAGCCCGGTCAATGGACGACGCTGCTGCGCTTTGACACCCCACAGGGACTGGAAAACTGGTTCGAATCGACGGAACGCCGCGAACTGCTCACCGAAGCCAATAAGTTTGTGGACAATACGCGCTTCCATCAAGTCGCAAGTACTTTCCCCGGCTTCTTCCCGGGGGAGGAGGAATGCGGCAGGCCGACACCAAAATGGAAAGCGGCCCTGATGGTCCTGATTGGTCTTTTTCCCGTGCTGGAGGTGCTGCGCATTGTCTACACCCCCTGGGCCGCGGCTATACATATCAGGTTGGTTCTGGCGCTGGCCCTGAGCACTGTCCTCAGTGTCAGTATGGTCAGCTTCGTTACCATGCCTTTGCTGGTGAAAATTTTTGCCTGGTGGCTGGCGCCGGCAAAGGAAAAGGACAACATCGGAACCGACCTCAAGGGTCTGGCCATTGTGGTGGTGATCTTTATGTGCGAAATACTGGCGGCCTGGCAAATTCTGGTGCAGTAGCGCCGGGTTGTTAATCGGTGGCGCGCAACAATTCGAGCAATTCGCCGTCGAGCTGCTCCACCGTCCACTGCACGTCGTAAAGCATACGGATACGATTAGCGAGCAAACCGATATTTTCGCGCTGCCGTGTGCCCGGCACCTGGAGAGCGGCCAGAGTGTTCATTTGCCGCTCATCTTTAGCGTGCATATAATGACCTTTCTTCCAGCCGGCGATTAGCGTCTGCCTGCGCGTGGCACCATTCACCGTCAGCGGTGGCACCGAATTTAAATATTTCATCACAACTTCAGGATGATGCTGCTGCTTATCTTCATGTTTAAGCTCAAAAATATCGGCGAGCACAGTCGTTTCGCCATCGACCTTCTTGCTGCCGCTGCGAGATTCAAGCAGAGCCAGGGTGGAAAGACCCAGGCCGACACCGCTGCCGGTGAGCAAAAGCTCGGCGCCGGCGCGAGCGTCTCCGTGGAGAAACTCCGGACCGGCGATGGTGCCTAAAATACCACCCTGTAAAAAGTTGGCGGCAAAAAGCAAGTTGAGATTGCGCTGACGCCTGGCCTCCATACTGCCCTTGCCCGAGTAAGCCCAGGCCAGCTCGCGGTCAATTCGGTCGCAAACCATGCGCACTTCCAGCGATTGACCGACGATTTTATCGAGCAGATAAACACGCAGATTCATCTGCTCATCAGATAGGGCTAGGGGGTCCTGGTTGGCACCCTGCGTCTGCTTGAGCAATATCAGGCGCTCTACCTGGGGAGTGATATTTAAGAGCGCAGCCGCTTCGCGAGCGCCGGGAGTCAGGACATTGGCCATCGTTTGCGTATCGGCGGCGAAGGCTCCGGGAGCGAAACAGAGTTGCGAGGCGGCAAAAATCAAAGTCAGGCTCAGTCTTTTAAGAAACGACATCAATTTGCTCCGATTGCTTTGTGTAACTCATAAAGTGAAGCGTCGAATTCCTCAACGTGTGTGCGCAGATCATTCAAGAGCTCTATGCGCTGCGACAGAAGGGCAATATTTTCACTCATATGCTCCGAGCCCTCAGGGTAAGCGGCCAGTACCCGGTGACGGTGACTATCGGCCAGGCTGACTCTGGCAAAATCGTGCCAGTGTCGCTTGAGTATCTCACGCCGGCTGAAGGTGTATTTTGCACCGGGAACCGGGCTGTTAAAAAATTGCCAGAGGTAGCTATTGGCGGCATCGGGGGGCGAAGCGTCGCAGAGGAAATAAGCAAGCGAATTGTGCGGCCCATCCACAGTGCGGTGCCAGAGCGGAGGATGCAGCAGGTTTATGACTGAAAGCACCGTGCCGAGACTGAAAGATGTAATCAGAGGATACTGCGAAGCACCAAACTTACCGTTCAAAAAAAGCGATTGCTTGGTACAGCCCAGGGTGCCGCCCTGCATAAAGTTAAGTGTGTTGATCATATTGCTTGTACGATCGCGCCTGGCACTGAGCTGAGCCAGGTCAATATTTGACTTGGCCAGGTCGTAGTCGATAATGGCCACAACCTTGCGCACTTCCTGCTGGGCAGCCACTATTTTAAAGAGACAGAGCATCTTGGCGTTGAGCAGCCGACGAGGCATGACCGTGCCACCATCCCCGATGCCGGAGGCCCTGGCTGTGCGCAGCATCTCGACATAAGGGCGGACTTTCAGGATATCGGCCAGTTCCTGAGCGTCTACACGCAATTCACCGCGCAGGGTGCTTTCGCTTGTAACATCCGGCGTCAGTTTTATATCGGCGAAGCTGTGATGATTCGTTGCCACCGCCGACGGCGCCAGCACAAAAGACAAAAAAGCCAGCGATACTAAGGCGGAGAAGTTAAGCTTCAAAGGAACCACTCGGCGAGCCGGTAAACACCGTCGCCATAATACCCTATCGAGATGGGAAAAATTGCAACCACTGGGCACTTCAGAGAAGTCAAGCAACCGGATATCGACTAGCTGCGCAGTTCATTCAAAAGGTATAGATACCAATCACTCATGTACAAATCCTGGGGATCATAGACTTGCTTCAATCTCAAAAACGCCTCTAGCTGCGGGTAACAGGTCAACAATTGCCGGCGCTGCGCAAAACGATGATAGGTCAAATAGTATGAGCCTCCCAGAGCGATGGCCGCATCTATAAGACCGCTAAAAGATTTTTTGGCGGCGGCAAGGCCCTGTTCACTATGCTCCACATGCAGGTTCAAGACAATGCAAGCCCACGATTCCTTAGCCCAGGGCATAAAAGTCTCGGTATCCTTTTCAATCAATCTAACGGTACCGTAAATGACACTGCTGCCCTGAGCCCTCAGTAGCGCGGCGGCATCACGCAAAAATACGGCCAACATGGATCTCGGCACATATAGTTCGCTTATAAGCTCGCTACCCGCGTGCCGACCGCCATGGCCGTGATCAATGGCGGCATGATAATTTTCGACATAGGTACTCAACTGAAAGACATCGGACCAGTAAGTCTGGCCGTCGGTATTTTGATAGTGCCGGACATACTTGTCGTAGGCCTTTTTCTTGTCGCAGTGAGCCAGGTAAATCAGCTCACGCCAGTCTTCCTCGGATAATTCCTTACGCGGGCTTTGCACGGCCGTGTCACCGCCGGCGCCATCGTCCGGATCCACCGGCGCATATGTGCTCAATATGCCGCTCTGCAAAAAATCATCGGCCTGATCATCGATATTAAACTGAAAATCGCCATGGCTGGCTCCGGCGGCAGCTCGCTCCTCCAGTGTGGCAACGGCGCAATCAGCTCCGACCATTTCTACCCGACGGCGCAAGCGGCGGCGTGGAGCCAGTCTTAAAGTCGCCGATGCAATCAGACCAAAAAGACCATAGCCTCCTGCGGCCAGACTGAATAATTCGGCATTTTCCCGGCGGCTGCAATTGATAAGCTCACCGGAGGCGGTGACCAGTTTAAACTCCTCGACATCGGAAACAAAAGGAGCCTGGCGCAAACCACGGCCATGAATATTGGCACTGAGGGCGCCACCAATGCTGAGGGCATCACAGCCGGTTTGTTTTTGCCGGATTGCCCAGCCGCCGCCAGTCGTTGCAGTGCCGCGCAAATAATCAACCAGTTGCGGCCAGCGCATACCGGCCTGCACCTCAATTAGCCCCTGTTCGCCGTCAAAATGGAGGACCTTATCGAGGTTACTGGTATCAACGAGGATGCCTCTGTCCAGAAACTGCTGGCCACCCATGGCGTGACGGCCACCGGCAACACAGATCTTTTCGCCCGCGGCCCTGGCCATGCGGACAAAATCGACCATATTGCCGGCGCTTACCGGGGCCACTCGACTCTTTACCAGAGTAGGATTCAAGCGCGAATGCTTATCATTAACCAGCTCACTCAAAGCCGGCAGGGTCGACCCCGAGCAATGCACTTCAGACTTCATTTGGCACTTATCCTTCCACAATGACCGCTTCACACTGGCATTATCAGACCGGCAAAAAGCGGAGCGATATAGCGCTAGACAGTTTGCCAACTGTTGCTAACATTAGAATCGTCATTCTGGAGTAACATCTCTGGAATAAAACAGGGAGTCTTATCGTTATCATGGTGGGCGGCGCAACTGAAGGACTTGTCTGAACGATGAAATTGCTAATCAATTACCTGGTCAAGGGCTACAATCTGCTTATCCGGGGCGGCGACCTGCTGCAGCCCGTGGTGCTCCTGTTTTTCCGCGTCGCCTGGGGCCTGGAGTTTTTCATCAGCGGCAAGGGGAAGCTCAAAAATCACGCGGACATTGTCGACTTTTTCAAAGAGCTGCACATCCCTTTCCCCGACCTTAATGCCTGGTTTGTCGGTGGCCTGGAATGCGTCGGCGGCATACTGCTTATACTGGGCCTGGCCTCGCGTCCAATTGGTATGCTTCTGGCGATAAATATGACCGTGGCCTACCTGGCCGTCGATGATGATCGCGCCCTGGTTTTTAACATGCTGCACAGCCAGAAGGATTTTGATGCCTTCGTCGCCGCCGCGCCGTTTATGTTCTGGTTGACGGCACTGGTGGTGCTGGCCTTTGGCTCCGGGGCGATATCGGTGGATAGAATTCTGGCAAAAAAAGTTTTCAATCGCACGCCAAAGAAAGCAGACTAGGGCTTGACCGGCTCAGGCAGGCCGGGACAACCATACTCGGCAACCGAGGGGAGTTTCGCCACCCGGGGATCCAGATAGTGGGTCAAGACTTCGTTTCTATCCATCGCCGCCAGCACCTCAGCAATGATGTGATTTTCTGCGCTCGCGCCCCAGAGTCCGAGCTGTCGGGTGCCGCGACCGATGCGATACCCTATCTGGTTATTGGCCAGGTCCTTCCTCGTGTCCAGATTGTATTTGACCGTATTGCTGGGTGAGCCGTCAAAGGCCTCCACATACTCATTGAGACGAAAAAGCAAATTGGCCGGCCCTTCGCCCAGTTCATAGCTGACGAGACTGGAGCCATAGGCGTGCTGAAAACCATTGATCAACTGCTTGTGCACGTGCAGAACGCGGCCCGGCTCACCGGTTTTGCCCCGGCGCTCAAAAGAGAAGGTGCCCTGACCATAAGAACCATCCACCGGCTTCCCCGAATATTCACGGACGGGCCAGCGCATCGGCACTATACAACTGCGTCCAAAATACTCCTGCTCGGCAGCACTGACCCGCCACAAAATACTGAGCACATAAAAGAATAAGAGACTGCCCAGAACGACGGCTGTGTACCACAATCTCTGAACAATTTGATACGCACTCAGCTTCAAAATCTACCTACTCCAGCCGTCAGACTCAGATTAACTTATAGCAGACTCCAGCCGTGATATAACGGAATCAGGGGTTGGCGTCAGGAATCCATTATATGAAAACAGAATCTATCGACACTCTGGAGAAGCACCTCAGGCTTCAGGAAAGCCTGCACGGGCCAAACAGCGTAGAAGTGGCACGAGTTTTATGTCGTCTGGCCAACGTCTTTTTGCAAAACAGCCAATATGGCGACGCCGAGATGATTCTGCGCAAAGCCGCCGAATGCGAAAGAAAAGCGGTTATGCGTGACAGTGCCACGATGGAAGAAATCAAATCCATGCTGGAGGCTGTCGGGGCAAAAAAATCGGAGCTGGCCGGCAGCGCCGACCTTGAGAGCCTGAAAGTCAGCAGCGACAGAATCCCGGCCTTCACGCCCGCTTTTGAACCGTTGCACGCACCCAAGCGCAACGATCCGCTGGACAATGCCATAGCCGATGCGCAGTTGCAGATTCACCGATTGAAACAAACCGCCGGTCACGAAAGCCTTGCTGTGGCCGACGCCTATACAAAGCTGGCCGACCTCTATTGCCGCAAAGAAATGCATGATGACATGGAGCCCCTGCTGAAAGAATCGCTGCGGCTGCGCGAGACCATATGCGGCGAGAACCACCTCAGTGTTTCCACCGATCTTAAAAATCTGGGACGGCTCTATTTCTACAAGCGCCAATACGAGGTGGCCGAACCTTTCTTCAAACGAGCGATGGCTATTCGCGAGGCAGCCCTCGGTCCCTATCACAGCTACGTAGCCGACGTGGCCGAGCTCTACGCCAAGATGCTGCGCAAAACAAACCGGGACCAGGAGGCCCAGGTCCTGGAAGACCTCGTAGTCGAGAGCCGGACAAAATACGGCTCGGACTGGGAAAAATTTCGCCTGGCCGGGGTCAAGGCCATGGAAGCGGGAAATTTTCTGGAAGCCCAGGCGATGTGGCTTGCCGCCCTGGATGAGACGTCGGACTTCCGCTTCGATGATCCCAGGATGGTCATGACCCTGGAAAATCTGGCCGAAGTTTACTGGCGCCGTAATAAGTTTGATAAAGCCGAACCTTTATGCAAACAAATTTTGCAAATATCGGAGAGCTTACTCGGCCCCGAACATACCGATGTGGCCCTGGCCGCCAACAATCTCGGTCTGCTCTGCGAGAAACAGGGCAAACACGCCGAAGCGGCAATTCTCTTTCAACAAGCCCTGGCCATCGGCGAGAAATTTTTAGGCGCCGACCACCCCGATGTAGTAAATATCAGGGAAAGTCATGCCAAGGCACGCTACATGGCCCAGAGAGAGCTGGAACAGAAACTGGAGAAAGGCCAGGGCCGCTGGAATAGATCCGGCTGGTGGAAGGTCTACCAGAAAGACCAGCACTGAGAGTCGCCACCACCAGTGGTGCAGCACCAACCTGTCCGCAAGCTTCAGCCAAACAGGCGGTGCTTGGACATGTAGGCGTTGAAATCTTCCCAGTGCGAAATCACTTCTTTATTGCCGCCGCGCACCACCGGCGAAAAAACCTGCACCACATTATCGTGCGCCCGGGCTCCATTGAGCGGACCGAATCTAAAAATGGGCTTCTTGTTTTGGTCCACAACCGTCAGATACTGAGCGTTTTGCAGCATGCCCAGCTCCACATCAACGGCGGTCGCCGGGGTGACGGACAATTGCCAGTAGACTATCAGTGTCTTGATGTCGGGACTTTCGGAGCGCGCACCAAGATTGGGCACCGCCAGAAATGTCGGTGGCACCAGGGTGATGGTTTTGCTCCAGAAAATAAATGATCGATTGGTCTCAAGCAAAAGCTCGAAGGGTCGGGTCTTCTGGTGGAGTTCAATCACAGCATATTACTCAGCCGTCGGTTGATTATCGACGCAGGTGCCCCAGCCGTCGTATTTGCAATTAAACTCGCTGGCCAGGAGCTGCAAACGTGTGGTCTTCGCCGCGGCATCCAGCGGGGTGATCAGTTCACTGGACTCAATCCAGATACCGGCGCGATCCTCATCAAAAGCAGGATCGTTGCCTTCATCATCAAGACCGCTGCTGCCAGGCATGTCGACAAATTCATGCCCCATATCTTGCAAACAGAGGCAGAGCGCTTCGGCATCGGAGAGACTACTGGCAACAAAACCATACTCGATTATGCGCTTCTCCCCGAGATTCACACCGAGCTGGCCGAGTTGTTCGAGCAGCATAGCGTCGGGCTCGGAAACGCCCTCCGGCAGCGGTTTCTTTTCACTGTTTTCGTCTGCAGACAAGGACATTCCCCTTCAAAACAGCCCAATATTACAACTTTTGCCCTGCTTTTGCTATTTGAGATAGTTCGGCGCCGCCCACTTTTACGAATGTATAATGAGCGCCCGGAGGAAACATGCAATTTAGACGCGCACAAACCCAGGACCTGAACGCTCTTGTGGTGCTGCAAAACAAAAATTCGATCATGCTTGATGCCGCACTCGACACAAGCGAAGGTTTTCTCTCCAGCGCATTTACCGCTGAAGATTTTGCCGCCATCAACAACGACGCGGCCATAATTGTCTGCGTCGACGAGCAATCAGACAGAGAAGGCGGCAGGTTGTTGGGCTTTGTCTGCGCCTCTACGCCAGCCTTCAACCAGCGCGCCGGATTGCCGGCGGCGATGCTGGCGCGCTTTGAACAAATAAATTTCGCCGGTGGCAAAATGGCAGACAGGCCCTGTGTAATCACAGGACCTGTCTGCGTCGATAAGGAAAGTAGAGGTTCGGGAATTTTCTCGCGGCTCTATCAAGCACTCTTCCAGCAACTGTCCCAGCTTTACCCCGGACGATTTGAACTGGCTGTGGCTCTGGTTTCTACCAGCAATCCACGCTCATTAGCTGCACACAAAAAAATTGGAATGGTGGAAGTGGATCAGTTTGTTTTTAACGACAAAACTTACAACACGATTGCCATGGCAATCGCACCGTCCGTCGGTTGACCGCGTTAAGGTCCGCCGAGGGGATTGAAAATACCGCGGTGCTCATTCATTTCTACAACCGGGGTTTTGTGATCCAGTCTGTAAATTACTTTCTCTACGATTTCGTTTTCGGCTGCGTGCAGCTTCTCATCCAGAGCCTGTTTTACTGCAACATCGATAGCCGTGACAACATTGGAATCGAGCTTGGTTTTTAGTGCATGTCCCATCTAAGTGAATTCCTCACCAGTTACCTAACACCAGAAGTTATACCGCTTTTAATGTATTTAAGGTGTCAATAATTGCTACGCCCCTGACAAGATAGTGTCAATGGCTAGAATCCATACACAGAGCCACTTTTAGCCGATCGACACAAATCGAAAAATGATTCCTAGTTTAAAAGCCAAGAGGCCCTGATTAACATATCCAACATGTACAACTGCCACCAATTCTGGTAGCAGGGGCTACCGCAACCTCAGGGCACAGTCGATATGAGGGGCGGTTAGAAAGATTAAGCGGGACACAAAAAGCTTAAATCTGACGTAGTCAAGATAAAGATTCCAAAATGAAAACAGAAATGGAAACGATTTTCACTATAATAGGAGTATGTCAATCGAAACCCTACAAGTAATAGACAGCGAAGCGCCGGTGATCCACGACGAGCACCAGTCGCTGGAGCTTTTTGACGCCCTGGGCATTGTTGCTTCAGCAATCTGTATGGTGCACTGCCTGGCCCTTCCGGTGATCTTTGCCGTCCTGCCCATGACCTCCAAGTGGCTGGGCCAGGACAACGTTCACTACCTGCTGGCCGGCTGGGTCCTGCTTTTCTGTCTGGCCGCCATTGTGCCCGGCTACCTCAAGCATCGTCAGCTCAACATCCTTATATGTATGTTGGCCGGCCTGTCCCTCGTGCTCGCCGCCACCTTTGGCCTGTCCTTCGGCATCAGCGAGAGCCTGGAAGTGCCGATGATTACGGCCGGTAACCTGCTGGTGATTGCCGCCCACTGGCGCAATCGCAGTCTCAGCCACGCTCACGTTAATTGCCGTCATTGATTTTCTAGAATTTGCGGCACAAATGCCCCCGACGGGGGTATACTGATTTGTAGATTCGTATGAATGAGTGTTCATATGTTCAGTGAGACCGATGACCGGCAAGCGAAGGCCATGAAATGAGCGACTGCGAAATAGATTTTGTCGATGAAGGGCGCGTAGCCATGGTGCGCCGGGCTATGAAGTCGGAGCAGAGCATGATTGCCCTGGCCGAAATGTTCAAAGTCCTGGGCGATCCCACGCGCATAAAGCTCGTTATCGCCCTGTCCACAGCCGAGCTCTGCGTCTGCGACCTGGCCAACCTGCTTGGTGCGTCACAGTCGGCTGTTTCGCATTCGCTGCGCGCCCTGAGACAAATGAAACTGGTCAAATATCGAAAAGAAGGAAAGGTTGTCTACTATTCGCTCGACGACCACCACATCAGCCATTTGATCGAAGACGGTATGCGCCACGTGGAAGAACCGCGTCCGCGCCTGATCGAGACAATTGAAGACCTGGGCGAAACTATAAGCAAGAAAGTGGCGAAGGCAAAAAATCTAGTATGAGTGAAGTAAACATCCCCGTAAAAATTGTATCGTCGCCTGTCCCGACTTCGACCGCGACTAAGGGCGGCTGCCAGAAGTCACATTGCGGCTGCGAATCATCAGCTTCCATGGCCGGTCTCTCCCCGCTGGAACAGGCCCAGGCTCGCACCAGACGCATAGAAGAACGGGCCCGACTGGTCAAACGCGGTCAGTGGCTGCAATATGCTTCCATCGGTTATAACGTTCTGGAATCAATTATCGCCCTCATTGCCGGCGCTATGGCCGGCAGTATCGCCCTGGTCGGATTCGGCCTGGACAGCGCCATAGAGGTCACCTCGGGGGTGGCGGCACTGGTGCGGTTAAACTTCGACGGCAAAGATTCACACAGAAAGGCCGAAACAATAAGCCTGCAAATTACCGGCTGGTGTTTCCTGGCTCTGGCTGCCTATGTGGGATTTGAAGCTTGCTCGGTCCTGCTCAACCACGCCGAACCGGAGCGCAGCATGCCGGGGATGATACTGGCAGCGGTATCAATTGTTCTCATGCCCTGGCTGGCCCGCGCTAAAAAAGACGTGGCCCAACAACTGGGCTCCAAAGCTCTGGAGACCGACTCCAAACAGGCTCTCTTTTGCAGCTATCTGAGCGGCATATTACTGGTTGGCCTTTTGCTCAACGCCACTTTGCACTGGTGGTGGGCCGACTCGATCGCCGCACTGGTGATGGTGCCGATCATGGCCCGCGAAGGCCTGCTTGCTCTGAACGGCAAGAGCTGCTGCAGCGGCGACGGCGGTCATTAGCTCTAAACTAATGCGTATGCTCGTGGTGGCTATCGGGGTAGTGCCCGTGCGCATGCTCCATGCGCTCATGCCTGTGCCAGTGCGCATGCGGTTCGGCGGAGCCGGCTGCGATATCCTCAGTCTCGTGACCATGATGATGATGATCGTCATGATAGTGCAGATGGCAATGCTCGGTAGCTTCGTGCACATGCGCGTGACTGTGTCTTTCGGTCAGATGCAACCAGATCCCCAGTGCCATCAAAAGCGATGCCGCAGACAAAGCCAATGTCAGCGGCTCGTGTAAAAAGACCATGGCCAGAAGTGCCGCAATAAAGGGAGCCGAAGCAAAATAAGCACCGGTACGGGCCGTACCCAGATAACGCTGCGCCGTCAGGTAGCTGACCAGCGACAAACCATAAGATAAAAATCCCAGACCCAGAGCCAGTGCCGCAGGAAGAAGAGAAGGCAGCTGTTGACCGCAGGCCAGAGCAATGCCCAGATTGACACCACCGGCGATGAGCCCCTTGGCCATTGCCACAAGCACACTGTCCGAAGTGGAAACCTTGCGGCAGAAGTTATTATCGAGAGCCCAGAGCACGCAAGCCAGTACAATCAGCAAACTGCCCGGCGCCAGGGCAGCATGATCGAGGCCGCGAAAGGTAAGGACAAATCCGCCCAGCAATATGCTGACCATACCGCAAAAAACGCGACGGTCGACGTTTTCCTTAAAGGCAATCCAGGCTATCAGGGCGGTGAAAACACCTTCCAGATTGAGCAGCATCGAACTGGCCGCAGCCCCACCCAGCGCCAGTCCCTGCATCATGGCAATGGGTGCGAGTATGCCACCGCAAATAATGGCGGGCGACAGCCACTTCAATTCACTTACAGCCACGGATCGCTCCGGCGACTGCCCGGCAGTCATACCGCGAACAAGTGCCAGAAGCGCAAGACCAAGACCGGATCCGCTGTATAGAAGCGCTGCCAGCATCAGTGGTGGCATCGCATCCAGCAAGACTTTAGCCAGCGGTGTCGACAGGGCAAAGAGCAATGCCGCCGCCAGGCCGTAAAATACACCGGTCTTAGGTATCGTCGCTGAACCGCCGCCCGTCGAAGCCACCAGTCACTCACCCTGATCACTCGGCCATAAGTACATTATGACCGATGGCGGGTAACAAAGACAGGCGAAGCCCCGAGGTTTATCAGCGGCTGAAAGCCAGGACGTTTCCCGCCACGGCAACGGGCGCATCTTCAGCGTCGCTGAACTCACTCAAGACTTCATCCAGGAGTTGCTTGCGAAACTGGGGAGCAAGGTCGTCGGTGTAGTAAACCGCCAGTTCGAAACTTTGCCCTTCCAGCTCAGCCGATAGCGGTCCCGAAACACGTTGCACCAGATAGTCGTGCACAGCTTCGCACTCACCCATCTCAAGAATCTGATAATCATCATTTTCGCGCACCAGCACCGCATAGATGCCGGGATCATTTTCAATTTGCTCGAGGCCGGCGAAGCAGCCTTCGAACTCCAATTTGCCGATGTAAATACTCATAGAATCTCCTGAACAGGGGTAGGAAAATCACAGGTACTTTGTAATTCACCAGCCACTAAGGAGATATTAAGGGCCTCTTCTAAGCCATTTCTTCATTATTCGGCAAGTGCAACAACGATGCGCATCATCGAGATTGTTGGCTTTTGAAACGAAGAATCTCAGTATATTTCTTGACGTAAATGATCAATAAGTGGCATTAAGAAGCATTACCAAACACACCACCAATGGTGCCCATTATCCGCCACACATAGGTATTGACCGGCTGGGTTCATCAATTAAATCCTGCACCATAGACTGCGCCAGAACAGCCTGGATGGCCGATATAGCGTGGTTCAACTTGCTGTGCATTGGACATAGATTGATACCATGATTGACCAGTCCGAGGGGACAGTAGTCAATCGTCTCTATCGGCTCAATGGCATTTACAACTTCAAGGACCGATATTGTGGCCGCAGGACGGGACAGTCGGCTGCCCCCGCCGACACCCCTTTGACTCTTTATCAGTCCCGCTCTGTTCAAGGACTTCAGAATCTTTGCCAGGTACGGCGAGGGCACCTTTGTCGTTTCAGCAATCTGCTCATTAGTGCATATGCGATCAGGGTGCATCCCCATATACACGATTGCTCTCAAGCCATAATCAACACTTTGCGAAAACACTGCAATGTTCCTCGTTGAGACGCTCGATCAGGTAATTTTCCTTGCTCACATGCAGGTGGATATCCTTCTCCAGATTTTCTAAGGAGGATAACATGGCTTTATAGCTGGCGCAGCCATCGGCAGGCATCTTGTAGTCACCGGTCAACTCCCGCACCCGGGCAAGATAGCGACCAATTTTTTTATGGTCGGCCTTATGCTCGGCCAGGAAGTCCTCCAGGCGTGCGCCTTCTGTGGTGATTGTACTTTCAGCACGAGCAACTTCCAGAAGCAGATAAAAAACTTCGCCGTCTTCTTCATCTATATGGGCCAGAGTTTCATCCTTAAATACATCGAAAAGGCGCTTGAGCTCAAGCAACTCAGGATGGCTGGCGCCGTGAACGGCGGCTACCTTATCAACAAGTTTGCTCACCGGAGGAAATTCACGCCGCAGACATTGATGATGTATAGATTGGATATCGTCGACAATTTCCTCCAGGGTCATGCGCGAAAAGTCGCGCTCTACAGTCTCGTGTTTGTTGGTGACGGCGGCCAGAGCCAGGGCCACCGACAAAACAGGCAAACCCTTTTCGGCGCAGGCGGCTGCAAGGCTGCGTCCGCCGTCACAGCAATAGTCAATGCCCAGGTTTTCAAAAACTTGAGCCCGGGGCGGGTATTGCATGACAATGGCGGCAAGACTGGCCTGCGCATTGATTGCATCGGCAGCAGCCGGGGCAACCTTGCTCGCTTCAAAAAGGGGGTAGCTTTCGCACTGGCAGCCTTCAAAGGCGCTGCGTGCGGCTCCGCAGGACGGGCACTGGAAGTCCTCGGCCAGGTCAGCTACGGCAAGATCGCCGCCGCCGGGGCCTTCCGCCACATACTTGCAGATCGTACAGATGTATCTCGGGTAACTCATGGCCGTATCTCCTTGCAGTCTTCAGTTTTAATTTTGGAATTTCATATCCATAATTCTATTATGCACCTGTCGGGGTATCCCGTCAAGCCGTGGGTGGGAAAAAAGCAATGAATATGGAATAAACTCAAGCCATGCTGCGTTTGTAGAGTTGTGACCCCTCAAGGAAGCGGAACAAGATGGCCGAACGCCGCGGCGAAAACGCCAAAATTGTGGAGGAATGGGTGAGAACCTATTCCAAAGGCCTGTTCAGCTATGCGGCTACCCGCATGAACAGCACAGCCGACGCTGAAGACGTGGTGCAGGAGACCTTCTTGAAGGCCTACAGAAGCATCTCCAGCTTCAAACCCGGCACCGACGCCAAATCCTGGCTCTATCAAATCCTGATAAACACAATCAGGGACCACTACCGCAAGGCCTCCAGCCGCACCGCTACCATGGCTATTGAGGATGTCGACGAGACCGAAATCGAAATGAGCGCTCTCGTTGCCGGCCCGGAAGAACTGGCTCAGCAGCGAGAACAGACGCAGATGCTGGGCGAGGCCCTGACAAAATTACCGGAACAGCTGGCGGCTCCCCTGATGCTCCGCGAAATAGCCGACCAATCATATAAGGATATTGCCGGCACCCTGGAAATACCCATCGGCACGGTGATGTCCCGTCTCTCCCGAGCGCGAAAGCTCCTGGCCAAGGTACTGGCACCGCAGCTGGGCAGGGACCAGGAAATCTACATAACGGCTGACGACAAGGCGACTGAGAGCAAAACCGATTCGGACAGGAAATTAAGATCATGAGTTGCGCAGAGACTATTCCAAAACTGGAACTGATGGCAGACGACGAGCTGACAAGCGAGCAGGCCGCCCAGATTTTGATCCATATCGATGAATGCGCCACCTGTCGCGATCACTGGTATGAGCTCCTGGCCCTGAGGCAGGCAGTCAAAGATCATGCGGCATCCTTCCAGCCCTCCGCTGATTTTGAGGAGAAACTGATCAAGGCCATCGCCAGAGAAGACTGGGCGGTGCGTTCGTCTCGCCCGAAAGCAGGCGCTTCTAAGGCTCTCCTTTATGCAGCTGCCGCACTCCTTTTAGGTGTGGCGACGGCGGCCATGCTCGGCGTCGGCGACAGAGGCCCGGCACCGGACAAAACGGTGGCTCAGAATGGGGTGCCCAATGTCGTGGCCAGTCTGCCGGAAAAAACCAAACCGGCCTCCCTTGAAGACGCCCTGAGCAACTTCGACCAATATCTGGCCGGACCGGCTGCCGCAGGCTCGCCGGCTGTTGCCGAGGAAGTGGCCAGCATCTCCAAACAGGCCGGCTTCACCGTCAAAACCATGCAACTGCCGGGCTTCAAACTGGCAAGCGCGCAGCTTGTAGTGATGCCGGAGGGCAAGAGCAATCTGGTCCGACTTTGCTACACACGCACAAAGGGCAAGGGCAAGGACGCCATTATTTGCTATCAATCACCCGGCGGCAAACTTGTGGCCGAGGGACTGAATGAGCACATGATCGACGGCCGCAAAATTTGCTGCGGCGAAACGAAAGACAAATCGATTGTTTATATTCCGGGACAAAAGTCGGACAACACTGAAGTTCTACTGGTAGGCACCATTTCCAAAAGCGATCTGATGGACCTGGTCCTCTCCAGCAGTTAGGAGTCACGCATCCATGTCAAATAACAACAGTACATTTTTTATTGCCGCCGCACTGGCACTTTTTATAGTCTTGTTGGCCGGACAACTGCTGGCACAGCAACAGGCCTGGGCTCGCAACAGCGGCGGCGCCGACAGCCAGACAAAAAGCGCCAATCAAACAAGCTCGTCCACCCAGGGGCAGCCGGGACACGCCACCGCCGGCGGTGAGGGAGAAAACCTGAAAGCGAAAGGCAAAGACTACTGGAAGGGCAAACTGTCACCGCAAGCTTATTACGTAACGAGAGAGAAAGGCACTGAGCCGGCCTTTACCGGGGCCTACTGGAACAATCACCAGGCGGGGGAATATCACTGCGCCGGATGTGGTGCACTCTTATTTACGTCAAAAGAAAAATTTGACTCGGGCACGGGCTGGCCCAGCTTTTTCAAACCGGCCGACAATAAAGCGGTGGATAATGCCAGCGACAAAAGCTTCCTCATGCAACGCACAGAAGTCCTCTGCGCCCGCTGCGGAGCGCACCTGGGGCACGTATTTGATGACGGACCGAAACCTACGGGTCAAAGATATTGCATAAACTCCTGTGCGCTGGACTTTAAAAAGGATATTGAAAAACATGATTAAACGAGACAAACCAGCCCTCTCCGGCATCGCTTGCCTGGGCATAGCCGTCGGTCTTGCCGTAGCTCTGACAATGGCCCTGGCACCATTTCAAAAGACCTCCGCCCGCGACAACACCCAGGCACCGGCCATAAATCTGAGCAAGCCATACAGCGGCAAGGCCGAGCGGGCCATGTTTGCCGGCGGCTGCTTCTGGGGCACCCAGTATAATTTCCAGCAATTGCCCGGGGTGGAAAAAACAATCGTCGGCTATGCTGGCGGCAACTTTGCCAACCCGACGTATGAAGATGTCTGCGCCCATAAAACAGGTCATGCCGAAACGGTTTATATAGAATTCGATCCCAAAAAATTATCCTACAAACAACTGGTCGACTACTTCTGGACCATTCACGATCCCACGACTAAAGATAGACAGGGTCTTGATTTTGGCAATCAATACCGCTCGGAAATTTTCTACACC
>JAFEAV010000149.1 GCA_018266215.1 Cyanobacteria bacterium SZAS LIN-3 | reverse complement strand
GAAAACGGGAGGTCTCCTGAGCATTCCTTGACAAAACCGCACACATAGAAGAAGACCAAAGCCCGAGTCGGAGGGGAGTGAATCGGACAAATCCAATTCACCGCCGTACCGACTCGGGTTCAGCCAATCAAATCAATCGCACTGGCAGCCCTGCTTGCAATCCACCAGCTCGGTCTGAACCGTGCTGTGATGAATTTCAAACTTCTCGCGCAGCATCTTGTGCACCGATTCCAGCACCACTGTTGGTGCCACGCTGTCATCGATTTGCACATGGGCGGAGAGACTGTCCATGCCCGAGGTAATCGTCCAGACATGCAGATCATGCACACCGACGACACCAGGCACGGCCTTCAGCTCAGCCTTGAGGGCACGCAAATCGATACGGCCGGGAGTACCTTCCATGAGAATGTTGATGCACTCCTTGAGCAGCATCCAGGTGCGGGGAATGATCAGCAGCCCAATCAGACCACTGACCACAGCGTCCACCCAGTACCAACCGGTGAAGGTAATGATCAGGGCGGCGACCAGAACACCGGCGCTGCCGATCATGTCGTTGAGCACTTCCAGGTAGGCGCCGCGCATATTGAGCGAGTGGTCCGCCGAGCTGTGCAAAATCTTAACCGCCACCAGATTCGTCAGAAGACCGAGAATGGAAACCCAGACCATCGGCCCGGAGAGCACCACCGGCGGCGCCATCAGTCGACCGAAAGCGTTGTACAAAACAAAGATCGAAATACCAATCAGCATGACGGCATTGGCCAGACTGACCAGAATTTCGGTGCGATAGTAACCGTAGCTCTTGGCCTGGTTGGCCGGTTTGGCGGCGAACCAGACGGCAATGAGCGCCATGGCGAGGCCGGCGCCATCACTGAGCATATGACCGGCGTCGGCGAGCAGAGCCAGACTACCGGTGTAGAGCCCGGTGACTACCTCGACCGCCATAAAAGCCAGAGTCATCAGTAAAACAGTCCAGAGTCGCGAACGATTCTGGTTGCGAAAGTCATGGTGCGGTCGGTGTTCATGCGCATGGGCCGGAGCTTTGTGCACATGTTTCTTACCGCCGGGGGGATCATGGCGATTGTGCTCGTCATGATCGTGATTGTGGTCGGACATATAAGACCTCTCTGAATGGCTCAGAAGGAGGAGTTAATCGGGCAACACTCAGGCCTGATTAGCTCGCCCTGGCCAGAACAAAATTGAAAATTCCGCTTTGCACAGTGCCGGTTTTCGGCACCGCCGGACTGAGCTGGACGACCAGCTCGGGCAAGAAAAAATCATCGCCGGGGATATCCAGCGTATTGTGTGCGTCGTCGTCGAAGTAGAGCTGGGTCGTAAGCGACTCGTAGCCGGCGGCTTCGACATGGACGTGGATGTGCGCAGGGCGCCACAGCTTGTAGCCGTCGTCGAAATAGTTGCCGGGACGCAGGCAATTGAAGCCGTACTTACCGTCCTTATCCGTGATCAATCGACCGCGATAAAGCTGCTGCTGGGGGGTTATCTGCTTGACGCTGCCGTCATCCTTCTGGTTGTCGTAACGACCTTGAGGATCGGCAACCCAGATGGAGACCCTCGCTGAGGGAATCACACTGCCGTCTTGAGCCATCACCTGACCGGTGATGCGCACTTCCGAGCCGACGACGCCCTTGGGAAAGAGCTTGCTCTGCAGAACGGAATTGGCAATAAAATAGGGACCCAGGACCTGTGATGGCGTGAGTCGAAGCTGCCGGGGCAGCAAAGCCGGACGTTTAGAAGTGGCTGTCATTTTTTCTCTTTTCAGTGTTTCCGCAGTGACCACTATTGGCTCACCGAGACAAAATCAGCAGGTCGAATCAAGACACAAACAAGCGGAGCAAAACCATCGACGTCTGGCTACAAGAGCTGCGCTCTGTCGAAGGGATTGTTTGAACGGCTGATGTTTATGGCTTGTCGGCGTTTGGGGTGAATTTTTCGGAGTGAGAAAATGGCCCCTGACTCTAATAATAAAAGAGCGCGCGCTTCAATATTTATTGCTAAAAAAGAGCTTGTATTTCACTCATAGAACCGAGAACTCACGGCCCTCAGGGAGGCTCGATCGCTTTGCAACCACGGTCGGTAAAGTCATCATCGTAAAGCCATGCGCATTTCTACACTGCGTAGTAAAACAGCGCAAAAGAAGAAAAAAAAGAAAGGGTGCCCCGGAGTTGGTTTGGACCAACCGTCGAGGCACCCCTTCAATCATTTACGCATGTACTTGGCGAAGTACGCCCCACGAGGATCCATGCGGTGCTTGCCGTCCTTGGGAAAATCCCAGACGTTGGACACCTCACGAAGATGGGGCAGGACGAGGCCGTCAAAATCAACGCAGACGCGCAGTGCCTGACGCACGCGGGTGCGGAGGGTGCGGTTGGCGATAACCTTGCCGGGCTTGTCGCTGTGAGAGCAATTGCCAATAACAGGCGTGTGACGATAAGAACGAGACATAGTGCGGTGCTCCTTGATTAGCACCACACCGGCATTCTACGACTGCCTCCTGTAATTGCCTTTTACAGGACCGCTTTATCGGGGCGGGAAATCAGCAGTCGGGGCGCGGTGAGGTGCTAGAAGACAGCACCCTTACGCGACCGTGCGGCAAGTTTGAAAATCATGCGGTGATCTCCTGTTGCCTGGTTGATGGTTGAGAACAATGGGCAGTCGTGTTCTGCTTACTGCTCATCTCGGGGTTTGGACTGCGGCAGTGTGTCCGGGGAAAGGACGCCCACCGACATGATCATCTTGAACCCGTCTTCCGGTGAGATACCGGCATCCCACGTAGCGTCTTCCGCCACGATCTGGATGAATCCGCTGGCCGGTGAAGGACCGTGCGGGACGAAGACCACAAGCAGCTTGCGACCAGTCTTCTCTTCCGTCACCTCCTTGGTAACAAAACCAAGGGTAGGGTTGTTGTACGGGAAGTAGAGATAGACGCAGCGCTTGAAGCTTTGAGCATCGGAGCTGCCGAAGGCATCCACCATCTTACGCACGGAGCGGTAAATGGTGTTAACGCCAGGGATGTGGATAAAGAGGTGGTCGATGAGACGCAACCCCTCCTTGCCGATGCGGTAAGACGCCACCACCCCCAACATGATAAGGCAAGCCACGAGCAGCAACAGACTGAGCACGGCCGTCACATTGCTGAACCAAATCAGCGACGTGACAGAGGCCGGCAGAAGATGCTCCGCGACCATTCTGACGAACGGACCGAGCCAGGCATTGGTCATGCCTATGGCATAGTCGAGCAGCCAGACGGTCACGGCCACCGGGATTACAACGAAGAGGCCGCGCATGAAATATCCGCGCATACCTTCGCCTTTCACCGGTGGTTGATTGAAACCGTTGAAACCGATCATAGAATTTCCTTTGCAGGGGAGAAATAGAAAAAGAAAAAGAAGCGGAGCCTCTCAGGTGCAATTGCTTGCTCCCGAAAGACTCCGCCCTTTTTCAGGACGCTGGCTTACTTGTCGTTTTCGGCCGGCTGCGTGGTGTTGTCACCGTACGGCCCCGTGGGGTCGATAGCGGTGCCACAGGCGGGGTCGTTGGCGCCGGCGCCGGTGCACACGCGCTTGCGGACCGACAGCAGAGCGTGGTCCGACATGGCGCGCGTGATCTGAGGGTTGGCGTAAAACTGACGCACCGAGAGGTTGCCGATCGGCCCGAAGTTGAGCTTCACGAACGCGTCCAGACGGCTGCCCATGGCCTGCGTGGCCTGGGTGTCGTTGGGGTAGACGATCTTGAAGCCTGCGTTGAGCAGCGGCTGCAGGTCGGCAGGGCGGTCGATGAAGGTGTTCCAGTCGCCGGCGATGACGCCCTTGAAGTTCGGGCCCAGCTTGTTCACCATGATGGCGCACTGCTGGTAACGAACCTTGCCGGAAACGGCCGGGCCGCCACGCATGCTCTTCAGGTGAACGACCACGGCGGCGAACTGCTCACCGGTCGCGGTGTCTTCCAGGTCCAGGCGGAAGGCCGGACGGAGGTCGGGCACACCCTGGACATTGGCGACATCGTCGTAGGAGATGGGCTTGCCGAGCACCTTCAGACGAGGGTGAACGACGAAGCCGACCGCCTGGTGACGGTTGTTCTCGACCGAGGTGTAGGCCTTGTAGCCGGGCAGGCTGTTGGCCACAGTCTGCAGGAAGCCGTCGTCGATCTCCGAGTTGAACATGATGTGGTGACGCTCGAAGATCAGCTTGTAGCTGCCGGCGAAATACTTGGCCTTGGTGGCGTCGCCGAACTCGAAGTTCATCTCGCCCAGGACCAGGTTACCGGTCATGTCGACGGGCTGCATGTTGGCGAGCATGCGAGCCACTTCCTTTTCGACGGTCTGCGGGTTTGGGAGCTGTCGGCCGGAACCGCCGCCCTTGTTGCCGCCACCCTTGTTGCCGCCGCCCTGCTTGCCGCCCTTGTTGCGACCGCTCTTGCCGCGGTTCTTGAAGAGGGACAGGTCGATGCTGTCGGTGATGCCGACGAAACCATGAGCGACCGCGTCGTCGAGCGTGATTTCCTCGAAGGGAAGCTCGTCCGGGTCGGGGTACGTGACGCGGTTGGCATTCACCTCTTCGGTGTATGCACGCGACTTCTCGGTCAGCTGCTGGACTTCGTAATCCGTCAGCGTGTAGTCAGGAGTGGTGCTGCCAGTCAGGGACTTGGCAGGCTTCTTGATTTTCTTTGCCATTTTTGGGACTCCAGTTTCTGGGTCAGACCCAGTAGTAAGCTCAAGTCGGGTGACTCAAGCGGTGAACGAAGTGCGACGGAAATCGCCGCACGACTACCGGAACGCTCTCGACGACAGTCGAAATCGCTTCGATTGATATAGAAAAAAACGTCCGGTGCCAGCTCAAGGCTGGGTTATTGGACTGACCACGATTTCAGGCCTTGACCAAACTCAAGAAAACAAAGCGAAAGACACACCTTTACGAACACCACAACCTGGCATCGAACAGCACGCGGGAAGCAGCTGCTTTATTTATTGGAGAGTGTGTATTTGCTTTGCTTGGGAGGACTACTTGAGTGAGCTTTGGGATGGAATCATGAGCTCTTAACGTAGTAGATCCCTACGACCACAATCAATCGCCGGTCCCAGGCCCATTTCGGCTCTTGAGCCGACGGGTGCCGATTTACTCCGATTTGATTAAACAGACCCAATCTCGCAACAGCTAGCATAGCTATTTGATATACCGCTTGCGATGCCGCGCGATTCACTACGAACGCATTTAATCAAAGCATCTGAGCGCTTTTCAACCAATTTGGAAGCTGCCAAGCGGCACATTAACCCCGTCACATTTGCGTCTTGCATGTTTTCCAAGAGCGATCAACAGAAATTTGCTTAATGGTTAGGCCTTCTGGTAACACTGAGATAGCTGGCTGCTGATCCCGACCGATTAGTATTTAGTGAAACCGTTTTGAATCTCTGAGCATCCAAATCAGTCTCATGTCCTTTCTCAAAAATGGTTTTAAACACGACGTTAGTATCAACAGCTCGCCGGACAACTGAATAAATTTCCCAGAAAGATGGTGCTAGTCGCCTTTTCCGATTTGAATTTTTTCCGGCCGCTTGCGACAAGCAGTAGTAAGTACTTTCAGAAAGAATCGTGCAAGAGCTTTCAGCGTCCCTTCAGTCCTCACTAATGGCGCACCTAGCGCGTATCAGTGCTCACCAATCTGCGCTAATTGTCTAGTATCAAGAAAAGCTACAAAGTCTTGGAGAAGTGTCTTTTCAATGCTTTCCGGCGCCTGACAACCATTGATATCACCATCAAAAAGCCATTAGGGTCGAGATACGTTTTCTCTCTTCTTCTTTTGGTTTTAGGTCCAGCACAACAACAATAACTTCCCGTGCATGCAATTTTCCTGCCTCTTCCCGAGGTTGGTATTTTGCCGCACCCGCTGGTCCACCAAGAGAGCCATGAAGAAAGCGCTTTTCTGTCTAAAGAAGAGCTCGTGTGAGCGCTTCTAGTTTTAACCCGCGTAACTGAGTGAGCCCAGAGCCACTTTGATAACGCACAAACGAAAGGTGTTATTTATGACGAACAACCGCAACAACCGCCGTTCGCGCTTCAGCTTCCTCGGTCGTGGCCACAAGCCTGCTGAGGTCGCCGCCGCGATCCCCGACACGTCCAAGACCGAGCCGGTGAAGTTCATCTTCACGGACATGGACTCCACCCAGGGCCTCTTCTGGGCCTACTACTGCCCTGCCATCCGCGCCTACGTCGACGAGATGAGCGCCAAGCACGGCATCCCCAAGGTCGAAATCGAACGCGAAATCGGCCGCGTCACCCACGCCAACGGCACGCACGAGTACGGCTGGATGATGGAGATGACGAAGTTCCGCAAGGAATGGAAGGGCACGCCCGCGGAGTTCCGCGACGCGTGGGTCATCCCCTTCTGGAAGCACCTGGACGACAACCGTCACAAGTACCTGAAGCCGTTCCGCGACGTGATGGAAACCATCCACACGGCTCGTGAGCGCGGCGTCACCTTCGTGATCGTCTCGGACGCTCCCTACTTCATGGGTCTCACCCGCGCCTGCGACATGATGCTCGATGGTCCGGTCAACGGTCTCTTCGCGCTCGACTGCCCGCTGCCGGATGCTTCCCAGTTCGTCGACCCCGAGGACATGGTGTACGGCCTCGAACGCATCGCCGAGCTTTCCGCTCGCGTGCACAAGTTCGACGTCGCGGTCAAGATGGACAAGGCCTTCGAGAAGCCCAACACGGGCGGCTTGAAGCTTGCCATGGAGGCCTACGGCGCCCGCGCCGAGAACTCGCTCTTCATCGGGGACAACCTGAAGAAGGACGGCGGCGTGGCTCAGGCCATGGGCATGCGCTTCATCTGGGCCAGCTACGGTCTGTGGCTGCCCCCGGAGTACGAGCACATCATCGACTGCCGCATCACCCCCACCGGTGAAGCGCCGACCAACGGTCATGGTGTGACGTATCGTCCGGCTGTCTACCCGCCGATGGTTGCCGAGGCCGTGTCCTACAAGACGCTCCTCAGCCACCTGGGCGCCGAGAGCCTGGCGAAGAAGCCCACCATCCTCAACCCGTCGGCCAGCCCGACGGTGACCAAGGGTAGCGGCCACTAAGAGGGCGCTACTTGTTGCAACAGGGCGGAGAGGCAAGAGCTGGCGATTGCTGCCGGCACCTCTCCGCCCCCGCACAGTGGAGGCCATTTCAGATGAGCGATAAAATCGCCCCCATTTCTTCAACAACCGACGCCCAGCCGATTGCGGTTACGACTCCCGCAATGACTCCGGCCGTGGTGGACTACGTCGTCGCTTTTCGCGATGTCGAGAATCCGCTTCAGTTGCAAGCGCTCATGCACCAGAAGATGATGCTGGTGTACAAGGTTCTGACGATCGACGGCGAAGTTGTGCAGGTCCTCTCCCTGGAGTCCTGCAGCATCATCGACGAACGTTATCTCATCAACTAACCGGTCTCTGCGACCAGGAGGACTTCTTGTGGCCAAAGGTAAAAGCCGGCCGGTCCAGACGAAGAAACCCAAAGACGGGTTGAAGGACGGCCGCATTCACGTCGGTGTCATTACCGTCGAACAGCAGCGCAAAATGCGCCTGGCAAGGGAACGCGAGGAACGCATCGCTTCGGGTCTGAAACAGACCGGCGGCGGCTTCCACGAAGAGCAGGACAAGTCGAAACGCAACCGTAAGGAGCGCAGGAAGTGGAAACAAGGTGCCAACACCGAGTTCTAACGCCCCGCCTCCGGACCGGGTTTCGTCACTTTCGTCATCGAGAATGGGCCCGGTTCTGGGTCCATTCTTTTTTGACCATATACACTACTGATTATAGTACAATAATGCAAAACTTACCTCCCCTGATTACGCAGTTTGGCTGCAGGATGCGGAGGGGCGCA
>JAFEAV010000148.1 GCA_018266215.1 Cyanobacteria bacterium SZAS LIN-3 | reverse complement strand
TCTGCGCTCGGGTGAAAAGCTCTACGAAGAGCTCCTCACCGCTTCGGAAGGCCTGTCTCGCACCGTCAACGAGAAAATCTTCGTTGGTCGCCCGCAGCCCCTCGAGCGTCAGGACCTGCTCCAGGCTCTTGGCCGCCTGACCGACTTTATTGCTGAAAATGACGAACCTTCCATCCGTCTGGAGCTTGAGCGTCTCGCCTGCGGTACGCTAGCTAAAGAGGGGGTCGCAAATGTTGAAGGCGGCGCCGAATTGATCGATATGTCTCCTCAGAGTCAGAATTCAAATTCACTTGCGACTAAATAATGTCCATAGTAAAACCGCTTGAACCGTCAATTGCTCTGCCTCAGAAGCAAGAGCTTCTGATCGCCGAGTTGCGCAAGCTGCAGTCGGTGATCGTGGCCTATTCCGGCGGTGTGGACAGTTCACTCCTGGCCTTCTACGCTCGCAAAGTACTGCGCGACCGGGCCAAGATTGTAATTGCGCTGTCTCCTTCCCTGGCTCAGTCGGAGCTTTTGGCCGCGCGTAAGCAAGCAGAGCTTTTTAACTTCGATCTGATCGAGATTGCCACCGAAGAAGTGGAGTTGAACGAATATCGGCGCAACGACAGCATGCGCTGCTTCTTTTGCAAGAGTACGCTCTTTGAATATCTGCACCAGATGAAGGTGGCGCTCTCGGTTGATGCCATCGCCTATGGTGCCAATATGGATGATCTTTCCGATGTGCGGCCGGGGCATAAAGCGGCTGAAAAATATCATGTGGTGGCGCCCTTAATCGCCGCCGGACTCTATAAAGTCGACATCCGCGCCCTTGCGCGCGAGGCGGGTTTGCCGTCCTTCGACCGACCGCAGGCTGCTTGTCTCTCCTCCCGTTTTCCCCAGAATGTTCCTATAGATAAGGACCGCCTGGCGATCGTTGAACAGGCGGAGGAAGGGGTGCGGGCTTTTGGTTTTCGCCAGGTGCGCGTGCGCTTTATCGAAGGCGAAGACGGGCGGCAGGCTTCAGTGGAAATTGGTCCGGAAGAGTTGTCCCATCTGCAGAAACGTCCGCAAATTGCAGCTATGATTGAAGAGAAACTCCTCAAGCTGGGCTTCAAGCAGGTCACCATCGACCCTCGCGGTTACCGACAGGGTGGGGCGAACGGATAAATCAGATGGATAAGCAGGCGGTGGAAGAACTTTTGCGACAGGTGGCGTCCGGCGCCAGGAGCCCCGAAGAAGCCGCCGAAGCTCTAGCCGTAATGCCCTACAGTGATCTTGGTTTTGCCAAGCTGGACGTACACCGCTCGTTGCGTCTGGGGCAGGCGGAAGTGATTTTTTGCCCCGGCAAGACCGCTACTCAGGTTGTGCAGATTGCCCGGAAGTTGCGGGCTCACCATGAGTTGATTCTGGCTACGCGGGCTGATGCTGAGTTGGCAGAAGAAATTTTGGCGCAGACAAAAGAACACATGCCCGGCGCTCAAGTGCAGTACCTTGAGCCCTCCAGAACTGTAGTCTTCGGACAGCTGCCTGCTGCTAAAACGGATGGCCCCTCGGTTGCGGTTGTCACTGCCGGGACGGCAGACATACCGGTGGCTGAAGAAGTGGCACTGATAGTGGTGGCAGCGGGCTATGCCGTAAATTGTCTTTATGATGTGGGTGTGGCCGGAGTGCACCGCTTGCTCGGTAATCTGGAGCCCCTGCGTAAGGCCGATGTGACCATAGTCATCGCCGGCATGGATGGGGCTCTGGCCAGTCTGGTCGGTGGCTTGCTCGACAAGCCCGTTATTGCAGTCCCCACTTCGGTCGGTTACGGAGCCAGTTTCGGTGGAGTAGCCGCACTTCTGAGCATGCTTTCAAGTTGTGCTCCAGGAGTGACCGTGGTCAATATAGACAATGGCTTCGGGGCGGCTATGGCGGCGGTGCGGCTTCTTAAATGCCTGGCAAAGCCAATATGATGGTGCACTCGCATCCTTTACAATTTATTTGTAACGCTGAAAATTAAAAGTGTTTGACAGCGGAAACGCTTAACCTGATGGCATTTCGAAAACGCAAAATCGCGGAAACGCTGATGTAATCTAACTTAAAATCAGTTTTGTTACATTGAGGGGTGGCGATGTTCTAAGGCTCGGCCTTCGGTTCCGTTTTTGGTTCCGGCGGCAACTTATCGGCTTTGGGCGGCTCGCCCAGATCCGGGTATTTGCCGATGGTCATGTCTGTAGTCTTTTCTTCGCCGGCCCGGAGATACGTCACTTTCAGTACTTCCCCGACCTTGTGAGCACGGACGATGTCCTGCAGCATTTTGCCTTCGGAGACCGGTCTGTTGTCGACTTTGAGGATCACATCACCCGGTTCCAGACCGGCAGCCTGAGCCGGGCTTGTCTCGTAGACTATTTCTACAGACACACCGCCGTCTCCTGGCTTCAGGCCCAGGGCCTTGATCTTAGCTTCGGTCAGTGGTCTTACGCCGATACCAATCCAGGGGCGACTGATGGCTTTGTGATTGATCAGATCGTCGGCTACGGTTTTAGCGACGTCGACCGGGATGGAAAAACCAATATTCTGGCCGACCTTGTCTATTGCCGTGTTGATGGCGATGACTTCGCCTTTTAAATTGAGCAGCGGACCGCCGGAGTTACCGGGATTGATGGCGGCGTCCGTCTGGATAAAGTTGATGAAGCCGTTGACGTCGGTGATGGTGCGGCCAACAGCCGAGATGATGCCAAAAGTGACGGTGTGGTCAAAGCTGAGTGGATCGCCGATGGCAACTACAAATTCGCCCGGTTTGAGATCTGCCGACGAGCCCAGTTTGATGGCTGGAAGTTTTTGCGCATCTATTTTTACGACGGCCAGATCCGAGAAACTATCGGTGCCGATTACCTTGCCCGCGAATGATCTTTTGTCATTGAGATTGACTCGGATTTCGCTGGCGCCTTTGACTACGTGCGCATTTGTCAAAATGTAGCCGTCTTCGCGGATGACCATGCCGGAGCCGACCGCGTCCGGTTTTTTCGAGCCCGGTGCTGCTTTGGGCATGGGTACCAGGGGCTCGGTAAATGGGACAAAGGGTCGACCGTTGTAGAGGAAAAACTGCCCACCGAGCGGATTGCGCGGATCCATTCCTAGAGGCATAGCCGCCGCTACCGCGCGTTCATCGCGGCGCACGACTTCGATATTCACCACCGATGGTGCGGCACTTTCGGCGATGTCGACAATTGTGTGGCTGTTGAGAGGAATGGGTGCCGTACCGATACTCGATGCTGCAGCCAGTAAGGCTCCCGCTCTTGAGCTCTTCTGTCCGTGCGGATTGGCCTTCGCTATTTGCGAGGCATACTCTTCTACCGGAGATTCCAGCTGCGCATACTCAACCTGGGACCCGGCATCACCACTTGCTCTGACTATGTGAGGCGTCGTCAATGGATTCTGTGCAAATTCAAAATGCCCCGACTTGCCGCCCGTGGCAAAGGCGTAGGCCAGTCCCGCTGAAATACAAATGACCGAGGTGCTCAAAGACATGGCAACGAATTGACCGTTGATTGTGCGTTTTTCTTTCACTTGCGTAAGACCCACCAAATGTTATTTGCGGCCCATACCGAGTTGCTGGGCGTTCTGATAGACCTTGCCTTCCGACAAAATCGAAGGCGCAATCACCACTTCCACTTCCTGCATTTCAGCAAGATTGGATGCACCCAGAGTGGCCATGGAGGTTTTCAGGGCGCCGGTGAGATTCTGTGTGCCGTCATCGGTGCCGGCCGGGCCGTTCATGATCTGCGACAGTGAGACGGTTGTGCCGACTTTGATGCGTGTTCCGCGCGGGAGCACAGGGCTGGGTGTGGCCATGCCCCAGTGGTAGCCGCGGCCGGGAGCTTCGGTGGCTTTGGCGAATGGTGAGCCAATCATCACTGCGTCTGCTCCGCAGGCGATAGCTTTGCATATGTCACCGCCAACGGCCATGCCGCCATCGGCAATCATCACCGGGGCCGCTCCGCCGTTTCTTTCCATAAACGTCTTTTTGGCCTGGGCGCAGTCGGCGATGGCTGTGGCCATCGGTACGCCAATACCCAGTACTGAGCGCGAGGTGCAGGCGGCGCCGGGGCCAATGCCTACGAGCAGGCCGGCGATACCGGTTTCAAGCAGTTCCAGAGCGGTTTTGTATGTGACGCAATTGCCCACCACAACCGGGATGCCGATTGTTTTGCAAAACCTGGCCAGGTTGAGCGAGGGCGTGCCCTGGACACTTTTGTGTTCGATGCCGGTTACTGTCGATTGCACAAAGAGAATGTCGCAACCGGCGGCGGCGGCGATGGGGCCGTATTGTTCAGCTACGTTGGGAGTGACCGATACGGCGGTGATGACGCCCTGGGACTTGATGCTTTCAATGCGCTTGGCAATGAGCTCTTCTTTGATGGGGGCCTTGTAAAGCTCCTGCATTACTGTGACGAAACTGGCGTTGTCGCAGGCGGCGATTTTTTCGTAAATCTCTTCCAGATTTTCGTATCTAGTCTGGATGCCCTGCAGATTCATAACGCCCAGGCCGCCCAGTTTGCCAAGAGTGACCGCAACTTTGGGATCAACCACGCTGTCCATGGCAGAGGCGATTATCGGTACTGCAAAATCATATTTGCCCAGGCGGAAGGAAATGTCGCAAAGGTCCATATCCAGTGTGCGATCGCCCGGCACCAGGGCGATTTCATCGAAGCCGTACGCCCTTCGTGTCGTTTTACCGAGGCCAATGCGCATACCGCCTTGCTCCGAAGCTTCCAGAGACTTATTGTCTTTTGCCGTGTGCGAAATCATGGTTTTCCCTTGTTGATCCGAATGCTTTTAAAGAGGATATAGGCTCTTGGCCTTGCTAAAGGCATAATACCGCCCAAGCAATAAATAAAGCCTTACAATGATGCAATGCTTAATAAGGTAACGACAATTGCGCCCTCTAACCACTCTTAACGTCATCGGTCTTAACAGCGGCACCTCGATGGACGGAATTGATGCCGCACTTTTTGCTATCGGCCCGGCTCGCACCGATGCGGGCTGTCAGGCGAACGGTGTGCCGAAGCTGACTTTTGAACTTATCTCCAGTGAGCTTGTGCCCTTCGACCCTGCCTTCAAGCGGCAGATGGAGCGTCTTGTGGCCTCCGGTGAGGCATCGCTGAAGCAGGTTTGTCTTTTAAACAGTTCCCTGGGAGAAATTTTTGCCCAGGCCTGCCAGCGCTTGATAAGAAGCGCTCAGAAAAAAGGCATTGAGGTGGATCTGATTGGATCGCATGGTCAGACAATCTGGCATGCGCCTACGCCCGGGCCGTTCTTCGGCACCACGACAGCAGGCACCTTGCAGCTGGGCGATCCGGCTTATATTGCCGCGCTCACCGGGGTCACCACGGTTGGTGACTTCCGTACGACTGATCTGGCTCTGGGTGGACAGGGAGCGCCGCTGGTTTCTTTTGCCGATCAGGTTTTGTTTGGCTCGTTTGGTAAGGCCGTGGGCGTTTTGAATCTGGGCGGTATTGCCAACATTACTGTCATAGACGAGCACGGCGAGGCCATTATGGCTTTTGATACCGGCCCGGCCAATGTGCTCCTGGATGAGGCTACCCGACTGCTTTTTGACAAAGAGTACGATGCCGCCGGCGCCATAGCCGGCCGGGGCAAGGTGCAGGATAAATTGCTCAAGCAACTCCTCGGTCATCCCTATCTATCGCTCAAGCCGCCCAAAACCACCGGCCGTGAGCTTTTTGGCCGCACCTTTGCGGCGCAGTGCGTCAATGACTGGCAGGCTCAGGACGTCAGCTCCGAGGATATAGTTGCCACCCTGACTGCCTTTACCGCTGCTTCGGTGGCCAATGCGTACAGTGATTTCATCCGCGATAAGCAAAAACTGACCCGCCTGGTCCTTGGTGGCGGCGGCGAGGCCAATAAAACACTGGTGGCCATGCTGGCCGAGCGCTGGCCCGCGAAGGTCGAGATCTTGAGTCATGAGGACTTCGGCGTATCGGCTAAATTTAAGGAGGCGCTGCTTTTTGCCCTGCTCGCCTATACGACTTATTTCGAGATACCAAATAATGTGCCGGCCTGCACCGGCGCCAAACGCAAAGCCTGTCTGGGGAAAGTAGTTAAAGCATGAGTCAAGAAAATTCATCCGTCGCCACTCTGCACATTCCCGAGGGCATCAATTACGAGTGCACGGGCTGCGGCAAGTGCTGCGGCGGCTGGTCGGTGCCCATGACCGATGCCGATTACGATCGCATCTCGGCCATCGACTGGGGCAAGCGCAAAGACAAATTTCTCGGGCGCGATCTCTTCCGCGCATTGCCCGAGCACGATCAAAAGACCGGCCCATACACGCATTCCATTAAGGTAGGCGATGACGGTTTCTGTCCTTTTCTGGTGGACAATCTCTGCTTCATTCACAGCCAGTTTGAATCTAAGACCAAGCCCTCTATTTGCCAGCTTTTCCCCTATTGCTTTAATGAGACCCCGAGCGGGATCTACGCCTCCATCTCTTTTGTCAGCGTCGGCGCCGTGAAAAACGCCGGTCGGCCGCTGGTTGAGCAGGCTGATTATTTGCAGCAGAAGCTGGGTGAGTTTCGCGCCCTCTATCCGGATCATCACCCCAACTGGTCGGCGGTGGAGTTTGTCAAACAGATGCCCATGACCTGGGATGAATATCTGGGGCATGAGGCCCAGATGTTTGAAATGCTCGGCCGCAGAGAAATGCCTATAAAGGAACGGCTGGCTCGCATATCCATATATTTGAATAATTGCTATCGCAAAATGCGCGGGGTAGCTGAAATCGACGCCAATCCGCCGGCGCTGGACGCGGCCGCCTTCAAACTCAAGGACGCCGATATCAGGCTTTTAAATACATTGCATCAGCTGTATTTCCCCCTCAAGCCCCTGACCCGCGGCGATCATAATTTCTCGGCGGTCTCTTTTATGCTGGATGGCTTCCGCAAGACCGTTTTTGCGCCCCTTCTGGGCAAGCCCAAGCTCAAGCTAGCCACGGTGCAGGGGCGTTATGGCCTGGAGGAGCTTTTGGCCATGCCCTTCAAGGAAGAGGGCGAGATGGAAGATATGCTCTATCGTTATCTTTTTTCGCGCATATTTGGCAAACTATATTTTGGAGCCGGTTATGGTCAGCTCAGTTTGATGGCCGGCTTTCATCACCTGGTAGCCGTCTATGCCCTGATTAAACTGCATGCGCGCGCGCTGGCCCTGGGCCGGGGCGAAAAGGAAGTAAGCGAGTCCGACCTGGTCGCCTGCCTGCGCACGGTGGAGAAACGCCTTGGGGACAGCAGTCTGGATGGATATGGCGCCGCCATATTTGAGTTGTTTTTCCAGAGCAAGGACCGTTGTTTCCGCTTTCTGGCCAATTCATGAGGAGTAGAGCATTGTTAAATCGGCCCGGCCTTAATCTTGCTTTTGGCGCGCTCTGTCTGCTGGCTCTGCAGGGCTGCTCGCCCGCCAAGCAAGGCGCCGCCCCCGGTGAGAGCGCCACGTCCTATCTGAGCGACGGCAAAGATAAGGTCCTGCCGCACAATCCCTTGATTGACGGTGCTTTTCCTCTTTTGCGCCAGGATACTTTTTATAAGACGTACCGGACCGCCGGCGGCAAGACCGTCAGCCTCGACGACCGCTTCGTCAGCAATGGTCGGGGTTTCGTCTCCTATTGCGAAAACAACAGCTCGGCCGAGGGTGACCCGGTCGGTACCGGCGACGGCTTTACCAATGGCTACTATCTATATAACTTCTACGGGCACAGCAGCTTTTTTGTCACCATCCGCGACCGTACCTATAAGGTAGCGATGACTTCGCCAGGAGACGACCTTATACGGGCCTACCAGATGCTTTACGCCGCCCAGCGAAATAAACCCCTCAAGGGTGAGCCCGCCGTGACCAGGCTGGGTCCCAAAACCATTGATGGGCTTGAGTGTATAGGCGTTTCATATACCGATAATGACGGCTCCAAGCACGAAGAGTGGTTCGAGAGCAAGAGCAGGCGTTTAATAGATCAGGTTGTTGAGCGGGAGGGTGAAAAGCTCAGTCGGCACCTCAAACGCTTCAATGAAAACTGCGAAACGATGCTCCTGCGCCTTCCTGAAGGATTTACTCTGCTTGAAGCCAGCCCTGCCCGGCCGAAAAATTAAAAGCTAGATTTAATAATTCTGGTACTTGACGAGCGCATATCCTTCGCTTACATTAGAGGCCTCGGACTTTTCCCGAGACTTTCATACCTTACTAACACCACCTATTTTTGCGCATGTCGCGGAGGTCTCACTATGAGCATTCTCTCTAAACTTACTATGGCTTTTGCTTCCCTCGCTGTTGTCGGCTCTCTTTCTCTTTCAGCTCCCGCTCTAGCCCAAGACGCTTTCAACTCCCTGGGCGATACTGGTGCTCAAGCCAATAACAACCGCATAACCGGCACACAGACCCAGCAAGGCGGAGCTGGAGCAGCTCCTCAACTGCAGGGTGCCACCAACGGTACAATCGCTTCGCAAGGCGCTG
>JAFEAV010000147.1 GCA_018266215.1 Cyanobacteria bacterium SZAS LIN-3 | reverse complement strand
ATTTAACAGGCTGAGATTGCTGTCTTTGAGACAGCCCAGCAGTTCGGCCTGCTGTTGCGTCAGCCGGCCGCACTTTTCGGTGACAAGCATTTCCAGCACACGATTGGCTCCGATAAGGGGGTTCTTCATATCGTGGGTGAGGGTGGCGATGAACTCTTCTCTTTCCTTCATTACCGCCAGAAGCTTTTCCTGATCTTTTCTCTCAATTCGGTCAGTGATATCCACAATTGTACCTACCATCCGGATCGGTTCACCGAGCGCGTTCTTGACCGTTTCGCCCCGAGCTGAAATCCAGCGGGTGGCTTTGTCTGTTCTGACAATTTTGCATTCGATGCTGAAGTGCCCGGTTTCCAGCGCGCCTTCAAACATCCGTTCTGCATACCCCTTGTGCTCCGGCGCTACAAAGGTGAGAAACGAGTCGGAATGCCAGTCGTTAGCTGGAGTCTGAAAGCCGAGCAGTTCATTGAGCTTGGCCGAGCGCCAGATTTTTTCATTCACCAGATCGTATTCCCACACCCCAACTTCCCCTGCTTCCAGCGCCAGGTTCAGGCGTTGTTTTGCTTCTCTTAATTCGCGTTCGACTTCTTTTCGCTCTGAGATGTCGCGGGTGACTTTGGCGAATCCTCTAAATTGACCTTCCTCGTCAACAAGAGCGGAAATCACTACATTTGCATAAAACTTTGAGCCGTCCTTGCGCAATCGCCAGCCTTCGTCTTCAAATCTTCCATCTTTGGCGGCGATTTTCAGCTCGCTCTCCGGTTTCCCGGCCGCGACATCTTCGGACGGGTAAAAGGTGGAGACGTGTTTGCCTATGATTTCTTCGGCACTGTACCCTTTAATGTACTGCGCTCCTTCGTTCCAGCTGACTACGACGCCGCTTTCGTCCAGGATGATGATTGCGTAGTCCTTCACCCCTGCCAGCAGCAGGTGAAAACGCTCGTCAATTTCTTGTCCGGTTGGCCTTTTCTGATTCACGATTTTGTCCCAAAGTGGCTTTCAGGAGTGACGGCTTCGTTGTCTTACTATCATTCCAATACCTGATTGAGACGGAGTTGAACCTGCTCAGTTCCGTTTATTCAGTTTGCCGAGAACTGAAATCTGGACTTGGTGGTACGGATTGTGGCGCACGCGGGCTCTCCCGCCTGCTCTAGGCTATTCTTGCTATCTTATTCGTCACCGGACGCAGCGAAATCCCAGGTGGTTGGCGCCGGTATTAACTTCGCCTTTGCCGCGCGTGCCGACCATGTAGCGAGTGCAATACTGGTCTGTGCAGAGGAAGGAGCCGCCGCGGTGCACGCGTTTTTTCTCTGTCGGTTCGGCCGGATCCCATGAATCTTGAGGTCCCTGAGGGTTGCGCACGACGCCTTTATTGGCTTCGGCCAGCTTGGCATAGTAGTCGGCGCGATACCAGTCGCTGCACCACTCCCAGACGTTGCCTGCCATGTCGTAGAGGCCGTATTTGTTGGCCGGGTATTGGGCCACCGGCGCAATGCCTTTGTGGCCGTCGGAGGCCGCATCCGTCACCGGGAATTTGCCCTGATACGTGTTGGCCATCCATTTGCCGCCGGGCTGTAGATCATTGCCCCAGGTGTATGTCTTGCCGCTTTCACCGCCGCGGGCGGCAAATTCCCATTCGGCTTCGGTGGGTAAACGTTTGCCCGCCCATTTTGCGTAAGCCACGGCGTCAGGGTAGGCCACCTGCACTACTGGATATTTTTCGCGGCCTTTGATACTGCTTTTGGGGCCTTCCGGATGCCGCCAGTCGGCACCGTGTTCGAAACGCCACCACTGCAACATATTATTCAGTGGTACCGCTTTTGGTGTCGGTGTAAAAACTGTGGAGCCGGCTACAAGATTTTCCGGCGGCGCGCTGGGGAATTCTTCCTTTGTCGGAGTTATTTCGGCGACGGTCTTGTAGTGTGTGGCGGCGACAAATTTGGCGAATTGCTCATTTGTCACTTCTGTTTTGTCCATGAAGAAGCCATCCACGTACACACGGTGCACTGGTCTGGCATCGGGCATTTTTTCATGACCGCCGCACATGCCGTCGGTGGTCGGATCTTCACTGCCCATGGAAAATTCACCACCGGGTATCCAGACCATACCCGGCGGCGCTGGTTTGGGGGCCCTGGTCTTGTTGGCTCGGGTTGGTTGGAATCCCGGTGTGCTTGCCGCCTCGGCGCCCCCGGCGAAGAGCGACACGCAGCTTACGGCTGCAAGACTGAGGGCGATGTTTCTTGCTAGGGATGAAATGGGCTGATCCTCTGAATTTCTGATTCTTTTCAGGCTGTGGCGATGTCGGCTAGGGTCGCTTTTACTGTTTTTAAATATTCCTGGGTGTTGAGATACAGTTGCGCGCCCGGTTTCCCGGCTGAGACCGCGATCTTTTCCAGGGCCGCGGCGCTGGCATCGACAAAGACGGGATAGGGTTTTTTGACGGCAATAGCGGTCACTCCGCCACGTATATAACCGGTCAGGGGCAATACTTCCTTGAGAGATACCATCTCAACTTTTTTATTGCCGGAAACCTGAGCCAGGGCTTTGGGATTGAGGTGCTTATTGGCGGGGATGACGCCCATGCAGACGCCCTTGTCGCCTTTGACGACAAGAGTTTTAAAAACTACTTCCGGCGGCAAATCAATCGCTTTTGCAACTGCTTCTGCGCTGAATTCTTCTTCTTTTAAATCGTAGGTGCGGATCTCGTAGGCTATGCCCAGCTCATCCAGCACCCGGGCGGCGTTGGTTTTCATGCCCAGAAGTATACTAGGTCCGGCATATTCTTTTGCATAGCAAAAGACCGATCACCTTTTTTAAACAGCCCTTAAGAGGGTTATGCTTTGGGATCGGTCTTTTGAGAATCAGTTGGAGGGTGGAATTGGCATTCCTCAGCTAGAGTAGGTGCCTTTTTTGTTTTTTGTTTCATTCCCTCTTGGTTGTGTAATTATCATAGCGCTAGCCCAGCGGGAGCGCCAGTTTTTGCTGCCATTTTTGCAACATTTGCAATATTATTTGTGGTGTTTTATGCCACTATGGTTGGTGGTAGTGTGCACTGTTTTATGAACGGCCGGTGCGACGGGCTTCACCGGTTTAGCGGCCTGCGCAATGGTTGTGGTTGGGCTGTGTTTTTTGTCGTAAGCTTCGTGGAAACTTGGGTTACTGGCATACAAAGTTATGCCTATTGCAGATGAAATCAGACAGCAAAATACAGGTTTGGATGCACGGTCCCAGTTTTTGCATACGAATACCAGTGAGGCGAACGGTACAAAGAGGCATGCCAGACCCCAGCCAAGGCTCTTCTGAAAAGTGACGAGAATGAGCCAGAGCGAACCTACCAGGTAGAGGCCGTAGGCGATGGCCATCAAGCTGATAGTTAAGGCGTCAAAATGATGCATGGCAGAACCTTCCGGGCACCGTCCGGGTGCCTCGTTAAAATGTGGGGGAGAGATTGTTATTACTCAGTCGGAGGCGTTGTTTGTACCCCGACCCACCCATAATAAGCTGCTGCTTGACAACAGGGCTTTTCTTTTAACAATCCTTCACTTTTAGGCCCACTGTTCCTGCCGTCGGGTTTTTAGAAAACGCTCCCGCAACCGCTGCCGAAATTGACGACTAAGTTGACCACTCCCGGGGCGGCAAGACCCAACAAGATTAACGAGGTGCCGACGATGTAGCCGCGAGTTTTTTGTCCTCTGGTTGCACCCTCTGTCATCGGTGCCTTTAACAGGTAATAGAGTCCAAGAAGGATGCCCAGCACCTCAGTCAGAGTGGTGCCGAAATTGATTGCCTTCTCCGTGTTGGCCAGCGACTCTATTTTTAGTGGGCCTGCTGTATTTACGCCCGCAAAGGCTGTGCTGCTTGCAGAAACTTCAGTGTGTAAGTTCCTGGTTGGCACCATATGCGGTGCAATGGTCGGGGCTATTATCATGGCCGGCGCCGCGCTGGCGGTGAGCCGCGGAGCAACCAGGGCCAGGCCGCAAACCGTCAGGCCTGTGGTGGCGATTAATATCTGTTTTCTATTCATAGTCGGTAAACCTCGGAGTGTTTTTATCTGGAAGACTCTTATTGCGGGGCGTAATCGTATTCAGCACCGAAGTGCGGAAAAATAAGTGCGGTTATGCAAAATGGCGTGAGCAGGCCCATTATGAGCACCACCAGGCCTTTTGCAAGACATGTTGCCCTATGCCCCTTTCGTGGGCTTTTGATTCTGCAAGCCTGGATGAAGTACCAGAAGCTAATCAAAATCAGTACTCCTGCGACTGCGTAGGAGGCGCACAGAGCGACATAGCCGGTCTCCGTTATGTTGTTGACTCTTACAGCCTCGGCTGTGTTTATGCCCTGCACCACCTGGTAAGCGGGAGCGGGATCGTGTCGGACCGGCCGGGCAAGAGCATTTTGCGCACTGCCGACCTGGAGTGTCAGGTTGAGCAAAACGGCTGCTGAGACTAATAGTTTTTTGAAAATGGTCATTGCTGGAATCTCGAACATTACGACTTGAAAAACTGCGGGGCTTATTTCGTCAGCCCATTTAAGACTGTCTTGTCTTTGAGTTTCCAGACGCAGGCATCGGCGGCAAAGTGATGGAGATTGACTGTAAAAAAGACTAGTGCCGAGCAGAGACTAAATGAAAAACCGCAGGCGGAAACGATGAAAGGCAGTGCGGTGAAAAGGACCAGTCCCAGCAAAAAGTATTCAACAAAACGATTGCCTGATTGCTCCAGGTTCTTGAAGAGCAGATCAAGCTTGTTGCGGCCCTGCTCTTCTTGAAACTTGAATGCCAGCACTACGGCCATATACTGGCTGGCATGAAAGAACGACGGTATAAAAATCCAGACAAATTCACTTACTGATCGACTGAGGCCCATTAAGACCGCGCCGCCCATCAGTGTTAGCACTGCCGGCAGTGGCATCATGCGCCGGCCTGCTTTTGCCCGGCTCAGTTGATCGATGAAGAATGCGGCGACGGTGCAGAGCAGAGCTGCTTGCAGGCCTGTCGTCAGCCAGTCCGGCAGAAAGGCCATCGGTGCCAGCGGCACACCGAGGAAGGATTCTCTTTGCCAGGCGGCGGTAAATTGCTGGGCTATGGCTACCGTCACACCGACGTAGAGCACTGCTTTGGGCCAGCATTTTTCGCCTTCGCTCAAGCGCAGACCGGCTCTGGCGCAATACATCATGGCGATGCCATAACACTGAGCCATGACATGGTGCCAGATGAGCAGTATGTAGAGCGTGGCTTCCAGTGTTGCCAGGGCCGGTACTCGCAGTGCCACGGCAAAAGCGCCGACCAGAATAGCCGGTAGGCCCCAGGCTACAAATTTGAATTTTTGACGATTTGGTTTTTCTCCGTAGAGGCGAAACAATGTCGCCGCCGAATGCGGACTGGAAAACAAGTACGTGCCGATGACGCTGAGCAGCACCATCGGAGAGAGTTGTTGCATGTGATCCATGTCGGCGGCAAAGAAATAGGCGCAGACTGCTATCAGTGAGAGCGCCAGACCACCGCAGACAAAAAAGATATCGAAGACGGGATTGACGAGGTACGGAGATTTGCCTGGTGACTGGGTTTGCGCGCGCGTATGTACGGTCGTGGAGGTCATGGCGTAACCCGACTGTCTGTGGGGGCAAATTTTTTTGACAAAAGAATTGGGCCGTGTCAGTCCTTCGATACTAACAGCGGCCCAATTTGGTTGTCAATAACGTGCGCGCGACTCCAGTGTTTACCCTACCTGTCTGGCCTGGCGAGCCAGGCATTCCTGGTGCAAATTCGGGTAAAGTTTCATCAAGCGAACTGATCCTTTGAGCGAGATGGAATCGGCCATGATGTAGCCGTTACTGTCGGTTACAAAAACTGCGGCATACTCATCAACTACTGTCACCAGTAATTTTTGAACGGGCTCCAGCACTGTGCGCACGCGCTTTTTCACTTCGTAAGCAAAGGACGAATGGTCGGCGAGGCGGAAGTGTTGGACTGGTGCGGTGGATGCATAATCAATTGTTGCTTCCACTAAGTTGCCGCACTCATCAAATTTTTCAACTGCGTTAAAGCCGCAGTAGAAGGAGATGCCGGCAAATCTTTTCTTTTCGAAGCGACCGGAGTATTTGTATTCGCGGTGGAGATTTTCCAGTTTGTTTTCTTTGCAGGAGCGTTCGAGGGGTAAGTTGCCGATAGTAAATGAGCCGGTTTCTCCGGGCATAAAAGCGCCCAAACCAAGTGGTCTAACAGGACAGAAGGATCCCTTTTCGTCACGGTCATACAGGAAGCGCGTGCTCTTTATTTTGTTGGCTTGTCTATAGTCATCAAAGTCGGAGCGCACGCCATTCTGACCGCTGATAGTCAGGCTTGCGTTCATATATATTTCTCCCTTTCAGGCGAAATGAGGTGTAGTGGATTGTTCTAGTAAAAAGTGTATGGCCACGAAAATATGACCACGTCCAAGTCAAGGCTCTATAATGGCAAATTTTTGGCAAATGTCAAGAGGTGAATTGTATTATTCTCTATCTCATATGCATAAGTTGCTTTATATCCTCTGTCTGGCTCTGGTTGCTTCTCTCAGCGGGGCCGGTTTTGCCGCGGCTGAGGACAGCAATGCACCGCTCTTGCAGATTTACAGGTCCAGCGCGGCCGCCGATAAGCGCTATCCCGAAGTGGCCAGGGCCGTCGCACTGCTGCCCGAGCGAGTGACCACAACCCTGCGCTCGGCCGGTGTGAAGATCCTGATTGTGCCGAGCTTGCTTGAGTACGACAGCAGCCTCGGCCAAAAAGGTGCTCCGCGTGGCTGGGAGTCCGGCTCCAGTTTTGAAAACGTAGGCGGGCTCTATCATGTCAAAACCAACGCCGTGCTTGTGGCCGAGCGTGCCGTTCCCTTGCACGGCGGTGGCGCTGCTCAGCCGACCGAGCACCGTTTCCGCACTGTCTTGCATGAGACCGGGCACGCATTTGACTCCTGCCTGGGCCATATATCTCGAGCCGCTGATTTCCGTGCTGCCTACACTCTTGATGTTGATAATTTGACAAGCAATCAGCGGCAAAAGTTGAGATACTTCTTGCAGAGCGGTAATGCCGGTCCTGCGGAAACATTCGCTACCGTATTTGCCAATGCCGTCTGTCAATCAGGCAATACACCGCTGGTAAGGCCGGACCTGGCGGAAGCATTTCCCCGGGCCAGTGAGCAAGTAATGAAGTTAATCAGATAGGTCTGGTATCAATGGCGCAAGCGGTTACGTGGATAAGAGACGGCGTTCTTGTTGATCGCATGCACGTCAATCCGGTGGCTTTTGCCGTCGCCTTCTGGCGTTATACGCCGCCTGCTGAGCGGGTCAGCGTCGGCATGGAACAGCTGATCAATTTTGGCTTTGCCAAGTCGGGGCTGTCCTGCGGTGAAAAAATCCAGTTGTTCAATGCCGAATGTGGCGTTGACCCTGCCGCCATTTCAATGGACATTGCAGCCGCAGTTGCTTTTTATAATGAGCTTTCGACCCGCATGGCGCGCTCCTGCACTTATTTCAACGGTGCGGTGCCGCTGGTGAAATCCTTGCATGAGCGAGGTGTTCTCAATTTTATTATCTCTGCCGTCGAGCAACAGGTGCTCGATATCTGGGCCCAGGTTGGCGCCGGGCAGGAGATCTCGCCCTTTTTGACTGAAATCCTGGGCAAGCGCCCCAACTTTCTCAAAGGGCGGGACCACTTTGAATACATCCAGAAAAAGACCGACGACGGTGTCAATTATTTTGTCGCCGACGCGCCGTCGGAAATCGCCATGGCTGCCGATCTCAGTCGCACTCTCAATATTATGCCCATAGGTTTTGCCCATGCCGTCGACAGGGAGCGAGTAGTCGATGCCCTGGGGCTGGCGCGCACGCTTTGCGATGAGCATCACGACGATTGGCTTGTAGTGCCGCCCTACGACCTCGGAGACCTTTCCGATCTGGCGGCCAATTTGATCTACCTGCCCGATCCCGGTCAGCTTGTTGCTGCGCTGCAAGACGCAGGCGCGGCAGTGGTTGTAGCCGGCGACGCCGAGGCGATTATGAGCGGTGTTGCGTCATTGCTGGATGATCTGACTAACGGAGTTAGTCTTCCAGTTTGAAGCCGACTTTCATGGTCACTTGAAACTCAGCTACCTGGCCTTCTTTGATCAAGCCGCGCTCTTCGACGACCTGGAACCAGTTGAGGTTGCGCAGATTTTTAGAAGCACGTTTGACGCCTTCCTTTACGGCTTCGGCGAAGCTAACCGGCGATGTGCCTACGATTTCGGTGATTTTATATGTGGACATGATTTCTTCCTCTAGTCTTCGGCTTTGTGCTTTTTCTTCGATGATTTGCTCAGCGCTTTGTGGTCCGCGCCGTCGCCGTCGCCGTTGCTGGCTTCTTTTTGTTCACTTCTGACTTCTTCTACGATGTCGGAAACTCTTTCTTTTGCTTCGGCGAGCACGCAGCTCCCTTTGTCAGCCACTGTGTATCCGGCCTTGACGATGCCCTTAGCGGTTTTACGCAGGACGCGCTTGCCGGAAGGGGTTGTTGATGCGCCCACGGCCAATGCCAGCGCTAGTAACCAAGGTCCCATGTGGTTTTTCTCCCGGTCGGTAACTGGTTTGTAATTGTATCCTCATGACAGGCGTACTCAGCTTGCGGACTGCCTTTGATAACGACTTGGCGAACCACCTGTAACAATGCCGATGACCAGCATGATCAAACCGCCC
>JAFEAV010000146.1 GCA_018266215.1 Cyanobacteria bacterium SZAS LIN-3 | reverse complement strand
AGGCATCGCCGGAAGGAGCAGGAGCTGCAGCGGGTTGACCCCAGGCATCGCCGGAAGCGGTGGCGGCGGGAGCCGGTGCAAAGCTTGATTCAGCGGCGGCCGGAGCTGCGGCTGCCGCACCCCAGGGATCCGAGGAGGCTGCTGCGGGCTGAGGTGAATTTACCGCGGCACCCCAGGCATCATTAGAGGATGCGGCCGGTTGAGCGGCGGGAGCGTTCGCTTCTTTGGAAGCAGTCGGTGCCGCCGGTGTGCCCCAGGGGTCCGATGCGCCAGTAGCGCCGCCGCTAACGGCTGCGCCCCAGGCGTCATTGCTGGATGGTACTTGAGCAGCGGCGGCTTGATTGCCACCGGATTCGGTGCTGCCGCCTCCCCAAGAGCCCGACGGAGGAGCCCAGGGATCGGCTGCGGGAGCCTGGGCGGCCGGTGGTGCACTGGCCGGCTCAGCTACAGCCTGGGATTCTGCCGGTTGTCCCCAGGAATTGGTTGATTCTGAGCCGGGAACGGCCCATGAATCGGAGGATTTGAGTGGCACCTGGGCGCTGGCTGCGCCTTCGCCGCCCCAGCCCGAGGTCCAGCCGCTGGCCGGAGCCGCCTGAGCGGGCGCAGCCGAGGCTGCCGGTGCTGCTGGAGTTGATGCGCCGCCCCAGCTGTTGCTGCCGTCGGCACTGGCCTGAGATGTATCTGTAGCGCCCCAGCCTCCGCCACCACCGGCGGTGGAAGCAGAAGAGGATGGACTGCCGCCCCAACCTGCCCCAGCTGAAGGAGCAAGGCCAATACCCACTTTGGGAGATTCGGCGGGCTGCTCCGTCGTCATCGGACGTTTGGAGCCGGGAGGTGCAAGACCTATGCTGCTGCCCGGGTGTTCGTCGAAACCAACCGGTGTACTGGGATTGAAAGCAGGCATCGCGGGAGCTTTGGCCATCTGCGCACCACCACCCCAATCGACTTTTTCAGCCTCGGGGGTCATGCCTATCTGCCCCGGCTTGGCGCCGCTGGAGGCGAAGGACGGTGGGCCCCAGCTGCTCTCGCCGCCGGAAGCGGCTTCAGCTCGCGCGTAGGGCGAAGCGCCCATGCCCGAGCTGTCGGGAATGGGTACCAGTGAGCCGGAAGCATCCGGATCATCGTCCAGTGGGCTGAGCTTCTGCGATTCGGAAACTTTGCGTTTGATTGATTCGGCCAGGGTCAGTGGACCCTCGTCCAGAACTGTATTGGCGCCGGGCATGCCGAATTTTTCGCCCAGGGATCTGGTCGTCGACTGTGCTTCGCGGTCCAGTTGTTCGGGGGTACGGTTGGAAATTGATTTCAGGCGCGAGAATGTGCCGACCTGACTTTCAATGGCTTCATTGTCAATGTGTTCATCTTTCTTGCGTCCGAAAGTAACACCACCGGGACGGCGGTCCTGTTCTGCGTCGCGGTCGCCGACTTTGTCCTTGCCTTTGAACTTGCTTGCTTTCTCTTTGATTGCTCCGCCGCCCTTGATCGAGGTCGGCTTTTCGGCTTTGGCAGCCTTGGCTGCTTTAGGCTTGGAGCCACCGCCGCCAAAAACTCCAAGGATCATCGTCACCAGAGAGCTTTTCTTCTGGGGCAACTGTTCCATGATCAATCTCGCCAGGGCCTCGGGATTCTGCGGCCTGACTTCGTCGGGGGCGGGCGTGTCCTGAGCCGCTTGTATCATTTGATCCAACTGGTGATCAAACTTTGAGCAAGACTCGCACCCTTCCAAGTGATTAATCAGGGCCCGATGGTCCTGTGTAGTCAGGTCCTGGTCGAACCGTTGCTGAATTAGTGTTCTGAACCGATTGCAAGTCATTTCTGTAAGCCGAACCTCAAATTTATCGGACCTCGTGCGGTTGAAAGCATCTTATCCTCTGCCCAGGCACTTAACTACTTGTACCCTGGCTCGATACAGTGTAGCCATGGCCGACTCTACAGTCTGGTTGGCCACGGTTGCAATTTGATCGTAATTCAGGTCGTAGTGGTGCCTTAGGAGGAAAGCTTTCTTTTGATCAGGTGACAGTGACGAAATGCAGCGCTTAACCCTCTGCACGCCAAGAAGGACAGTGGTTTCCCACTCCATGTTGGCCGAGCCGTCTTGACTGGGATCGAGCACTTCGCCGGAAGAAGGGTCCTCTGAGTTTTGGGCGTGATATTCGCCCATGGCCTCGACAACGAATTGTGAAAGCCAATCCCAGACTGAGATTTCGGGATTTTTCGGCAGTGCTTGATTGAGGGCGTTGAAAGCGTTGTTAAACGCTGAAATCGTTACTTCGGTTGCGTGGTCGTGATTGTCAGTGCCCAGATATGCGACAGCGTATACACGCTCCTGGTGCACCCAGACAAACTCGTTGCGCTTTTCCCCACTGCCCTTCTTGAGGTCAGTAAGTACATCGAGCGCAGTCTGAGTAAACTCTTTAGAACTATTTTTAGCGGGGAGAAGGGGCATAACTATTCGGTCGCGTCCTCAAGTAGTTAGACAAGCAAAATTTCAGGAACCCATTTGGGCTACCTTCAGGCTGCTTCTATTTATAAAGTGAGCTGGTAGCTAAATAACAAGCCAGTGCAATCTAAACGTGCCAATTTGCTCAGATCGTGTGGATTTAGTCCTTACCCGCCCACTTACTTCCCCTGAGATTGAAAGTAAGCTGCAACCGCCAAGCGCCTATTATCAGTTTACCTGATACAAGACTTAAGCAAGCGAGCATATAGCCCACTTTTGGCGAACTTTTTTACCTCCTTGCCATTGGTCGCCTTTGTGCTCAGTCGCTATTACTAGATGTACCACGTTTTTGCGGACCTAATCGTCTAGATAAACCCCAAAGAGATTGTTTTTCTTCGGCCAACATTTTTGTTGTCAATCAGAATCAATATCTTGGCAATTATTTGATAAGATGCTGGCTTGTTATCGGGCTCTCGGACGGGCGACTAATGGCTGCTGCGAAAAATTCCACAATACTTATCAAGAATGCTGATAATGAGGCCTACAACCTCGGCTCCATTACCACCAGCCCCCGGGGCGCCACCGCTGTTGACATGCAGGCCGGGCTTGATAACCTCATAATCGAAATCCCCGACGATACCAACGAGCTTGTTTCGGCCGTTGTCCGCTATCTTTTCCACGACTATTTTGCCCAGGCGCATCAAACCGGTTTGTATAACAGGCAGATTCGCTTGTGGGAAATGTTCTCCCGCGTCAGCACCGCCGAAGTGCGACAGGTGGAGCGCGGCATTTTCAGCAAGACTCAGCTTCCCGTCTATGAATTGGTTATGAAAACCGCTCTTGGTCAGAGCCCTATCTGTGCCCTGGTGATCGATCAAAAAGTCTTGACCAGCGATGCGTATAAAAATCAGGCTGCATCCGGCAAAGTTTATGTCGAGCTACTGCGTGATTTTTTGTTGAAAGTAATGAAAATTCAGGCGCGTCTCGGCGTCAATGGTGTCAAAGGCATTTTTGTAGTCAGTCCCGAGCCGCTGGATGCGGCCTTGCTGGCTTACATAGAAAAAGAAACCAATGCCACCGATGCCGTCTCCAGAGTGGAGTCAATCATGCCCGCACCTGTTTCGGCTCACATCAATCTGCTCACTTATCGCTTCGAGCACAACGACGAGACCGGCCCACTAGCCAAACCTGCGATCAGTCTCGCCTATCCCAATATCGTTCGCAAAGCCGCCGCTCGTTAGGCCGGCGTCCCCTCTTAGAGAGGGATATTGCCGTGCTTGCGCTTGGGCAGATCGATGCGTTTGTTCTTTTGCACTTCCAGGGCGGCGATCAGTTTGGCGCGGGTTTCGGACGGCAGGATCACATCATCTATATAGCCTTCCTGTGAGGCTATGTAGGGATTGGCGAAACGCTCGCGGAATTCTCCAACCAGTTCTTTGAAGCGGCTTCCGCCGGCGTCTTCTTTTAACTCTTTGCGATAGAGCAAATTGACCGCCGCTTCCGCTCCTACGACGGCGATTTCGGCTGTCGGCCAGGCCAGATTGTAGTCGCCGCCGACATTTTTTGAACCCATCACATCGAAGGCACCGCCATAGGCTTTGCGTGTGATTACAGTCAACTTGGGCACTGAGGCTTCGCAGTAGGCATAGAGAAGTTTGGCGCCGTGGCGGATGATGCCGGTAAATTCCTGCTGGGTGCCGGGCAAGTAACCGGGCACGTCAACAAATGTAATCACCGGGATATTGAAAGCGTCACAGAAACGCACAAAGCGTGCGCCCTTTACCGAGGCATTGATATCGAGGCAACCGGCCAGGGACTTGGGCTGGTTGGCGACGATGCCGACCGACTGTCCACCCAGTCTGGCGAAGCCAACGATGATGTTGGTGGCAAAAAGAGGAGAGATTTCAAAAAAGTCACCATGGTCAAAGATGCGGGCGATGACCTCATGCATGTCGTAAGGCTTGGTCGCTTCCAGCGGCACCAGCGTGTCCAGATCGGCACTGTCCGGCGGCTCCGCGTCCAGGCCGTCCTCGTCAAACGGCGCGGCATCAAGATTGTTCGACGGCAGATAAGAAAGCAATTTGCGAGTCAGGTAGAAGGAATCTTCTTCATCCTCGGCCAGGAGCTGTGCCACGCCCGAGCGGCTGTTGTGCGTCAGTGCGCCGCCCAGTTCTTCCAGAGTGACGTCTTCACCAGTGACGGTGCGCACGATTTCCGGACCGGTGACGAACATAAAGCTCTTCTCTTTGACCATGATCGTAAAGTCGGTCACAGCCGGGCTGTACACAGCCCCTCCAGCACAGGCGCCGTAGATGACTGATATCTGTGGTATCACTCCCGAGCTTTTGACATTGCGGTAAAAAATATCGGCATAACCGGCCAGCGATCTCACACCCTCTTGTATGCGGGCACCACCGCTCTCATTCAAGCCAATGACCGGTACACCAGCCTGGTAAGCCAGATCCATTACTTTGCAGACCTTGCGGGCGAATACTTCACCGAGGGCGCCGCCGACAAAGGTGGCATCGTGAGCAAAGAGATACACCGGCCGACCATTGATTTTGGCTTGACCCGTTATCACACCGTCGCCGTAAGTGACTTTATCTTGCATGCCGAAGTCGCGGCACTGGTGCATGGCATAACGGTCTATTTCCTGGAATGTACCTTCATCGACGAGCATGGCTATCCGCTCGTGGGCGAGTAAGGTGCCCTTCTCATGACGTTTTTCCGCTACCGCCGGAGCGACAAAGGCGGCCTCTGCGCGACGCTTCAAAACTTCTTTGTTGGGGTCCTTCTTAATCGTTTCCATCGGCGAACGTACCTCTAGTGTGTGCTGCGACCGGGTATCACAACTTGATTCCGGCGGTGTGTGTCAGGAAGAAGTGGACAATCGTTAGGTAAATGGACATTGTGCAAACGTCAAGGATACTGGTGATAAAAGGGCCCGAGGCATGCGCCGGGTTGACGCCGACTTTCTGGAAGATGAAGGGCATCATTGTGCCCATCAGAACACCAACAGACATCGTCAGGAAAAGCGACATGCCGACGAGGACGCCCAGCTCGTGGCTGGAGCGGTGCAAAAAGTGACTGATGAAATAGGTGGAAAGCCCGCAGAACAAGCCAAGCATAGCGCCGACGCGCAGCTCGTGCCAGATATTGCGCAGTATGGTGCGCACGGTGATCTGTCCGCGGCTGGCGCTGGAGGCGATGACAATACAGGTGCTCTGAGTAGCAACCGAACCGGTCACACCCGAAAGGAGCGGCATGAATGAAGCGGCCAGAACAGTTTGTTGAATGATGGCATCGTAGTAGGTAATCACTGATGCCGAGCCTGTTTCAATAATCAGGGTGATGAAGAGCCAGGGCAGGCGTGCGCCAAAGGCCCGGCGCACGCCCCAGGTCAAAATGTCTTGATTGTCTGATCCGGTGTTGATACCGGATGACTGGAAAATGTCTTCAGCATGCTCTTCTTTTAAAACGTCGATGACATCATCGGCGGTGATGATACCCAGCAGTTTTTTTTGTTTGTCGACAACAGGCAGAGTTAAAAGGTCGTAGCGACTGACGACTTCAGCTGCCTGCTCCTGGTCGAGCTCGGCGTCTACAAATACGACGTCTTCATCCATTATGCTGTTCACCAGCACCTCGGGGGAAGCCGTGAGCAAATCTTTGAGTGATACCACACCGACCAGAATTTCTTCGTCATTGACGACGTAGACGTCGTAGATTTCTTCCTCGATGTCTTCGTACTTTTCACGCAAATAGACCAGAGCTTCAGCCACGGTCATGCGCGCATGCAGGGCCAGGTAGTCGGAGGACATGATGCCCCCGGCCGAATCTTCCTTGAAGGTCATGAGCTGGGTAAGGTCTTCTTTGACCTCGGCATCGCTCATCTGATTGATGATGTCTTTTGCTTTTTCTGAAGGCATGCCCGAGAGCAAGTCGACGGCGTCGTCCGGTGACATTGCGCCGATCAGGGCGACGACGTTGAGGTCGTTGAGCTCGCGGATCAATTCTTTCTGGCGGTCGGGTTCGAGCTCGGCCAGGAGTGACGAGGCATTGTCCAGATCCAGGAGGCGGAAGCAGGAAATGCGGTAGGTGGGGCTCAATTCTTCAAAACATTCGGCCAGGTCGGCCGAGTGCTGGTCATTTAAAAGCGAACGCAGCTTCTGTCGCTGGCCGAGATCGACCAGTTCGCTCAAAACATTGGGAGCTAACAGTTGCTTTTCAGACATCGGACTGGACCAAAATCGCGCGGGTCACTGGTCGGATTTGCAGGCAAATCCAAACATAACCCTATCAAGCCTGAGAGCTTGCTATAAGGGCGTTTGTCTAATGCTGTAAAGAATCTTTCGGCAATTGCCGAACTTTCTCAAGTTTAGAGCTGTTTTAGTCGTCAAGGTAGCCGGCGAGCTTGGAGGACCAGTTAGGCTGCCTCAGCTTGCGGAAAGCCTTATGCTCGATCTGGCGCACTCTTTCGCGGGTGATGTTGAACAGGCGGCCCACTTCTTCCAGCGTGCGCTGGCGGCCGTCTTCCAGGCCATAACGCAGGTGCATGATGTCTCTTTCGCGTGGGGTGAGCTGGCTGAGCATGCGGCTCAGGTCCTGCCTCATCAGCTCTTCTGCTGTTGTGGCATCAGGCCTGGTCGCCTCATTGTCTTCGATCAGATCACCGATATAAGTCTCATCGTCCCTGTTCAGGGGCATTTCCATGGAAACCGGCTCACGATCAGCGGCCATGATTTCCTGTACCTTGCCCACCGGAATGTCCAGGGCCAGTGAAAGCTCTTGCTCAGTCGGCTTGCGACCCAGCTCCTGGGCCAGTCTCGCACTGTTTTTCTTGAGCTTGTTGATGGATTCGACCATGTGCACGGGCACACGAATGGTACGAGATTTGTCGGCAAGACCCCGACTGATAGCCTGTCTTATCCACCAGGTGGCGTAGGTGGAGAATTTGAATCCTTTAGTATGGTCAAATTTTTCCGCCGCTCTAATCAGTCCGAGATTGCCTTCCTGAATCAGATCCTGGAAGGGCAGGCCGCGATTGACGTATTTTTTGGCAATGGAAATGACCAGGCGCAAATTGGCCTGAATCAGCTTCTTCTTTGCTTCGCTGTCGCCTTTTGCGATCATGCGCGCGAGCTCGATTTCTTCATCGGGCTTGATCATTTTGACCCGGCCGATCTCTCTTAAATAGAGTCGCACCGAATCTTCGGAGAAACCCTCATTAGAGGTCGTCTCCACTTCGGGATCCGGCTCTACGACGACATCGTCATCGGCGCCAAAAACGTCCGACCATTCGTCTGAAACTTCGTCTGTAACTCTAGAAGCCAACGCGCTTCCACTCCCATAGTAAGTAAGTCTCGCCTCTTCTGCTATTTACCCAAAACTCCCGGGACTCTAAGCAGTCAAGAAGTGGATTAAGTTTTGTAAATTTGCATTCATTCTCCTTTGGTGAGGCGCTGCTCCATGGGGGTGAGGACGGTCTACGATTTACTCGGCTAAGTTGTTGGTATAGGTGATGGCAATGGAGGAATTGATATATATAGGTGTTCGATACCGGGGGGCGGTCTGATAAATGATTGAGGGGAGCCTGTCCGATGTTTCCTTGCCTGGGTTACTGCAGTTTTTAGCGACGGAATCGAATAAAAGCTACAAAGTAAGTCTGGTAAGCGGCGGACAGAAAGGCGATTTGCATGTATGCGACGGGGAAATCCTCAGCGCCAATTTTGGTTTGCTTGAGGGCAATGACGCCCTGACCGAGCTGCTCTTCTGGCCGGACGGCACTTTCTCGGTCGAGCTTTTGAACGCCGAACAAAAGGCCGCCATCAAGGGCAATCTCAAAATCATTCTCAAACAGGTCAACACTTTTGCCGACCAGATGGTTTATCTGCGTGAGGCCCAGGTTGGTCTCAACAGTGAGATTGTGCCTTCTCTTTCCTTCGGCACCCAGGAATGGCAGGAAGCTCTGGCCCGGCAACCTCTATTTAAGGAAGATTATGCCGTTCTCGGATGGATAACCGATGGCCGCACTATGCGCCAGGCCATGCGTGAATTTAATTTTGATGTGGTCAAGGCGACGAGCTCGCTCTTCCGCTTGTTGAGCACAGGATCCGTGGAAATATTGAGACCGACGCTGGTAGCCGAGGAAGACGCCGGTGGTGAAATACCAATGAGTGGTCTGGCTGCGATTCTGGACAGCATGGCTCCTTCCGATGACGGGCCTGATGAAAGCCCCAAAACGGAAGAGGTCACTGCCGCGAGCGACAATGCAACTTTTGACGCTTCGCCCGAGGCTGTTGTAGCGGAGCCGGAGAGCGAAGCTCCAGCCAAGTCATCGGCCAAGTCCAAGTCTAAGGCCGAGGCCAAGTCAGAGGCTAAGCCCGAATCCAAGTCC
>JAFEAV010000145.1 GCA_018266215.1 Cyanobacteria bacterium SZAS LIN-3 | reverse complement strand
TTCCTCAAGCCGGGCATTCATCTGCTTTTCCTTGGCCCGGATATTATTGAGATCGTACACCCTGTCGTGAAGGACACGGTCCAGTTCACCTATTTCATCGTTGCCGCCCAGACGCTCAAGCAGATGAATACCGCTTCCCACACGCCGGGTATTCTCTTTCAGCACATTGAGCTTACGCACCGTTTTGCGCATAAAAAAGGCGGCCACAAGCAGCGCGGCAAGATCCAGCAGCAGCATGGCATTTGTTTTTTGCTCAAAATCCGAGCGCACCTTTTCGGCATCGGCTGACGTTTTGTAGACTATGCCTTCCTGCACACGGCCCAGATCCTGCAACTCCCAGAAGAGGTTGCGGGCCGAATCACGAAATTTGACGTTGGCTTCCATGCCTTCGAAGATTGTCGCCACCTGATTATTTTCCTCAGGGCTGAACTGCGACTTTTGCATGGAGTCGGTAAAGGCATGGGCCAGGAATCTGAGCCGCCTGGCGGTCGCCGGCTCACCGGCGTTTTTCTCCATGACGGTGGCCAGAGCATTAGTGTCGGCCGTCATATCTACGACATACTTTTTGAACGACGCCTTGTCCTCCTCACCGCCATACATCTTCAATTGCATCAGCGACTGGAAGCCGTAGAACGACATCACCAGCATCTTATTAATGCGACCGACGATGTCACGTCGCATCGACAGTTCCTGGGTCTGTTCGTGCAGCTTATCGAGATCGTGCTTGACCCAAAAGAGTACGCTGGTCTGCACGGCCAGAGGCAGAACCACCATCAAAATACCCATTTGCGTCAGTTTCAGATCTGGCAGAAAGCGCACTGCTTAACCCCCTGGGGAGCTTTCATTATAGACGGCGCTTCGTAAGCTGAGTTACTTAACATTAGCGCCAATTCATAAAACCCCTTGCCCACGACGGTGACGGAGTTATAGGCTCAAGATCTAATTTATTTCCCCATTTCATTCCGGTTCTCAAAGACCTCTTAAACATCTATTTTTCACCACTCAAAACAAATTGTATGAAGCCAGAGTCTTCCCGGGGCAAACAGGCCCCCGCAGCAGCAGCAGCATTTATCATCGCTGCCGTCTTCAGTTTCTTCATCGTCAGCGCAGCGCGCAAATGGCGCAGCAACAGCCGGCCCATGACCACCGCCCAGTTGCAGGAAGCCGAGCGTCGCAAACGCAGAGAGATGTTTCGACAGATCATGAACAACCGTGTCCCGGCCATGGATGTCTTGCTCGCAGGCGCAAGCCAGGACGATCAGGTGCTGGCCCAGGTATTTAAGACAACGGTCAACGGCATCACGCCGCTGCCCGAGCCCAGTCGCAAATTACTTGCCGACCACATCAAAGCTTTTCATTCCAACTGATAGCACCAGCGGCGCCACTAATTGAGCATCTTAGATGACCGTCAAACCAGGATCCGCTCAGTTACTTTACAAACAACTTCCGGCCATGGGAATACCCCCACGGCCCGACCGGTCAAAAGTCAGTACAAGCCCAACTGATGCGATTCCGCGCACCACAGCCCCGTCTCCCGTCTTTATTGTTTCTAATAAAGGGTAAGGGCTATGGTGTCGGTACATCGCAATTTGCTCCACCCACAAGGAACTCCCCACAAGCACCATCAACCATCACCCAATCACCACGACGGTCTTGTCAGCAGTTCTCCCCGGGAGAGCAAGGGCTCGATGAATTATTTGTTTAACCGCTCCAAAAGAGCACAAACTTCAAAATCATGTCAAAGAACAAAAACAATGCAGCAAACAACAGTAAGAAACATGCAATCCGCTACGTGCGTCCCTACGGTTTCGACCTTCTGAAACAAGTAGATCCTTTCTTCCTTGAAGAAGGCGAATTCGAAAAAGCACAGCAGGAGCACGAACAGCTCGCACAGCTATTCGAAGGTAGCGTATTTCCCGGCGATGCAATTCGCAAGGATTTCGTGAGCGGTACAGTGGTATCGCAAGCCAAGGAAGGATTCTACGTAAACATCGGACGCAAGTATGATGGCTTCGTGCCGGCTAGCGAAGCTGTCGGTCTGGCCAAAGGCGATGAAGCCGAGTTTTATGTGATTGCCGGTCCCGATAAAAAGGGTATCGCCACACTCTCATTCAACATGGCACGCGGCTGGAGAACGCTGGAAGCAGCACAGGAAAGCGGCGAGGTTTTCAACGCCCGGGTATTCAGCGAAGCCATCACCAAACGCAATCAGAAATCTGCAGGTTTGCGCATCGTATTTGAAGAAGGCGATTTAAAAGGTATCCGCGGCTTTGTGCCCAACGTGGAAATCGCTCGCAACACCAGGTCCAGGGATCTCGTTGACACCGTAATCCAGGTGACCGTGATCAGGGCTGAAGCAGACCGCGGCAGCGAATACGGCAACCTGGTAGCCAGCCACAAACAAGCACAGGGCATCGCCGACGAGATTTCGTTCAATAATATGCAGCCGAACGAAATCGTCAGCGGCACGATCATTGATTTCATCAAAGCCGGCGTCAACGACACTAAGATGAGCGCCCTGGTGAAACTGGAAAACGGCCTGGTTGGTATGCTGCACCGCTCCGAAACACTGGACAACAGGGATTCGCTCAGCGACATGTACAAGGTTGGTGACACCATCACCACCGCCGTGCGCAAAATCGACCACGAGAAAAAGCGTATCGCCCTGTCATTGAAACTGGCTGCCCAGCTCAACTGCATTTCTCAAATCGAGCCCAACGTCATTGTTGAGGCCAGAATCTTGAGAGAAGTGGTTTACGGCTACTTCGCCAGCATCGGCGGCGGTATGGAAGGTCTGATTCACAAAAGCGACCTGGCACAGGTAAACGGTCGTGCGGAATCCTTCAAATCCGGCGAGATCACACAGGTGGTGGTGCTCAGCTTCGAAGCCGACGGCACACGCCTGGCCCTGGGCCGCAAGCAACTGTTTCCCAATAAGTAATGGGAAGCGAATGGTTTTTTAATTGATTTTTCAACCCGCCTGGGCTTGTTGATGCCTCGCGCTAAGTGAGGCTCATTGACAGGTCCAGGCACAAATTTCAAAACAATGGAAAAGAAAAGGAATGACCAGAAAAACAACAGAAGCAACAACAGAAGGCCCAACTGGGAAGAACGCAGAGCGGCTGAAAATGCCAACATCAAGGACGTGTACAAAGTCGGCCAGGCGGTAGAGGGCAAGATCGCGCTCTTCTTCAAAGCCGGCAAGGAACACCCCGACGCCAGCGCCCTGGTCAAACTGGAAAGCGGCGGTACAGCCCTCCTGCTCTACAGCGAGATCCTCGGCTATCCGCGCCAGAAGCTGAACGACGTCTACAAAGTCGGCGAGAAGATCAACGTCGAAATCACCGCCATCAGGCCCAGCAAAAATCGCATCTCGGTCTCTACCAAACCGGTGATGCGCAAAATGTACATCACCCAGCTGGAGCCAGGCAGCGTCTGCGAAGCCACTGTCATTGAAAGAGTCGGTTACGGCTATTTCGTCGACCTGGGCGGCGGACTGGAAGCACTCCTGCACAACGAAAATCTGGATACCGATTTTCACAACAGGAAAGAAAGCTTCGAAATCGGAGACGTAACTCAAGTCGCCGTTTTGAGCATAGAAAAGGATGGCGCCCGCATCGGCGTCGGCCGCAGGCAACTCTTCGCCTGATGACGCTCCGGCCTCAAAGCGAGCACAACTCCCCCGGGAGACTTTAAATGAAAACCAAATTTTCAACTCCGAATGCGGTGTCTCAACCAGGCTCAAAGTCATAAAGCCGGTTGAGCTCTGCACTCGACAAACTGTTTCAATCATGCAAACAAGCACAAGAATGTTGTCACTGATCAATGCACAGCTGACAATCCTTGCCGACAAAGGCAAACAAACAGAAAGACTGAGCGCAGAGCTCAAACGTATTGCTGACAGCAAACCGCCGTACTACATCGCCGTCGGAGTCAAGACTGCACAGAAGCTGATTCAATTGGCTGAAAAAGCCGGCATGGATATTTGCGACCTGCTGCAGCACGCCCGGGAGAACACTGAGGCCAACGAACAACACGAGCAGTCGACCGCCATGGGCGAAGTCGAGCTGAAGATGCGCAGAGAATTGCATCGCCAGGAGCTTGCTCGCATCATCGCCGCCGGTCATTTGCAGAACATTTATATGGCCGTGATCAATCGCGCCACCGAAAGTCTCTGCCAGGCGCAGATGTACATCATCGGCGCCGACAGCGCCAACGCACCGGCCGGCTGGTTGCCCACCACCGACCACCTGGAGACTTCTCTGAAGGAGCTGCGCAATCTGACCATGTCCTATGCCCACGATCTGGCCGAAATGGGCGAGATGCTCGAGCAGTACGACACCCCGCAAAAGTTCGATGCCTTCGAGGTTAAGACTCCCAAAGAAGCGCTGCAGATAATCCAGGCATTCACCAGTAAATGGATGGAAACTGCCATCAGCCTGAGTGACAGCGCCTGCAACAGCGTTTGCAGCCTGGAGAATATGGCTGACTGGGAGCGCAAGGAGCGCATCGAATGGCTCAGCGCCTACGGTGTCGCCGCCTCCAGCATGTCGCAGTACGCGGCTAACGTGCTCAATGAGGCCATGAAGGCGATAGGCACAGTGACCATCACCAACCGCGTCATCGGAGGCCGCACCATTGTGCCGGAAGACATGCACGCCGCCATCTCCGCCCTGACCAGCAAACAGGCCAACTGGAAGCTCAACTGAGCCAACTCAGCTCAGACAGTATTTTTTTTATTCATCCGGCTCCGCCCATAAAACCAGGGCGGAGCCACAAACTCTAAAACAATGACAGAAGTATCGAGTTTTGAAATCATCGAAAATCCAAGCTTTGTAAAAGAAATCGAGATGCCCGAGTTGGGAGGCACAGTCTCCCTCTACGAGGACGGTTCAGTGTTTGCAAAAAGCACCGGCCGTCACTACGCCCCCGAAAAGGAGGACGGCACATACTGGCGCATGCGTCAGGAATTTGACGCCAGAAAATCCATCAAAGCCGGGGAACGCTACATGAACGCCCACAGTCAGCGCCGTTATGTAGCCCAGCACTACGGTCTGGTCGGCTAAACGGCTGAAAACTGAAGACGCAAGAAAACATCCAAATCGAATTTCAAAACAAAAAAAATCAAGCATATGAAATCGTTCGTCATCAACGCCATCCTCTCAGCAATCGCAATTATCCTGATCGTTCCGCACATCAGCGGCGCCTATTTTCACGGCAATATCGTGACCGGCCTGGCCATGGGCGCAGCCCTGGCGGCAGTAGCCTGGATACTGGGGAAAATTGCCGAGGTGTTTACGGTCGTGACCGTAGGCCTGGGAGGCTGCCTGATTGCCATCTTCCTGCTCTTCTTCTTCTGGCTGATACCAGCAATTGAATTGCGCATCGTCGCCCACTATTTCCCTCAATACCTGGGATTCAGCGGCTGGGGACCTGCCATCCTTTCCGGTTTAGCCTTCATGGTGATTTCATTTATCGCCAGAAAATTCGGCATCAAATAAGAGTCGGCCGCGCAATAAAGACAAAAAGTGGTATCGCTTTCGATACCATTTTTTATTTCCAGCCGTCTACTAATTGCAATAGTGTGTTAAAACTGCCAGCCGCTGAAGAGTTCGGTTGAAAAATAACGCTCCATGCGATCCGGGAAAACCGTCACCACATGCGCCTTATCGCCCAACTGCCTCTGGGCCTCGACGGCCGCGGCATAATTCAAACCAGAACTCGGACCAACCGGAAAACCATGCCGGATGAGCTTTCTGGTTGTCTCGATCGCCACCCGCCCCTGCACCTCCACCTCAATCAATCCGGGCAGATCAGCGCGGCTGTACAGCTTGGACAGACCATCGACAACACCCGGCACCCGCGAGCTGAAGCTGCAGCACTCGGCCTCAAAATACGTCTGTCCGGCCGGCGCCATAACAGTTTCCACCGGCTTGGCAAAGACGGGCCGCACCGGACAGCCGGCTCCGGCAAAGGCATTGTAGAGGCCGACTATCGTCCCTCCCGTGCCGACCCCGCTAACCACAGCGTGGACAACTCCTCCGGGCACCTGTCCCAGTATCTCCTGGCCGGTGGAGACACGGTGAGCTTCGGCATTATCGACATTTTCAAACTGGCGCGGATAAAAAGCATCCCTTTCCTCAGCCTCCTGAGCCGCCCGACTGAGAGCTCCGAGAATGCCGTCGGCGCGGGGCGTCAAAATGATCTGCCCTCCATAACTTTTGATTATTTGCACCCTTTCGTTGCTGACACTCTCGGGCATGACGGCGATAAATTTAAGACCGATCTGAGCGCAGACAAGCGCCATAGCGATGCTGGTCGAGCCGCTCGAAGCTTCAACCACCAGGCTGCCCGTACGCAGCCGACCCAGCCGCCATTGTTTTTCCAGTATGTAGCGCGCAATGCGGTCTTTGGTCGAGCCGCTGGGATTGAGAAACTCCAGCTTGCACCAGATGCGCGGCCCGTCGGCTTCAAGGGCCACAGGCACCAGCGGAGTGGGAGCAATTTGTTGGACAAAACGACAATTATCAGTCAGAAGCTCACAAGGTTGATTCAAAATTTTGCCTCAGGCCCGAACAGGGACTTCTACATTTTAATCAATACAACTTCAGTACAACAAACTGCGCTGCACCTTAAATTGTCGCACGTAGTCATCGCGGCCCGTCGCCTGCGCATGTTTGATATAGAAGTCGATGACCTCCAGCGCCTCGCCCTGCTTGCCGCTGCCGATGCAGGCGCGGACGCGCATCAAACCAAGATTGAAAGCCAGATCGCCGGACGCATCGCCATTATCGAGCAATCGCTCAGCCAGCGTCACCAGCTCCAGAACCCCGTTGTAATCGCCCTCCGCCAGACGCTCGTCGGCGTTGATAAAAAGAGAGCGCAAGCGATAGTTGTGACGCAGGGCCAGCAAAGCCATAAAATCGGGCTTACCGGCCCCACGATTGCCGCTTGTATGAGCCTCAGTAATAGCCATCTCCGCCAGCTGCCGCACCTCGGGCAGGGTCAAGCCGAGCTCGGCAGCCAGGTCACAATCCTGACGACACAGGTCCCAGGCGCCCAGCCCATAGTAGGCTTTAGCGCGCATCCAGCGGTATTGAGGGTCACGTGGGTGCCGCTCGATCAGTAGGGTGAAATTATTGGCGGCGTCGGCAAACTGCGCGGCATCAAGCGCTTCGCGCCCATTGTAATAAGCAAGCGAGTCGGTGTGATCCTCGCTTGGCTGGCTTACGCCGCTACTATCCTTATGCTCAAACATACGAACGACGCCCCTTTTGCAAAGGCGGTTGCAAGACTCAGTGACTGGAGATGCCCATCCCCCGGTAAACTATTTGACATAGAGGGACATTTTCATCTTAGCATTGCCCCGTATAAAGGGTAAGAAGCGTAAGCAACGGAAGGAAACAAAGGTACAGGAATCCGCATGGCGAAACCGTTTACGGCATCAATCAAATTGACTGTTTTAGGCTTATTGCTGCTGCTCGCCCCGGCGGCCAGGGCAGGGGAAGAAGAGGAATTTACACGTTTCACCGACATGGCCGTGCGCGTTTGCGGCCAGTCGCCGGACAAGGCGGTACGCGAACGAACGGCCAGTGAAACGGCAATACTGATCACAAGCCGCAACCTGGAAAAAACAAACTCCATCAACAGCGCCATCAAATATCTGCAGGCCGAAAATCTCAAGTCACCCTCGGCCCTGCTCTGTCTCACCATCGGCCGCTTGCAGGAGCGGCAGGACAACGAAGAAGCGGCGCTGGCGGCCTTCGGACAGGCCATAAAAATTGGCGAGAGCGACAAGAGACAACTGCCTTTCAGCACAATGGCGCAGGAAATCCGGGCTAATCGCCTGGCCGAAACGGAACAATTTGACCGAGCAATTGCCGACAGCAGTGCCATCATCGAACGTTCACAACACTTTCAGGCACATGGCCCCGATTACTGGCACCCACTGGCACATTTCTATGAATTTCAGCAGCTGCGCAGTCGCGTTTTGCGCGGACACATTTATCAAGCCGCCAAAAACTACACCAGGGCCCTGGCAGAAGCCGATGCTCTGATCAAAAACTACGGCGGCATGTCCGACGGCTACCAGATGCGCGCCCGCGCCCTGCAATCTCTAGGTCGTCAGAACGAGGCCGTAGCAAGCATGAAAGAAGCCATCGCCCGTGGTGCCAACGCCAGGCTGCTGGCCGACATACAACTCAGCTCCGGCAGCGGCAGCTATGAAAAATCGTACCAGGCCCTCTCCCAGGCCATGCAGACCTCAAAAGACAAGCACGCCCTCCTGCTCCAGCGCGCAGTGCTTTCAAGCAAAAACAACCATCCCCAGAGCGCCCTGGCCGATTACCAGACCCTGGTCAAACTCTAACCGGATGAAGATGAGCTGCTGGTCGGTCTCGGTCAGACTCAATTTACCCTGGGTCGCTATCAGGATGCCATTGCCAGCTACAGCAAGGCCATAGCCGCCAACCCTCGCCACGCCGCCACCGCATACAGAGGTCGCGCGCAGGCCTACGCCGCACTGAAGCAGACGGAAAAAGCGCAGGCGGATCTGAAAAAGGCCAGCGAGAGCGGAGCCGGACTCTGAGCGCAAGTCCGGGCGAAGTGTAAAGTAACTCAGCTCTGCCTCGCGCTTAAGAAGCCATCATTTGCATCCAGGGCGCTGCAACGCCTAAGTTGATGGCGTCCATCCTATCCCAACCTGAAGATCAAACACCCAACCAATCAATCACCAATTTCAAAAACACCGATATGAAATACATTCTCGCAATGCTTCTCGCAACAGCAGGTGTAATGCTTGTGACCGCATTATCAATCAGCCTGCTCGTGCACGCTCATGCCATCGCCGCTGCCATCGTATTTTTTGGCGGGTTCTACCTTTTGCGCCGGGCTTTTCGCAAGTACATGTATCCATAAGCCAAGCCGGCCGTCACAAGTAAAAAAGAGAGCGCCGACGAATCAGGCGCTCTCTCTTTTTGCTCCATCCCTCCCCATTTAACGCAGCTGAGGATTAAAACACTCAGCCATTCCGTTAC
>JAFEAV010000144.1 GCA_018266215.1 Cyanobacteria bacterium SZAS LIN-3 | reverse complement strand
GCCGCTTACACGCTTTTGAAATCCGTCATCGCTCCCTGGCGGGTCTCGATGTTTGCCGACAGTTTGCACATCGTGCTTGATGAGCCCGGCCGTGACTGGCCGGTGATTGAGCGCGCCGTGGCCGGTTTTGCCGGACTGATCGAACTCTCCCGGCGCAGTCTGGGATTTTCTCTGGAAGACGCCTTCATCTCCATTGTGCAACGCTCCACCGCCGCTCAGGGAGGGGCTTGATTGTTATGAAACTCGGTCGCATATATGCCCAGGCCATCAAAGAAATCGCCCAGTTTCGCCGGGATAAACTTACTGTGGCTCTGGCTTTTGGCCTGCCCGTGCTGGCCCTTTTGCTTTACGGCTATGCCACTCGTCTGGAGTCCAAGGACATTCCCGTGGCTGTGCAAAATTATGACAGTGGTGCCCTCAGCCGCGAGTATGTCGATACTATTTTTGCCAACGGGCAGTTGACGCCGGCCAGGTGGGGTAATCGCGCTGACTCCATAGGGCCGCTTGATCTGGGGCTGGCCAAGGCCACCATCATCGTGCCGCCGGAGTTTTCCCGTCACTTGAAGCAGGGCCTGCCCGCGCCTGTGGCTGTGGTCATCGACGCCACCGACGTTAATAACGCCCGGGTGATCAAAAACAGCGTCCTGGCCACCACCAAATATTTTTGCCGCACCCACGATCTCGGCACCTCACCCAATCTAATCAGTGCCCAGCTGCGCCTCTGGTTCAACCCCGGGCGCAAGGAAGCTCAGTATGTGGCACCGGGGGCGGTGGCGGTAATCTTGTGGATTTTTCCCTGTTTGCTGGCGGCCCTGGCCATGGCCCGCGAAAATGAACAGGGTACGATGCTGCAGCTCTATGCCTCGTCGCTTTCTTCCTTTGAGCTCGTCATGGGTAAGGCGTCCGCTTATGTGGCCATCGCCCTGGCCATGTCGGTGCTGCTAATCGTCCTGGCGATAGTGCTTTTCGGTATCAGCATCGTCGGCGATTTTCCGATCTTTTTGCTCTCGCTGGTACTCTACGAAAACTGCGCCATAGCCTTTGGTTTGATGGTGGGAGCCAAATCCTCGACCCAGAGTGTGGCCGTGCAAGCGGTCGCCACCGCCGGATTCACCACAGCTCTTTTGCTCTCCGGCTTTATTTATCCCCTGCGCAACATAACCTTTCCTCTTTCTTTGATCTCCACAATTTTGCCCGCCCGCTATTTTGTGGAGAGCTGTCGCGATGTTTTTGTCCGGGGCTCCGATGCCGCCAGTCAGTTGTTTATCCCCGTGGCGCTGGGCCTGTTTGCCTTTGTGGTGCTGCTGCGGGCGGCCGGTCTGCTCAAAAAAATGCAGTTGCCCGGCTGATGGTATGAGGAAATAGAAATGTCGGCTCTGTCGCAGACTCAAATATTCAGACTGCAGATCAAGACTCTGGCCATCAAAGAGTTGCGCCAGATTATGCGCGACCGGCAGCTTCTGTTTTTGCTCTTTTTCATGCCTATTTTGCAGCTCTGTCTCTACGGTTTTGCCCTTTCTCCGGAAGTGGAGCACCTGCGCCTGGGGGTGATAGACATGGCCCGCTCGCCGGTCTCGCGCGAGCTGGTAGCGGCCATGGTGGAAAATGGGGTCTTCGATTTGCAGCAGTCGGGGGGCACGACCGAGAGCCTGGCCATCCTGGTGCGCGAGGGTAAGCTTGACGCCGGGGTGGTTATCCCGCCGGAGCTGGAGCGTGACATCAAAGCGCAGCGCAAGGTTGAAATCCAGATCATGATCGACGGTGTGGATGCCAATACCGCTGGTATCGCCAGTGGTTATATCAGTCAGATCCTCAGCGCTTTTAATCGACATCTGGTGCCCGTGTCCCGGGCTAATTCCCAGCTGGTTTTGCCTCAGATAAGCTTCGCCTATAATCCGGGCCTGATAAGCTCCTGGTTCTTCGTCCCCGGTGTGCTGGCTCTGGTGCTTAATCTTGTCAGCACGCTCGTTTCCACTTCCACCGTCGTGCGCGAAAAAGACTCCGGCACGCTGGAGCAGTTGCTCATGACGCCGGTCAATTCTTTCCAGATACTGGCGGCCAAAGTGGTGCCTCTGTCTGTGCTTCTGATGATGACCGTGCTTGTCAGTTTGCTTGTGGCCAGGTTCATTTTCCACGTGCCCTTCCGCGGCAGTCTCTTGCTATTTTTAGGGGTCTCTTTCCTGGCTATTATTGTCGGCATTTCAATCGGTATTTCACTGGCTGCTTTTGCCCAGAACCAGCGACAGGCGCTGCTTACATCGTTCTTTGTCAATCTGCCGGTGATTCAGCTCTCTGGTGCGGTCGCGCCTCTTGAAAGCATGCCGCGTTTTTGCCAGTACATGTCGCTCATGGACCCGCTGCGCTTTTATGTCTCCTGCACCAAGGCTATTTTATTGAAAGGAGCGGGGCTCGATGTAATCTGGCCCGATGTCCTGGCTCTGGCGGTTTTTGCCTCGGTCCTTTTGACCCTTAGTTCAAGGCGTTTCCGCCGTCAGCTCAAGTAGTTTCAAACTGTCCGCCGGATTAGGTATGATAGGGGCCGTCCTGGAGGTCCTGTGAGCGCACTGGTTGAATCGCTTCTTCTTGTCGGCGGCGGCGTGTTTTTTAGCGTTGCCGGCTTGATTGTCGTGCGCAAAACCTTTCGCCGTCAGGATTTCAAAAAGCATCATGAAATCGCCGGGTATTTGATTTCGGTGGTTGGTACGCTTTATTCGATTTTGCTTGGTTTGATTGTCGTCAATGTGCAATCAAAATTTGATCAATCAAGAACTATGGCCCAGACCGAAGCCAGCAGCTGCTCCGATATAGCGCATCTATCCAAGGGGCTGGGCCGGGCCGAGGCGATCAAGATTTGCACTAATCTGGCCTGGTATTACACAGTGGTGCAGAGTGAGGACTGGGACAAAATCGCCGAGGGTCGAGAGGTTGAGGCGAGCATTCCCGCTTACCAGGGCCTCTGGCATTCGATTGTCACGGTGGAACCGAAGACCAATCGCGAGACTACTTGTTTTGCCTCGATGATTGATTCTATGAAGCGGCTATCCGATGCCAGGCGTTATCGCATGTCGGCACGCAAACGCGGTCTCTCCGAAGTGGTCTGGGTTGTGCTCTGTCTGGGCGCGGTCATGATCATCATGTTCACTTATTTCTTCCGCGTGGAGAGTGCGCGCACTCAAACGCTTCTGACCACTTTCGTCTCGCTCTTCGTCACTCTCAATCTGCTTCTGGTCTGGCTTTTTGAAAACCCCTACCGCAGTGAATTGCAGATCAAGAAAGGCGCGTTTTATTTCAAGCCTGAAATTTTCTATTACAAGGACGGCAAAGAGGATCGTCAGAACCTAAAAGTCGATCCTATTGCCAGGTAAAGGCGCACGGCCCTGCCACTATTCTTTTAAAAATTCAAACTCATAGGGCTTTTCCGCTTCGGGCGGCGCGCCTTCGACGCCTTCTTCTTCCTTGGGCGGCAGATGAATGCTCTCAAGCGTGTACATGAGATAAGTGGCAAGGGACAGAATGCGCGCGGTCTGGTTGATGCTCAGGGGCGCGCTGCTGGGCAGACCCTTGTAGCGCTCGAAGAAGCCGGCCAGCAGGTCGGCGATGCCTTGATTTTCCAGGGCGGTATTTTCGGGACTGCAAAGCGGGCCGTTTTCCGGATCAAAGGCGGCGCGCACGAGCTCGGCGCCCTTGGCGTTGATGTTGCCTGCCACCAGCATGCTGACTGTGTCTTCCAGCTCCTTCACGGCGAGCACTACGGCTTCGCCGTGTTGGCCCAGCTCAAAGGCGCGCCAGGTTGAGTGGTAAATGCGGGGATGGGTAAGGGCCGCCAGATAGTCTCCACACGGGGGCTCGGGGATAATGGGCGCCATCTTGCGGAAGCCTGCAAGGCGCTCCAGGCGCCCGCCTACGATAAAGGGAAATTCGTCGACATCGCGCTCGAAATCATCGGCTTTGAGACTGGGGACAAAATAAACATTGGATGCGAAGTAGAGCGGCACGGTCTCCGATGAAAAGCACTTTCTCAGCTCGTCGGAGGTTTCCAGAACCCAGGTCCAGTTAGCGCGCTTCAGCCCTTCCATCATTTCGCGAGAGTCGGCCTTTTTGGCCAGCAGATTGCGTCCTTTGGCAATCATTTGATCGATGGCCGCCTCAACCCTTTCTTTGGGAATTGCCAGAGTCAGGCCGAGTGCCGGTACTGGTGGAAGCTGATGCATCGTCTGCCCTCATAAATAGGATGTGTCAAACGTTTTTCCAGAGGTCCGTATTTTAGAACAGCATGGCCAAACTTTCCCCCTATCGATAGTCCAGAATGCCTTGTAAAGATATGCCCGGCTCGACGCGCCTCCTCTTGGTCACCCCTTTGTGTAGGACTTAAAAAAATATTTTTGGAGTCAGGAATTGCTAAGGAATGACATTAGGCAGAACTATCTTTTTGAGATCTAAAAGTCCCAAAAACCCATGGCGGTTAGCTTCGTGCACTGCTGTTTCTGATTTGATCCTCATTCCTCATTTGGCAATTTGACTGCCATTCTCAATTAGTTTCAAGGAAGCCTGCTTTTGTTGACAGTCGCTCCGATCTGAGCGTGTCGATCTTTACGCCTCTTTGATATGATGACTTCGGCCCTCAACCTCCTGGGTCGGGCCGCTTTGTTCCGAGTACGACTTAATAGTTGCCGTGTCGTAACCGTCTGCCAGTGACGGTCGCATATAGAAAAATTAGGAAAGCCCCAGTCAATCGGCTGGGGGATAATCGAGGAGATTTCTCATGTCTTACACAATCGTATCTGATATCTGCGAGGGCGTAGGTGACTGCCTACCGGTTTGCCCAGTCGAGTGCATTCACTGGACAGAAAAAACCAACGATAAGGGTCACAAATACCCCGTTATCGACGACTCCACCTGCATCGATTGCGGCGCCTGCCTCTCGGCCTGCCCCGTAGAAGGCGCAATCCTCGACGAATGGAAGCCCGAGCTGCAAAAGCCATAAGGCTAATAGCCCCCGGTTAATTGTTCGATTAAAACCTTTTTGCTCACCAGGGCACCGAATGTGGTGCAATGGTGAGCAATTTGTTCTATGGCGACGTTGGCTCCAGGGTGGCGGCCAGTTCCTGCATCACTCGACTGAGGTTCTCCGGCGCCAGCAATTGATCCCCGACTTTCAAATACTTAGGCAGTTTGCCGCCGTTTAATAGTCGCTCTTCATTCTGCAAAATGCGAGTCAGCATCTTCAATTCTTTCTCGTCCGCCGTGCTGTGACCCCCTTCGGGAATGCCCAGCAAAGCTTCGGCGACCTGATAGTAGCCACCACCTCTGGTGACACGGCCGGCGGCATCGAGATTGCCGGGCGCCTGGGCTGAATCAAGGGCTGCTTGCTCGTCCTGCACTCTTTCGCTCAGGGTCTGCTTCTGTGTGGTCAAGGCTAAATTTTGATCGTTGAGATTATTGAGGTCGGTCTGCTTGGCGGTGAGATCGGTATCGGCGGCATCTTTGGCGGCTTTGGCGCTGTCGCGCTCGGTCAGCAGAGGCGCCAGCGTGGCCCTGTCAGCGTTGTTTTGCGCCTCGTGCTTTTCGCCGCCGCGATTGACCGTATCCCAATTGAAGTGGATGCCGCCGCTGAAGCTGAACATGTCGAAGTCGCTGTAATCGCTCGTATTTCGATGTGCCAGACCCCGGCCTGAGCCGTAAGTTTCGTCATGAATTGTGCCGAGCAGTACCTTGGCCGCATCGCGCAGTTCCGGCGTGGAATCCGGATTGTTGACTATGTCGGTTAACTGTCCATTGCCGATTTCAGTCTGGTTGAGAGTTGTGGCGATTGTATTGAAGGCGTTTTTGACCTGGTCGTCCTGGTCCTGACGCTTCTGTATCTGTTGCTCCAGGGGCGTGACCCGGGCCTGGGCATCGTCGAGGGTCTTCTGCGCCGCTGTTTGCGCGGTCTGGGCATCGGTCAGTGCTCTGGCGGCGTCGGTAGTGTCGATTGGCTGCTGGGCCTGGATATCCCGCAGTGTTCGCTGGTCGGTATCAAGTTGACCCTTGAGCGTGCCAAAGTCAATTACAGTGGAGCCCTCCGGGAGAATTCCGTCCTGGACCAGTTTTTGTACAGTTTCCGGGCTGGCCACCGGGCTGAATTTGTTCTGCAGATCCTCTAGTAATTTGCGACCGACGGCGTTTGCATCGGTTGCCGCTGAGGTTGCCGGCGCATCTGTGGTTACCGGTGCGTCTGACCCATTATTTGTGCTCATTTCAACGATCTCCAAACTTGTGGCTTGTGAGCGTTGAGTAATCGTTTTCGTTCAAAGGGGGGAAGATCGTTAATCCTGCCGTTGGCTTGCGGCTCGATTCTCAATCTCAGTGCAGTTATCTATACCGCCCCCGATTGTTCTGGACAGGGGTGGCTGGATTTAATCTTTATGGCGCTTCAGGCTAACGAGATTTTTTATCGAAGGCGGGCGGTATTTTAATGGTTTCGCCTACTTTTAAGTGATTGGCTTCTTCCATTGTTTTGCCGTTATGTGCGGCCATTGTTTTGACCATAGTGTGCACTTCCGGATTGCTGGGCTGGACGCCTTTGCGCTGAGCCACTACATCGTGAGCCACCGACCAGTAGCTGTCGCCGGGCTTAGCCGTGACCTGATTGGGGGCTTTCATGTGGTCGGCTGCTTGCTGAATGTATTTATGCGGTATGTTGGCTTCGACATTGACTCTGGCAATCTGCTCTTTGGTCATTCTGCTTTCGGCAAATTTCATGGCTGCGGCTATCTGCTGGTCGACTATTTCCAGGTCTTTTTTGTTTGGGGTAAATTCCAGAGGCAGTGCGGCTTTGCTCATAAAAGCCGGGTTGCTCTTCATGTCCAGCTCGGCCAGGGCTCTGGCGCTAAACAGGGGCTGGGCGGCGTCGGTTGTGGTATGGGCTTCAGGTTTTGGGGGTGGGGTGTCGTGAGCCATGGGAAAAAACCTCAAAAGAAAAATGTGCTGCCATGGCCTATTTTTGAATGAGTTTCGTGTCCTTTTGGGGTCACGTGCATAAATTGAGCCGGGCCTCCGGGATGGGCCCGAACAATCTTGGTCTCGGGCGGGCATATTGTCTTTGTCTGGGGTGATTTGGGTGTGGTTTAAATAGATGGGCGCTCCTCTTGACGGAAATGCTGACCGGCCGGGCGATATCAATCGTCTGGATAACCAGGCTATGTTGAACAAAGCGCTGGAGCGCATGCGGGCCGATTCGGTGCCGAACGCTCCCGAAAACACTTCGGGGGGCTATGGAGCCGTTGCCGGTACAGTCGGCTCCGGGGCCTTGAAAGAGTTAACCGAACATCCGGTCAAGCTCGGGGCCATCGCTGTCGGTACCGGGGTGGCCACGGAACTGGCCACGGCTTTTTTGAAAAAGCCCACTCTGTATACTCTGGGCGCCGCAGGCCTGGCCTGGGGCGGCTACAAGCTTTATGAAAACGCTCCGTCCTGGATTAAATCGGCCGATGTTGTCGCCCATGGCGCCAATTTCACCCCGGCGGAACGTCTGGCCAGTCAGAAAGTACTGAGCGATCTGGGGCGCGGCTCTATGGATCTTGCCGCCGGCGGCCTGGGCGGTGGCCTGGCGAAACCCCTGGCTGGTCTGGGACGGGCCGGACTGGCTCGATTGCAGTCGACGGAGGTGGCCGGCGCCCTTGAGGGACAGGCTGTGAAAGCCAGTGGCGGGCTCAAGGATGTGGTCGTACCGAAGGAAGCCCCACCGGCGGTCGGCTATGTGCGTAACGACAATATTCAGGTGCCGACCGGTGTTTACACCGAGAGCGAAAGCGAAGGCGTGGTCTATTTCCGGCCTGACAACACCATCGTTAAGGTGAAGATGACGGCCATCACCAGTGCCGAGGAGGAGGCTAATGCTCTGGCTTCTCTCGGTCGGCAGGGTATTCGCGTGCCCAGGGTTTTTGAAGTCGGCAAGACTGCCGAGGGGCACGAAGCGCTGACTATGGAAACGATCCCGGGTGATACCTATCGCGATGTGGTGCTGTCCGGAGATAAAAATAGATTGACGGCGGCGATGCATGATTTTCAACGACAGATAGCCATCATGCAAAAAACTGGTGTGGCCGCCGACGATATTCAATTCAAAAATATAATCATCGGACCTGCCGGCGAAGTACACTTTATCGATCCGCTGCGTCTGGTTGCCGCTCCCAATCCGTTAAAAGTCAATCGCATACTGGAAAACATGGTGCTCAACGGTGCTCGACAGAAATAAGGGGTGAATTGAATCATGGGCAGTGAACTCAAACATGTGCAGGAAGCCGATAAGACTGCGGACGCCGACTCAGCAGTTGCTGTCGGCAGCCCCATGACCCCGGACGGCAATCTGGCGATAAAGCAGATGCAGGGCCGCTCCGATAGCACCGTGGGTGAAAAATTTGGCACTGTTGAGTTGCTGGCTGATGCCGGCCGCACCGCCGGTGATAGCATGAAGCACGCCCAGGAGATGTACGATAAGGCTATTCCCAGCCCGGATCGGCAGAAAATGTTTCATGACCGCATGCAGGCTATTCGTAATTTTGACGGGCAGACCTACAGCGATATGCTAAAAATTGCCGACAAGATTGGCGCCAATCCTCCGCTTTCGCCTAAGGATGCGGGCACCGAACTGGCCGTGGCGCTGCAACACACCATTGAAAGGGCAAGGCAGAAAGGTCAGGCTGTCGATCTGGGCAGCGACAATATGACCACCGTGCTGGGTGGTATGTCCGGCTTGATGCTGGCGGAGCGCGGTACCTTTGCTCCGGGTAAAGCGGAGGCCGCCACCAGGGAAATGGTCGACGCCGCCGAGGCGCAACTGGCCCTCGATAAGAAGCCGCAGGGCGTGATGTCGATGGACAAGAGTGGTCCCATTCCCATGCGCATACACGGCGTCATGTGGGCGGATAACGGTGAGCCTGCGCTCTGCGCTTATTCTGATAATGCGAATTATGACCGTCACAAATTTGAATTGCGACTCTAGGTAGAGCCCCATGGCGGGCCGATCGCATATATCAGATTAATCAGGTTTTATTACCGTGGGTTGGGTTGCCATGGGATCGTGCGGTACCATGGCATCTGGAATGTTGGCCGTGTGTAATGCCCCATCAATTCTCCCCAAGGAAGCCTCTTTTGTGAGCAAAGTTTTGAACAATTCCGCCGTGCTGTTGGCACTGTGCCTGGCCTTTGTCGGTACATGCCCATCCTTTGGCGCGGAGCCTGAGGCCGTCAAA
>JAFEAV010000143.1 GCA_018266215.1 Cyanobacteria bacterium SZAS LIN-3 | reverse complement strand
AATAACGGAGTGGCTGGGGGTTTTAATCCCAGGCTGCATTAATTGGGGAGGTATGTTTTGCACGGCATTACGACAACCCGTAGTAGTAAGTTCCACTCCGCACTGGAAGCCAGCGGAAATTCGTATTCGCAGCCCCGAAGCCCTTAATGGTCGCTTAAGCTTCCCGCTTTGAAAGCGCACTATGAGCGGCTCTTTAGCTGAAAAAATTGCATGCTCGTGCAGCCAGCGATAGCGCTTGACATAATCTTCGCCCTTGCAGGAGAAGGACCCTCCCCTCTCGCGTCCAGGCCAGATATATCTAAAGTGGTTACTGCTCACAACTACAAGAATTTGAAACGCGTTGAAGAGCTTTCCCGCGTTATGGTAGTTAGAGGGCATTATTCATACAACTCCTTCCTCCAAAATAAGCTTCCCCACTCAGACGATATAGACTGCCCTCAGCCCACCACTGCAAAACACGCACGAAATGCCAATTTTCGAGCGCTGGGTCAGGACAGTCGTCGAAGCGGAGAAGAAGCTTTTCAACTAAGTAATAAGAACGGACCAAATCCATGAGCGAATCAACCCCATCTTTTGCAGCCGGACTGGAAGGCGTCATCGCCTGCAAAACCCGACTCAGCCACGTAGACGGTGAAGCCGGAAAACTCGTTTTCAACGGCCACAACGCCATCACCCTCGCCGAGAACAACACCATCGAGGAAGTCTGGTTCCTGCTGCGCGAGGGCCGTCTGCCCACAGCCGAGGAGCACTCCGCTTTCCGCGCCAGAGTGGAAACCCTGGGCCAGTTGTCGCCACAAGAAGTGCGCCTGGTAGCCAGACTCAAGGGCGGTGAGCCCCTCTCCGCTTTCCGCACAGCCATCTCGGCTATCGCCAAAAATCGCAACTTCAAGCCCTGGCTCAACCGCGATCTCAAAGAGGTCGACAACGAAGTGCTGGCCCTGTGCTCAGCGGCTCCCGCCGTCGTCGAGGTGCTGCGCACCGGTCGCAAGCCCATCCGCAAACTGCGCAATGCGGGCTATGCCGAGCGCTACCTCTGGGGTGTCACCGGCAAGAAGCCCAGCGCCGACAATCTCCACGCCGTCGAGACCTACCTGATCCTGACCATGGATCACGGTCTCAACGCTTCTACCTTTGCCAGCCGCGTCACCGCCTCCACCGGCGCCGATGTCGGTGCGGCCATCACTTCCGGCGTCGGCACTCTTTCCGGCCCGCTTCATGGCGGCGCTCCCGGTCCGGTGCTCGACATGTTCGATGCCGTCGGATCCGTCGACAACGCTCGCCCCTGGGCGGACGCACAACTGGCCGCCGGTCGCCGTTTGATGGGCTTCGGCCATCGCATCTATCGCACCGACGATCCACGGTCGCTCTGCCTCAAGCGTGTCGCCGAGAAGCAAAACGGCCCCCGCATCGAACTGGCCAAAGCTGTGGAAAGTCAGATTCTGGCTGCCCTGGCCGATCGCCAGAAAGCGCGCGCCACAACCCTGAACAAGCCCGTGCGCACCCTGCGCGTCAACGTTGAATTCTGGACGGCGGTTGTGCTCGAGCACGTCGGCATTCCGCGCGAGCTCTTCAGCTCCACCTTCTGCACCAGCCGCATCATCGGCTGGGGTGAGCACGTCCGCGAACAGATCGCCGACAACAAGCTCTATCGTCCACTGTCACAGTACACGGGCTCAATGCCCGAGTAATCGGCGATCAGCCGAATCGACAAACCATATTGCAAGTACCTTTTGCATAATTGACCTGAGAGGCATTATGAACCTGCAAGACCAAACCCAGGTGAAGGCTTTTTACGAAGCCTTCGCCTCCCGCTGTGCGTCCGCCCGCGAAAAGCTGGGTCGGCCGCTGACCCTCACCGAAAAGATCCTGGCTGCCCACCTGGATACTTTCCCAGAAAACTTTGCCACCCTGGAACGCGGCAAGAGCCATATCGCCCTGCGCCCCGACCGCGTAGCCATGCAAGACGCCACCGCTCAGATGGCGCTTCTACAATATATTCAGGCCGGCCTCAAGGAGGTTGCCGTTCCTACCAGCATTCACTGCGATCACCTCATTCGAGCCAGGGCCGGTTCCTTCAAGGACCTGACGCTGGCTCAATCCGAGAACGTCGAGGTCTATGAATTCCTGCGCTCGGCCGCCGCTCGCCATGGTATCGCCTTTGGTGCGGCAGGCAAGGGCATCATCCACCAGGTGGTCCTGGAAAACCTGGCCTTTCCCGGTGGTCTGATCATCGGCACCGACTCGCACACACCCAATGCCGGCGGCCTGTCCATGCTGGCCATCGGAGTGGGCGGAGCCGACGCGGTGGAAGTGATGGCCGGAGAGCCCTGGTCGCTTTCCCGGCCAACACTGATCGGTGTCAGGTTGACGGGCAAGCTCAACGGCTGGGCCTCGGCCAAGGACGTCATCCTCAAGCTGGCCGGTATTCTCGGCAGCTCGGGCGGCACCGGCAGCATCATCGAATACTTCGGTGCCGGCACAGGCACGATGAGCTGCACCGGCCAGGCCACCATCGCCAACATGGGCGCCGAACTTGGTGCCACCACATCCACCTTCCCCTTCTCGGCCGCCGCCGCCACCTATCTGCGAGCCACCAATCGCGCCTCTCTGGCCGCCATTGCTGAGGGCTATGCCGATCATCTGCGCGCCGACCCGGAAGTCGAAGCCAATCCCGAAAAGTATTTCGACCGCGTCATCGAAATCGACCTGACCACGCTGGAACCGCATGTGGTCGGACCGTACACCCCGGATCTGGCCAGGCCTATCTCCCAGCTCGCCGCCGAGGTCAAGGCCAGGGGATATCCGGAGACGTTGCGCTTTGCCCTGATCGGCAGTTGCACCAACTCCAGCTACGAAGACATGGGTCGGGCCGCGCACATCGCGCGTCAGGCAGCAGACCATGGACTCAAGGCCAGGTGCGGCTTTCTGATCACTCCGGGCTCAACGCAGATCCATGACACCATCGAACGCGATGGTCAAATGGAAACGCTGCAATCGGTGGGAGGTCAGGTCATGGCCAACGCCTGCGGCCCCTGCATCGGCCAGTGGCAGCGCAACGACGTGGCGGACAACGAGCCCAACTCGATCATCAACTCCTTCAATCGCCCCTTCAAAGGTCGCAACGACAACAATGGAGGCACCCATGCCTTCATCGCCAGTCCGGAGATTGTCACCGCCTTTGCTCTGGCGGGAACGCTTGCCTTCAACCCGCTCACCGATGAATTGATCGGCGCCGACGGCAAGCCTTTCAAGCTCACCGCGCCCACGGCCGACGAATTGCCGCCGCAGGGCTTCGTCACCGACGCAGACGCCATCACCCCGGCACGCTACAACGAACTCACCCAGGTGGCTGTGAAGCCCGACAGTGACCGCTTGCAGCTGCTTGCGCCCTTCGACGCCTTCGCCGGCGAACATCAGTACAGCGGACTGCCAGTACTGCTCAAGGCGACCGGCAAATGCACCACCGACCACATCTCGCCGGCCGGTGTGCAATGGCTGAAATTCCGTGGTCATCTGGACAAAATCAGCGACAACATGTTCAGCCGCGCCGTCAATGCCTTCGCCGGCCAACCGGGCACCGGTGTCAACCAGCTCACCGGAAACACCGAAGGTCTGTCAGCCATCGCGCGTCAGTACAAGGCCGCAGGTCTTGGCTGGGTCGCAATCGGTGACGTCAACTACGGCGAGGGCTCAAGTCGTGAGCACGCTGCCATGTCGCCGCGCTTTTTGGGTTGCAAGGCCGTGATTGTGCGCAGCTTCGCGCGCATTCACAGGAGCAATCTGCAGAAGCAAGGTCTGCTGGCCTTGACCTTTGCCGACCCCGCCGACTATGACAAAATCGGTGCCCAGGACCGCGTCACCATCAAGGGTCTCACCACCCTTGAGCCGGGTCGCGATCTCACTCTGGTGATTCAACACCAGGACGGCAGCACTTCCGAAGTGCCGGTCGTGCACGGACTGACCGCCGAGCAGATTGACTGGTTCAAGGCCGGCTCGTTCCTTAATCTGGTGCGCCAGCGCCGCGAAGCCGCCGAAGCCGCAAAAGCAATGCCGGCAACTAAGGAAGCCGGGTCCGACAAGAGCCTGTGGAGCACCTTCTGGAGCTGGCTGCGTGGTCTCTTCGGAGGTTAATGCGATTCATTCCTCAGTAGGCTGAAACCCTTACAAAGCAGAGCGGGCTATCTAAAAGATAGTTCCGCTCTGCTTTCTTTTTAAAGACCCTGATTTTTCAGGATTTTTTGCCTTTTTTGCACTTTTTGAGATCCTGGAGGCGGCCGCCGCATCAAGCAGGACCCGGGATAAATCCAGCTGACCACAATTTGACATATTTGATTGATACGGTGGTAGGAAATCAAGCTTTAGCGGCTATTCAATTCGAAGTATGTGCACTTCGAATTGAGTAGCCTTATTTTTTACGCCACCGCCAGTGATACCATAGCGCGAGTTGCGCCATGACAGTTAGACAACCGGGCTGCAATTTAAATATCCACAAAGCATTGCAAGCATGGGATTTACCGTCCACTGCCCTTGACCGGGCATGTGTATTTTCAAATAAAGTGGAGTTATCTACACTCCCCTCCTTCAACCTCCAGAACAACACAAGCCAAGCATTCACGCCATTCTCCAACAACCGACCCGACCCAGCCTGCTGGCACGCGGCAGACCGGCATCACTTCAACGCATTTTTTGGAGTAGTCATCGATGGACCCTCGTGTTTCACCAACAATCAGCCCTTGCAGTTTTGCGCAGCAATGCAGCGAAGCCCTTGAGGCGGGCGACCGACTGTATCGCGAATTTCTGGAACAGCGAAAGCGCGAAATCGAAAGCTGGAACATCACCGAGCCGGCGGCACCAGCGCTGGCAATCCTGCAGAGCATCCCGCCCTGGATCCGTACGGCACGGGCAAATGGCGAGACCTCGCTTAGCGTCTGCACCGTGAAAAGCTCCCGGCACGAACCCCAGAACCTGGATCAACGCAGCCGAGAAGTCTGGTTCTTCCTGCACAAAGCAGGATTTTCCGTATCGGTGGAACCGTCCGACAGCGAGTGCTCCAAGGACTACTACCTGACCATTCATTTCTGAGTTCCATGTGTAAGTTCTGAGGCTACGGCCTCAGGACTCACCCCTCCACCGGCCGCTTCTTATTTTTGCCACTCCTACTACTTAATTTAATACCAATAGCCGCGCCAGGCAAGACCAGCTGCCACAGCCATTTAATAAACACCGGGCCGGGTATTTCCCGCACGGTTTTTCGGTCCGCGCCATTGTCCGATCGCCACTTGCCCGGTTAGGTTGCAATCACAAAACAGTTTCGTTCGCCCCGCAAGCACAAGAGGAAAAGCACTCAAACACCCAGACAGTTGCAACAGCAAAAGCCTTCCCTGAGACCAGTGCGTCTTACCAGGCGGCACACCTGTTAAAGGCTCCCCAAGCCAATCCCTGACTTAACCATCATCAACTCACGCGAGCGAGCGCCCGAACGGGCCTCGCTCTTTTTTTGGAGAAAATATTATGGCCATTAACTTTAATCTGAGAAATAGAAACGATCTCTACCTGTACAGCGACCTGCGAATGAACAGACTGAAAGCCACTTTCAGTCGTGCTCTGCACCAGCGCCTCAAAGAAAAATACGGCGATGTGCGAACATCCAATGAAGCCCGGAGACTCCTTGGTCCTGAACTGTACGACGCCATCGTGAACGAAGAAGGATTCCCTCCGATCTCGCATTTGATCAAGCTGGCGGACATACTGGATGTGGATCTGGCACTGGTCCTGACCAAATCCGGATACCTGATGCGCTCGCCCATGTTGAAGCTGAACGTCAAGAAAAAGTATCTCCATACCACTCTTAACGAGTTCATGCGCAACATCTACGATCAAGAACAAACCAGAACAGCAACCGTGGACTTGAGAAAATTCCAGGAGGAGCGGCTTCAGTATATGGAGCGCAAAAGCCGCATTCACTGGAAATCTCTGATTCAGTATTTCGCCGCCAGCTTCTACGAAATGGAACTGTTGCTGGTTGAGAGAACACCCTCGGCCTAGGTACAACCCCACCACCACTCATTTTTACGAGAGAGGAACGTCGCCCTTCGGTGGCCGACTGTTTCTTCTCTCGTAAAAAATGGCAACGCTCTACTACTCATATTAGTTTTCAAAATCAAAATGGAAACGCCTCACACTTTCCGTTTGCCCGCATCCCTCAAAACCCGCACCCCGACCCCGCCCCTGTCGATCCGGCAAACCCCAGAGGGGTATCTCGAATGCCGCCTAGACCGACCGGTCTACTATTCTCCGGGTAATAAAAAAACGGTGAGAATCCCCGGTAAAAGGGACCCTCACCGCCAAAACTAGCTAACTAGCCGATTGGCCAATCAGCTTTTGACCACGGTCGTCGGCGCAGGCGGTGCCACCACCGGAGGTGTGGCATCGAAAACACTGTCGCCGAAGACAGTGAGGATTTCCATCTGTCGCTCACGCAACTGCGCCGGCAGACGGTCGCCGAGGCTCTCGAGGAATTCCTCCTGCGACATGCATTCCTGCAGCCACTCGTCGGCGTCGAACTTCATCAGTTCGGCGAAGGTCTCCGGCGAGAGATTGAGGCCGTCCAGATCCATGTCGGTGTAGCGCGGAGCCACACCCAGCGCCACGGTCTTGTGGTTGTCGCCGGCGGGATTGGTGACCCGTTCGAAGACCCACTTGAGCACGCGCAGGTTGTCGCCGTAACCGGGCCAGAGGAACTTCTTCTGCGCCGAGAGACGGAACCAGTTGACGGCGAAAATCGCCGGCAGGGCCTGCGACTTTTCGCCCATGGCCAGCCAGTGCGCGAAGTAGTCACCGATGTTGTAGCCGCAGAAGGGCTTCATCGCCATCGGGTCGCGACGCACGACACCGACGGCGCCGACCGCCGCAGCAGTCGTCTCGGAGCCGAGGGTGGCCGCCATGTAGACGCCGTCGCGCCAGGAAGCTGCCTGGGTGACGAGCGGCACCGTGGTGGGACGACGGCCGCCGAAGAGGAAGGCCGAGATCGGCACACCGGCGGGGTCATCCCAGGCGCTGTCGATGGACGGGCAGTTGGTGGCCGGCGCGGTGAAGCGCGCATTGGGATGCGCCGCATCGCGACCGCAACCGGGGGTCCATTCGTTGCCCTTCCAGTCGATGGCGGAGGCCGGAGGGGTATCGGTCATGCCTTCCCACCAGACGTCACCATCGGGGGTGAGGGCCACGTTGGTGAAAATGCAATCGCGCGAAAGCGCCGCCATGGCATTGGGATTGGTCTTCATCGAAGTGCCGGGGGCAACGCCGAAGAGACCGGCCTCGGGGTTGATGGCGTAGAACTTGCCGTCGGCCCCGGGCTTGATCCAGGCGATGTCGTCACCAATGGTGGTGACTTTCCAGTCGCTCAGATGCGCCGGCGGGACGAGCATGGCCAGGTTGGTCTTGCCGCAGGCGCTGGGGAAAGCAGCGGCGACATAGATCTTTTCACCGGCCGGCGATTGCAGGCCGACGATGAGCATGTGCTCAGCCAGCCAACCTTGCTTGGCGGCGAGATTGGAGGCGATACGCAGGGCGAAGCACTTCTTGCCCAGCAAGGCGTTGCCACCATATCCGGAACCGTAGGACCAGATTTCGCTGGTTTCCGGGAAGTGGCAGATGTACTTGGTGTCGTTACAGGGCCAGGCCACGTCCTTCTGACCTTCAGCCAGCGGGGCGCCGACCGAATGCAGACAGGGCACAAATTCGCCGTCGGCGCCGAGCACGTCGAGCACCGCCTGACCCATGCGGGTCATGGTGCGCATGCTGACGACGACGTAGGGCGAGTCGGTGATTTCGACACCGATGTGCGAAATGTCCGAGCCGAGAGGGCCCATGCTGAAGGGGATGACGTACATCGTGCGACCGGCCATCGAGCCGTCGAACAGCTTGGTCAGGGTAGCTTTCGCTTCGGCCGGCGCGAGCCAGTTGTTGGTCGGGCCGGCGTCCGCCTTGTCTGCGGAGCAGATGTAGGTGCGCTCTTCGACGCGGGCAACGTCGTTGGGAGTGGAGCGCGCCAGGAAGCTGCCGGGACGTTTCTCGGGATTGAGGGGAATGAGGGTACCGCTGGCAGTCATCTCGCCACACAGGCGGTCAAATTCGGCCTTGGAACCGTCGCAGAAGTGAATTTTCGCAGGCTTGCACAACGCGGCGACCTGGTTGACCCAGGCAATGAGCTTGACGTTCTGGGTGGGGAAGCTGGATTTGCTTTCGGCTGGTGCCATCTTGTTTCCTTGTAAGTCGAAAGGATTGATCGGTTGATTGAGCATGGCCTTGGCACCCCTGGTCTGAGTCTGAGTTGCATCATACAACTCAAAAAATAAGACTCTGGAGGAGGGGAACGGGAAAGCCGGAAAAGAACGCTCAAACGGAGAGGGAGGAAAGTAGAGACTGAAACTTATCAGCATCACGGACATCAATATCTAATGGTTTACATTCCTTACTTAACGTGTCTCTTCTATGGCTCGAGGGCTGACCTTTTTCATCTTCATGAATTTCTGTGGCAACTGACGCGAGCTGACGGAGCAGCGGCAGGATCATTAGAAAGCAGTCACAGAGCCGCTTGCCAAGAGGAGGGGCCGGGTTAAATCCGCCTGCGGAGCCGGCCTTCTTTCACTGGTAAACTATAGGTACTTCCCTGCCGAAAGGTTCAGAGACTCAACTGTGGCTGAAAAAATGAAAGCCTTAGTCAAAGACGGCACCGTACTTTCGGTCAAGAGTGTCGAGCGCCCTCAATTGCGTGACGTCGGCGACGTGATTGTCAAAGTCATGCTGGCCGGTCTCTGTCGCACAGATCTCTATGCCGCCGAAGGCAAGCTCAAGACACCGGAACATCTCATTCTGGGCCATGAATTCGCCGGGATTGTAGAAGACGCCGAAACCGACATTTTCAAAGCGGGCGATCCTGTATGCGTTAATCCCCTGCTTTCCTGCGGCTTCTGCAGTCATTGTGAGCGCGGCGCCCATGGTGCTTGCGCCGGAGCTCAATTTATCGGGGTTGACCGTGACGGCTGTTTTGCGGGCTACATTGTCGTCCCCGCAACCTCCATATTTCGCCTGCCGCCGGACATGCCCTTCCTGGAGGCCGCTTATGCCGAGCCGGTAGCCGCTTCCCTGGCCGTGCTGAAAGTAGGCATCAGCCGCACCGAAAAAGGCGTAATTTTTGGGTCCAATAGATTTTCGCAACTATTGCAAAAGATCATGCGCATCTACGGCTTCGCCAATATCGATCTCTACGATCCCATCAGCCAGAAAGGGCAGCTGGAGCCGAGCAGTTACGACTATGTTATTGAAACCGCCATCAGTTCCGATATTTTTTCCGAGCTGGTCGACACGGTCAAACCCGGCGGCAAAATCATCCTCAAAAGCCGCAATCACGAGCCGCTCAGCTTCCGCATGAACGAAGTAATCAAGAAAGAACCGGTCTTTCATGTCGTCAATTACGGCTCATTCCAGGAATCCATC
>JAFEAV010000142.1 GCA_018266215.1 Cyanobacteria bacterium SZAS LIN-3 | reverse complement strand
AATGGCGGAACAGGCTTTTGAAGCCGCTCCGGCCGAGGCCAAAAACGTAGTCGTTACCTTTGAGGATCTGGCCGAGCACAGACAAAACGAGGTCATTACCTTTGGACGGAAGGAGTTGCAGTCGCTGGAAGAAGTAATCGGCGGTGCGCTCAAAGACGTGAAGGTGGAAGTGGTGAAGGTCGAGAAGGGCGGCAGTGGCGCTTCGACTGCGCCTGTCGCCGGCGGCAAAATCGATCTGGAAAAGGTTGCCATCAAAGACGGTCCGCTTAAAGCTGAAAGAGAAAATCTGCTTGAGCGTCTGAAAGGACTGACCAAAGCAGGTGTCGGCTTTGGCACCAAACCGACCGATGATTTGATGGAGATTGAAGCAAAAGTCGACAGCGATACGGAAGAGGCGCTCAAGGAAAAAATCTCCAAACTTTCCGAATTGATCGGCAAGTTTGAAGAAAATCTCAAGGGCGCTAAAGAGCATAAGGCCGTTGGACCGTCCAAGGCGGCGGGCTCGGGCAGCGGGGCGGGAGCCGGCGCTAGTGCCGCCGCTGGTGGTGCGCTCAAGGGAGGCTCCAGTGGCAACATTGATGATATGAAGCGCATGGTTCTGTCCAATCCTGACGCTTACATCAATAGTATGGCCGCCAGCCTGGTAGTGATCTCGCCGGTAACGGGCAAGGCCGTGGGCCGCTTTAAGAGCGCCGACGAACATCCGACATTCCGTCGCAATCTACAATTTGCAATCGACACCCTGAAGGGTGCCGGTCGCAATGCCGAAGCCGAAAAGTTTCAGGCAAGACTTGATCAGATCAAAGCAAAGTATGGCCAGTAAAATCAGACAGCCGGGAGAAAGTATGTGGGTGTGCCAATGAGTAAGAGAGCTTCCAAGGTTCTGGTGGGGGATCTTCTGGTCAAGTCGGAACTGGTCAGTCTGGCCCAGTTTGCTGATGCTATGCCGGTGGCGCTCAAGACCGGGCTGCCTGTTGGCCGTGTGCTTATAGCGTCGGGCTTTCTGCCCGAGGACAGTTTTCGCCAGGTTTTGACCCTGCAATCTCTCATCCGCGATCGACTCATTACCGAGGAAGTGGCTATTGAAGCCCTGAAGCTGATTGCTAAAGAAAAGATTGACCTTGACCAGGCTCTGAAAAAGCTGGGGCATGAGGGCGAGTTTTTTGAAGTCACCAACCGTCTGGGTCAGCTTCTTATCGATAGTGGTGCCATAACCGCTTCCCAGCGCGATGAAGCTCTGGCCGTGTCCATGGCCAGTGGATTGCCGCTCGCCCGTGTGCTTTCGCTGCGCGGTTATGTCAATGAGCACATCTCCTTTCTGGCCTTGATTGCCCAGGCCCTGATGCGCGATAACCGCATTCAGCGCGCCAAGGCTATCGAACTGCTCAAGATTGTGCAGGGATATCTGAAGCAGGGTGCAAGCGATCACAACTTCAGAGGCACGCTTGCTTTTGGCGTCAAACGCACCAATACCATTCGTCTGGGTGAACTGCTACTGCTATCAGGGATGGTGCCCGAAGCGGACCTTGTAGCCGCCGTCGAGAAGGGTCTTTCCGATGAAGAGCCTCTGGGCCAGGTACTGATCCGGGTCGGTCTTGTTGATGATGTGGGCTTGAGTCAGGCGCTGACCGTGCAAGAAATGGTCAATAACGGCATTCTCTCCGCCCATGATGCCACATATGTGCTGGAGCGCGTCAAGTCGCAGGGGGTCTCGGTCTCAAAGGCAATCGTTGAGCAGGAAAAAGACAAGGTCAAAGGCGGCAAGCAAAAAGAGCAGGCCAAGGTCGAGCTGGATCAAATACTTGCCTGTTGCGGTTTGATTAGCGAAAAGGACACCGAGCGGGTACGTCAGGCCCTCGGTAAAGACAGTGCGGCGGTGGATGCAGTCCTGTCGGAACTGGGCGTCAAGGCCGATGTGGCTCATGCCGCCAGTGAATGCCTGTCTCTCGTGAACAGCCAGAAGCTGTCCGAAGAAGAAGCTACCTTCGTACTGTTTATCCTGGCCCTGTGTGCCGCCAGTGGCGAGCCCAAGAGTCTGGAATCGATCCTGAAAGAACTGGGTTGGCAGAAATAGACCGGTTAGGGGCTATTCGACTGTTACAGTCTGGTTGCCGCCATTTTTGCTGGCGGTAGCGGCAGCGCTGATGCAGCTGTCGATCAGTTCTTCGGCCTTGACGGCATTACCCGGGAAGCCGGCGATACCCTGACTGACGGTAACATGCCAGTTTTGACCGACGTCGGAGACGCGCTCAAGCATGATCTTGCTGCGCACACGCTCGGCCAGCACCGCCACACCCTTGGGGTCGGTTTCGGGGCAGACTACAAGGAAGGTATTAACGTCATAGCGGGCAGGAATGTCCACGTCGCGGACGATATTCATAAGGAAATTGGCCACGCCCTTGAGCACCGAATCAACTGTGCTGGAAGGATTGCCCTTTTGCATTTTGTCGAAGCCGTCGATAGTCACTACCAGCAAAGACATTGAATGTTTGTAGCGCTTGGCGCGTTTCAGCTCGTCGCGAATGACGCGCAAAATTGTGTTTTTGTTGTAAAGCTCGGTGGTCGGGTCCAGCAATGTGGTGCGCTCACCTTCCTGGGGCTCAGTGGTGAGGAAGCTTTTCTGCATGTTATTGAGGTGAATGCCGCTTTCCAGCTCTTTGAAGCGGTTTGAACCCTCTGTGGAGGTGCGTTCGTTGATATTTCCGGTATTTCTGAGCTGATTCAGTTTTTGTCTGAACAGTCCTTCCCTGGCGAAAAGAGGCACTTGATTTTTGTCAAAACTGGGCATCTAATCCTCACAAATTACGAACGAGCCGGTAGAGTTAAGCCCCTGGCCCAACCTAGACATATCATTATACCCATATCGTGGTCGTCAAGTACTACCTTTGCTTCATATTACGCTGGGAAAAATGCAAAATAGTCATATCCGCCTGAGATTAAAGGCTGATAATTAACCCGACTCTCGTCCTTGCGGTCAATTGTTAACCAGCGGACTCGCATTGAGAAAATGGATCCGTCGGCGCCTGGATTTTTGTCGGACTGATAATCGCGCTCATTACCGGCGATATCAAACAATCGATGTGGTTGAGACTGATAATGACAGTCACCGGTGGTGGTGGCAATATGCGACAAGCGAGTCCACTAGTCACTTTTACGCGACATAATCTTATGAAATTTTCAGCAAATTGGATAAAATTTCGTCCGCAAGCCTTCACTTGATATCTGTGTGATAGCTAGAAACCCCCTCCTCATGCCTACTTCAGTGGGTTGCTAAGATATATGCGCTCGATAGCGACCCCTCTTGACGGCCGATATGTTTTAGCGCACCATTAGGCATGTTGGCTGGGATTACTACTTGTACGTATTTCTCCTGGTTTTGGGCTCTGCCCCTGTTATCCGAAGTGCTCGCTCGCTGATGTGATTTTTCTTCAGGAACATTCGCGATCTGCACACCGTCTCCAGGTCTTTGGCCTGGGGCCCTGGAGAAAGAATGCTCGTTTGTTCTAGTAAGAGAAGTTCCGTTTTGAAAATCAAATCACTGGCGACCGGATCACTGTTCCTCGGCCTGGCCTTATCGCTGAGTTCATCCCTGGTGCATGCTGCACCTCCCGCGGTGGCGCCCGACCACACACTGCCGGCGGTTACAGCGGCAGTTGAGGCTCAGCGCGTGCAACTCGACAATGGTGAAGTCGTTGTCGGTATGAGAGATGTAGGTGCAACAAAGTTTGTTACCGGCAAGATACTTATAAATGAGTCGCCGGAGAGAGTCTGGCCGATTATGGTCAATCCTTTCGAGTTTCGCGGCAGAATCTCGCCGCGCGTCAAAAAAGTCGAAGTTGTCACCGATGAAGCTAACCTGTCGGTGATGAAAATGACGATGGATACGTCACCGCTTCCTTTCCTGCCCCAGCTTTCGTACACCGTCGAATCGCGTTATGAAAAAACTGAAAAGGGCGGACACATTGAGTTTCGTCGCGTCGGCGGTATGATTCGCGATTTCCGCGGTTACTGGGATATGGCGCCGGCCGATGGCGGTGCCAAGACCGAGCTCACCTACAGCATGTACATCGATCCCGGCTTTTTCGTACCGCAATTTATCGTGCGCGAAGGAGTCAAGGGCGAACTGCCCCGCACTCTCACCGCCCTGCGCAAGCGCATCAAAGGCGTTTACGAAGGCGAGGAAAGACCGGAGCGCCAGACTATTGTTGCCGCAAACTTGAGCGCGCATCATTCGGTCCACTAAAACAAAGCTTTTGTCTTAGCTCTTTGATTTATCTTTTGCCGGTTCGGTCGACGCTTGCGCCGGCGGCACCTGCACTCGTTTCAGACGTTCAATCAGATCGCCCAGTGCCATGCGCACGTTTTTCACCGATGGTGTGTGGCCGTTGATTATGGCAGTAACCGCGACATGCTGTCCGGAGAAATTAGTCAAAACGCCGGTGATACCACGAACGGTGTCCATCGCTCCGGTCTTCATACTGAAGCGCCCGCTGCCGTCTTTGCCTCCGGTCTGATGCATGAGCGACAGATATGACGAGTTTACTTCCGGTCCGGCCATATGCTTGAGGACAAGATTGAGCGCGTGTGGGCTGAGGCAATCCTTGCGCGAAAGGCCGCAACCGTCAAAAAGCACCACTTGCTGATTGGGGACGCCGATGCTGGAGAGCCAGGCGCCCAGTTTGTTCAGGCCGCGTTCTTCCAGCGACTTGCTGCTCATTTTGCCGCCCGACGGAGAGCCCGTGCCCAGGGTTGTAGATCCGATCGAGCGCAGGAGTTGCTGGGCGTATAAATTGTCGCTTTCATAAAGACAGTGCTTTATGATCAAAGAAAGGGGCTTGGATAAATGTTCGGCCAGTGGGCGCGGTTCGTATTTCTCATGTTTGACGCCACCGCTGGTGATGCCGTGATCAGCCAGCACTCCCTGGAATAAAGCCTGGTTGAAGGCGTCGGGATTGGCAACAACGAACGGACCGTCGTGTTTGATGGTGGGATCGAAGGACCCCGTAGGTGAAAAGGCGGCGCCGCGATAAATGTGAAAAGTACCGGTGGCCGGATCAAAGGAGACCCAGGAGGCCGCCTCGCCCGAGACCAGCAGCGAATCGAGGATGGCGTAACCGGTGGACTTGTCGTCCGACACTTTAAACTGTTTGGGAAAGCCGCTGGCGAAAGCAATATTGCGATCGATGACCAGATTGGACGATGCCGGCATCCAGTCCTGGCCGAAGTCTTCGGTCAGCCATGTGGGCTGGAAGCTTTCCTTGCCCTCGGCCGGACCACCGACAAAACAGTGGCCCTCAACCTGGGCTACTTTCTCGCTGCCCCGACCATTTTTTAAGTCATCGACCAGTTTAATCAAGTCGCTGCGATTGAAGCTGGGGTCCTGGCTGGGCTCCAGCACCAGATTGCCTTTGAGCACACCGCCCACTACCGGTCCGGTGCCGTTGATGCTGGTTTTGTACTGAAAGTTTCCGCCCAGTAGCTCATAGGCGCAGGCGGTGGTTATGACTTTAGCGGTTGACGCCGGGGTCAGTCGTTTTTCCCCTTCGTGGCTGTAGAGCAACCGCCCGGAGGGCAGCTCCATTACTTCCACCCCTACGCGTGAATGGACAATTTCCGGTCGCTTCAACCAGGAGTCGACTGTGGCGGCAAAACCGGCGCTGTTGACCACGTGCCGCTCAGCGGCTACGCCGTGCCCGGCGGATCTCGGTGCGTGAGCGCGGCTGACGCCGTGTCCGGCGCGATTATGGGTCCTGGCCTCGGCTCCCCGGGAGCCTGCCAGCAAAGTCCCCGTCGCCAATGAGAGTGCCAGAAGTGCCGTAACTCTTAGTTTTGCAGCCCTTTTGTTCATTCTTTGCTACCTGTAACCTGTCGACTCTTACTTCTTATCTGGCGGTCCAACCGCCATCTATAGGTAAGCTTACTCCAGTAATGGAGCGAGCCGCTGGTCCGGCCAGAAATAAACAGAGTTCTCCCAGTTCGGACAATTCCACAAATTGGTTGCTCGGTTGTTTTTCGGAGACCAATTTATGCACAGCCGCGGCATGGTCAATTTTTTCCCTTTCGGCAATGGCGTTGACCTGTTTTTCTACGAGCGGGGTAAGGACCCAGCCGGGGCATACGGCATTGCAGGTGATACCAGTTTCGGCCAGCTCCAGCGCCACTACTTTGGTCAGACCAACGAGGCCATGCTTCGAGGCCACATAGGCGGCCTTCTGGTTGGAGGCGACAAGGCCGTGTACCGACGCGATGTTAATAATGCGGCCGAAATTCCTGGCTCTCATCAAAGGCACCGCCAGGCGAATGGTATGAAAAGCCGCCGTCAAATTGATGGCGATTATCTGATCCCATTTTTCCACCGGAAAATTTTCCACATTATCTGTGTGCTGAATGCCGGCATTGTTGATGAGGACGTCCAGACTGCCGAGTTTTTCATGGGTCTCTTTGATCAACTTTTCAATATCGGCGGCCTTGCTCATGTCGCTGTCGATATGTATGGCCTCGGAGGCGCCCAGAGACTTGAAATGCGCCAGCACTTCGGCTATCTGCGCCGCTTCGCCGAAGCCATTGATAGCTAGACGATAACCGCTTTTGGCGAAGACCTCGGCAATCGCTTTGCCTATGCCGCTGGTTGCGCCTGTGATCAGTGCGACTGTATTTTTGTTTCCACTCATGCTTGCCACTCTTTGAACTTGGTCACTATTTTTGCCGGTAATTTGGTTGGTTTCATCGTTTTAGAATTTACGAATACGCCGGTGTGTTTGACACTGGTGCAGAGACTTTCACCGACCCGAAATTCACCACAAAATTCCATGGTGGCGGCGGTCAATTTCTCCACCCACATGTGGCCGGTCGGTCGATCGAACAATTTAATCGGCTTGTGATAGCGTATTTCGGAAGCTATCAAAACAGGCATGTAACCTTCGGCCATCAGCCCTTCCAGGGGGAAATATTCCTCCAGAAGTTGCAGACGCAGGTCTTCACACCATCTCAGATAAACTTGATTGGAGACATGCCCGGCATAATCAATATCGTAGGTGCCGACCCTGATGGTCATACTGGTTTCGAAGCAGTGAACCGGTTGCTGGGTTGCCATTATTTGTCCTCAATCTGCCCCAAGATCATAGCGAGTCTTGTAGCCATTTTGGGTCAATGTGTAATTTGGTAATCTGCGCTACCATATTGAGCCCGCCCGATCCCGGCGGATGTCAAATGTTGTTGGTTGTATGAAAAAAATTCTCGCCGCCACCTTCTCACTGGTGCTCCTGACAGTCTGGTCCGGGCACTATCAGGCAGCCGACGCCATCGTCGGACATCAGTCCGAGCTAAAAATTAATTTCGTCATCAGTGAGCCCTGCTCCCTGCTTGCCTTTCTGGATGCCCTCTCCCAGCGCCGTCACACTACCTCCTGGATCTGTGAGTGGTACTGGAAGCGACGCAATGCCGCCAGTCGCGATCAGGACCGGGCGATGCTCGCCTCCTACAAGAGTGTGATGGAGCCTGAGGCCAGTGCCGGCACATTTGCCGATGAAAGCGGTCGTGACCTAGATCTCAATCAGAAGATTCTTTCGCTGGCGGCCGAATGCAAGAATCTCGATGATTTGCTGCAAGCTGTCAAAAGTGTCCTCAATGATTCTGATCTGCTTAAACTGAAAGCGGCTTTGCAGTATTTTGATCCAATCTATCAGGAGCTTGTCTGGCGGCCGAAACTGCCTTTACTGCAAGGTCAATTAGAGGATTATCGCAATCAGGCGGTGCACTGCAAAATGGCCGAATGTCTTACCGCCGTCAAGCATTTTATGAACGCACCGTGGCCCGAATCCAGACCCTTTGTGGTTGTCCTGCTGCCCCTGCCGGCCGGCGGCAAGGGAACGCACGGTGAGAGCATGGGCCGGGTGCAACTGGTGGAATTGCTGCCCGACAGCCCTTTCCGCAAGCACGCCGATGTGGTTTTTCATGAGGCCTGTCATGCTCTGTGGTTTAGCAAAAAGGATCTGCATGCTGCAGACAAACTTTTTGTCACCGCCGACGGTCGACAACTACCTGTTACCGAATTGTACGAGGGCATGGCTACAGCCCTGGGTCAGGGTTGTTTTTCGGTCGAGGCCTTCGGTGTCACGCCACCATCCTGGTACGCCGATGCCACCATTAATCGATACGCTCATGAAGTATTCCCACTTTACGCCGACTATTTAAATCGCGAAAAACAAATTGACGCCGAGTTTGGCCGCAAGGCCGCCGAGCGTTATTTCAAGCTCTTTCCCGATAATGATTCGGCCATAAAAGAGACCGAGGCCTATTTTGTCCTGGCCGATAAAGTCAGCGATCTGCAAAAATTCAAAGCCGAGATCTACCGGGCCATGCCGCGTCTGCGTGAAATGTCCATATGCGCTCCGGTTGATGCCAGCGAAAGTCTGACCGGCTTCCGGGGCTACCGGCAGTCGGGTGGAGGGCATCTGGCAGTTCTGACCAGCGGCGACAATCTCTACAAACTTGTCGAACTGGATCTGACCATGGAGCAGATTGATTTTTTAGGCAGAAAACCAGGGGCGGTGACGCTTGCCGTGCGCAACAAGCCTATACTCTTTTGTGTCGCGCCGACCGAAGCGGCGCAGCAGAAACTATTTTTTGACAGTCTCAAGCGCAGCAAATGGCCCTCGCCGGTCTCTTTTCAGGCCGGTCAATAAGTGGCGCTGGTGCGGTTGATGGCGCAGGATGGGCAAACTTCCGAGGCCCAAAATTTAGGCAAAGTAGTGACGTCGGCCTGAGTCCAGCCATGCCAGGTTGTGTCCCCGGTGGCCATATGACTCTGCACCTGATCGATGGCCTGACCGATAAGTGTGCGTGATACCACTTGCTCGCTTTTGTTGAGCGCTACCTGGTAGGGCACGCTATAAGCGGGGGCGACGGAAGCGACTTCCTGCTCCAGCCTAGCCGCCTGGTTGTCCGCCCAGCGGTAATACTGCAGGGCCAGTTTGAGATTGCCGCGACTTTCGGCAACTGCGCCGAGATTGTAGGCCGCGGCCGGGGCGTACCAGGGCTCGGTCTTGGCTGCGTATTCGAAAAGCTGGATGCTCTCAGCTGTGAGACCGGCTTTGAAACAGCGCGCACCGGCGTTGAGGATCGTCTCGGGATCCGAAGCCTGGAAGCCGTAGGTCTTGCGCCAATTGGGATCGATCTGTTTTTTCATGGCCTCCACGAGGGCGTCGATTGTCTGCTCGTAGACCGGATCGCTTGATCCGTGGTGCCAGGCGATGATCAAATTGGGAAAGGCATTGAAGTTATCGCGCATTGCTTCATACGCTGTACCGGCTCCATAAAAATAGCGCGGATCCAGGGGATGGCGTTTGGCCAGTTCCTGATAAAGCATCGCCGCTTTAGCATAATTGCCTGATTGAGCGGCGGCCCCCGCTTCCTTGAAAGTTTTCAACTCTTCTGCCGCACTGGGCATGACCGCCTTGTGCGCTTTCGGTTGTACCCGACCGGCACCGACGCTAAGGACACCACCACGCAAAATCATCGTAGCTCTGTCACCACTTTCGCCACCAAAACTGGGCAGGGTGAAATTATTGCCGGGCAGGCCTTTTAAAACCGGCATTGCAGTGGAGGCTACTTTGGTACCGGTCTGC
>JAFEAV010000141.1 GCA_018266215.1 Cyanobacteria bacterium SZAS LIN-3 | reverse complement strand
AGTGGCTGGGGGTTTTAATCCCAGGCTGCATTAATTGGGGAGGTATGAGAGAAAAGGAAGAGAGGTCGGTTGATTAAACCGACCCCCCTTCCGATGACCATAATCACATGACCATCAAGTAATTGGGCCAGAGCGTCATCACCAGCATGACCAGGGCCATGAGCAGGTGAAAGACGTTCTGCCCGAAGCTGAGCAGGTTGGGCTTACGCAGGTCGGCAAAGAGCCGGCAGACGTAATACGAACCAAACCATCCCCAGTAGGCGGCAAAGCCCCAGGTAACATACTGCCCGTGGTAAGGCTGGGCGTACATCCACCACATGCCGAAGAGCATAGCGGCGTGCGCGAAGTCGTACCACTGCTTGTTGTGCGGCAGCCGGCGGCCGTAGGTGAAGGCTCGGTACAGGTACCAGAGCACACCCACAGGCAGGCCCCAGAGCCAGACCGAAGTCGGCACCGGAGCCAGCGGCGGCGTCAGACTGGTGACCATGGCCAGCAGACAGACACCGTGCCAGAACTCGTTTTCGCTGTCGACGTAACCGTTCACCTTGCGCAGGTAAGCCGGATTGCTCAGCCGAAAGAGATAGAAAAGCGTGCCCATGAGAAAGGTCGCGCCAAGCCCCAGAAGGAGCCAGGGCGGAGCCATAACCATGGTGCCCTCATCCCAGGGGAGAGGGAAGGGCATGTTGAACCGGGCAACGCTATCTCTGACAAGATTTGCCAGATGTTCGAAATATTCGAGAATCACAGTTGCCCTCCTTTCGTGCTGTTTTTACAGGCCCAGCAAGTCACGCAGCCGGCGGAACCAGTTGCGCAAACGGCCGACGAAGCCGGTCGAGGAGGTCTGAGCAACGGCGGTCAGATGGTTCTGAAACTCAGCGAAGCTGCCGTTGTAACGATTGAGGTCGACCTCGCCGGCGATACCGTCGATGGTACCGTGCTCGGTGTACTGCCAGTACTTCCAGTTGGTCCAGGGTGCGGGCACCGAGGGAGCGGGCCTGGAAGTGTAGTGCGCGATCCAGAGTGTGTAGTTCTTGAACGCGTCCGGACTGCCCAGGACGTCCCGGGTCATCGGATTGTTGATGTAGATAATGGGCCGCACGCCGAGTCGAGACTCGACGGCTTTGAGCCAGCCCATGACCATGTCGACGCGCTGGGCGACAGTAAACTGCGTCCAGTCTTCGGGGGCCTCCACGTCGAGCACCGGCGGCAGTTCGCCGCGCTCGACCGAGGACATGGCCCGGATGAAGTTGTCGATCTGCGCTTGCAGCGGCCCCTTGGCCCGGAAGAAGTGGTATGCACCACGAGGGATACCGGCGGCCTTGGCGGCCTTCCAGTAGGTAGTGAAGTTGGCGTCGGTGACGGTTCCACCCTCGGTTGCCTTGATGAAGACAAACGAGGCTCCAGCAGCCTTTACCTTGGCCCAGTCGATGTTGTTCTGATAGTGCGAGACATCGAGACCAAAGATAGTCGTGGAGGCGAAGGACGCCGGCACCCGCGCGCGGGCACTGGCATCATCCTTCGGCAGAAGTTCATCGTCCCAACCGCGATAGTTGTCTATGCGCATAGGTCAGTTTCCTTCTTGTTTTTTTGGACCACGACTACTTCTTGTCGGGCGGGGTATGGGCGTCGTCCTTCTTGGCCGGGTCTTTGCCGTCGCCGGGGCCGGGCTTGGTGCCGGGCACGGTGTTGGGCGTGAGCTTGACGAAGAGACGCTCAGCGATGGGCAGGATCAAGGTGGTGATGACCAGCAGGATCGAGCCGTAGATGGGGCTGTACCAGTCGAAGGTCTGGGCAAACGAACCATCGAGGGCAAAGACCCAGATGGTGAATGCGAACAGCGACGCCACCCAGTGGAAATTCTTCGAAGGCGCGAACCCGGGGGGATCGGTCTTCATGAAAACCACGTAGAAAGGCGTCAGGAAGAAGAGAACACCGAAGACGGTCCAGGGCAGCCAGTTGGGGTTGTGCAACTGAGTGCGGAGGATGCCGTCGATGGTCAGGTATGCAGCCACGATATCGGCGGGGATGTAGCGCAGCAACTTCTCGAAGTACGAGTCGGTGGCGCGGCTATCCGGGGGCGGATCCTGGCTGTTGAAGAAATTTTTGAATGGGTTCCACATAGGAAATCTCCATGTGTCGAGGTTAATCTCTGCAGCACACGTATGGGCAGCAAAGAGGTAGTGCTAACTGCACTGTGTGTGAGAAAGCAGAAGTAACTCTCGAGAAATCGCACCGGGCAAAAAATCGCCGCCGGAAAAATCCTGCAGCAAAAAAACCCGCCACTACGGACAGTATCACCAACTCCCCGTCAACATGGGGGTGAAGGAGATGTAGGTAATGGTGTCTATAGAGGCTAGACGATTCCTGGTTTTTTATAAGAGCGAGAGTTAATGTCTTGTTCTAACAGCTTCAAGCTTATAAATTCACCTTGGCTGAGTATCAGGACGATAAAGAACAGCTAATTCATAGCCAGAACATGATAATCAAAATCTGATAGCTAGCACCACGGCAATAACTCTTCTTCTCAGACGCCGCTTGTCAAGCGGCGGGCCGCAAACTTCGCAAAAGCTCGCTATGCTAGCCTATTGAGGCAAAATGAAAGGCCGCTCAGGGGAGCCTGAACTTGCCGACGGATGACAAGAGATTGCGCAAGCCTTGCTATCTGTCAGGGGAAATTTGAATCACTCAGCTCAGGAGGATCACCATGGACACGGTCGATGAATTTATGCGGGAAGCAATCAATCAAGCACGAAAAAGCCTGGCTGAAGACGGCATCCCGATTGGTTCGGTGCTGGTGCGTGACGGCAAGATCGTCGGTCGCGGACACAACCGCCGAGTGCAACATGGAGATCCCACCGCCCACGGCGAGATCGATTGTCTGCGCAATGCCGGGCGACAAACTACCTACCGCGACACCGTCATCTACTCGACCCTGATGCCCTGCGCCATGTGCGCAGGGGCAGTGGTGCAATTCGGCATAGCCAAAGTCATTGCCGGTGAAAATCGCACCTTCAGCAGTTCGTCGGATTTTATGCGTGAGAACGGCGTCGAAGTCGTGGATCTGGACAACGATGAGTGCTTCGACCTGCTGCGACAATTTCGCACGAAATTCCCCACCGTCTGGAATGAGGACATTGGTGTAGAGTAAACCGAAGAGTCTCCTCACCCTCGAAAACCAACCACCCACGGGGCCTGTGCGTGAACGGCCTGGTTTTCGGGCATAACGTAAGTGTTATGGATCAGGATGGCACAGTAGCGATAAATCAGCTCGGCGGCGCTATCAGTGCCGTCGGCTCCGACTGCAACTGGTGCCAACGTCTCGACATTTTTGCGCGAAGATGCGCTGCTTCAGGAGTCGACCTGCTGTTCATCAGCATCATCGGCCTGCTCTTTTTCGGTGCACCTCTGGCCACGCATTTTTTGTTTGATGCCTGGCAAAGCACCACAAGCAACGGATTGCCGCTCCTCGGCGCCTTTTTTGACAATTGCCTGTCCTTAGCGACGGCGACCGCAGTCCTGACGCAACTCTACTTTTACACGGCCCTCTCGGAAAGCTCCAGTGTCCAGGCCAGTCTCGGCAAAATACTCTTCGGCCTGCGCACCTGCGACAGCCACGGCAAGCGCCAGACATTCGCCGGCGTGATTCGCAGGCTAACTCTAAAATACGCACTGCTGGCCGGCCTCATAGTCCTCTCCGACATCGCGGTCAATGTTGCCGCAGAATTCATCAGCACACTGCAATTTGAACAGTTTCGCTCAACCGTCAAAGTGCTCATTCTGCTGGCCAGTTTCACCCTCTGCCTGGTTGAGGAAAAAGAACAAAATCTCTACGACATACTGACCGGGCGACTGGTGGTAGCAGACGAGAGCAAGGGCCCAGGGGAGCGCTGGCACAACTTTTGCGCGGCCCTGAGAGCAAACCTGTGCAGTCTAAATCCGGCCCTGCTTCTGGCCGATTTAAGAAGCGACGGGAAAAATTTCCCCACAATCGTGCGCACGGTACTGACGGCATGGGCCTACGTAAGCACTCTCTGCCTCACGCTCACTGTCTTCCTGGCATCAATGCTGGCTAATACGAAATGAACTAACGCGCAACCAGTTTTTTGAAGGGCGTGTCGGTGGAAACATTAGCCCGCAGACGGTCCCAAACGATAGGCACCGTGCGGAAACCATCAGCGCCGTTATCAACCGAATAGGGATCAAAAACGATTTGCAGAGCCTCTCTCGTCACCTGAAACTTGATGAAGTTTTTGTCTTCCGGAGCCGCACCGCGGCGCACCCAGTCGGCACCTTCCTCATCAAGCCCTTTAGAAAGGGCGGTGATGCACATTTTTGAGACCACGGGAATGTATTTGAACTCAGGTCTGAATACGTCTTTGAGCCCGAACTGCTGATTGGTATCCAGGCGGAAATTGAAGGTACTGAGCGATTCCACCGGATGCGCCGATTGGAAGGCGTAGTTGGTCAAATCCACTTCCAGACTGCAAAGATCATGGGTGTATTCGGACACCTTGCAAATGCCCTTGATGTAACTGAGCGGCTTCGGTCCTTCGATATGTTGCATCTTGGCCGGCATGACAGCGCGCGCCGCGTCAATCTGAGCGTAAACGTAGCGCTTTATCTCTTCGTTGAGCTTGCTGGGATCGGAACCCTTGATCGGGTCAAACTGAGGATATTTGACGTCCACGGTGTAAGTGGGATTATTTTCCACCACCGAAACGATTTTCCACGGATCCGGCGGCGCCGTGGGCTTCTTGCTGGCGGGATTGATGTTGGGGAGATTAAGCGTTGATTCGGACGAGCCGTTATAAGCATTGACCGAAGGTTTGACCAGCGAAGAGCCGGCGGCTTCAGCCTTGGCCGGGGCCGATGCGGGCGCAACAGGCGTCTGGGAGAGGGCCGGGCCGGCACTGACCAGTCCGAAGGAAATCGCGACCATAAGCCACGAACGCAAACCTCTATCAAATGAAGCTTTCATTGCCTGATTCACCACCATTGACCCAACTCCTCTGTATGAAATTCGCTCGCCTTCCATGTTACCAACTTCTGCCGGTTATGCCCCGACGCGGGTGCTTTTAATTGCCCCTTTACTAACTCATTTACCCTTTCGCTGACTTTTAATTTGCAAGGTCAGATTCGGCTGGGCCAGCGAAAACCTGGCCTTAGCAAAGGTTGGGGGATTTAAACCGTACCGGGCATCGTTGGAAAATGCATATTCGACCCTGGGCTTGCCAAAGGGACCGGTCAAAAATTTGCCGCTATTTGTTTCATCATGAAAAGCCTTGATGGCATAGTCGCCATAGGGCATATCGGAGAAACTGGCCACGGCCGTATTAGCGGCTATCGGCACTGCAACCTTGCGAAAGGCACCCATGCCGATGTTATGGTCATTGTTATAGGTCTCCGGCGAACCGAACAGAGCCACCCTCACAACCCCCTGGTTGTTGCGCAGACCGCTGATTGAGACCGTGATTGTCCCCTCAGCCTCCTGCGCCAGGACGACGGGCACAGAGGCCGGCAGAACGGCGCATACAAACGCAAAAACAGACAGCAACCCCAGAGTCCAACTTCGTCTCATACCATCTCCCCGATGCACCGCATATAGTATCAAAATACCCTTTTGCGCACCTTTCACGACGATTTTAACGCCATTCGGACGGATATACAAAACATGCCGATCGCAGCATTAATTCACATCGATCGCATAGATGTCAGCAGTACAAAGCTGGTAAACTTCCAAAAAAATTAACAGTTTCACCCACCGTCACTTCAACCAAACGGAAGGCCCCGTGGAAATCATCGCCACAATCAGCATGGTAAAAATGATCAGCGTGATTGCCATGACTTCAATGATGGCGGTCTGGATCAACGACCACACGCAGCTGGGCGGGACGTTCGAAGACACTGAGCACGTCGAAGGACAGCTCAGCTAAGCAGCGGAGAGATGAGAGCGTTCCGCTCTAGAACTCGATTGCGTGCTCTTTAATTTTGCTGGTCAACAGTTTGCCGGGAATGCCCAGTCGCTTGGCGGCTTCCGACTTATTACCGTCTGAATCCTTCATGGCGCGCTCAATCATGAGCTTTTCCACTTTGGCGATGGCTTCTTCAAAGTCAAGCACGGCAAGCTCTTCCATGAGAGCCGCACCGTTGTTATGACCTTTTTTGCCCTTGCCCGTGCCATTGGTTGGAGCCGGGGCGGGTACCATCATGCTCACCGGCTCAGGCTTGGTCAGCTCCAGATCGGCCACTTCAATGACCGGACCGGTGACTGACTGACTGACCTTAGCCATGAGATTTTCCAGCTCACGCACATTACCCGACCAGTCATGCTCGAGAAGCGCCTTGGCTGAAGCGCTGCTGAGACGCTTGGGAGCGCCGGTTTCGGCGGCGGCTTCGTACAAAAACGACTCGGCCATAACGAGCAAATCGGCGCCTCGTTCAGCCAGAGGAGGCAGGCTGATGGGCAGTACATTCAAACGATAATAGAGATCTTCGCGGAAAGCACCGGTGCGCACCAGTTCAATCAGGTCCTGTTTGGTGCCTGAAATGATACGCACTGATCCTTTGTCGTTGCCGGCCTTAGTTTCCGCCGGATGCATCTGCAAAGCTATCAACAGTCTGGCCTGCAGCCCGCTGGAAAGATCGCCAATCTCATCGAAGAAAATGGTGCCTTTATGCTTGGCGAAGAAACTCGGCTCAAATATATGGTCGCCGATGGCGGCACAGTTGACGACCATAAAGTCATACTGCGACAGCTTGCTGTGCTTGTGGATGGTGCGCGCAATGCGCTCTTTGCCGGTACCGGCAGCACCGGAGATCATGACCGAGGCATTGCTCGTAGCAGCCAGACCGACCAGTTTTTCCACTTCACGCATGGCCGGACATGAGCCCAGCAGGCTGACTTCGTGTACTTCGCCGGCAGCGGCACGAGCCTGGGGTCGAGCCAGCGCCCGCGCTATGACCGACTTAAGATCGTCTCTGGAAGCGGGTTTGATCATATGATCAAAAGCACCCAGCTTCATCGCTTCAATAGTATTGTCCAGATCGGTATTGGCCGAAGCGGTCAATATAACCACGGGCAAATGCTTGTATTTCTTCTCTGCTCTGATGCCGCGCAATACTTCCAGGCCGGAGATATCGGGCAATTTGAGATCTAAGAAAACGAGATCAAAATTGACAGACTTTAAAAGCTCGAAGGCTTTTACACTGTTCTCTGCTTCCTGTACTTCGTGCCGGAAACTTTCAAGAGTCTCGGACAGTACTGCGCTAAACGCATGATCGTCATCGATAATAAGGACTTTAGCCACGATTTTCCCACTTCAAAGAGATCTTATACTTTATCAGCCTTACAACCTCATTAGTGGCCCTGGCAGCCCAAATCATCCACTCAAGGATGCTAAGACCAGGACGGGACGGGCACTGGCGGTTTGTTACAGATTTCTCAGAAGCGGCGCCGATGCTGTCAAAGTGGAGTGAGAGAGGCATAAGGGCGCCTGCCAAGTGGGCCTGACCTCTTAACCATGGCTTAACCACTGACTGACATCATTACCCTCAACTTCCCGTCATTCCCCCCCTCCAATACTCGGGTACATAACAATGAGCGCAAGCACAGGCATCCTGTTGCTGGATTTCATCTGCCGTCCATTTTTAAAATTCGGCCTGAAATTCCCTATGATCGGCTTCACTTTATTGTTTATCGTCTATGGCTTCATTGCCTACGGAGCCCTGAAAAGCGCGTTCCTCTCCGAAAATCACTACTAAAATTTGAGCACGAAATTTCGCTGCTGTTTTTGACTGAGTGCAGGAGCGGCATGCGATAAGCTATCTTTCTCACCAGAGGAAAGGTTAGCCAGTACATGCCCCAATTCACGGATCGCTCGATAGTTCTAACAACAGCCATAGCAATAGCTACCGGCCTGCTGTTAAGGCCTCCAGCTCAGGCCGCCGAACAATCGACCGAAGCGGCCGACCTGCTTGTCACCAATGCCCGCATCTACGTGGAATCACCCCCGGGCAGCGCAGCACTGCCCAGCACACTCGCCTGCCGCGCCGGCAAAATCGTCTATGTCGGTGAAGCCGCGGGCGCAACACCCTACAGAGGACCGCAAACCAGAGTAGTAAATTTAACCGGCGCCCTTGTCCTGCCCGGCTTCCACGACTGTCATGTACATCTGTGCGAAAGCGGCATGGAATCTCGCTATTGTCAGCTCAGCGGTGTGAAGACAAAGCACGCCGCCCTGGCCAGATTGAAGGAATACGCAGCCAGACAAGCGGAGACTAAAAACCAGCAGTCGAGCTGGATCAAGGCCGCGGGATTGCCACTACCGGCGGTGGAACACTCACCGCTGACAAAAGAGGATCTGGACAGCGTAGACAACACGCGCCCGATCATCGTCCACTCCGAAGACTGCCATTCTCTCTGGCTCAACAGCAAAGCTCTCAAACTGGCGAAAATTGACGCGCGCACCAGAGCGCCGCAAGCCGGCATCATCGAGCACGAGGCCGACGGCACGCCCAATGGCTGCCTCAGGGAAGAAGCGATGGAGCTGGTCGAAGAGATTGTGCCCATGCCTCCGCTCAAAGAGCGCTGCAGCGACCTGAAAAAAGCAGTCCTACTGGCCAATAGCCTGGGCATCACATCGATACAGGACGCCCACGCCAGCGAAGAAATCCTCGCCACTTATGCCGCTCTGGCCGAGAAAAATGAACTCAACTGCAAGGCCGTAGCCGCTATGCATGTGGGTTCAAGCTACGGCGACAAAGAATTTGATCGCATGGAAGATTTTCGACAAAAATATTCAGTCGGAAATTTCAAAGCCACTTCGGCCAAAATTTTTGCCGACGGAGTAATCGAAACCCACACCGCGGCTATGATCGACCCCTACTGCGATAAATTGTCGAGCAGAGGCACACTAAATTTTGAACCGGAAAATTTGCAGCGCATCGTAACCGCCCTCGACAAAAGAGGCTTCCAGGTGCACGTGCACGCCATCGGAGATCGGGCTGTAAGAGCCGCTCTCGATGCTTTTGAAGCAGCCCGGACAAAAAACGGCGGAGACTACGATCAACATCGCCATCAGATAGCACATCTGGAAATCATTCAAAAATCTGATGTGCCGCGCTTCAAAAATCTCTCCGTCATCGCCAATTTCCAGCCCTACTGGGCCTTCTACGACCCATACATGACAGAATTGACGGTACCGAAAATGGGCCCCGAGCGCATGAAATTGATCTATCCAATCAAGAGTGTCCTCGATTCCGGCGCACATTTGGCAGCCGGCAGCGACTGGTCCGTCAGTACTCTCAATCCGCTTAAAGCTATGCAGATTGCCGTCACAAGAAAGGCCCCGGGCCGGCCTTATGCGCGCGTACTCTTACCGGAACAATGCGTCAGCCTCAAGGACATCCTCAGAGCCTACACTACAGGTGGTGCCTACGCCAATCATTCGGAGGACAGCACAGGCAGCCTGGAAGTGGGCAAAGCAGCCGACTTCATCGTCCTCAATCACGATATCTTCGCCATCAAACCGGAGTTTATCGGTCAGGTCAAAGTAATGAAAACCTATGTCGACGGCAAACTGGTATACGACCGCACGCGCCTGGAACACAAGGCGGTGGGAGAGTAAGGGCCTCTTAATTGTTTGTGCTGTTCGCCGCAGAGTCAGCCATGGCTCGCTGCGAGACTTCCAGCGCCACGCGCCGGGCCACTTCTCTTTCATAGGCTTCGTCGACCAATCTCTGGTCGCCTGCACTGACATAATCTCGACGGCCCTGGAACAGTCCGCGCAACTTGCCCAGAACAACCAGTAGCACAGCCGGAGCGGCTACTACAATCAAAATACCGAGCAGTGAGATACCGACTTCAATCAGCCAGGTAATTTTCTTCAACAGGACAGTCAGGTCCGAAATCTCGGATTTGAGCCCGACGATTTCCTTATGCACGCTGTCCACTTCGCTGGTCAAACCGCCAATTGGTTCGCGCAGGGCGGTGACAGGGGCGGCCAGATTGACCAGGGGATCTTTAAGCGCCGAGATGGGTTGCTCCAGGCGGGTCATGTGATCGTGCAGAGTGCTTATGTCAGTGCGCAAACCGGCGACGGGCTCATGCAAATCAGCCAGGGGTTTGTAGAGACGAGTGACCGGGTCCTTCAGATCCGCTACGGGCTTTCGCAGGATTGAGACCTGTTTCCAGACATCAGAAATATCGGAGTGGACGGTGCCCAGTTCACCGCGGATACCATCGAGACTGGTGTGCAACTGGTTCATCTGGCCTTCGATAGCCAGGAAGCGCTCGTGCAGCCGGATCATCGGGGGCTGCAAATCCTCAATCGGTTTTTCCAGTTTTACAATTTGCTTTTGCAGCAGGATGCTCTGGGTCTGGAGCTCGGTGACAGGCGCCAGAACGCGTCGGATCAAGCCGACCTTTTTCACTTTAGTTTTTTTGACGGCCTCAGGCTC
>JAFEAV010000140.1 GCA_018266215.1 Cyanobacteria bacterium SZAS LIN-3 | reverse complement strand
ATTCCCCAGGATCCGATGACCTCGCTCAATCCGGTCTACACGGTGGGCGCGCAGATCATGGAAGCAATTGAACTGCACCAGAACGTCACCAAAAAGGTCGCCAGACAGAAAGCCATCGAAGTGCTAGACCGGGTGCGCATCCCCGAAGCGCGCACCAGGGTAGACGACTATCCGCATCAATTTAGCGGCGGTATGCGCCAGCGTGTGATGATCGCCATGGCCCTGGCCTGTGAGCCGCAGCTGCTCATCGCCGATGAGCCGACCACGGCGCTGGATGTGACAGTGCAGGCGCAGATTCTGGATCTGCTGCGCGAGATCCAGAGCGAGCAGGGTACGGCAATTGTACTGATCACCCACGACCTGGGTGTGGTGGCCGAGATGTGCGACACGGTAGCGGTCATGTACGCCGGTTCGGTAGTCGAATACGCCAGCGTGCGGGAACTCTTCTCCAATCCCAAACATCCCTATACCGTGGGCCTTCTCAATTCCATCCCCCGCCCCGGCGCCGACCGACTGACCGCCATTGAAGGCCAGCCGCCCTCGTTAACCAAGCTGCCGCCCGGATGCAGATTCGCCAATCGCTGCCCAATCAAGGAAGAGCGCTGCGATCAGTCCATTCCTCCACTGGAGGAAAAAAGCCCCGGGCATGTGGCCAAATGCTTCTTAGTCAAATCGGAAACAGCAAGCAGTTAGGAAATTCAGAGATGCTAAGCAACGTTCGCGTGCCAACGACCTCACAGATTCGCGCTCTGGAAAGTGCATGGATAAACGAGGCTAATGATGCCTGCGAAAAAAGCAGCAACTGGGGCCAGGTGCTGATGGAAATAGCCGGGCGCGGGGCCGCCCTGGCGGCACTCAGTCTCTGGGATGAAAATCCGGGGCATGTGCTTGTCGTCTGCGGCAGCGGCAATAACGGCGGAGACGGACTGGTTGTCGCGCGCTATCTCAGTATCTGGGGCGTGCCCACAAGTTGCTTTATCCTCGCCCGCGACGGCCGGCACAAGATGGCTACAATCGAGTCCCAGTGCAATTTGAAACTACTGGAAAGGTGCGGCGTGCCGGTCACTTTTTTAGACGAAAAGGATGCGGAAAAAGTGGAAGGGGAAGAAGAGAGCGAAGGGCTCAGTTCGCTTTCTTCGGTCATGGACGCCTCCACTCTTATCGTTGACGCTGTCTTTGGCACTGGCCTGAGCCGCCCGGTAACAGGCCTGGCAAAAACAGTAATCGAAAATATCAATGCCAGCTACAAGCCGGTGCTGGCTGTCGACATACCCTCGGGCATCAACTCCGACTCCGGTCAGATCATGGGAGCGGCGGTGCGCGCCGTCAAGACGGTCACCTTCGGCTATCTCAAACCCGGTCAACTGCAATACCCGGGCGCCTCCCACGCAGGCGACCTGCATCTGGTCGACATCGGATTGCCCGATTTTGCCGCAGAGGAAAACGAATCGCCGCGCATCTATGTCACCACCTGTGGTGCGGTACAGGCGGTCTTGCCCAGTCGTCCCACCAACAGCAATAAAGGCACATTCGGCAATTTACTGACGATAGGCGGCTCGCTGGGCATGAGTGGTGCTTCCGTCCTCTGTGCCTTCAGCGCGCTGCGCAGCGGGGCCGGTCTCAGCTATGTGGCCACGGCCCGCTCGCTGATAGCCAACCTGCCGGCAGAAGAGCTCGTCTACAGAGCACTCTCCGAGACCTCGGCTCAGACAATCAGCAAGGAGGCCCTGAAGGAAGTAGCGGCCCTGCTCGACACGATATCGGCGGCGGTGCTGGGCCCCGGTCTTTCACAAAATCCCGATACGGTGAGTTTTGTCCTAGATCTGCTCGATCTGATCAACAAGCCCTGCGTCCTCGACGCCGACGGGCTCAATGCCCTGTCACAGAGACCGGAGTCGCTGGGCAAACCGGCCAGAAATTTTGTGCTCACACCGCACCCTAAAGAACTTTCCCGCCTGACCGGCAAAACAGTGGAAGAGCTCTCAGCCAATCGCATAGTCGAATGCCTGGCCGCGGCCAAACGCTTCGACTGCGTGGTCGTGCTCAAGGGCGCCTATTCGATTGTGGCCAGTCCGGACGGCGAGGCCTATATCAATCCCACCGGTAACTCGGCCATGTCCACAGCCGGAGCGGGGGATGTTTTGTCGGGCATAATCGGCGGACTGATGGCCCAGGGTCTGAGCCCACTGGATGCGGCGGTGGCCGGGACCTACCTGCACGGCAAGGCCGGTGACATTGCCGCCCAGACTGTCGGCAGCGCGGGCATAGTGGCAGGCGACATCACCGCCTCGATACCGCCGGCACTGACAGCTATTGCCGCCGGCGAAGTATCGCATCTGGAAGAACTTCTGGCTGCGACGGTAGCGGGATCATGACCAGGCCGGAACCATCACGCGCATCAAGCCGCAGTCTGACTGCGGCCCTGCTGGCGCTGACGCTAGTCGGCGCTCTCTTTAGTCTGAGCGGCTGCGGCCGCGAGGGAACAAGTGGTGCAGGTCCGACTGGCAAAACCAGCGAGGCCAATGGCAGCAAGCCCGACATAGTCACCGGCACTGACTTGAAAGGCGCCTTCGCCGGATTCTTCGACCCCTTCAACTACACCCGTGCGCTGCAAGATCGCATCAGAGAAAACTGGAAAGTAGCGCCGGCGCTCAGCACCAAATGCGGTGTCGTCACCTTTGCCATCGATCACCGGGGCGAAGTATCGGAAGTAAAAGTCAAACAAAGCTCGGGCTCACCCGAATACGACAAAAGCATGGTGGCGGCCGTCAATGATGCCGTTCCCCTGCCGCCGCTTGTCGCTTCCGCTCCCGCCAAAGTCAAAGTCGAATTCACTTTTGATGAGAGGCTGTTCAGGGGAATAGCCACGCCCGAAGATCTGCAAAAAATCGTAGCCGAGCAGGGTGCCGCGCTGGAGCGCGACCCTGCTGACTGTCAGGCTCTCACCCGGCGCGGCCTGGCCCACCGCAGGCTGCGCAACTACGACAAAGCGATCGAAGATTACAGGGTAGTAATATCCAAAAGCGGAGAGAGCATCAGCTCTTATATCGAACGCGCCAAATGCTACCTATATATAGATGATTACAAAAAGGCCCTGGCCGATTGCCTGGCCTGTGAAAAACTGGCCCCCACACTGGCCAAGCCCTACACTCTGGCCTCGGTCGCGCAGTTGGGTCTGGGTCATCTGGACCTGGCTCTGAAAGCACTGAATACGGCCATAAGTTTGAGCGAAAGCGATCCCGAAGCCTGGGCGCTGAGAGCCAATTGCCACAATCTTGCCCTCAAACATCGCGAGGCGATAGCCGACGCCTCCAAAGCAATTGAGCTCGATCCTGATTACGCCAGCCCCTACGCCTACCGCGGCGATGCCTATGAAGCAGTGCATGAATACGACCGCGCCCTGCAGGACTATTCAAAAAACGTCAGTCTCGATCCGTCCGCCAGCCAGGCCTATTTGCGTCGCACCGAGCTACTGGCCAAACTTGGTCAATACGACAAAGCTGTTTTTGATGCCACCGAATGCATCAAGCTGGCCCCCACCTGCGGCGAAGCTTATTACTATCGGGCCCAGGCCAATGATGCCCTCGGTCTCAAAGCCCAGGCCGCAGCGGATTTTGCCAGGGCCAAACAACTGGGTTTTTAGAGGCAGTTTTCCCTGCGCAATCTAGTGAACTAGCGCGCTCTCGCTGAAACTTAACTTGCCTTTAGCTGTGTCGAGCACACCGGTGAGTCCGATCGGCACCACAAAAGTCTCGGGCGATTGACCGAAGGGCAGGTCGAAGCAGCAGGGTATCTTCATGCCCGCAATTCTGTCTGTGGCCAGTTCTTCAAAAGAGAGCATGTTGTATGCGCCACGACTGTCGCAATTTTCAAATTGACCAAAACCAATGGCGGTGACATGACTGAGCTTGCCCGATATATAGAGAGTCGTCAGCCAGCGGTCCAGTATGTCGTTGCGTTCGGCGCGGTCTTCCAGCAAGAGGACACTGCCGGCCAGATCCGGCTCATAGGGCGTGCCGAAGAGTGAAACCAGCGCCGTTAGATTAGCGGCAATTACTTTTCCCTTGCCGAATCCTTCCACCGGATTGTAGGAAAAATCCTCGAGAAATTTATCGCGGTGCACAAGCTCATGGGGATGGTCGGTTGAGGTGAGGGCCTTTTTCACCCGCTCAAAAATTTCTCTTGTGTCGATGCGATCCAGGTTGGGCCCGTTGAATGTTATGACACCGGTCTTTTGATGCAGGGCAAGCAAAATATGACTGACGTCGTCGCAGCCGATCACGATTTTTGGCTGGGCCTTAAAAGAATCATAGGGGAGTTTGTCGAGCAGGTGCAGCGCACCAAAACCGCCGGTTATGGCCCAGACTGCGTGAATAGAGGGATCGGTCAGGGCATGATGAAAATCGGAGAGACGCTCTTCGTCCGAGCCGGCCATATAACCGCGCGTGGCCAGAACATGCCGGCCGACCACAGGCTCGAAGCCCATGTCGTGCACAATGCGCCGGGCCCGCACTACCAGCGATGGTTTGGCCGGTCGGCTGGAGGGGGCGACTATGGCTACGCGGTCCTTATTTCTTAGAGCTCGGGGCTTTATCAGCACAAGCCGCCTCCTCTATTTTAAACTTGACACCGTTTGCGGTGGCTTCCAGGTGTGCCATCACCCCCAGTGGCAGGGTAAGTTTGTCGATTGTGTGACCGATTTTAAGTCCGAAGACAACAGGTATGTCGAGATGCCCCAGGCGATCGCGCAGCATTGTCTCAAGCGAATAGTTGAGCGGCAGGACATTGCGCTTGCTGCCGCCGGGTCTGCAGCCGTTGCAATCACCGATGATGATGCCCTGGGCCTGGTCAAATTTTCCGGCCAGCAGCAGCTGACTGATCATGCGGTCGATGGTATGCGGCTCTTCGTCAACATCTTCCAGGAAGACTATTTTGTCCCGGCAGTCGATCTCGTAGGGTGTGCCCATCAGGCCTCGGATCAAAGTAAGACAACCGCCGGTGAGACGACCGCGGCCCTTGCCTTCTTTGATCACTATGCGAGGCGGATAGTCAAAGCCCCAGGCATCATCATCGTCGGCGGGATCGCCAACCAGCCCTATCGGTGCCGTGCTCATCAGAGCTTTGAGGTAATAGCTGTGGGTATAGGCGTTTTCGTACATCAGGCCCAGGGTCGGTCCGTGAAAAGTGATCAAACCGGTCTTCTGATGAATCGGTATCAAAAGGGCGGTGATGTCGGAAAAGCCGCACAAAATCTTGGGATGGGCGGCAATCAAATCAAAATCTATCTTGGGCAAAAGGCGAGGCGCACCGGCCCCGCCGCGCAGGGGTAAAACGGCCGTCACTTCCGGGTCGGCCCAGAGTGTGTGGAAGTCTTCCAGCCGCGCTTCGTCAGAGCCGGCATAGCTGCTGTAACTCTCGAAAGTATGGCGGCCGAGCTTGTGCTTCAGACCCAACTTGCGCAGCCAGTCCAGGGAAAATTTGAGGGAGCCCGGCTCAAAAGTGGGCGAAGACGGCGTAATAATCGCCACGGTATCGCCTTTTTTCAGCACCTTGGGCTTGACAGGCTCAGGCGCAGGCGTCCGCCCGGCTGCATGAGAAGAAGTCTGCGATGAAAGATGGTCTGAGATGAGCTTTTTCCTTTGGCAAAAGGCCAAATTAATTGTATACCATCAAAATCTCTGCCGGATTTATCAGCGCACGTCTGAAAGATTGGCCCTTTCACTGCTATATTTAGCTGTCCAAGAGAGTCTTGAGAAATCAAGGAATTTTATTATGGTGCAGACGCAGATTACCCCCGGCGCAAGCGGTGTCATGTCCGGCAAGTTTTCCAAAGAACAACTGGCCTGGCTCGACAAGGCCAAATCCTTTGCAGCGGCGGTGCCGCTCAGTGAAGTCATGGCCTCCGACAAGGACAACACCTTTCGCCGCGACCTCTTTGTCAAGGCATGCCAGGAGGGCTTCGGCGCCCTGCCCTTTGGACCGGAATACAAAACCGGCCTGAAAGATCACGCCAGAACCGGCGGCGACTATGTCAGTTTTGCCCTGATAAACCAGGAATTTGCCCGCAAGGTCAATCCCATCATGTCCAGCCTTGGCGTGCACGTGCTCTGCCAGGAACCTATTTACAAGTTTGGCAATGCCGAACAAAAGGCCAAATATCTGCCGCCCTCGGCCACCGGTGAATTTCTCGGCGCCTTCGGCTTGACCGAGCCCAATGCCGGCTCGGATACCGCCGCCATCGAGACCACGGCACGGCTGGTCGGCGACGAATACATCTTGAACGGCACCAAAACATTCATCACGTCCGGCGCCTCGGCCGATTTCTACATCGTTATGGCCCGCCTTCTGGAAAACAAAGAAGACAAAAAGTCTGATGGCGAGGCCAATCCGCACAAGGCCGCTTCGCCGGCGGCGAGATCCGGACAGATAACGGCCTTTGTCGTCGAGCGCAAATTTGAAGGCTTTGAAATTGGCCAGAAATTCGACATGCTCGGCATGCGTGGCTACTCTACTTGCGAAATTGTGATGAATGACTGCAAGGTGCCGAAGGCCAATTTGCTAGGCGCCCACGGTGAAGGCCGCAAGGTCGCCCTGGGCAGTCTGGCCAAGGGTCGGGTGACTATTGCAGCACAATGCTGCGGCTGGGCGCAGGGCGCTTTTGAGGCGGCCACCAATCTTTTGCAGCGCTACTACCGTGACGGAGCGATCAACAGTGACGCCAACGGTCACGCCCGCACGCTTGGTGAAATGGCCGTCTCGATAGAATCAGCCAGGGTCCTGACCTTCCAGGCCGCCCGCCTGATTGACGCCAATGAGGCCAGCATCACAGTTGCCGCCATGGCCAAGACTGTGGCCTCAGACACGGCGATGAAAGTGGCCACCGACGCCATTTCACTGCTCGGCCTCGAAGGCCTGAAGCCGGATCTTTTGATCGAGCGCATCTTCCGCGATGCCAAAGCGGGACAAATTTACGAAGGCACCAATCAAATACAACGCATGCTCATCGCCAGAGATCTCCTCAAATCATGACCGGCACCGACAAAGACAGTCAGAACGTGAACGACGGCGACGAGCTGGAGCCTTCGCAAGGTGGCGTGGCCGCCAAACAGGTGCCGGCGGTGGTGGCATCGCATGAGATAGTCGAGCACAAACACGAGCTCGATAGCTTGCACAAAAACCCGCATTTCTCCTCCGAGCAGTACGAGTTGCACGACGAGCACGTGCCGCTTTTACCCGGTCAACTATTGACCGACACCATTGCCCGCCTGCGTTTCACCATCGTGCTCGTTAGTTTTTTCTATAGCGGACTGATTTTTGTCGTGGCCATTCTGGCCGTCTGCCTGATTGCGCCCAATTTGCTTTTCTGGCTTGATACCAACAGTCCCATATTGATCAATACGGCGCGCATAATCATCTCGCTCATTGCCATCGGTCTGGCCGTGGCCTGTCTGGTCATTGCTTTCAAACACCGCGAGCTGACCGCCAAACTGGCGACGGCGGAAGTGATGATTGATCAAATCCGGGATGTGGCGCTGATTCAAATGCAGGCCACTCGCTACAATCTGGAAGAGCTGAGCGAACGGTTAAAATTCCCCAAGGAAGCCAGTCATCCCTCGCCCCTGGACTATATAGATCTGGCCAGGCGCCTCGGCCCGGTGGTGCAGCTTTTGCTGGCCAAGGAACGCAGCGTCATGACTATGGCCGTTGAAGGCCTGAAACTTTTCCAGGCGCTCAAAAAAGTCATGAACAAATAGAAGAGCAGGAAAGGGATATGCTGGAGACAAATGTGACCGAGCGCTTCGATTTCGACGCTTATTTGAGTCACCGTCGCAAATTGCTCGAGCATAAACTTGCTCTGTATATGGATGGCGGCGAGCCGGAAGTACTATGGGAGGCGATGCGCTACTCGGTGCTCTCGGGCGGCAAAAGATTGCGGGCCCTGCTGACGATTGCCGCGGCCGAATCAATTTACCCTGGCTGTGAATTAGCGAAAGCGGCTCCCGATCTCGATTGTATTGAAGCGGTCATGCCGCTGGCGGCGGCCATTGAAATGATTCACGCCATGTCGCTCATCCACGACGATCTGCCCTGCTTAGATAATGACGATTTAAGGCGCGGCAAGCCGACCAATCACAAAGTCTTCGGCGAAGCCATGGCTTTGCTTGCCGGAGACGGGCTCTTGATGCTGGCTTCCGAAGTACTGATTGCAAAATCGGACAAGCATATCAAGCCCGCCAATTTGCTCGACGTGGCGCTTGGACTTTCACGTGCCACCGGGCCATCGGGTATGGTCGGCGGCCAGGTGAAAGATATGCAATTTACCGGATCTGCCGAAGGCAATTTCGACATGGCCACGGTTGAGTCGATTCATGCCGGCAAGACCGGTGCATTGATTCGCTTTGCCCTCTGGGCGCCGGCGCGGCTGCTGGGCGCGTCGGAAAAACAATGCCAGAGCCTGGCGCGTCTGGGCGAGATTATCGGACTGGCATTTCAGATTACCGACGATCTATTAGATGTAACCGGGGACGCCACCACCCTCGGTAAGACGCCGGGCAAGGATGAGGCCAGTCAGAAAGCCACATGGATACGAGTATTCGGCGTCGATGGGGCGAGGAAGAAGTTGGCTCTGATGGAAGCCGAAGGAGAGAGTTTGATTTCAGAAAATTCTCTTGACAACGGTAGTGCCCCGGTTCTCCTTTCCTTGCTTAAGTATTCGATAAATAGAGAGAAGTAGAGTCGGCTAGACTAGACAAATAAACCGCACAAATTAAGTCCCCAAATACAGTCACCAACCTTAGTAAGAAATGGATTTCCCGATTTTAGATTTTTGCCAAAACGCTCTCCTGCTGGCCCAGAACAGTGGTGACGCCACTCCCTACTGCGCGGTAGCAGAACACGGCCGCGGTTGGCAAGTGGTATTAGTGACGGTGATGTCAAGTGGTATCGCCCAGAGTTTCAAACTCTTCTGGAAACTGATCCGCCACGGACAGCTCGATCTGCGCATCCTGGCTAAGACCGGTGGCATGCCGTCTTCGCATTCCTGCTGCACTATGGGCATGGCGGTTTCGGTCGGACTTATCGAAGGGTTTAACGCTGTCTCATTTGCCATAGCACTTTGTTTAGCTTTTATCGTCATGTATGACGCCGCAGGGGTAAGACGCACAGTAGGACTGCAAGCCAAGGTGCTCAATCAGATGATGACTGAGCTCTTTTCAGAGCACCCCCGGCTATCTGGTGAGCGTATTAAAGAATTCCTAGGACATACACCTTTTGAAGTTTTAGTTGGTGCAATTTTGGGATCGGTGCTCGCAGTAGGCTTCAACTTCTTGGCTATCCATCAGCATTGGCATGTTCCTTAACCAGTTGTCATGATGTGGCAATGGTGCGGCTTATGAAAAGATAGTAATACATGACTACTGCATCATTTCCGTAACTTTGCTCTATAATCAAGGTCTTGGAAAGGGTTGCCAGGACTCCACTAAATAAACGAGCCCCTTTGGGTTAGAGCAGGAGTTCAAGTGCTAAGGCATGGCAAGTACTTTCCAGTTTGACGACCAAGGTCGTTAGCCAAGAGGAAAAAAACTCAAGGCAAAAAAACCACAGTTGAAAGACGTGGGATGTGCGTTGGAAACCAGATGGCATTGGCCATCAAAAAAATAGACGGCGGCATTCGCCGCCAAATCCACAAACAATTCGTACCAGTAGGGTTCCGTTCTCAGACAAAGGAGGAAAGGCAGAATTAAGACCAACCGATGGGCTCCCCCCAGTCGAGGTAACTCTGCCGAAAGCTAGATGAATACAACGGTCCAGACAACAACAACACCTGCCAAGACCACTTCGCCTCGGCGCTCGCGCTTTCCTGGCAAGGAGTCGGGTTCGGTTTCGTTCAACCTGACAGCTCTTGGCCGTCAGCTATTAAAAGAACAAGCCGCCGCCGCAGGCGTCTCGAATGGCGACTATGTAGAGATGCTAATTCGTGAACGCGCGGGTCTTCCACCCCTCAGACTGCCTCCACAGGCCAAACAAACTGGCCCCAAAGGTGGTGCTAAGTCCTTCTTCTTCGGCAAAAACCGCGGCACAACAACTGCCGTATGTGTAACCCCGATGGCTCACAGACTGCTTGACGAGCAAGTCGCCGCTTCACGCATGAGCCGTGGTGATTACATAGAGTATTTGCTGCGCGAGAAGTCAGGCATTATCGAAGAAACCTTCAGAACATATGCCGCTCAGCAAGCAGCAGCAGCCGCTCAGGCTCCTGTCGCCGCCGCGCCCCAGATTGTTCAGCAGGCTCCGGTATATGTGCCGCAAGTAGCGCCTATCGCGCAAATCCCCTCCCAAACAAACTTCGCTCCCCCGGCCGCTCCGCAGCCGCAAGTAGAAGTAAGCACCTGGGCTCAGCCGGTCGCTCCCGTGACCGAATGGGAATCCGGTAGCTAATCAGAAACAAAAAGTTGCTCCGACTAAAGGACTCAGTCATCTAGTTAGTGCTTCCTCCCTGTCTTTTAGGGTCCCCTGCCTGGGGACCCTATTTGCTTTAAGGGCATGAAGCACGCTTGAGACAGGCCATCCGGGCTTGTTTAGTGCCCTGTCACAAAGACCTCTTCACGTAGCTACCCCTTTAGCTATACTTT
>JAFEAV010000013.1 GCA_018266215.1 Cyanobacteria bacterium SZAS LIN-3 | reverse complement strand
CAAAAGAAACCCAGGCCGGTAAAAGCGCGCACTTTGTCGTCTGTTCGAAGGGCGAAGCCGGTACAAGCGGTACGGCCGAACAGAGAGCCGAAGAATCGAGAGCGGCAGCTGCACTGCTGGGCGCGACAATAGAATTTATCGACCTCGATGGTGATTCACACCTGGAGATACGCGCGGCCCACGCAATTAAACTGGCACAGATAATCCGACAGGTGCACCCGAGGACGGTGCTTGCCACAAGCTGTGTCGACAACCAGCACCCGGATCATGCACGTCTGGGTCAACTGGTGCGCGATGCGGCAAGAATGGCCCGTTATGCCGGCTTAAAGGAATTGCTGGATTTTAAAACCCACGAAATAGAACAATTATTTTTCTACGCGGTAACACCGGACGGTGAACCGCGTGACGAGACTCCAATCTTAATCGATGTCTCGCAACCGCAGGTGATGGCGGCCTGGACGGCGGCAATGGGCGCTCATGTATCGCAGGGTGCGACCCGCAATTATATAGACCTGCAGTTGACCCGGGCAAAACTGCTGGGCACAAGAGCCAGAGTTGAGTTTGCAATTCCACTTTTCTCCAATGAACCTTTACTCTTTGATTCAGTGTCGCAAGCCGGTAAAGGGGCGCGAAACTTTTAAATGATCTCCCGGAGGCCTCAATGAAAATTGGTATCACCTGTTATCCGTCAGTCGGCGGCAGCGGCATCATCGCCACATCGCTGGGCATATCGCTTGCCCGCCGCGGGCACGAGGTGCACTTTATCAGCTACGAGCGCCCCTTCCGCCTGCCGGAGGCCGAGCCGCGCATATTCTTTCACCCGGTCGTCATTAATGACTACGGCCTCTTCAAATATCCGGATTACACCCTGCCGCTCTCGGTAAAAATGGCCGAAGTAAGTTGCAGGCATCACCTGGATATTTTGCACGTGCACTATGCCGTTCCACACGCTACGGCAGCCGCGTTGAGTCGCTGCATGCTGCCGCCGGATAAACAGCCTCGCATCATCACAACTTTGCACGGCACCGATACTACCTTGCTGGGTGCAGATCCAGGGTATGGTCCGGCCATCCTGCACGCCCTGCATCAGTCCGACGCAGTCACTACGGTTTCCGAATTTCTGAAAAACGAAACCCGCCGCGTGCTGGGATTTGGTGGTCACATTGAAGTGATACACAACTTTTTCGAACCGGAACGGCCAAGCCGGTCTCGCGAAGCCGTGCGCCGCGACCTGGGCATCGGCGATGAACTGATGATTTTGCACTCCTCCAATCTGCGACCGATGAAGCGCATTGACCTGCTGCTCGAAACCATTGCCCGCATCCGACCGCGCGAATCGTTCAAACTGGTTGTACTGGCCGGTGGCGACTTCAGTCCGTTTATGGAGGACGCACGCCGCCTGGGCGTGGATGATCGCATTATCGTGCGCGAGAATGTCCTGGAGGTGGAAGACTACCTGCAAGCTGCCGATATCGCGCTGTACACCTCGGAAAGTGAAAGCTTCTGCCTCAGTATTCTAGAAGCCATGTATTTTAGCTGTCCCAGCGTCAGCACCGCCGTTGGAGGCATCCCCGAAGTGGTCAAAGATGGGATATCCGGGCTGCTGGTGCCATTTGGAGATGCGGATCAACTGGCCAGAGCCGTAGAGCGCCTGATCAAAAATGATACTCTGCGCGCCAAACTGGGGCAGGCAGGCAAAGCGGAAGCCGAAAAAGAATTCTCAGTCGATGTTGTCGTGCCGCAATATGAGCAGCTTTACGAGAATCAGCTTGTAAGGGCTTAGGGCAGTCCGGAAACCAAGTCTCTCAGGCCAGAAGTTCTTTTCGCTCCAACAAATCCAGCGTAGCCTGCATCAGATGCAACAATGACTCCAATTGAATCGCGCTGACGGGCGGCTCAACAATCCCCAGAACGACTTCCTCGTCGCTCAGGTACTGATAGTCAACCTTACCAATGCCCCAGCAAGCCAGATTATCCAGGGGCCGAATACGATGAATGACATCCGCGTCCTTCACAAAGTCCAGGCCAATCGCAACAGGCAGAGCACTAACCTCAAAGCGCTCGTTATATTCGTCGGCGTCGAATCGACAATAATACTGAAACGAAGGCTGAGCATCCACGAGCGCTCTTGTAGCAGCAGGCAGCAGGAAAGACATCCTTCGCAACCATGGTCGCAAAAACGTCGAGCAACTCTCAAGAGTTAGCTTGCCTTTCTCCCGCGGCCTTTTCAACAGAAGAAAGGTCTGAGACTTCAGCTTTATCGGACAACGGAGGTGTATGGAGACAGCCCTGGCTGGAACTCGCGAATCGGTAGAACAATCAAATCTTACATGCAAGCTGATAGGATGCCGTCCGTACTGCCACTCCACCATCAGCGTAAATGGTCCATTAGTCCAGCTCGAGACGTCGGACATTTTGCAAGAAGACAGCAGATCGTTGATTGGTTGCACCAGGTTTTTGACAAGCGGCAATGACAGGAAGAGCTTGTGGGACCGCTCATCAAGACCGTCGCAGATTCTAAAATTGCCCGCAGTTCGCTGAGCCAGGTCCTCAACATCGCGCCAGAGCAGGCCAAATTCCTCACTGCGCTCTTCCCAGCTTCTTCTGTCGAAACGGTTTCGGATTAACATTTCGGGATGACTTCCAGGCCTCCACAGGTATCCTGTTATACACCTGCCATTGACGATACTAAATAGGGAAGAACGCGACAACCTCTGAACTGTGAGCGTTGCTGCTCCGAGATTAGGGCTTCATTGCCCGTCAAGGAGAGGACATTTGCCTATTTTAGCTAAATTAGCTAAAATAGGCGGTAGTAGTTGCAAGCCCCTCCAGGTGACGGCATGAAGACCATCAAAGCCACAGAAGCAAAAAACAGGTTTGGCGCTGTCATGGATATCGCACTGGCCGAACCAGTCATGGTCCAAAAATCTGGCCGCGCTTCTGTCGTTATGCTCTCGGCCACCGAGTATGAGCGCCTGACGGCCATGGAAGATGCCTATTGGGCTGCCCGTGCTGTCAAAGCTGAAGCAGCCGGCTTCGTGTCAGCCACTGAAATCATCAAGCTGATCGAGGATGCTCAGGGTGCGTAGCCTGAATCTGACAAAGGAAGCTCACGACTTTATTCGCGCCCTCGAAGCAAAACAATTCAAGCAAGTTATGGGCAAAATATTAGCCTTGCTTTCTGACCCAGCCCCGGCCGATTCAAGCCCCCTGAAGGGTTACGAAGGCCTCTTAAGAGTCGACATGGGCGAGCACCGAATAGTTTATCGCTTTGACGAGAAAGCGGTTTCGGTGCTTGTCGTCGACAAACGCAACGACGACGAAGTCTACAAGAAATTAGCGCGCAAGAAACTTTGAGAAATACTCTGCCGTAGCAACATCACACTAAAAGCTTCAACCTGCCCAACAAATCCAGCGTGGCAAAAACCAGTTCCAGATTAGCTTCGAAAGCAGCTTCTCCGCCATATCCGTGTAGCAAACTCAGCACCACAGTTGCATCCGAGCCATATTGCCAATCGCGCTTACCGACCTCCAGAGCGTCCAAATGAGGCAAACTTGCAAGCTCAAATCGTACTTTCGCGTCAGCCACAAACGCATTACCTAGAGTTACCGGAAGAGCCCGCACATAGAAGCTGCTATCCAGCGCAGGTTCCTTGAAAGGACAAAAGTATGTGGCAGCATGTCTAGAGGCTAGCAGGCTCTTCAAACCTCTTGGAGTGACAAAATTCATTGGGAAAGGTCTTGCAACCTTCAGGCCCTGCTTCATACATATAGCCTTCAAGGATGGACCGGCGAGAGTTAGGAACAAGTCAGAGTTTGCCTCAATTTCGCATCTTATAAAAGTACTCATCAACCGCCCGGAGTACTGGAGTTCAGACTCACTGGTATTATCAAACTCAACATGAACACTCAGAAAAAACGGTCCACGCGAAAACTCCAGACTAGCTGTTTTATAGGCCAGACTGCCCGACTCATCAGGAGCGCTACCATACATTTTCTTAGCCAACGTAGCAATTACATTCACCACTGGAATGGTCTGAAGCAGCTGAATGCGCCGCTTATCCATGCCGTCAAAAGTCTTGTAGGTGCCGGAGTATTGCCTCGACCATGCCTGAAGCTGCTCGCAGGCTTTTTCGAATTCCTCTCGCCTTACCTGATAAGGCCGGTCATCGGAAATATCAGGAATATCCATACGGCAAACCCGCCAGGCTAGGGACTCTCACCGGTATTGGCAGTCGGTGTCAGTTTGGTGTGGTCTTCCTCGCGCAGCTCGTCGGCGTTACTGGCGCTGAGCATGGAGTCAATTGAGACACCGGTGAAAGCCGCCAGGAAAGACAATCCCAGATTACCGGCAAACATCAAGCAAACGGCCGCCGGCAGATAACCCATAAAGGTGATGACCGAAGTAATCACCATGCACAACCAAACGGGTAGATGCGCAAAGGCCAGGAAGCGCGGCACAAAGCGGGTCACAGCCAGGCAGCGCACAATACAGAGTCCGGCTACACCATAGAGAAAAGACGAGAGCATAAATGTCTGGGTAATCGATTGGTTGATTATGCTCCAACCAATTTGCACCAGATCTGCGCCCAGATAGGTGCAATTGATCTGGCCCTGCATGGCGATGTCGGCAAAGAGTACCATCATGCGACTGGCGCCTTCCAGATCAAGACCGCAGGCTATCAGAGCCAGACAGACGGCAACGCCAACCGTTGAGCGAAATTTTTCCTCAAGCACGTCACGCATGGCCAGGACAAAGGCCAGGGTCGAAAGGCTGGAGAACATCACCAGGAGGCTGCTCGTCCGCCAGAGGATGAGGTGATGGGGGACGAAATTCAACAATCGCTGGGGCGAAAATTCGAAGAGATCGCCTTCGCGAAAGGTATAGACACAAACCAGTGTGGCAGCCGTATGGGCGAGGGTCGTGACCAGGCAACAGGTCTGGACAAAGCGGTGGCGACGAGCCGGAGAAGGAGCTTTGATCAGAGCGCTGACGTCTGGGGTGGCCTCGGCCATTACATTTGCCTTTAGCCTTTAGCCGACGGCGACTTTCGCTGCGCTGGGCTCGATCTTTGTAGCACCATTGAGATAAGGGCTCAAGACTTTAGGGATGCGCACACTGCCGTCGGGCTCCTGGTTGTTTTCCAGTATCGCCGCCAGTGCCCGACCGATAGCCAGACCGGAGCCATTGATTGTGTGCAAGAAACGTCTGCCACCATCAGCGGTGCGATACTTCAAGTTGGCTCGACGCGCCTGGAAATCTCCAAACACCGAGCACGAGCTTATCTCTCTGTACTTGTTCTGAGCCGGGAACCACACTTCCAGGTCGTAGCATTTCTGAGCGCAAAAGCCCATGTCGCCCGAACAGAGAAGCATCCGACGATAGGGCAGCTCCAGCGCTTCAAGGATGAGCTCGGCGTCGCGGGTGAGCTTTTCATGCTCTTCTTCGGAGGTCTCGGGGGTGCAAAACTTAACCAGCTCAACTTTATTAAACTGATGCTGACGGATGTAGCCTCTTGTGTCCTTGCCTGCGCTGCCCGCTTCACGGCGGAAGTTGGGAGTGTAGGCGCAGTGGAGAATGGGCAACATCTCTTCCGGCAATACTTCATCGCGGTAGAGGTTTGTTACCGGCACTTCGGCGGTCGGCACGAGATAGAGTTCTTCCTCTTCCACTTTGTAATAGTCCCCGGCAAACTTGGGCAACTGGCCGGTGCCGATGAGACAGTCACGATTGACGAGGATAGGCGGGAAGACTTCCTGATAGCCGCGCTTGGCGTGGCTGTCCAGCATAAAGTTCATCAGGGCGCGCTCCATGCGAGCACCCCAGTGCATGAGCACGGTGAAGCGAGACTCGGAGATTTTTACGCCACGCTCGAAGTCAAAAATCGCCAGTTCGGTGCCGAGCTCATAGTGGGCCTTGGGATTTTTGATATCAGGGATGGTGCCCCAGGTGCTGATCTGCTTGTTGCCTTCTTCGTCCTCACCATCGGGGACACTGGCATCGGGCAGGTTGGGCACAGACAGTGCCAGAAGGTCACGCTGCTGTTCCAGCTCCTTGACCAGGGGCTGCACAATATCCATGCGCGCCTTGTTTTCCTTGGTCTCGGCGCGCAGGGTTTCCATTTCCTCTTTAGAGGCCTTACCCGTCTTAAATAGCTCGGATATCTCATTTTTACGACGATTGAGCTGTTCCATTTCGGCCTGAGCTTCGCGCTGCTTCTGGTCGACAGCACGCAACTCCTGAATGGAGAAGCCACCATGACGGCGGGCCAGCTGGGCCTCGACATGGTCAGGGTTATCACGAATCAATTTTAAATCGAGCATTTATTGAACTTCTTGAGAGGGTTTTACGTTGATAAAAGTGCGAAACAGGCCGCAAGGGCCCGAAGCAACCTGATTATATCCCCGGGAGGTCAGAGACAGCCATGCACACAGCCACTAGTACTACAAACTTTAGACAATCCCTCGGCCGCATGGGTGAGAGCCTGGCCGTGACCTACCTGACCGAACGCGGTTGGTGCATTATTACAACCAACTATAACGCGCACAGGCTGGGCGAAATCGACATTATTGCCCACCCGCCGGGGGAGCAACGCCTGGTATTTATTGAGGTCAAGACCAGGGATATCAAGCTATCGGCTCAGATCCCCGCTCTGGGGCTGGTGCACCCGGGTCAAATGGCCATGCATCCCCAGAAGCAAAAGCGCCTGATGCGCGCGGCGATGAACTACCTGGACACCAATCCCACCGGCCGCGGTATCCGTTTTGACCTGATCCTGGTCGATGTCGAGGCAGGACGGGAGGGGCAAGCGAGCGACGAACTGCGCGAAATTGTGCAAAGCGGCGATCTGGCGGCCCTGCGGTCGCGCAGCAAGATCCTGCATCTGGAGGAGGTACTGGGCACCTTTTGAGGCCCAGCTTTCCTTAAATTAATCTTGGCTTCTCCTAACGCAACGATTCGAGCCAGTATCGTTGAGTAAGAGCCCATGGGTGCATAATATAGGCTGTCGCAAGATGTACTCTCAAAACGGAGGGGAAAATGTTTTATTGGAGAGACAAAAGATCTCAAAAAGATCAGGCGGAAAAGCTCGAAAATGTTTACTCCAACAAAGACGGGCTCAATCGCAGAGCCTTCGGACTTTTTCCCCAGCCTAAAGATTCAAAACCGGTGCGCATCGAGTTGAGCACCAGCGTCAACTTCCAGAAGTTTATCGTGGCCATGGAAGGCCAGGAAGAAACTACCTGCGTGCGGTTGATTTCACCCGGCAGAAAGGTAAGATCGGCGGCACTCATCCTCAGGGGACGTGTGCTGGGCTGCATCTACGGTCGGGACGAAGAAGACCAGCTCCTCGGACAGGAAGCGTATGCACGTATGACTGCTGAGATGCTGCAGGGCGACATCATAGTCGACGCCTACAAAGTCGATGACAAAACAGCAATTGCCGCCTCGGCCATGTTTCACGGTGAGCTCTTCAGCGCACCATCTACGATGACACCGGCGGAAGTTTTCCGCTTCTCTCTCAAACATTTGCTCGACACAAAAATGCCCGGTACCATTTTGATCAATGAAAACGGCGCTACCAAAGCCGTTCTTTACACCTTCAAAGGTAAAATCCACGGACTCTTTTCGTTCCAGGACGGCTGGCTCGAGCCCACTGTCGAAAAGGCCGAGGAAGTATTGAAAAGTGCTGCAAATTATTCGGTACAGGCCAGTAAGCTGCTCTGCGCCAATATTTTCGAGCTCAAGCAGTTTACTTTCTCCATGACCGGTCTGGCTGACGTCAAGGACGTCAAACAGTATCAGTCGCTCAGCCTCAACTACGAAGAGCTGTCCAATCTGGAAAAGAAAAACAAAGACAGTCTGGCCAAAGCGCTCTCAGAATCCCGCGATCAACGAGACCAGGCCAAGGCTCCTCCCAAACCATTTAAATTCGGCATGGACTAAATTGCAATCTCAGGTCTCCCAAGTGAAAGATAACAGCCTCACCGTCAATCAACGCGTGGAGCCACTCACCGCTGCAGTCAATGAAAAAAATCATTTGACCCTCGGCGGCATTGACGTGGTCGAGCTCGCTGCAGAATTCGGCACTCCCCTCTGGATTATCTGCGAAGACACGATAAGAGCGGCGGCTCAGGCCATCTGGGAAGGATTGAAAGACTATCCCAATGCCACGCCCTCCTATGCCGGCAAGGCCTTTCTCTGCCTGGCCATGGCGGCGCTGGTCAAAGATTTAAATTTCGGCATTGACGTCGTCTCCGAAGGCGAGCTCGTAACCGCCCTCCAGGCAGGCTTCTCGCCGGAAAAGATTTTTCTGCACGGCAACAATAAGAGCCTGGAAGAGCTGACCATGGCTATTTCCAACGCTGGAGTAAAGATCGTCGTCGACAGTCTGTCCGAACTGGAAGACATCATCGACCTGGCGCAGAGATACAAACGCCGCGTCCCTGTGATGCTGCGCATCATTCCGGGTATTGACCTCGACACCCACGATCACATTAAGACCGGCCACTCGACCAGTAAATTCGGCATTCCCCTGGATGAGCTGGAGCGGACAGTCGAGATGGCGCTGGAGCACACGGAGCATATCAACCTGCTCGGGCTGCACGCCCACATCGGCAGCCAGGGCATGGACCTGCCGCCCTATCTACAAGTCGTGGAGCTGATGGGCGATCTCTACAAGAGCTACAAAGACAAATTTGGCTATGAAATGCCGCATCTGGACCTGGGCGGCGGCCTGGGCATAGCCTACATAGCCGAGGACAGACCAATTGCGCTCAATACCTGGGCCCGCACCCTGAGCGATGAAGTCAAAAGAGTATTCCCCGCCCGCGGCCTCAAGCTGCCCGAATTGTCGCTCGAGCCCGGCCGGTCGATTATTGGCACGGCCGGTGTCACGCTGTATCAGGTGGGCCGCACCAAAGAGCTGGCCGGCGGCGTCAACTATCTGTCCATCGACGGCGGCATGGCCGACAATCCCAGACCGATAATGTATCAGGCAAAATATACGGCCGTCGTCGCCAATCGCATGGCCAATGAACAAAACAGCGGAGACAAAGTCTGGTCCATTGTCGGCCGGTACTGCGAGTCAGGGGATATAATCGTAGAGGAAGTCAAACTTAACGCTAAGCGCGGCGATCTGATCGCCATCTTCGCCACCGGCGCTTATAACTACAGTATGTCTTCCAACTACAACCGCACGGCCAGACCAGCGTGCGTGCTTGTAAAAAACGGGAAGGCCGAGGTTATTTTGGCGCGCGAGACGTGTACAGATCTATTACGCCAGGACCGAATGCCTAGCTGGCTCGCTTGATGAGCTTTTCCTGACTTCAGAACCGGACTGGGGGCCAAGATGTACAACATCGCTGACTACCTGAACCAGTTCACCTGGTTTGTCTGGTTCAAGATGATCGTGCAAGTTGTTATTATTTGCTACGCCTTCTTCTGGTTCTGGCGGCGCATTGCCGGTACCCATGCCGAACGCCTCGTGCGCGGCATTATGTTCCTGGTCGTTATCGCGCTGGCCTCCTGGGGCCTGCAGCTGACCCTGATCACCTCGGTGCTGCAACATATCATCCCGGCGGCCGCCCTGGCCCTGGTAATTGTCTTCCAGCCGGAGATACGCCGCGGGCTTGGCTATCTGGGCCGGGTGCAGACTTTCAAATTTGACCTCTCACTATCGGCCACCGAGAGCACCAAAATCAAACTGGGCATTCAGCAAATCATCGCCGCGGTCAAAGAACTATCGCGCAACCGCGTCGGCGCGCTCATCGTAATCGAGCCGCCGGAGGGGGAAAGAGACTATCTCAGCCCCGGCACTCCGGTAAACGCCGACCTTTCCTCAACGCTCTTGCTGACTATATTTTTTCCCAAGTCACCATTGCATGACGGCGCTGTAGTCATCCGCAAAGACAAAATCGTAGCCGCCGGCGTCATCCTGCCCATGACCGACAATCCCAAACTGAGCTACAAATACGGCACCCGACATCGGGCCGCCATCGGCCTTTCCGAGACCTACGACGGACTATGCATAGTCGTATCGGAGGAAACCGGCGCCATCTCAGCCGCCAGCCGCGGCATGTTGGCCCGCTATAACAGTGCCGACGATCTGGCCGATCCAATCGTCTATCTCTACCATCAAAACCCGACCGAAAGCCAGGCCAGCCCGCTCAATTCCTTCCTCTCACTCTTTGGCCGCGGCAATAAAAACGAAGTCCTGGAAGTGAAAGAGAAGCCGCGCGACAGTAAAGAAAGTCGCGAGACACCGGCTCTCAACCCCGAACCCGAACAGGCCTGATGCAGTTCTAAGCGCGGCCTTCCAGCTCGGCTACGATCTTGCGAGCGGCCTCTACTCTGTCTTTAGCTTTTGTTATGGGCCGTCCGACAACAATCATGTCGGCACCACCGGCAATGGCATCCTGAGGCGTGACGATGCGAGCTTGATCATCGGCTCCCGACCAGCTCGGACGTATGCCTGGCGTGACAATGAGGAAACCCGGTCCACAAGCCAAACGGATAGACGATGCTTCCTGGGCCGATGCCACCACTCCATCCAGTCCGCACTCCTGGGCCACCGATGCCAGATAGGGCACCATTTGATCCAGGGGCAGAGAAATCTTCAAATCCTCAGCCAGGGCCTGGGCGCTCATGCTGGTCAAAACGGTCACGGCGATAAGAGTAGGTTTTTCCGGGGGACGACCGCCGCCGGCCCGGGCATGCTTTTCCTTCAGTACTTCAAAAGCCTCATCGCGAGCGGCAACCGCCGCCTGCATCATGCGCCTGCCACCGAGGGCGTGCAGATTGAAGAGGGCCGGTTTATTCATGACGACGGCCTTGCAGGCACCGGCGACAGTGTTGGGAATATCGTGAAACTTGCCGTCGAAGAAGAGCCGGCCGCCGGCTTCGTTGACGGCTTCAAAAATTTCAATGCCGCAGGCGGTGAATAATTCCAGGCCCACTTTGAACATGCCGACTTCTCCGGCCAGTTCTTTTATCAGGGCGCGGGCCTCGGGCATGGTCGGCACATCGAGGGCGACTATCAGCCTGTCCTTGCCGGATAAGGCTCTGGGTGCCGCTGCCGTCGGTAAATCTTGCTTTTGCACTGTTGGCCCTCTCTCGTGTGCGGTGCTGTCCTGGTCTGCCGTCTCCGGCCCTGTGCTCACGTGCGAAAAAACGGTCCGGCGCTCAGAGCCGGACCGTATCTAAAGCTTTGACGACCAGCCAATGGCTGATTAAGTAGCCACAGCCTTGTCTTTGTCCAGCTTGTATCTCTTGACAAAGCGGTCAACCCGACCCTCTGTGTCAACGATTTTTTGCTGACCGGTGTAGAAAGGATGGCAATTGCTGCAAATTTCTACACGGATTGCATTTTTGGTGGAACCCAACTGTACTTCGTTCCCACAAACGCAAGTGGCAACGACGTCAAAGTACTTGGGATGAATCCCGTCTTTCATAGCGACACCCTGAAATATAGACACTAACTTAAGGAAAGATATCATATCAGGCCCAAAGATGCGTCCGGATATCTAAATCGTTTTGTAAGACTGTTACAGGACTTCTTTAGATATAGTTCAGTTTGGTGGGGCTGCATGCCGATCGGACCCACTGTCCGAGCCGGCGCTGGCATTAATAGGTTGCCTGACCTCCAGCCCATCGCCGGAAGCTTCCAGTCTCTGCCCCTCGACATTTAGATAAACGGGCTGCGTGCCGACGACACCCCAGACCGTGCGCCGGACCTGCTCCAGACGCGCCTCAAAACTGCTTGGACCGGAACCTGCCGCAAATTCCTTGGAGAGATTGATCGTAATCGAACCGTCAGCAGGGTTTTCCACCACATCCAGAAGCTTCGTTCCGGCTGGCACTTCAGATGACAGTTCCGGGAAATCCGGATGCGGCCCCTTGAATAGAAGGTTCAGCGTATATTTTAGAATTTGAGTCTTCTCTTGCGAGGGTGATGCTGAATAAGCACGCGGCAAGTAGACAGTTCTATCGTTGTGGATGTTCGTAAACCAGACCATGGCCGCCTGGCTAGGCATTACGGGTGCACCCACCATCACTGGTTTGGCTGGCTTTAAATCCGCCTTCTCAGGCGATGCTCCCGACTTAAGGACACCAGTTACTTGCTTCCTTGGCTTGACGTTGGCGCCACTTTTTTCATCATCCCCACTGAGCACGGTGCGACCGCGGCAGGCGCTCAAAAGCGCCGGCACCGCCAGTAGTACTACGAGAAATTTAGGGATTGAAGCTCGAATAATCACAGCCAGGCTTATTGGGTAAGCGAGCCTTTCTTCTGGGCCAGCTGACTGGCGGTGGTGCTCACGCTGGGACGAGGTACGAGCAGGAGGCGACCGTCTCCTTCGACATCGCCATCTTTCCCCGAGACCGTCAGTTTATCCAGACGGAAAGCATGATCGCGTCTGTCCATGCGGGCAAAGTCAACAACAGGATTCAAAAGTTTGGAGGTGAAATCAGCAAACTTTTCCGGCTCAACAATGTCGGGGCTGTCTACTTTCATACCCTCAAGCACAATCTGACTGTCGCCGACCAGTCTTGGACGGGCCACGATCGTCACCGGCACGCCACTTTCCAGGGTGCCGCCCTTAGTCACAAGAGTGGCTTCCAGCTTGAGCAAATCGTCAAGGATTTCAACTTTCGGCTTCACGACTTCCAGTTGTTGCTCACCCAGACCAGGCAGATCAAGCTTGAGACCATGCAATTTGGAAGCAACGGAGGGATTTTCCAGAGCGCGGGCAATTTGCTTCTGGCTGAGATTGGCTTTGACACAGAGCATGACGGGCGTCTTCAAACCGCGCGATTCGCCACTCTTGGGTTTACGGTAGGCGTACCAGATAGGATTGGCCGACTTGACGGTGAGTTCACCCAGACCAATGCCGGAGAGCTTGGGATCGCGCACTTCCAGGGATACCGACTTGACTTTGCCGGCAATTAAATCGGTCAGACTATAGGACTTGATTTTAACTTTTACCTTGCCGCCAAATTTGCGGTGCACAGCGAAACTGGCTGCCTGAGAGGCAACGGCACCACTGAGCCAGTTGAGGCCTGTGTACTTTTGCAGGCGACGGGAAAATTTACTGGAGAGTGGAAAGGGATCGGCAGTCGGCAATTTAATGGCTGCGGCCGGCGGCACCACTGGTGCGGCATCGGCAGTCGACTGCGCAGAATTGATGGTTTTTGTATCGACTGCGGCAATTTGCAGATTTTTAGCGGGTCCGGCCTTAAAAGCCAGATCGGCAAAAGCCGGCTGCACCGGCAAAAGACCGGTCGTCAGCACCAGGCAAGCGGAAAGACTGATCAATAGTCGCGACTGCATCCAGTTCACCATTGCATAGGAAGTGCCAGATCGGCAGAGTCTAGCAAATGGTTTTGCAATAACCAAGAGGAAAGACTTAACCAACAAAATTTATTGAAACAGCAGCCAAGTAGCTGGGATTTATTCTTCTTCGCGGCGCGAAGGGTTGTATGGCGGCCGCTGGGGCTGTTGAGGCTGGCCACCCGGGGGCTGAATCTTGTCGTTGAGGGCCTGCTTGAGCAATTCGTTCTGACGCAAGAGCGCCTTCAGGTGCTCGTTGGCAATGGCCAACTCAGCTTGCAACTCGGCCACGGTCTGCTCGTGGCTGACACCGGTAACCGGGTCACGACCGGGCATCTTGGGCAGGAGTACATAACCCAGCTGCACGGCCTTGAGAGCGGCAGCGGTACGGGTGGGCACTTTCAGCTTGGCGAGAATACATTCAATGTGCTTTTCAACCGTGCGCAGCTTCATGTCAAGCTCTTCGGCAATCTCTTTATTGCGCAGGTCGAGACGGATCAGAACCTCAATTTCTCTGTCGGTTAGGTTGCTGTTGGGCATGTTGGTGGTGGGCGTTTGCTTCACCAACTGCGTAATCTTGGGATCGGTATAAGGCAGTGCGCGCGTCACCTGTTCGATCGCTTCAAACAGTGTGCGTGGTCCGCTACTCTTGAGACAGAAGCCGCGAGCACCGGCACGAATCAACTGGTTGTGATATTTGGTGGCGTGATAACTATCAGTCAGTATCAATACATTGGAGTTAGGTAGTTCGGACGAGACGCGTCGGCAAACCTCCACCCCGTTGAGCACGTCGAGATCAACGTCAAGGATGACGAAATCAGGCCGCAGACGGCGAATCATTTCAGTCGCGGCCATGCCGTCGGCTGCTTCACCAACAATTTCAACCACTTCCGATACGACCCGCTTCAAACCGAAGCGAATCAGCTCATGGCGTTCGCACAATACGGTGCGCGGACGAAATGGTGATGGTCTCTGGGGAGTTAAGCCTGTTTCCAAGAAAGTCTCCGGCATCTAAATCTTCTTCTTTAACCCAAACTCGCCCTTGAAATCCCCGAGAGTACAACGCGGGTACTGAGTCGGGATTTATTGTAACAGCGCTTACGATTTGTGCCAGTACCTCGTGTATATACCCGATATTCTACGAAATCTAATCGTTAATTCATCTTCGGCCCGCCAGGCCTCTTTATCAGACGCCAGATTTAAATCGAATCAGACTAAACTGAGTGAAGAACGGCTTCTTTGCATAAAAATTCGACAGACCGTGAGTATTTTTACGCATACAGGGGGAGATCTACCAGTAGACCCAGTACAGCAAGATCGTTAAGCTAACCTCATAATAATATAGATAAGCCTCCTTCTTTCTTCCAAAGACAAGCGAACAAAATGACCATCTCGGGCTTACAACTGGCTTCTTTGACGCTGGCCCTGACACTTTCAGTCTCCACACCGGCACTGGCAACCAAGCTCAATGCAAGGCCGCTACCGCATGCCGGAGCCGTGCCGGGGGCGACGGGTCAGAACGCCGACGTCAATCAATGGGGCCGCCCGGTCAAAGATTTCTCCCAGAGTCCGCAGGAAGTGATGCCGCCTTCCCAGTGGAAGGCGCGCAAGAGCGACTACCGCGACATCGAGAAACAGCAAAAGGAAGAAGCCGCGGCCAAGGAAAAAGCCGCCGCCGACAGTGTCAAGAAGGCAAAAGAAGATCAGATTAATGCCATTCGCCAGTATCAGACCATCGCCATCGAAGCCAATAACAAGGCCGTGGCCCTCGGCCGGCAGGGCCATCTGACCGAGGCGATCGCCCAGCACGAGCTGGCCTGCAAATATGATCCGGGCAACAAGCAATTCAAAATCAATCTCTCGGCCGCTGAAGTGCTCTACGGCCAGAAGCTTCTGGCGCAAAAAGACTATGCCGGCGCCGCCAATATGTTCCGCAAAGGCCTGGCCATCGTGCCGGACAACGGCCAGGCCGGGAAATATCTGAACGAAGCCATTCAAAGAATGGGACTGGATCCCAGCCTCTCCGACAACCGTCTGGGCATCGGCGACGAGCTCGCCGCCTCGGGAGATATCGGCGGGGCCAATGTTGAATATCAACAAGCCATGCGCCTGGATCCTTCGGCCCGCACCTATACAAAAATGGGTGACATGGCCATGCGCTACGGCAATGTGGCCAACGCCATGAGCTGGTATCGCCAGGCGGTCGTCAAAGATCCCGACTACGGCCCGGCTCACAGACAACTGGGCAATGTCATGCTGGCTATGAAGGATATGACCGGTGCCGCCGCCGAGCTGCGCAAAGCGGTTATCCTCGATCCCAAGGACACGGCTGCGGGACAGAATTTGATTGAAATCTGGCGCAGACAGGTGGCGCTCAATCCGCTCCTGGCCGAAAATCACATGGGTCTGGGGGCGGCCATGCAACTGACCGGCGACTTCAGCACCGCCGAAAACGAATACAGCCAGGCCGAAAGACTGGATCCGCGCAATGGGTCTGTGCAAGCGGCCCGGGCCAGCCTGCAGCGCGCAGTCAAGCACACCGCCGCGGAAAAGCACAAACAGGCCACCGAGACATTCTTCAACCAGGGTCTCTACCGCGACGCCCTGTCTGAGATCGGACAGGCGGTGATGATCGAGCCGCGCAATGAGAAATATCAATTTTTGCTGGGACAGTGCCTGGAAAAAATGGGCGACTTGCAAGGAGCACGCCAGGCTTTTCATACCTGTGTCCTGCTTTCTCCTCAAAACGAAGAAGCGGCCAGTCACCTGCGAGATATAGAAAACGGCCTAACACAGGGCGGCGGCAACCGGGCTCAAGCTCCAAGACCGGAAGGTTTGAGTCGACCGGGAAGCGAGGGAAGCCAAGCTGGTCAACAATATGGTGGAATGGGTATAGGATCAGCACAGGCTTCGACCCAGGGCGTTATGCAGGGTCCAGGCCAATCTGGCGGGGCGTCCGGAAGGGAAAAAAATATGTTCGAGGGTAATCCTCAAACAGATGGAGGTCGTGCAGTGCCTCCAGCCGGCGGTGTCAATCGCGCTCCGGCTACAGCCATGCCGCCGCAAAATCAGGCAGCGGCTGCCCCGGCTATCGATCCGCAGACCCAGGCCACTTTGACCGCGGCCGAAAATCTGGAAAACCAGCGCGACTATCAAGGCGCGGCCAATCTGCTCAAACAGTCACTGAGCGCCAACTTACAAAACGGCGAAATACATCACCGTCTGGCCGTCAATCTGCTCAATCTGGGACAGCTGGAAGAAGCAGTCTCCGAGTTTCGCATCGCCAGCGCCCTCAGCCCCACCAGTAAAGTCTTCGCCGAGGACTACGCCCGGGCACTGAAAATCCACAAAAAAGCTCTCTCGGCCGACTCCCTCAACCAGGGCGGAGCCCCCCAGACCACCGGTGCGGTAGGAGACCTTAAATGAGTTTCCGCTTCCAAGCACCTGACCTGGCCGAGTTTCCCAGACGTTCTTACAGGCGCTTCCTGGAAGAAACCATAGGCACGCTTTTCAGCGAAATATCGCCCATCGGCAGCGAATTTTCCACCCGTTTTGAAATCACCTTCGTTGCCCCCGACGGCAAAGTGCACTGGCGCTTCGAAGACTACGCCCCGGACTCGGGCTATCCGACATCGCCGGAACAGGCCCGCCGGGCCAATATGACGCACAGCAAACGCATGCTCATGGATGTCTATCTGCGTGACACGCACACTGGCGAGCTGCGCAAAACATCGGCCTATATGTCCGATGTGCCCGTCATCACCGACCGCGGTACCTTCGTCATCAACGGCTCCGAGCGCGTTGTCCTGGGCCAGCTTGTGCGCGCACCCGGCATATACTTCAGCAGCTCCGGCCCCAGCTCATACAAAGCCCTGATGCTGGCCGAAATGGGCGCCCCCATAGCCTTTGAACTTGAGCTCGATGCCAGCCAGGGCAAAACGAGCAGGGCCAAGTGCCGCATAAAACTGCCCAAACGCTCCTGGGTGGCGGCCACAACCGTGCTCACGGCCATGGGTATGGACACCGCCGATATCCAGAAGAGACTGGGCCCTCTGCTCGAGCGCAATCGTATTGATTTCAAACAAATGACCAATACAGAGGCTCTGGCTATCATCGGCCGCTCCTGGAAGCCCGATGGTGGTGGTGGCGCCGGCGGTGGCGCAGTAGCACTGAAGGAATTGACCGATAAACGCCGCTACTCCATGGGTAAACTCGGCCGCAAACGCATAAATGCCAAGCTGGGCCTGGATTACGACTCACAACAATTGTCGGTAGGCGATCTGGCCGCGGCCATTGAGTACCTGCTCGGCCTGCCCCTCGATATGGGCCATATGGACAATATCGACAGTTTGGAAAACCGCCACCTGCGCGGCGTGGGTGAAACGCTAACTCGGGCCGTGCGGCCGGCCCTGGGGCAGATGATCCGGTCCATTCGCACCCGTCTGGAATTGAACGAAGACGAGGAAATCGCCTCACCCAACGATCTGCTCGACACGCGACCTTTTTCCAACGCTCTAAATAAGTACTTCGTGGGCAATCCTCTGGTACAGTACCTCGACCAGCAAAATCCGCTCTCCGAGCTGTCCCACAGGCGCAGAATCACATCCTTCGGTCCCGGTGGTATAGACCCGGCGGCGGCCCCGGTAGAAATGCGCGACGTACATCCTTCTCAGATCGGCCGGGTCTGCCTGGTTGAATCGCCTGAAGGTAAAAACTGCGGTATGGTCTCCTACATGGCCACCTACTGCCGCATCGACGACGACGGCTTTTTGACCGTGCCCTATCGCAAAGTGTTCAACGGCATCGTCAGCGACGAAGTACAGTTCCTCGCCCCCGCCGACGACAAACGATTTACCCTGGCGCCGCCCGATACGCGGGTGGACCACAATAAAATACTCGGTCCGATGGTGGCCGCCCGACGCGGGGAAAGCTTCTTCGAGGTCACCCCCGAGGAAGTGGACATGATAGGCATTGCGCCTCAGGGATTCATCTCAGTCGGGTCGGGGCTGATTCCATTTTTGGAGCACGACGACGCCAACCGCGCCCTCATGGGTGGTGGCATGATGCGGCAAACCCTGCCACTGATCCGGCCCGAGCGGCCGCGGGTCGGCACGGGCATGGAGCGCATTGTAGCCAGATCGTCCGGGCACTCGGTCATTGCCAGGCGCGCCGGCACGGTCACCATGGTCAGTGGCAATCAGATTACGGTAGCGCAGAGTTCCGGCGAGTTGCGCAACTACAATCTCATCCGCTTCGACCGCACCAATCAAAATACAATCCTCGACCAGAGGCCTTCGGTATCAGTCGGCCAGCAAATAGACGCCGGCCAGATAATCGCCGACGGCCCGGCCATCGACAACGGCGAGCTGGCCCTGGGACGCAACCTGCTTGTCGCCTTCGTCTGCTGGAACGGTTACAACTTTGAAGACGCTATTGTGGTGCGCGAAGGCGTTATCCGCGATCACCGTCTCAGTCATATTGAAATTGAAAAACACACGGCGTCCGTGCACCAGACCCTGCGCGGTCCCGAAATCCTCACAGCCGAATTACCCAATGTGGCAGGCAAAGACCTGGAACACCTGGACGATCGCGGCATCGCCAAAGTGGGCAGCTATGTCAATCCCGGCGACATTCTCGTAGCCAAACTTTCTCCTAAGGAAGCCAAAGCGCTCTCCGCCGAAGAAGAACTCCTGCAGGCAATCTTCGGTAAAGTGGCCGAAGAAATGGGCGATACGTCGCTGCGCGTGCCCCACGGCTCCGGCGGACGGGTAATCGATGTGCGCATCTTCACGCCGGAAACGACCCCCGAGCTGAAAGCAGGCATCATCTGCGAAATCGAAGTCTTGATTGCCCGCATGTGCCCGCTGGAAGTAGGCGACAAATTAGCCGGCCGCCACGGCAACAAAGGCATAGTATCAATAGTGGTGCCCGACGCCGACATGCCTTATTTGCCCGACGGCACCCCCGTCGACATCGTCCTCAATCCCCTGGGCGTTCCCAGCCGTATGAATGTGGGACAGGTATTCGATACCCAGCTCGGACTTTATGCCAGCATTCTCAATCGCTATTACCGCATCCACCAGTTTGACGAATCCATTTCACCGGACGCTTCGTACCGACTGGTCAACGACGCCCTGCGGGAGGTGCGCAAGACACCGGGCTATGAATGGATGGGCGAAGACGGCAAGGTCAAGCTCACCGACGGACGCACCGGCGAACCCTTCGACAGACCGGTCCTGGTCGGCCGCCAGTACATGCTCAAGCTGAACCAGCTGGTCTTGCACAAGGTCAATGCCCGGTCGGGTCTGGGCGGCCCCTATGCGGCCGTAACGCAGCAACCGGTCGGCGGCAAAGCCAATCACGGCGGCCAGCGCATGGGCGAAATGGAAGTCTGGGCCATCCAGGCCTATGGCGGCGCCAATACACTGCACGAAATGATGACTATCAAAGCCGACGACATCCAGGGCAGGCATCAGTCTTATGCCGACATCGTCCAGGGTAATCCCATTACACCCGGAGGTCGCACCGCCGCCTTTGACGGTCTCTGCTGCGAAATCCGCGGCCTGGGCATGGAGATAACTCTGGGCAAAGTGGTGGACAGTTTTGAGCCCATCGCCGACCGTACATGCGCGCCCGGGACGCCGGTCGATGCGGTTCCTACGAAAACTCTTGAGGAACAATATCAGGTCTCAAGGGTACACCAGCTGCAGGAAGACGACGGCACCAAACTGCTGGAAATCCCCGCCGGTGACTATGTTCCGGTGACGAAACCTGCCGCTCTACCCATCATTACGTCAATGACAAGCGGAAAACACGGTGGGAAACCACGTATTGAAATGTCCCAGGAACCGTTGTTTGATGATATCGACCCCAGTGAAGAGCAGGGGTCGGGAGACAATGAAACACCATCATTCGTCGATGCGTTTATCGAAAGCGAAATCAGCGAACTGGATATCAAAAGTCCCCCAAGTGGCGAAATAGATAAAAAAGGAGAAGCGGCAAAATCACTGGCCGACATGCTGAGCGATCTAGGTACTGAAAAGTCTTTAGGTAGTTTCGCCAGTCTCAGTGAATTGACCTCCCTGGCTCAAGAGCTGGTCGGTCAAGCGTCAAAAGAACAAACCCAGGGCTCCGAGCTCGACGGTGACTCTTCTGATCTGACAGGCTATTTCAAAAAACAAGCCAAGCCGCCCAATCCACAAACCCAAGAAGAAACAAGTTAAAGGAACCAGGGCAAATGAAAGTACGGTCAGCTAGAAAACATCTAAGCTCCACTGTGCTTTGCCTGTCGCTGATGGTTCTGAGCGGCCTGCCGGCTCTGGCCCAGGGCAGCAATCAAACCGGTTTCGCTCCGCCTACCGGCCAACCTTTCATCAATCCTTTATATCAACAGGGCGCGCCCGATCCGCCCCCGATTGGCAGCGGCAATGTACCGCCCCAGGTCAACCCCGGCGATACCGGAGCTGTTCCTGCAGTACCTTCCGGTCAGGCCGACCAGTCAAACGGTTCGGATTTCCAGGTCACACCTGGTCAGGACCGCGTCGTCGCTCATCTTTATATGCAAGACCAGGCCAATGGCCGCGGCACCCGTTATGTCCAGACCATCAGAGGCGACCAGCTCTCGGATGAAGCACTGGGTCAGATCCAGGGCATCCTCGGTGTCAATCTCATCGGCGGCAATCAGGCCGCTATCGATGTAGCCGTCACCACCGCCCAGCTCGAACAAATCCAGGAAGTACTGGCCCCTTATCCGCAGACCAGCATGGTCAACGGACGCAAGAAAATCATGGGTGACAATCCCGCCGCCGGCTATCCCAAGCCCGGTCGCGACAGCCTTTATGCCTTCGACGGCATCCTGCCCACCGTACAGACATTCTCCCGTTATCTGGTGATACTCGGCGTGGTGGCGGCAACAATATTTATGTCACTGGCCGCCTGGGCCATGGTCCAGGGCAATCCCTACGGCGGAGCCCGGGTGATGGGCTCGGCAGCAGGACTGCTGATGCTGCTTGCGGCATACACAATCTGGAAAATTGTGCAGATGAATACTTTCGGTGCAAACTCCAATAATCCGGCTATCAGCCAGAACCGCACCAATACGGCCCAGATACCGAGCGCCTTCGCTCCCCGGCCCAACGTTCCAGTCACACCAAATCAGGCCCAGGTAGGAGGGGCACCACGAGAGGGAGTACCGGTACAGCCACTAGGAAACGCAGGGCAGTAGCCGATCTAAAATGAAATAAGACCGTTATCTCAATGTCAGGTAAGTAAAGTACAAATGTCCAAGATGGCCCAATGCAATACAAAAAGATTGACCGGCGCAATCGCCGCCAGTCTCCTTGTCTGCATCCTGGCGCAGGGAAGTGCCCAGGCCGGACCGACCAATGAAGTATTCAGCGCCATGCCCCAGAGCAATACCAAGCTCGTGGCACCCAAGGCATTCACTCCCGCGCCGGCCAATGCCGTAGCCGCGCCCGGTGCGATGGACCTGGCCGGACGAGGCGGTTCTCCTGAGACCCGCTGGTTCGAACAACTAGATGCCATTTGTTTCAAAGGCTACCCCACACCGCTCGAAAAGAGCATTCTCTCCCGGACTTTTAACCAGGAAGCAGAAAGAGTGCAGGAATGGTCGGCAGTTGCCGCAGCCGTCTCCACTCGTTATCGCAATACGGCCAAGAGCCTGCGCAACTTACCAGTACCCTCCAACTGGACCGAAATGGACCAGTATCGAGAAGTGAGGGCTGACTGGTTTGATGACGCCGCCACCATATACGAGGACATGATAAGACCCAGGAAACCAGCCCGCACGATTGAAGAACTGAACGCCCAACTGGCGGAAATATCAAGCAGAGCGGAGCAGCTGGGCGAAACGAAAAAAATAAATCGGGAGATGGACCGCAAACTGAGACGCGCATATCACATACACGCACCGCTTGAGACCGACGCATTGAACGGCTACATCACGGGGCAATCACACAAATAGGGCCTGGAGCCCTGAGCAAAGCAACCAATCTTAAATATTCGGCCCAACTTCCCTGCAGATAACCCCCCTGCGTTGAAGCCGGAAAAATCCCAAGAAGCAGACCCCAAAAACCACCCCTTAAGAGGAACTTGGCAAAATGGCGATACAACTAAATGACAGAGACCACCTCATCTTCAAGCTAATCGATGAGCATGAAGTCCTGCTCGAAAAGCATATTTCCTGGTTTATAGCCGGTGACGACAAGCCCGTACTGATCAGAGATCGGCTACGCAAGCTGTTCTATCTCGATTATTTGCTCTGCCACCGACACGGCAGTAAGCTCCCCTGGTGGACAACCCCCACCAAACCTCTCGTCTACATGCTCTCGCCGATGACACGTGGCCTGTCCGGCTTTGCCGACAATCAAGACGAGCTTCTCTCCAATGATTTCCAGAGACATCATCTGGAAGTGGCTAATCTGCGTATGCTCTATCTGGTCGCTCAAAAAGACCAGCAGATCTGCGACTTTGCCTGGAAAACCATCAAGGCCGAGCGTCACGCCGAAACCGGTCTCGACGCCAAAGCCACCTTCAACTGCGGCGGCAGTGCCACCCGTGTGGGTCTGGTAAACAATGTCCAGACTGAATCGGTCAAAGCCAAACTGGACAAACTGGCCAGTTCACTGGCAACTGAAAATATCGAAGCGGTCCTGCTCATCTCCAGAGACGAACAGGACAAGAATGCCCTGCAAAAAGCAGTGCTGGAGTTTGGTGGCGATCTGGCAACAAAAACATTTTTTGCCACCCATCAGGAGCTCTATCGCGACGGTATTGTCGGAGTGGGCTGGGTCATGGCCGATGGCCAGAAGGCCGAACTCTTCAAGCAAGGGGAAGTCACCTTTATGCCTGGAGTGGCCGCAGCGCAGTCAATTGCGGTGTAATCAATAAACGGGCACTGAAGACTTTATTGCTTTCAAGCCTCTTTGATTTGGGATTTGTGAACCGACGCCGGGGAAGCGTCGGTTCTTCTCTTTTTGAGCTTAGTTGACGCATTCGTTAAAAGGGACTAATATGAAATATTAGTAGGATTTAACACTGCTTGGTTTCTCTGACTGGCGTTGGGGGCGGATAAAAATATGAAAATCAGGCCATTGCCCGGCCGTGCGCCGCGCGGCAACATGTTGGTCTTCATTACGGCGTGCACAATAGGTTTACTAGCGGCCCTGGCATTTTTCGGTCTGGGCTACGTAAGGCTGATCGGCTCAAACAATGAGCAGCGCACCGCTATTGAAGCGGCGTCCCTGGCGGCTGCTCGAGACCTGAGCATGATTGCCGTCAATACAAACACGGCAGGCAATGGCTCAGCGCCTTATGGCTGGGTCTCGCTCTCGGACTACGCTCCCAACAATGCAGGCACCATAGCCGGTGACTCCTGGGACACTCCGGTGCGCAGCATCAACACCATTCTTGGCACTATTAGACTGGATCTGATCATTGCCGACCAGATTGGCGACGCCAAGCTCAAAACAATCATTAAACAAGATCTGGTCAATGCCCTGGCCGCCCAGGACGCGCTCAAGGCCGAATTACAAAACGCCATCCAGCCAGGTTACACAGCCCACGACATCAACGGCAACCCGATAAACGTCTATAAAGATGCCGAAGACGCCTACAAAGCCAACCAGATCCGAATGACCGGTTCGTCCAACTATATAACCGGCTCACTCAAACTCACCCTCGGTTGTGTCAACAACGGCACCAGCACCAATATCCCGATACCCTCATGCGGAGCGACGCAGGCGCAGATACCGGCCGCTGCCATGCAGGGCAACACCTATATGTCCTACGTCGATGCGCCGTACAATGCGGGCGCCGGCGGCGTCTCTGACTTTGTTTTTGCCGGTATCGGCAACAACGTAAAGCTCGTCGATCCCAAGCAATGGACGGCCACACTGAGCGGCCTGCCGAACAACGCCAAGTACCTGCCCTGCATCGTCAAGGCCGAAGCTGACCAGCACATGAACTCCAGCGAGAACGCCAACGGCTATAACGTGCATGCCGTTGCCTGCGCTCAACCCGCCAACGTAGTCGACCCCAGACCCTCGCCGGGCGCGCTCTCCTTCAGCTTCCCCGACGGCATACCCGCTGAAATCACCAAGCCCGCGGACATGCTGACCGACGCCCCGCACCGCATCCTCAATGACGGAAGCGATCAGGCGGCCGCATCATTCAGTTATTCATCCAATGGCGACTTCCCTTATCCCAATCCAACCACTCCAACAGTGCAAGACTATGCCGCCTGGCCCTATCCGAGCCTGGACCAGAATACCGGCAACATCTTCCGCCAGGGGCTCTACGACTGGTGGAAAAGAGCCGGTTGCAAGCTCAACGTAGCATCAGCAGTCGCGATGATGACCAGCACAAGCTACAATTTCACGCCACCAAGTCCACTTATGATCAGCTGGAAAACCAAATCTTCTCAGACGGACCCGACCATTTACACGGTTTCTGTGGCCCCGCCCAACGGCATCCCCAACGGCAATATCCATGTCTATAAAGTGGACCCGGCCTCCAATCAAATCACCTATCAGACTGTGACGATTGCACCGGTTCCCTACTCGGTAGCCGCTGAAAATCAGCTTTATTCCGAAAATATCGGCGCTATCAATCCCAGCAGCACTGCCGAGTTTGACGTCGGGCCCTTCGTCCTGCCCAGCGATCCATCATCGCAGACATATCACTTTGACAACCAGTTTGATTGCTACATCCGCGACCAGGTCTACAGACCAAACGGCGGCAAGCACTGCGGCGAGCCGATGGATTGTCCTGTAGTAGCCATGGGTGTAAAACCAGAGCTGGGAGCAGGGGGCACAGGCTGCAAATGGGGTGTTCCCCACGGCCTTGGCAAACCCCCGGCGGTAGTCAAACAGTCTGACTTTGCCGAAAATGTTTTCCCATACAACAGTACCTACTACTACACTTACTCCACCGGACCCGGTTCCAACGGAGTGCGGCCGACCTACCAGAAAAACGGCATGGCTGTTGATATAAGGTTCCGCCGACAGATTGATCCGGACAGTAAAACGGCTGCCACCCTCGGCTTCAAAGTCGGCTATGTAGGTGAAAAATTTGGCCCTGGCATAAGCGCCTCACCGGTGCTGCCTCCGCCACCGGCCGCGACCGACACAGGCACGAGCACCAGCACCGACACAAGCACAAGTACCAGCACGAGCACCTCTACCGGGCCATAATGTCAGCGCTGCCAAGCGATGAATATTCAGGCCTGGAAGACGTCGAGTTGCTAAAATACTCTCCTGAACGTTAATAAACGGTGGAGGTTATACGCGTGCCGAGCTCATATCACAAGCCCAAGAATCTGCTTTCCTTGAGCAAAGAGAACTTAGTCCGGACTGTAGCTCTTCTCACCCTGGGCGGCGTCTGCAACGCCTGGTCGCTGCCGGCCCTGGCGGCCGTATCGGCCGGCGAGCTGGTCTCGGCTGTGGAAAAAGCAAAGATCCTGGCCACCGGCACCCGCGTCTCTGCTGCTATAAACGGCTCCGAAGCCTACGTTTCTACTTTTAAGAACGCTCGCGCCACAGATAATGACTGCAAAATCGAAGCTGTACTGATAGCAAAAACGGCCATGGACCTGGCACCCAACGACATCACCAGAGCCACCGTCTATTTTTACAGCACAGCTAACATCAACAAACGCAAGTATGTCACCGTCACCGCCGGTGACGTCAAAGCCTTCGGCTCCGGTCAGTTAGGTCAGGAGCAGTTGCTCTCGTCTCTGACTGTAAAAGATGAAGAAGTAAATGATCCGGCGGCTAAACTCTCAAGCTACCTGCAGCAGCGTGAAACCCTGCGCAGCAAGCGCAGCTTCACCACCAGCATGAGCGGACAGACAATGACTGTGGCCGCCGAGATTGATGCCGGTACCAGCGAGCGTGATTTAAAATACGAAGCCTTTAAAATCGCCGAAAAGGCTCTGGAAGCCGGCGGAAGCCAGGCCAACAAAGTCGTGGTCAGTTTCGCCGACCCCGTATCCCGCGGCACAGTGCAGCAAATTTCATTTGAAACCTCCCAGCTCAAAAGCATCGACAGTAGCATCCAGTCAGCTCTAAATGCCATACAGATATCAGCCATTGCCAGCCGCATAGATGTGCAGGCTTTGAGCACCGCCGACGGTGACGAAAAGGAAAGCCGCGACAAACTCCTGGCCAGCATTAAGGGGCTCGACAAACAAGGTGTGGGAGTAACACCCTTCCTCAAACCATTTTTTGATATCGAAGCCATGGCAGCCGGCGACAACAACCCGCAGCTCAAGCCGGCCATCACCAGATTGTCGACAGCAATCGCCGAGCAGGAAGCAAGATCCAAGAGCGCCAAAGATTTCAAACCCACCGGTGCTGCGACCACAAAAGCTGAAGCCAAGCCAGCGGAAGGCGGAGACGAACCGGTCAGCACTAAGAAAACAAAATCCAGTCGCTGGGTGAGCGGCAGCTCCGCCATGACCGACGGCGAAATCCTCACCGATGTGGACAAAGCCATTGAAGCTCAGGCAAATACCATGGGCGGCGTGGCTGCTGCGGAGAAGAACCAGAAATTTGCCATGGTTCTATATCACGCATACGAAGTGCTGCAGGCCAATAACCGCACCGCCGACGCCCAGAGGATAATGCGTCGCTACACGGATCTGAAAGCTAAAAACCGCTGGTAAGAGGAGCCCCTCTTACTTAATCACAGTCACCGCAGGTTCGGCCAGCTCGTTATAAGCGGACTGAGCCAGACTGGCCCTGCTCATTTGCGGCTCATCGGAATAACGATGACAGAGCTGATCGTATTTGCGTGAAACCTGTTCGGCCAGATCGTTGGTGCCTTCCTGGTAGACGCGGGCGACTATTCTTTCAGCCTGTCCCAGAGCCATAGCCCTGGCCTCGGCCATATCCTTACCCATGCCCTCAAAGGTGCGGCCGAGCACCTGCTTACCGGCCTGGGATGCCACTTTGCCGGCCAGTCCATAGATCATCGAACAAATCTGGACGTGGCCATCCTCATGTTCCTTCAGATCCGCCGGAGCATTTGCCGGCAAATGCAAGGTAATGGGAAGCGCCAGGTCAAACTTTACGGACTTAATCTTGAGAGCGACGGAAGCGGCACCGTTAGTGTCATCAGAGCGGATGTCTTCGGTTTCGAAAGTAGCCTTACACGAATAAAACCACTCGGTATATCCTTCGACATCGGTGGCCAGAGGATCTTTTTTCCCGCCTCCTGATCTGAATTTAGCCTGGGCGGCCGAGAAGTTTTTCGTCTCAACCCGCGGCGCTTCCTTCTCCACCTGCACATTGCTGTTTTCGCCCGCACCCGGCTCACCGCCGGACGAGTTAGTGCAGGCGCTCAGAGAAACAATCGCCGCAAGCAATATCCCCAATCCAGACAAACGGTCAGGCACGCTCACTATGGCCGTCCCTCGCCCCGCCGGCGGCTGTAGATTGTTTAGCATCCAGCGTCACCCGGCGAGAAATATCAGCGCTGATTGAAAGCTGCCGTATGACCTTGGGAGCAAAAGAACCGGCCTCCGGAGGGACAAATTTGAAGGTATAGACTCCAGCGGGAAGCGTCAATCTACAGATGCCTTCCTCCGTCGTCATCACATAGCCATGGGGCAGTGGCATGGCGGAGCTGGCCCTGGCCGGGCGTTCGTCCATCTCCTGGCCATAAGGATGATAAAAAACCTGACAGCGAGGCACGGTCTGCCCGCCTTCACCGACGACCTCAAAAGTCAATTGAGACCACCCATGCCAGGTGATGTCCAGGGTAACGGGGTCGTTTTCCACAAGCACATATTTAGCGTTGGCGAAGTCACGGTGAATGACCAGCCAGTATCCGCCGGGCGAGAGGAAAAGACCGTAGCGGCCCTCACCATCGGTGATACCGGTAGCCAGGAAAGCGGAAGCCGAGTCCGGCGGAGTTTTACCACCTTCGGCGGAAGAGTCGGTGGAGTGATCGGCAAAGACCTGCACGCGGACACCAGGACGGGCCTGCAAAGCATCATCACAAATGCGACCGATGAGGGCGGTGCCTTCGACAAGTGTGACCAGCAAATGAGTATCGGCCCCCAGTACGAGAGAATGCGTCCAGGGAGCAAGGGAGCTGTATTCGTAGCCGTCGATCGTGATGGATGGGGCGTCTTTGGGATGAGCAGAGACGATAAGTTTATAGTGGCCGGCGGGCAGGGACAGGGCAAATTCACCCTGCCCATCGGTGCGAGTAATGTATTCGTTTTTCCGCTCAACCGATTGCACCCGCACCAGAGCCTGCGATAAAGGCTGGTCATTGAGCTGCACCAGGCCCTTGAGTCGATGACCTTCTTCCAGCACAAACTTGCGACTGATTTTTGTGCCCTGGTCCGCACTGACCTGCATCTCATTTTCCTTGAAGGCAAAATGAGTGGAGCCGGTACTCGGTTCGATCGAAATATCGTACAGCCCCTCCTGCAAGGACAGCTCAAATTGACCGTCTTCACCGGTTACAGCCCGGGCACTCATATTGAGTTCGCCGATAAGCACATTTTGACTTGATACCGCCGGCACCACCACGACATTGGCGCCGGCAATGGCTGTACCGAAAAGATCAACCACTTCACCCTTGAAGCTGACAAAAGACGGCAGACCAAGAGTCAGCTCAGTATCACCGGATACGTTGAATATCTGACATTCAGTCGAAATAAACTTTGGCGGCGCGGACCGGACTATTGATTCGAGATCCGCTTCAGCAGTTTCCCCAGCATCATTATCTTGAGCCGAGCGGATGGCAAAATAATACTTGCCCCGTGGGATTATCAAACTGAACGTACCGTCTTCATTGACACTGCCATGAGTCTTGTATGAAGTAGGCTCGATACCCAGGGCCACTACTTCGCAGGCGGCGAACAAAATAGAACGATTGCCCTCAAAACCAAAGCCGGTTGCGACCCTTCCATTGACGATACATCCGGTGGCAAGAGACACATTGAGACTGGTGTTGGTCATGACCTTCACCTCACTCAGGGTCTGAGACAAAAATCTGGTCTTGCCATCCGGGATAATTTCCACCCGGTAGACGCCCGGTTTGACGGTGAAGGAAAATTCGCCCCGGCTGCCGGTTTTGGTCTCAGCCAGACAGACGAAAGGATCGCCCGACTGATCGAAATTGCAGCTATAGAGGTCGAAGAGTTTGACCTGAACCTGTGCCAGGGACAGGCCCTGATGCTTGACGTTGCCGCTTATATTGACCGTATGTTCGGTGAGTGCCACGTCGCCTCTTAATTGTCTGAGCAGTTCTGCCGCCTAGAATTTTAACCTGAATCCCAGGCCGGCGGTAAGGTAGTGACTCAGGTTAAGGCCGCCTTAGCTTCGCGCACGGTGGCGAAAGAACCTGTAATGACGGTCATTTCGGCAAATTTGCCCTGATTATCCGCAATCATCTTGCCTGCTTTTTCTGCAGCCGAAGCAAAATCAACCGCCTGGTAACAAGCCACATGCAGCTCCCGACATATCGCTTCGATATCATCAAATTTATGAAATGGTCTTTCTCCCACCAGTGTAGGCGCGATGAGGAAATCCCCCGGCCTGAGCAATTCTTTGAGAAATCCCCGGGCGTCCTTATTTTCAAAAGAGGCAAAGATAAAGACGATAGGTTTTGCCTGATAGAGCTCGTCCAGAGACTGACGCAGGGCCCTGGCTCCGTGCGGATTGTGCGCACCGTCCATAATCTGGGAGCGGGAGGTGATTATCTCAAAGCGACCGGGCCAGTAGGAGGTCTCAATGCCTTGGCGCAGGGCGGCAAAAAGCTTGTCGCTGTCAGCCTCAGACAGGGATGCAAAAAGGTCGCTCAAACTAATCGTCACAAGTGCGGTAAGAGCATTCAGCCGCTGATAAGCTGCGCTCAAAGAGAGCGTCTCAACCGGTAGATTTGTGCGCAAAAGCTGAACGCGCTCTTGCACCATCGCCGCAAATTCAGCCGAAGCATTGGCGGTGTAAACCGAGAAATCGCGCAAGGAATCTTCCTTGAGCAGGTCATCTCCACTCTTCACGATTACCGCCGGGACACCGGCACTGACAGAGGCTTCAATCAAAACTTTCAGGGCATCACCACCGGCGGCGGTGACCAGCGGTGCCTTTTTGATGATGCCGGACTTTTCTCCGGCAATAGCTGCTACTGTGTTGCCCAGAAATTGCATGTGGTCAAGATCCACATTGGTGATGGTGGAGACGACCACGTTATGCAAAACGTTGGTAGCATCAAACCGGCCACCCAGGCCGACTTCGAACACAGCAAAATCAACTTTCTCGGCATTGAAATAATGCACCGCCATAGCAGTCAAAAATTCAAACCATGTTAGCGGACCCAGCTGCGGATGGCGCTCGGCAAAGGCACGAGAAAACTGGAGCACCTCGGTCGCCACGGCGGCAAAGTCTTCATCACTTATGTCCCGGCCATTGATTACGAGTCGCTCGTTGTACTTAAGCATATGGGGACCGGTAAACTTTGCCACTTTTTTCCCACATGCTGCAATCATCGAAGCCAGGTAAGTGGAAACTGAACCCTTACCGTTTGTGCCGCCCACGTGAAAGGAAACGAGCTTATCCTGAGGGCGGCCGAGCTCCTCGAAAAAGAGGTCCATCCTGGCCATGGTCGGCCGGGAGAGGGTCGGGACGAGGGATTTTATGTAGTCAAGGCTTTCCTGGTAATTCATCTGAGAGTATCGTGTAGGTTAAAAACGTCCATAGTAGGAGATCTTTAGGGTGCTTTTCACGCGAACCAACACTGTTGGTACACAAAGAGTATGGGAAGGCGGAATAATCAATCTGCGAGTTGACAAACTCAAGGCTGAAAGCGGCGAAGAAGCCATCCGCGAAGTAGTTGAACATAACGGTGGCGTGGTTATTGCCAGCCAGACAGCGGAAGGCAAAGTGATTCTGGTACGCCAGTATAGATATTCGATCGATATGGACCTCCTGGAACTGCCCGCAGGGCGCATAGAAAAGGGTGAAGACCCTTTCCCCGCGGCCCAGAGAGAGCTGACAGAGGAAACCGGTTACGAAGCGAAAAACTGGAAAGAATTGTCGCGTATGTACTCGGCACCGGGTTTTTGCGACGAGGTGCTTTATCTCTATCACGCCAGCGACCTGGTCTTTAAGGGCAAGAAGCTGGACTTTGACGAAGAAACCGAGGTCGTCGAACTGAGTCTTGCTGAAGCCTGGCTAATGATTCGCGAGGGCAAAATTCGCGATGCCAAGACGATCGCAGGACTGGGCATGCTGGCGGTTCCGCACTGATTTCGGCCGGCAATCTAAAAATCTTTCAATCATGTTTTGCTCTGTAAAGCTCGTTGCCGACCGGGGAAACTTGTATTTAGTAGGTGCTACAATTTCGCAGTGAACGAGTTAGAAGGCATTTTTTGAGGTTGGTAATGGGTAGCAAGAACGCCACAAAAACAGGGTCGACATTTCCGGTAGCCGCTATGTTTTTCATAGCCGTCATCGCCGCCGTCGTGTCGGGCGCCTCGTTCGAAGTCATTAAACACTGGCCTCTGCCGGTTTCAATCGTTCCCTACTTCGGCTGGAAGACAGGCGGCCTCTGGGGCCTGATTGTGGGAGCCATCAGCGGTCTGGTACTTGGCTGGGTCACCGACGACAGCCACTTCGACCAGCAGAGCTAATACAAATTCAGCAGAGCTAATAAAGGCTCAGCGGGGCAAATTTATTTGCCACTCAAAACTTTTACATAGTTGTCAGGATCAAATCCAACCAGCAGATTTTTGCCGTGTTTGATCATTGGTGCACGCAAATTGCCAGTGGGGCCGAGCATTACAGCCAGAAGCTCCTGCTCGGAAGGCTTATCTTTGCGCATATCAAAGTGAACTTTTTTGGCGCCCTTGCGCGCATAAATGTTATCGACCGAAGCGGCCAGGGAAAGGGCTTCATTGCTGCCCAGAGTCCTTTTGCGGGCATCGACGACTTCCCTGGCATCAACTTTATGAGCATCAAGGAAATCCTGGGCACGCTCACAAGTCGTACAGCCCTGGCGCGTATAGCGCCAATCAACAACTACTCCTGCCACTTTTACCTCCAGTCGATTTACGGTGCAGGATATTAATATAGTGGGTATGAACGATATGTGAATAGCAAGCCGGAGTTCCGGTTTGCAGGCTAAGTGGTAATCAGGTGTGAGCGAAATACCCACCAACAGCTTCAGAATGCCGACCTCAGATGCTTCAAAGTATCTTGAGCAGGCCGCGGCGCTGATGCAAATCGGCAACGCCCAGGAGGCCGTCCCGCTCTACGAAACGGCCCTGGCAACACTGGAACGAATTCACGGCGTCGACCAGCCGGAAACAGCAGAATGCCTGCAGGAACTGGGCGAGGCCTACGAAGCGGCATTCCGCCTCGAGGACGCTCTGCGTATACACACCCGGCTTTTGAGACTGGGCGAAAGGGTCCTGGGCAAGACCAATCCCAATGTCGTGGCCATGCAGTTCAAACTGTGTCAGATAAATGAGATGCTCGGCCGACAGGTCGACGCTCTAGGCTACTGTCAGGCCGCCCTGGAAGCGGCCAAACAGTGTATGGCCCAGGACGATCCGTTAAGCCAGCAAATCATAGAACGCTATCTCTTCTTGACCAACGCAGTCCAGTCGGCACCGCAGCCTCAGTCACAACTGCAGGCGCAATTAGATGCTCAGGTCCAGGCACAGCTGGCGCTCCCAATGCCGGTCCCGGTCCCAATGGCGATCCCGGAACCAATACCAGGCCCAGAACCAATACCGGTCCCGCAACCGATACCGCTTCCGACCCAGCCGCCCCTGAATTCAGACGAAATAGTCGGCCAAACCGCCATCGGCAACATGCAGGATTTTGCCCGCCAGATGCTGCAGGATATGCCGGGTGCACCGGCGGCACCCGATATGGTGGCACCCTCTCCTTACGGCCAGTCGCCTTCCAGACCGACCAACGACTACAAATCAGTGCTGGAAGCCGGCTTCGTCAATGCGCAGACCATGAGTCAGACCAGCCTCAATCAAGCTCATTTCGGCGGACAACCAGTCGGCATGAGCGGCAGCCCTCCTCCTCCTCCGCCGGCCTACGAGCCTGGTGGTGAGGGTTATAACCAGGGTGACCTCGACGACATCCGCTCCGGCCGACGCACCAACAGTGGTCCATTCAACGAAAATTACAATGAATTTCGCGCCAACCGACCAAGGCGCATGACCGAGACCGACAATAAACGCGTAGAGCTGGCCAGATTAGCCAAGGTCCTTGCCTTTCCGGCCCTTGGCGCCATCACTCTTCTGATCGTCTTTCTCCTTACTACGTTCGGACATCACGGGGACAAAGACGTCCAATCAAACAACGAGGCGAAGGCCGAGACCAGCACCGCGCCTGCCCCTAGAACTACCGCCCCGGCAGCGATAGCGGCGGCGCCGACTTCAGGTTTTTATCGCACCGCCGACGGATCCAAAGAAATACGTCTGACAAAAGATGACGAGGCCCTGCTTGTCACTACCGGTAGTGCCCTGCAAGTGCCGTACTCCCTCATAGACAAAAACTTCGGCGGTATGCTTTCGGCAATAGCCGCATCGGCCTTTGAAAAGCAAATCTGGGCTGAGAAAAGGGACTTCGGCCTGAAGACCCAGGACGAAGTGGCCTACTACATAGTCAACGGCGCCGAAGCAAAAGTCATGACCAAAATGCGCCAACTTGCGGCGTACGTGCAGACTTATTTCTTCCAGAACGGCGAATATCCTCGCGAAGTGCCAAAGTCCATGTTGGGTGATTTTGCCTTCGTCAATCCCCTCAACGGCCGAGGTTCTCCGATAGCCATTCGCACCTTACTCAGTCAGACCAGCGACGGCGCCGATGCGCGCGGCGGTCTGGAATCGGGACTGGAAGTCGGTCTGGCCCCGGGCAGCGATCCCAACGTCAACATCCATAATCCATGCACCATTACATGCTACGCGGTAGTGATTGCCAAACCCGACGAAAATCTTGAGGAAAAACGAGCAACAAGATTTTTTATACGCGGATGCGATCGCGACGGCAACTTCATTTCATCAGGCGCGGCCGGCAGATCATATGTAGTCGCCGCCGACAATAATGCCCTCGCTAACATCTCCTCGGGCGCAACGGCAGCCGCGGCCAGAACAGCCAAAAACAAGCCCAAAGTACGCGGAGCAAAAGTCATCGCCCCGGCAACCAAAACACCGCCGGCGGTCAAACTGGATACAAAGGCCGACAATGCTTCCGCTCCGCCTCTGAACGTGCCGCTGGAAAAACCGGACAAAAATACCCGATTATGGCTGATCGTCGAGCCGCCCCTGCCGATGGTATTGATCCACCACGGCCTGCCGCTGATATTGCTCATGATTGCAGTCCTGGCTTTCGGGCGATCGCGCATGGTAAAAGACGATCCCACCGGCACGTCGATTTCCTCGACCCGCGACCATGTAGCCCACTTCGCCCAGATAGCGTCCTATATACTGCTGGGACTGGCCATCATTTTACTGGTGGCGCAGGTTACGATTTTCAGCTAAAGACCGCCAGGCTACAAAAGATATTCAGCCAGGAAATAGCTGGCAACGCCAAAGGCCACGGAGACATTCAATGACTCCTTTTTGCCGCGCATATTGAGATGGCAGATGTAGTCGGCAAGAGCGACACCTTCATGGGACAGGCCGCCGACTTCGTTGCCGACAATCAAGGCCAGCGGCAAGTGCAAAAGTCCCTCTTGCAGGCCTTCCCTCAAGCCGATGGATCCCTGACATTTTTCCAGAGCGACAATTTGATAGCCCTTTTTCTTGAGCGGCATCACCGCCGCCGGCAAGAACATTTCATAACGATAGGCAAGCCATGTCTCAGCCCCCAGACTGACTTTGGCGATTTCATTGCGCGGGGGCGCACCGGTCAGACCGCAGAGATAAACATAGCTGAAGCCGGCGGCGTCCGCCGTGCGAAAGATAGCACCGACATTATGTAGACTGCGAATATTGTCCGCCACCACGATAAGTTTGTGCACTGCCGGATCCGGCTCGGTCTCGCAGGGCATGGGCGCCACCGGGGCCACCCAGTTGGCCGGGACGGTACTGCGTCTCTGCTGTATGCTGTGCGCGGTCAAAAGTTTCTCAACCGCCGCCACACTGCGGGGGGAAAAGGGCCGCGAGCAATCAGGGCATACGTGAGCCTTCATCGGCTGAGCATCATCAGGGGCCCGCTCACTGAAAGGAGACAGAGCGCCGCAATCAGGGTACGGGCACTGGCAGACTTTAGTGAGGTCCTCGGGAGTCTGCAAAGGCTCAGGCTTTTTGTTTTGCTTCTATACCGTTGGCGAATTGTTCCATCTGCGCGGCAATGGAATCTCTGCTGGTTTTGCGCAGGAGATGGGCATAGTTGCGCAGCAAATTGATCAGAGCCGGATGGTTATTGCCAAGAGTCTTGTTTTTGATATCCAGCGATTTGCGATAGTGGGTATCGGCATCGTCATAGCGCATCTGAGCGTGGCAGACCAGGGCCATATGGTACAGAGCCTTGCCAATCTCAAGATGTCCTTCGGGGAAAGTTTTGCGCCGAATCGCCAACGACCTCTCAAAATGAGTCATAGCATCCTTGTAGAAGCCACGTTTGAAATAGACGGCGCCCAGATTGTTCAGGACCGTGGCCACGTCCTCGTGCTCTTTGCCCTGCTGGCCCTCCCTCACTTCCAGTGCCCGCTTGTAAAGCGATTCGGCCGCTGGGAAATTGCCGCTCAAATATTCGCACTGGGCCGCGCCTTCAAGGGTAGCCACGGTACGGCCGTCGGTTTTAGCAAACTGCTCGGCTTCCACCAGGGCCGCCTGCCATGCCTTATTGGCAGCCTCATAATCTTGATTTTCCATAGCTTCGGCGGCTGAGTCGCGCAGGTCAGACCAGGTCTTGGACATTGATTCTCCTCAGAGATGACAGAGAGTAGTCAAAAGGCCAGCTCAAATTGGCCAGCTAACAACTATGTGCCCGTCCCGAGCAAAGGTATGCAGCCTTTGGGAATTTTAAGTAGCCCGGGTCCGATAAATAATACGTATAACGTGACCACTAGCGCTACACTATTGAGCCTTAACGCATATGGCCCAAATTTTCGCCCTGGAGGGGATTATGAAGCTCGCCGAGCAAGCCGATAAAACAGATAAGCAACAGGCCCCTGAAAGCCATGAGGCTGCCAACGGCACGGGCAAGCCGGCGCGCAAAGAAATTATCAAGAAATTTCCCGTCAGCTGCAACCTGCCTAACTATGAGTCAACCTACGCCACATTCTCCTGGGAAGAAGCGAAGAAAGAAATCTCCTATTTTGCCGAAGGCAAGGTCAACGCCGCCTACAACGCGGTAGACAGACACCTGCACAACGGCCGCCGCAACAAAGTAGCGCTCTACAGTGTAGACGCCGCCGGCAAACTGGCCAAGTACACGTTTCAGGAAATGCACGATGAGGTCAATAAACTCGGCAATGCGCTGAAATCGCTGGGAGTCAAGAAAGGCGATCGCGTTTTTGTATTCCTCACCCGGGTGCCCGAACTCTACATCGCCACCATCGCCATCGCTAAGATCGGCGCCATCGCCGGACCTTTGTTCAGCGCTTTTGGACCGGACGCCCTCAAAGACAGACTGCACGACGGCCAGGCCAAAATCGTCGTCACCAGCCCACAGCTCAAAGAAAAAATCGACGGCATCAAGCATGAATTGCCTGATCTGGAGCACATTATCGTCGTCGGCGGCAATGCCAAAGACTATAAAAAAGGCGGCATGGAAATCGACTATGCCACCCTGGTAGCCGACAAATCCACACATCTGGCCTGCGAACAAATGGATCCGGAGGATCCGCTCTACTTGCTCTATACCTCAGGCACCACCGGCAAGCCTAAAGGTGTAGTCCATGTGCACGCCGATATCCTCGGCCAGCATATGACCAGCAAGTGGGTGCTGGACCTGCGCGATGATGATATCTACTGGTGCACCGCCGATCCCGGCTGGGTGACTGGCACCGTATATGGTATCTTCGGCCCCTGGTCAAACGGTGCTTCTTGCGTCAGCTATGAAGGCCGCTTCGACGCCGAGAGCTGGTACGCTCTGATCGACAGATTGAAAATCACAGTCTGGTACACAGCTCCGACCGCTCTGCGTATGCTCATGAAAGCAGGCGACGATCTCGTTTACAACGCCGATCTTGGCTCGCTGCGTCACATCCTCTCCGTCGGCGAACCGCTCAATCCGGAAGTGGTGCGCTGGGGTATGAAAGTATTTGGTCTGCCCATCCACGACAACTGGTGGCAGACTGAAACCGGCATGCAATTGATCGCCAACCTGCCCTGCAATCCAGTTAAACCGGGCTCCATGGGCAAACCCCTGCCCGGAGTTTATGCGGCGATTGTTGACGACACCGGCAAGGAATTGCCGGCCGGTGAGCTTGGTCGTCTCGTCGTCCGTCCGGGCTGGCCGTCCATGCTCCGCACGATCTGGCGCAACGAGCCAAAGTTTCAAGAGTATTTCAAAATCCCCGGCTGGTATTTCAGCGGCGACAATGCCTGGAAAGACGAAGACGGCTACTTTGTCTTCGTCGGTAGAGCAGACGATGTCATCAATACCTCCGGCCACCGCGTCGGTCCCTTCGAAGTGGAATCAGCCCTGGTCGAACACCCGGCCGTGGCCGAAGCAGGCGTCATAGGCAAGCCCGACAAGGAACGCGGCGAAATCATCAAAGCCTTCATTGTGCTCAACAACGGCTACACCAATTCCGAACAGCTGCTCAGCGAAATCCGCGACCATACGAAGAAGCAGCTGGCAGCCCATGCCTATCCCAGAGAAATCGAGGTAAAGGAATCTTTGCCCAAAACCCGCTCGGGCAAAATCATGCGCCGCCTGCTCAAAGCCTGGGAACTGGGACTGCCGTCCGGCGACATTTCAGCCCTGGAAGAAGATTGATACGCCCAATCTATATACATCGCATATCCAGGTAAAAAAAATCTGTTCGGGGAATCGCAAAAGGTTCCCCGAACATTTACTAAATAGCCTTCTAAGTCAGTCAGGATCAAGCTAAACTGACAAAATCAGCAAAACATTGAACTATTTCCATGACCGCCCCGTTTACTAAGGCATCATGATTACCGACGCATCCTATCAAGACAGCCAGATTGAAAGACTCCCACCCCAGTCCCTGGAGGCGGAGCAAGCCGTTCTGGGCGCGCTGCTCGTCAGCGGCGACGGCGTATCACGCATCGTTGACGTGCTTGAGCCGGAGTTCTTTTACCGCAAGGCCCACCAGATAGTTTATGCGGCCATGCTGGACCTCTATGACCAGAATGAGCCCATCGACATCGTTACGGTTTCGCAGTCCCTTAAGGATCTGGGCAAACTGGAGCTGGTCGGCGGCCGCCAATATATCACCGACCTTTCGACCTCGGTGGCTACCACAGCCAACCTTGAGTACTACGCCAAACTGGTGCAGGAAAAAGCGCTGATGCGCAGCTTGATTAAAGCCGGCACCGAGATCGTGGCCAACTGCTACGAAGAGACCGAAGCCGACGTCGCTCTGGATAAAGCTGAGCACCTGATTTTCACCCTGGCACAAAAGCGGAATATGCAAGCTCTGACGCATATTAAGCACATTGTGGAAACCTCCTTCCAGAGCATCGAAGCCCGCTATGAAAACCGCGACGCTCTCTCCGGCGTGCCTTCCGGATTTTACGATCTCGACGCAATGACTTCGGGCTTCCAGCCCAACGATCTGGTCATCATCGCCGCTCGTCCTTCCATGGGTAAAACGGCCTTTGTGCTCAATCTGGCTCAGGCAGCAGCCGTCGACGGCAACGTACCGGTAGCTATATTCAGTCTGGAAATGTCCAAAGAATCGCTGGTACAGAGAATGCTCTGCGCCGAAGCCAAGATCGACGCCAACCGTTTGCGTACAGGCCACCTGCACACCAATGACTGGACACACCTGGCGATGGCCATGGGCCGCCTGGGCGAAGCTCCAATCTATATCGACGACTCCGCCATGATGAATGTGCTGGAAATAAGAGCGAAATGCCGCCGACTCAAGTCCGAGGCCAAGGGCCTGGGCATGGTAATCATCGACTACATTCAGCTGCTCCAGGGACGCAAAGGCGGCACAGACAACCGCGTGCAGGAAGTATCAGAAATATCCCGCGGATTGAAGACACTGGCCCGCGAACTGGGCACTCCGGTTATCGCACTGTCGCAGCTTTCCCGCGCAGTGGAAGCAAGACAGAATAAACGGCCGATGCTTTCGGACTTGAGAGAATCTGGTTCCATCGAGCAGGACGCGGACCTTGTTATGTTTATTTATCGCGACGAGTACTACAACCCGGAAAGTGAAAAGCGCGGCGAAGCGGAAATTATTATCGCCAAACAAAGAAACGGCCCGGTTGGTACTGTCGACCTGCTATACCAGGGCAGTATCACTCGCTTCCTGAATAAAGTGCAGAATCAGTATCCGCCAGCTTAATTGACCGGTACGAAAAATGTCTCGTCAGTACCGTGACCGATTACCGGCCTCTGTTCAAACTCGCATTTCTCTACGTTGAATATGCCGATAGACTCAGTCGAAGCACTCGACACAACGAGCGTTTTGCCACTGGGCAATAGGCAGATGGTGCCAGGGAAATCCACATCCGACGGCAAGACATAGTCCTTGATCAGACTGCGCGTGACCAGATCGTACACCGCGATTTTGTTTTCCTTGGCGAGGGCGACATAGAGTTTCTTGCCCTCGGCATCGATAGCCAGGCCGGTCGGCGCAATGCCGGTCTTCATGCCGCCCAGCATCTTCTTCTCGGCAATATCGATAATCGCCACATAGTTGGAGCTGCGACAGGTGACATAGGCCATTTGACTGTCAGGGGAAACACAGACGCCCGTTGGATTGGCGCCAACGGCAATGGTGCCCAGAACTTTCTGATTGAGCGTGGAAATAAAAGTCAGTTGACCGGTCGGGACATTGAGCACCAGAACGGTATTGCCGTTTGGAGTGATGGCCATGCGCGAAGGACCGGGTGGGACTTTAGTCGTGAGCAATACCTTGCTAGTCTCCACTTCCACCACAGCCACCTGCCCCAGGCCACTTTCAGAGACATAGAGCAGCTTGCCGTTCGGCAGTGCCACCACAGACTTGGGTCTACTTTTATCCGGGAGATCTATCTGACCGAGGAAATTGCGTTCTTTCACATCCAGAATCATCAGTCGATTCTTACTCTGGTCGGCAATATAGAGATGCTCACCGGCCAGGGCCATACCGGCGGGCGTGCCTTCCGTAGGCACTTCGGCAATCTTTTCCATGGTTTGTTCGGAAACCAGAGTGATGGTGCCGCTGCTCGGGGACGTGACAAAAATACTGCCGAAGCCGGAGGTTTTCACCCCTTGAGTCGCCGCAGGATCGGTGTCAGCAGTCTTCGGCTCGCCGCCGCTGGGAAGATTGGGCGTAGCAGGACTGGCTTTGACTGCGGTTTTGACCGGATCCTTTTTTGCACTCGTTGCCGTGGGCAATTCTTTCATCAAAGTGACGCTGACATCGCCGACAACGGATTTGAATGAAGCCGGCAGGGTAAAGCTGTCCGGAACTATCATGTCCACCGGCATATGCCCGGCGAGAACGGCCTGATGAGTCTTTTCCGGCAAACCGGAAAGAGAAGGGAAAGTCCTTATATTGAGCTTTTTGATCACCCGGGCAAAGATATAACCGTTGTCAAAAACGAACCAGTCTGTTTTTCTATCGGCTTTAGCCACAGCAGGCAGGGATTCCCGCAAACGCACGAGCTTGGAGGCAGAAGGCTTGGCCGGGATGATGGGGAGATAAAGGTCCCCTTCTTTTGTCTCGATTGCCCCGTCGAGACGGATGCGACACTCGGGGAAAAGACTCTTGATAGCCGAGGCCAACTCACCCGGCAGCCTGGTGGCATAGGCCGGTCCCGTCAGTGCCACGGACAGCAAAAAAGCGATTACTGAGGGGAGGGCAAATGCCGCCACCCGCGTCTTTTTGTCCTGGTATCGAGCTTTAGTCAGGAGTATGCTCACTGCCTTTTGGTCTGAATACATCGACAATCTTATCTAGAATTGAATCACCAGTATTGGTTTCCTTGCCGGCAGCTTTGTGCTTGTCACTACTGGCGGTGCCGACATGGGAATGATCTTTCTTATCTTCCGCGGATGCCTTGTCTCTGTCCTTATCTTTATCTTTCTCTTTATCTTTTTCCTTTTCTTTGGCAGTCGGCACCGAGAGCTTCTCGTTGCGCAGTTCCGCCAGTCGCTCGAAGAGTTTCTTCTCTTCAGCCGAGAGCTTGGAAGGAGTTTCCACAATCACGTGCACAATCTGGTCGCCGCGCTGGGAACCTTTGTGACTGTTGACGCTGAGATAAGGAACTCCCAGACCTTTCATTACAAGCTGGCTGCCAGACTGGATTGCGGCCGGTACCTTGAGAGGCTTATTGCCTTCCACGGTCGGCACCAGAATCTCACCGCCGAGTGCTGCCATGGCAAAACCAATCGGTTGCTTGATATGAATAGTTTGAGCATCGCGAATGAAAGTGGGATGTTCTTTGACATGCAAGATGACGAACAGATCGCCGTAAGGGCCGCCCTTGGTGCCCTTATCACCGGCCTGCGTCAGACGCAGACGAGTACCGTTCTCGATACCGGCGGGGACTTTGACGTCCAGTTCTTTGGGCTTTCTGACTTGACCCGCGCCCTTGCAGTCTTTGCAGGGTTTTTCAATTTTCTTACCGGCGCCGCTGCAATCAGGGCAAATTATTACTTGATACGTTTGCATGAATAGCATGTTCACGACCTGGCGTACCTGCCCCTGGCCATTACAGGTGGCACAGGTCTTTGTGGCGCTGCCCGGCGCCGCACCACTGCCTTCGCAGCCGGTGCAATCTTCCAGTCTGCGCACAGTAATCTTTTTCTCTACGCCAAAAACGGCATCAAGAAATTCCAGTTCCAGATCGTATTTTAGATGCGCGCCCTGGCGGGCCGCATTGGGATTGCCGCCACCGCCGCCAAAGCCACCAAAGCCGCGGCCCCCGCCGCCAAAAAGCGACTCAAGGATATCTTCGAAATTAACACCGGCGAAAGAACTGAAATCGACATTATCAAAGTCGCGGGTCGAGCCCTTTACGCCCTCATGTCCGTAGCGATCATAAGCGGCTTTCTTTTGCTCATCCGACAAAACTTCATAAGCTTCAGCCAGCTCCTTAAACGCAGCTTCATCGCCGCTTTCCTTGTTATCCGGATGCAGTTGTCTGGCGCGGTTGCGAAAACTTTTCTTGATTTCGTCGCCGGTCGCTCCGCGACTGAGACCTAAAACTTCGTAGTAATCTCGTTTTGCCATAGTTTCCAAGGGTGCACCTTAGCTTTTTAAGTGTTGTGTTTCCGATAATTAGAGACAAGTTGCTGTCTGAAGAACCGAGTTACCACCACGGTTCTCCAGCTTATCGAGACTCAGGCTTCCTCTGAGGAGGTGACCGCTTCCTCTGAAGAGAGTCTGTCGCTGTCATCCACAGGCGTCAGGACATCGGAAGTTTCCGACTCACTGGGCGATCCGTGTACAACATGAGCCTGCTGGAGGGCTTCCACTTCCCTGCCGGCGGCGATGATATCTTCTTCACTGACTTCAATTTTGTCGGCTCTGCCATTGTCGGGCGCAGCAGCTTCTGAGGCGGGAGCGCTTTCAACGGTAACGGCTTCTTCCGCGGGAGCAACGGCGGCCTCGGCAACTTCAGCCGGAGCCTGATAGCCAGGGCCGTCCAGAGGAGCTGTAGCGACGTTGACCAGAGTCGGACGCAGCACTTTTTCACCGAACATGTAGCCCGGACGCAATTGCTGCACAACAGCGCCTTCGGGGTACTCAGCCGTATGCACTTCCTGAATTGGCTCGTGCAGGCGCGGATCAAAGGGTTCGCCGATTACTTGCATTTGCTTGATGCCGATCTGCTCAAGGCAGCGCGTGAAGCGAGCGCAAATCATTTTGAAACTTTGCAGCATCACTTTCGCTTCGGTCTGCTCGGTCAACTTGGACTGAGCCATATCAAGATCATCAAGGGCCGGCAAAATTGCTTCCAGCGCCTTTTGCATGCCGGCGGACTGCATTTCGTCGCGCTCACGGTCCATGCGCTTACGATAGTTATCGAAGTCAGCCTGCATGCGTTTGTAGAGATTTTCCCACTCGGCAGCTTTGGCTTCCATATCTTTCAGCTGACCTTCCAGATGAAGAACGGCAGCCTGACTGGCAGCGTCATTAGCTGATGCCTTGGGTGTGCCCATATCGATACCGAACTCTTCGGGATCGGGCTCAGCACCGGCGTACATTGCGCGGTAAAAAGCCTTGGCATTATTCATGCGAGAGTTTCTGTCTTCTCTCGATTCACCGGCGGGTTCATCGGTCTTTGGTTTATCGTTATCGTCCGAAGCCATCGAAAAAAAGGTCTCCCAACTAATCTTGACATTGCCGGGCAAACTGCCCGCTGCGCATTACCTTATAATTCTAAAGCCCCGAGGGCCATAAATCTTCCCTTCTTTAGTGCTTTATATCTCATGTATCTACCAAAAACGGCCAGACTGGCCATTTACGTCCAAGATGAATTTGGTAAAGGTTCATCAAAGAGCGCCGAAGGCGTTCTCCGCTACGCTCCCAACCCCATTGCCTGCTGCATTGACTCCAGGACCGCCGGAAAGTCAATCTCGGCGGTGGTCGGCATCGATAGCCCCGCGCCAATTGTTGCTTCAATAGAGGAAGCACTGACGCACAAGCCCGATGCGCTTTTGCTGGGCACCGCCTGGTCGGGCGGCAAATTGCCGACCGCCTGGCGCGAGGACATTATCAAGGCCGTCAAAGGCAGACTGCATGTGGTCAACGGACTACATGACTTCCTCAGCGACGATGAAGAAATAGCCGCCCTGGCCCGCGAGCACGGGGTAAAACTTTTCGATGTCCGGCGTCCACCGGATAACTTACCGGTCGGCAACGGCCGGGTCCTCAAGACCGATGCTCTTGTCGTCCTCACCGTCGGCAGCGACTGTTCGGTCGGCAAAATGACAACCACCCTGGAGATCCAGAAATCGGCCACAAAGAAAGGCGTCAAATCGGAGTTTGTCGCCACCGGACAAACCGGCATCATGATTGCCGGGCGCGGCATTGCCATTGACCGGGTGATAGGTGATTTTATGGCCGGCGCCACCGAACAAATGGTGCTGGAAGCAAGCAAAGAAGCGGAACTGGTACTTGTTGAAGGCCAGGGCTCGATTTCGCATCCGGGCTTTTCCGGCGTGACCCTGGCGCTGCTCCACGGAAGCGCTCCCCAGGCGCTCATCCTCTGCCACAGGCCGGCGCGCAAGTGCCTGAAAAGCACTGAGTTTCCGGTGGCCGAACTGCCCCGACTGATTCAGTCCTATGAGTCGGTAGCGTCATATCTGCGACCGGCCAGGGTCATCGCCATCGCCCTCAATACGCAGGATCTTGACCAGGAGGAAGCACTCCGGGCGGTTGAAGAAACCACAAAGGCCACGGGACTGCCGGCGACTGACCCGGTAAGATTCGGCGCCGATGTACTCTTTGACACAATCAGACCACTTCTGAAAAAAGATCAGCTAACAGCAACCAGGGAGTAAGACAGTGACCACTTTGACCAAAAATATTTCTTTCACTTACGCGCCGCTGGACCTGACCACCGCGCATCCGTTCGGCATTTCCTACGGCACTTCCAGCGCCACCAGAAATGTACTGGTCAAACTCTCCTTCGAAGGTCACATCGGACTGGGAGAAGCAGCTCCCGCCTCGTATCACAGCGAGAAAAGAGAAACCGTCATGTCGGTTTTAGCACTGCTTAAGGAAAAAGAAAAAGACATTTTTGGCAGCGATCCTTTCGCTATCGAAGATGTGACCGAGCGTATGGATAAAGTAATTGCCGGCAACTATGCCGCCAAGTCAGCGATTGAAATGGCGATGCACGATCTGGCAGGGAAAGTAGCCAATATTCCCACTTACAAAATGCTTGGACTGTCTGGCAAGCCATATCCAATGACTGATTTCACCATCGCCATCGATGAGCTGTCGGTTATTGAAAAGAAGACGAAGGAAGCGGTCAAAGCCGGTTACAAAATGCTCAAGGTAAAATTGGGCACCACCTACGATTATCAGATAATTGAAATCATTCGCAAGGTCACACCGGACCTGCCTCTCCGCGTCGACGCCAACGGCGGGTGGTCTCCCAAAGAGGCGATCAAAAAAGCTGAATTTCTGGCCAAGCACAATGTTGAATTTATCGAACAGCCCCTGCCCAAGAACTCCCATGTTGAAGATTTCCGCTTCGTTAAAGAGCGCTCACCGCTGCCCATCTTTGCTGATGAGACTGCCTGCCGCGCTTTTGACGTAGCACGCCTGGCCGGAGCCGTCGACGGGGTTGTAATCAAACTGGCTAAATGTGGTGGCATACTTGAGGCCCGCAGAGCCATAGCCACAGCCCGCGCCCACAACATGAAAGTGATGTTCGGCATGATGATCGAATCATCTATCGGCGTCACGGCGGCGGCCCAACTGCAGAGCCTCTGCGACTATCTGGACCTGGACGGCGCCCTTCTGCTCAAGGACGATCCCTACGATGGCGCCACCTACGATGAAGGCTACATGCGCCTGCCCGATAGACCGGGTCTGGGCGTCATCGAACGCAAGTAAAAACCGGCTTCAGTTTCCGTTGCCCTGGGGTTGATGTTCCGGCATCAGCCTGATGTGCGTCAGCTGCCAGGTCATCAGGCCGTGGCGGGTGAAGGTGAGCGCGGTCGAAGAGCCGCCCTTGCTGGCAATGGTAAAGACGAACAAATTGAAGTCGATATATTTTCCGTCGGTGGATTTGACCCTGTCGGAGGATGCAGCAGGATCAAAATGCTGTGCAGAAGGTGCCGCATTTCCACTGTCCGGATTTGCCTCTCCACTGTCTCCCCCATGCGAGAGCACGGGCACCACACCATTTACGACCTCCCGCAAGCCGGAAGGTGAGACGACATAATCGACGACCGGATCGACAAGATGCTCGCCCAGAGCCAGGCCAAGCACCCCCAGGAGCTTATTCTTTATCGATGCGCCTTCTTCGACTTCGCCGATGGCCAGGCTTCGGAAGTCGCGCTTGAGACCTTCGCGCACCGCGGTATAGTCAATCATTTGATCCAGCTTGTCGGTCTGACCCTCGTGCAGGTCGCGGCGGATCTCATGCAAGGTTTCATAAGGAGACCAGTAAATCCATGCAGCCAGGGCCAGCAGCAATGCACCAATAGCCAGGCGACCGATACCGGAGGACTTTTTCTTTTTTTCGCTACTCATCTCTGTTCTGCCTGTTTTCTGTCAGCCGAGTCAATAGAGAATTCAATCATAACCGGACGATGGTCTGATCCGGCCTCCGGTTCAATTTTTCTTGTCCGGACAAAAATATCGGGCGATACAAGGAAGTGGTCAATAGGCAAGAATGGGATTTGATTGAAATTGGTGGGCCAGCTACATTGAACCCCGAAGCCCTTTTCACTGTCTGCAAGACCGGTATCCCGCAAAAGCTTGCGAAAATAAAAGGACCACGGGGTGCAATTTAGATCACCAGTGATCAATTTTGGATTTGGAACGGACGCCAGGTCCCGTGCGTAAAGCTCAAACTCAGTATTTCTGCCCTCAAAACGGTCCCTACGCAATGGAATCGTCGGATGCACCAGCAGGACAGTCAATTCTCTTCCACCGCCAAGGTCAAACGTCGTAAGCATGCGAGGCCTGGTATCGAATTTGGCCACCAGAACCTTAGAGCTTTTGATAGGCAAACGACTGGCCATCGCAACGCCACAATTGTATGGAAAAACATTTTTGTACGGGTAATCGGGGAATTCCCGATTGATATTGTTAAACCACTTACCTTCAACTTCGCAGAAACAAATAATATCCGCCTTCTCCCGCCTGGCCATATCGCGTATCTCAAGAGGCTTACGATTCTTTGGTCCCCAGCAATTGAACTCGATCATTTTCACGATTTTGTCACCTTGCGCGGAAGCACGGGCAACAGGTAAATAGTCGCCGGCGGAGCGCAGGACATTCACAGCCAGAGCAGAGGCCGCGATAATAGCTGCGCCACGGGCTCTGAAAGCAAGAGCCATGAGCAGAATCACGCTCAGAACAACAATGTACAGGACAACGAAGTGACTGAGTAATTCAAAGGGATTATTCAGCTGACTGAAGAACGATGCGACGGTTATACAAGCCAGGAGAAGACTGAGATAAAGCGTGGCAACACGCCCTAGCCCCATTTATTTAACCGGTCTTTAATCAGGTCAATGGTCGTCTGACTGTAGAGTTTGAAAACGTTCATCTTATTAGCCGGCACCAGAGCCTTCACCTTGGCCTCGCTCAGGCTGTCGCAAATGAAGAAATCGGCGTGCTTGACGATATAGGTCAGCTCTTTGTCGTCGTCTCTTTCAATGGCACGCACAGCTATTTCCTCACCGCGCATGGCCGCCACCAGATTCGATGCCATGTGCATCAGTGTCGGACTGACCGATACCAGCACTACCAGTGAGTTTGCAGGCAGCGTCTCAACTGCAGCCAGCTCACTTCGGCCCGGCTCGATATTGCAGGCCACCAACCTGGTCAAATCTTTGACGTACTTTTGAAATGAAAACAAATGATAGAGACTGGTCACAGTAAGCGAACCATCGAGCTCGCTCAGATTAGCAATCAACTCGGAGGGCGTTATCGTCTCCACCGGAAGGTCAAATCGCGGTGTCAGTTCACCGAGTATGACTTTATGAAAATCCTTGTTTGCATCCACAGCGAGGATGCGTTTTACCGGTGGACGCTCCCTGAATTTATCGGCCAGCACGCGCACTTCATCGAGGGAATACCCCCGTTCGGAAACCCTGGCCAGGAAGTCATTGAACATCTCTTCCAGACTGAGAAAAGTATTTTCGTTCTCCATGCGTCTGCCGGTCTGAGCCACCCGCACGCCGCTTCCCTGCCGCACTTCCAACAGACCAACTTCCGCCAGATGGTTGTAAGCAGCGGTAATAGTGCTGTAATGCACACCGATACGATCGGCCAGGGCCCTTATGCTGGGCAATTTCTCATGGGCCGTGAGTGTCCCGGCTGCAATTTGCAAACCAATCTGCTCAATCAACTGGTCACGTATGGGCACCGAGCTATCTTTGTTGATAGTTATTTTCACTTTGCCGCCAATTGTAGTAAGTAACCGACACCTGCAGGATTCAAACCTAAATTATAGGGCAAGTGGAGGAAGGGCAATAGGTAGATAGCATTAAGGTCTTCAACGCCCGGGGCCTCGGCCCCTGCGTGCCAGGATGCAGGCCGCCGGGTCTTGATAGAGGACCTGCCAGTCGCCTTCTCTGGCCAGGCTATGAACTAACGGAGCAGTCGGCGGGAAGAACACCCAGTCAATTTTGTAGAGATCAAGCAGCTGGAGATAGCCCGGGCGGGCAAGGCGCATGCGGTCGTAATCGTCAATCAGATGGCGTTCATAGCTGTCAAAGCGCCCGTCGATAAAGATATCCGTAAGCGGCACAGGGCCGGACCAGAATGTCATCATGCTGCCGATCTTGGAATCATTAAGCAGGCGCCCGGTCGGCCGATTCCTGCTTAACCAGGTGAGCGCTTGACAGGGCGGGGTGAAGAAGCGGCTCGCGGAAGGGATCTCCGGCCGGACAAGATAACTTGCCGCAGCCAGGGTCGCAACAAGCGCCATAGCAATTCCCACAATGGCAGCTCCAGCCTGAGGCAACCTCAAACGAGCCAGAATGTCCTCACAAAAATCGAACGCGACCGGAGTCGTTCGAGCAAAAAGCTCAGCTACCGCGGCACAGAGCATAATCAGCGCAATCGGCGTGAAGCGGCGAAATAAAATGGCACAGAGGAGCGAACAAAGAAGCATTCCCAAGGGCCCAAGCAAAGCCCTGAAAACGGGCTTTTTCGCTCGCCACACCTTGAGAAAATATACGGCCGCTAAAACGAATGCCACCAGTAGTGGCACCACGGTGATATGCCCCAGAGCGGATAGGGTCAGTGCACCGTTCTCGCTGTTGGCATGAGACTGCGGCGAAAGAACAATTCTCATCACCCATAGCCACAACTGACCCTGCCAGGGATTACAGAGGCTCCCGCCCAGCGAGGCACAGGCCAGCAGAGATAGTCTGCCAGGTATTCGCCGGGAAGCACCCGGGGTAAGGACAGTCTCGATCAATGAGAGCGCGAGCATGAAAAAGACAAAGAAGATGCCCAGCACAAAGAGTGCATGGCAATTAGCCCAGAGAGCCGAAAGGAGAAAGGTGGCTAGAACGAAAAAGCGAAAGCGGACTGCCGAACAGCGGCAGCCAAAATGCACAAGCCAGACGAGTATTGAAAAATACAAAAAGGAAAAGACCTCCGGTCGCACCCAGAGTCGAAAGAGACTGGCCGGCACGGTGGCAAGCAAAAGCAGGAGAATTGCCAGTCTCGGTGTACCGCTCCTGAGCATCAGCAGGCCAGGCAAAACAATCAGCGCCAGGGTAGAGATAGCCGTCACAAGAAGAAGCAATCCGACCGCTCCGGCCGCCGCATATACGATATAGAACATACAGTCACTGAGCCATTCGTGCTGCATGATGGGTTTGCCGGCAGCCACCGTCACAAAAGAGTGAATGTTGGACGAAAATGGGTCCGCCAGCGGCAATTGGCGGTGCTCAACCATCCAGCGGCCGATGGCTATATGCCAGCAGCTATCGGGATCGCAAAAGCCTATGTAGGCCACCAGTATTCCGACAAGAGGAAAGAGAGCCAGATACAGCAGGCCTGCAAGACGCCCGGACAAACTGCTCGGTATCGACATGAGGGGCTAGCCGCCACCCATCGACATGGTGTTATAGAAGCGGATCAAGGACGGGCCGAGCACAAGCAGCATCAGAGCCGGCATGACAAAGAACCAGAGTGGGAAAGCCATGTATACAGGCATCTTCATCGCTTTTTCTTCAGCTTTCTGACTCTGTCTCTTACGCAAAAATTCACTCTGCGCGCGCAAAATCTTCGACACACTCAAACCTAAAACACTCGCCTGGTTCAGAGCCGAACCCAGGGTTTTAAGCTCATCTACGCCGGTGCGGGTGTACAGATCAGCGTATGCTTTTTCGCGGTCGGCACCGAGCAGGATCTCGCGGCCGAGGACAAGCAATTCATCGTTGAGAGCGGAGAGCAACTCAGAATTTTCCGAGGCGATGCGCTGCAGGGTGGCGTCCAGGCCGAGCCCGGCATCCACACAGAGAACCATGAGATCAATAGCCTGGGGCAGGGCGCGCTGGATTTCAGTCTGTCTTTTGTAGACTCTGACTTTCAAATAGAGGTCCGGCACCCAGAAGAGGACAAGGGCGATAATGACGGCAATGTAAGGCAAAAAGAAGAAAGCCAGAGGCAGCGCCAGAAGAGGCAGGTAGATCTTAGCGGCGGCAAAGTCGCCGAAACTCAAATTGGTACGCAGCCCTGCGTGCATGAGCGAACGATTGATCCAGAGCAGGTAATTTTTAGGCAGATAAAGAAGCAGAGTTTTGGCAGGCTCAGCCAGGAAGGCCGGAGCGTGCACTCCTTCACCATAGCCGGGAGCGTCATTGCGGCCATTGAGCAAAAGCATAACCACGCCGATTATGGAGGCGAAAACAACCTCGGGGTATTGATAGAGCAAAGTAATAGACATTTCTCTTCCTCCCCGCTCAGACTTTCATCGTCGACATGCGACGCATAACGACTATACCGACTACTTCCAGGATAACCACAGCTACAAGCATTATCTGGCCCAGGCCATCGTTGGTGAGAACATTCAAATAGCCGGGACTGATGATGTTGAGACCGATGCCCAGCACCACAGGCAGTGCACCGACGATTTGCGCCGATAGACGGCTCTGGGCTGTCACTACACGCAGCTGTCGCACCAGCTTCAGACGCTGACGCAGAGTGTGATTGGTCTTGTCGAGAAGCTCGGCCAGACTGCCTCCGACCTCGGCCTGAATAGCTACGGCACGGCGCAAAAGGTCCAACTCGTAAGACTGAAACTTGAGCGAGGAAATTTCCAGAGAATCTGACAGCGGTTGCCCGAGATTCATCCTCTGCAAAATAGCTTCGAATTCCTCCCCACAGGGGCTGGGGATCTCCTGCGATACCGCACGCACGGCCTGAGAGACACTGTGACCACTGCGCAGTACCGCCACCATAAGGTCAATGGCATCGGGCAGTTGCTCGCAAAATTTTGCGCGCCGACTGTCGGCCCTGGACTTGACGAAAAATACCGGCACAGTCGACAGTCCGAGCGCTACACCGGACGAAACAAAGAGATTGAGATTGAAGAAAATGGCGACAAGAAGAGGCAGCGCAAACAAAAGAATGACGGCGCTGATAATCGAGCCCAACTTATCTTCCATGGCGGCTTCCGCCAGTAAGCGACGCATGGGGCTGAGATCGATCACCCCATTTAAACGTTCGACCAGCTCACTCACCCCGGACTTTTCAGCCTTGAGAATGGTGACGGGGTTTTCATCCTGTTCACGCGGCACAAATTTCTGCAAACGCTGAGCAATACTCGTGCGCTCACGACGACGCCCCCACAGCCAGGTGGCGGCTACACCACCGGCAAGAGGCACGGACAATATTGCCAGTAGCAGATCAACTTTCATCGGCACCGCCAAATTCTGCGTGTCCGCCAATATCATCGGACTGAGCAATGAAAAGTTCGGGGCGGAGATTTATGCCGGCGGCTCTAAATTTGTTTTCCTTGTAGGGACGCAATCCCAGAGCCACATGGGCGCCGCGTACTTTCTTACCGCCGTCCAGGCCATCTTGCCTGAACTCAAACAATTCCTGCATGCTGATCACGCCGTCCTGCACGCCGGTGATCTCAGAGATGCCGCAGACTCTTCTTGTCCCGTCGGACAGTCGTTTGATCTGCACAACCAGGTCAAATGCCGAACCGATCTGCTCGCGAATACTGCGCTGGGACAGGTCGATACCGGCCATGAGCACGAGCGTTTCAATACGACTTAGAGCATCCCGGGCGGAATTGGAGTGCACTGTGGTCAAAGAGCCTTCGTGGCCGGTATTCATGGCCTGCAGCATGTCCAGAGCTTCGGCGCCGCGGACTTCGCCGACCACTATGCGGTCGGGTCGCATACGAAGCGCGTTTTTAACGAGCTCTCGCTGGGAGACGGCGCCCTGTCCTTCGATATTTGAGGGGCGGGATTCCAGACGCACGACATGCCTTTGCTGCAAACGCAACTCAGCCGTATCTTCAATGGTGACAATGCGCTCGTCATCGGAGATGAATCCGGAAAGCGTATTCAGAAGAGTGGTCTTACCGGCGGATGTGCCGCCTGAGATGAGTATATTGAGCTTGGCCCGCACGGCCAATCCGAGGAACTCAGCCATACCTGGACTGACAGCACCGCGGGCGATCAAATCGTCAATCGTAAAAGGCGTCGGCCGGAAGCGCCGTATCGATAAAGTCGGGCCGTTCAATGCCAGGGGCGGAATAATGGCATTCACGCGGGAACCGTCGGGCAGGCGAGCATCAACAATAGGGCTCGATTCATCAACCCGGCGACCGACCCGGGAGACGATACGACTGATCACATGGAGCAGATGGTTGTCGTCTTTAAACTTGATCTCGGTCTCTTCCAGGCAGCCGTCACGGTCTACCCAGACACTGTCGGCACCATTGACCAGGATGTCGTTGATGTTGACGTCGGCCAACAGGGGCTCCAGCGGACCAAGACCCAGGGTTTCGTAGAGTACCTCTTTAACGAGAGAGTTGCGTTCGGCCTCGGTAAGGGGCAATCTTTCCTCGGCTATCAAAAGATGCAGGGTGCGTTCGATAGCCGCCTGCAGGCCTTCCTCCTGATCGAGCTGGGTGAGAGCGGCCAGGTCGATGCTCTGGACAAGACGGTTATGGATACGACTTTTCAGTTTTTGATACGAGCGCGCCACATCGCCGACTTTGGTCCGCGGCTCCTGATTGGCGGTGCCGATGATACCGGTCAGGGACATACGAGCAGTCACCGCCTGCGGTGATGCGGCAGCGGCGATTGGGGCGGAAGACGCCGGAGAAGCTACAGTAGAATCTAGAGGCGCTGAAGGTACTGCCGGGGAGGCTACAGTCTCTACTACCTCAGACTGAGGAGCGGCGCTGACGATGCTTTCCGGCACGGGGGCAGCGGAGGCATCGACTGCTCTGGAGGCGAGACTGGCGTCTTCGGCTTGAAAAAGTAGCTGGCGCAATTTAGACATACCGTTTACTTACCTCCACTGAGGATCGTTTGCAGATCCGCAGCCAGTTCGTTGATAGCTTTACTGTAAGGACTATTTGCGTGCTTGACCACGACAGGTATGCCCTGATTGGCCGATGACTGCGCCAGCGAAGAAGCATTGGGGATTTTCCAGGTGGTCATACCGGCAAAGCAGGTGCCAAGCTCGTCCTCAACGACTTTGTACTTGGAGCCGGCACGGTTGACTACGAGCATGATGCGCTCCTTGCCATAACCGAGCTCAGTAAATATCTGCATCCAGCGTCTGCAGGCGGCCACACCGGATATGGTGGCCTCAAAAACCAGAACGATCACGGCGCACTTGTCGAGAAGCGTTACCAGATGGCGATCCAGGTGGCGAGGCATATCGACGACAAAGAGTTCATCAAAATATCTCACCTGTTCCAGACACCGGGTCAACTCGGTCAAATTGGACTCCACCCCGGCATCCCCTTCCGACGGAGGCAGCAGAGCGCCCAGATTATCCGAGCAATCAGCAACTTCCAGGCGGCAGGCCTGATACAAAAGACGGTCCACTTCACTGCCCCGGGCAGTCAGCTCAAGCAGGGAATGATCAGCTTCGCGGCCGAGTATGTTGGCGATATCAGGCGATTGAAAATTGCCGTCAACAAGAGTCGTCGACCGACCCGAAAGAGCAGCGGCAGCAGCCAGATTTACGGCAATGGTGGAAGCGCCAACTCCGCCTTTAGCCCCCAGGACAGCGACGATAGGAGCAGCCTGAGGCGGCAGAGATTGGTCCACCGGACGAGAAACTTTCGCCTGGGTCTGTTTTGCTGTTCTTGGCTTAAACAATCTGTAAGTCATCATTTAATTGGGCCTCGGCGAAAGAGCTGGGGCCATGGCCACACCCGGATAACGAGAAGTCACTCCTCCGGAGGCGGCGTCAAAAGTACGAGGCTGAAAAACAAGGGCCGGAGCCGGCAAAAAATTACCGGCATTGGGAGGCAGAGTAGCAAGGCCGGCGGCGCTGGCGACATTGCGCAGGGGCGGCGAAGCGACAAAAGTGACATTGATGCTGAATGGTTGAGCACTCACCGAGGGCTTGGTTATGCGGGCATAGGCAAAGCCGACAACTGTGTTGCGCACATTGACGGCCTGGGCTGTGGCCAGCAAAGGCTGACTGCCGGCCACCACAGGCAGTATGTAGGTACGGTCAGGAAGGGCGTTGACCAGGGCGGCGATCTTAGTCTGGTTCTGCCCGGAGGTAAAGGCGGGATCAGCCGGATCAAAGGCGCTGATTGGCGAGCCGGTTTCGATGCAGGCCGGGGCCAGAGCCGCGGATTGACCGGCCAGGGCGAAATATGAAAGCAGGCCCTGCAGCTGCCCCACGGCCAGAGCGCCCTGGGCGGCATCATGATAGTTGACACTACCGGCAGTGGCAGCCAGATTGACGAAGGCAGCGGGTATATGACCGGGAAGCACAGCGGCATTTGCCGATGAGACAAAATCAATAGTGCGCGTCACGCTGGCGGCTCCCTGAGCCGCGCCGACTGCGGCGGCAAATTGTTGATAGCTGATGGCAATCGGCAGAGCCGCATATCCATAAAAATCATCGCTTCGAGACACGCCCGACTGGGCAGCGGGAGGACCGGCTCCGATGCGGGTGGCGGGCTGACCAATAACCTCAATTGATTGAGTCGTGTCAAAGGTGCGAATGGATTTCGGCAGCGCCGTATTCAATCCGGTGAAGAGCAGGGGCAAAAAGAACTGGGCCACACTTGTCGGCCCCTGTCTTCTGGCGGTCAGTTTCAAAAAGGTTTCGCCGGCATCTGCTGGATTGGAGACAAAAGCGGCATCGGCTGCCTCAAAAACAACCGGGGCGGCGCCCTGCTTGTAGACTTGAGTCGGCCCTATCTGGGCGCTATTGGTGAGAGCGGTGCCGGGTGTTGTGATTGCATTTTGCACGGCCGATTGATTGTAGGCACCGGTGGCGGCCGCAGAATAGGAGGCAGCATAGAGTGCCGTTGCCTGGGCGGCGTATCTGAGCTCGCGAACAGTCTGAAAGTCGCGCATCAAATCGGTGACGATACCGGCTGCGCCCATGAGCAAGATGACGCTCAGGGCGAGGAAAGGCATTATAGATCCGTGAGGACGTCTACTATTTGCCCGATACCGCATATGACTCCTTGTGGCTGCCGCTGAACATTTCCACTACCCACTCAACTGGGCCGGGAGTCGGCGCCGGCATCGCTCTGACCGCATCAGCGGCGGAGGAAGCGGCATCAATTGGATTAATCACCAGAGGCGGAGCGGGTATAGCCGGCAATTCAGCGCTGGGCGCGGCGGCTTGCACACTCTTTTCTACGGCAAAAGCTGACGCCGGCAGAAGATCGTCCGGTCCGACACCTTTCAATCTTGGCTCAATGCGGGTCAAACGATTGCGCAATACCAGTCTGATTTTGCCGACCTCGGCTGCTTCGCTGATCGCCTCGGCGAGATCCGGCGTCACGGCCAGAGTGATCATATTAGAATTGGAATTGCCGACGCGACGCGCCAGAAGCTGTTCTTTCTGAACACACATCAGGACCCTGGCGTCAACGGCGATGGTGCGGGTGAATTTCTTGCCGTCCTTATTGTTGCTGATACAGATGACATCAACACGGTCATCGGGATTTATACAGTGATCGATGAGCGAATCTTCGGGCATCTGCAAAGTGATAGCCCGCTCGTGGGTCTCCAGCGTGGAGGCCAGGCTGGTATCGTGGGCAAACAATTGACGCTGATCGATAGGCTCGCCTGGAGCTATATATGAACGAGCGGTACTGCCGGCGGCGTAAGAAAGCGAGGTCACCATATCCGGTGTGACCAGGCGCTTGGGCACTTTCAATAATTTGAGATTCATCAGGCCCAGTTTGGCGCCGGGGGGAACATCGCGCACCGATGTGACGACCGGGACCATGACTTCAGCAGGAGCGCTGTTTGTGGCTCTGTAAACGGCTGATCCGAGAAGCACCAGAAGGACTACCGCCAGTACAAGAAAAAGCGGATTTGTCGCTTTCTTGTTTGGCTTTAGATTTCTCGCTTGCTTATCCCAATCAACTGACGGGGAAAGTGTCGGTGCGCCCATGCTTTTCAAAACAGTCTCCTAGTTTGGGTTCTGATAAATTTCCCAGGCTGATGTAGCCCGCTCTGTAATCGTAAAACTGCCGAATTGCACCGGTCTGCCACTGCCGTCGGCGGTCATGGCGATGCCGACGTTTTGATTGGCGATTGTGGAAGTACCAAAGGGACTGGCCAGAAGTGCAAAAGGATAGTCGATGCGCACCTGCACAGTGCCGGCAGGCACGGAATTGTCAGCGGCGCTGCCGTCTCCGTCCCAGGGCAGAATGGCCACCTTAGCGCCGGGTGGAAGGTCACCGGTGCGGCCGCTGGAGAGCAGATTAGCCGCCGCGAGAGCAGCGTAAACTGAAGATTGCGCATTACTCTGACCACCGCCGGTGGTGAAGCCGCGCACCTGGGTGCGAATATCAGGATCGCTGAGATTGGGGGTGCGGGCCGCTATTTTGGCGCCTTCCTGAGCGGCATAGAGCAAAGTCTGAGCCATCAAAAAATAGCGACCGAAAAACAAAATTGAGATGAAGAGCAACATCAAAAAAGGCACAGATAGGGCCAGCTCAACCATTGCTTGAGCCTTTCCTCTGCGCCTTACTCTCAGTCTAGAACTGACTACCGTCATCCATCACCTCTGGGACGATGGGAGGATTTCAACAGCGGAAATCCTCCCATCTCAGCATGCCTTCAGGCCTTGCGTTTATTGAAGGTTCCAGGGTTGATTGGATGTGCCTTTGACGCCGTTGGTGAAGACGGTGCCGGGATCAGCGGACTGGTCATCGGGATCGTTGATGTTGACCAGCACCTGACGAACAATGTCAGCGGAAGCGTGACCAAGACCACCCATGACGAGCATGCAAACGGCGGCTACGCAGCCGATGCCGATGCCGTACTCAACCATACTCTGTCCTTTGCGAGTTCTACGTTTCATCAATATCTCCTTTGCAAACAAACTACCTGGTAAAAGCCAATAGTGGGCTTATCAGCGTGCCAACCAAACGCAATGAGAAAAGTCACAAGCTGCGAAATATTCTCATTAACAACGGGCAGAAGGTAACATTAATAAGAATGACTGTCAATTAACGGTCTCTAACAAGCCAGGGCCTGTTAACCGTGGGGACAGGGTTTCAGAGGCGGGATGGGGTTGATAAGTATCAACACCTGCGCAATCTCAAACGCATTGCCACGAAAGCAGCGCCTGACAACCAGACCAAATCAAGCAGGGTCTCAAATTGAGCTTTAGCTTCCTTAAATTGCGAAGATTCTCAATAAATTTGTTCACTTTACTAAGTTGTGCAAAGGGGGATGGGCCTCTATCCTTTAATATGGTTCGGATAGGGCGACAGCCAGAAACGTGCAGGCAGGACAAGCAGCGACATTTATGGAAGATAACAAGTCAAAAAATTCGCCGGTATCCAATCAAGAGGCGATTGTTGAAATAGTCAAAGCCATCCCCCGGGGTGAGCACCTGACGGCGCCGGAAGTTTTTGAACTGGCCAAGGGCCACGGCCTGAAAGTCAGCCTTTCTACTGTCTACCGCACTTTGAGCAGGCTAAAGGCCGACGGCAACGTCATCACCGTAGCCGGGGACCGTGGTCTGCGCTACGAGGCTGCCGAGGAAGGACCCGCCCACGACCATCTGATTTGTCTTGGCTGCGGTACGACTATTGAATTTTATGACGAGCTGATTCGCGGCTTCGGCAAGACAGTGGCACAGCGCAAGGGCTTTGACCATACAACCAGTCGCTTTGACATCCTCGGCTACTGCCAGAGCTGCCGCTCCAGCGACGAAAAAAGACGCATCGACCAGGTCGAGGTAGCTCTGACAAGCGCCATCAACCGCTCGCAGGAAGCCTTGAGTCAGATGCGCAGCGCTCTGGAAAGCTTGAGCAATCGCAAATTCAGCCGCGTTTATTCACCGCTCAAATCAGCTATATCGCAGCTTAATCAAAGCATCGAAGATCTCGACGAAGCCGCCAACCACCTGCCGGCCAGCACCGGCCTGGCCGAATAGCCGGCTATTTCCGCTTGGATCGATGTGCTTCAAATAGCTCATCAAGGTCACCGGACGCACTGCGGTTTTCTTTGCTGAGAATCACTTCCTGGATCGATTTGCTCGCGAGATAACCTTTTGGCGCCTGGAATATTTCGGGCGAAACGTTGACCATTTCGATGCGCCGGGTAACAAGGTAAACCCGCTGATCTCCGGTCCTGTCCCTGCCGGTCAAGCCATCAACACCTCTCAAGAGCTTGATGCATTTCATCGGGATGCCGCGATTAGTGGGGATCTTATAAACGGTGAAAATTATCCGTTCGCAGGGTGGCGCGGCATAAGGAGCAAGCGGCAGAAACTCAAATATTTCGCGTTCATTGCTGTAAAGGCGACCGGGAAATTTGCCAAACTTGATGTCGCGGCGGGCCAGGACGGACTGTTCAAAGGTGCGCGGACTGCGCTTGAGAAGAAAATCGGACACCAGACCGGTTCTGGCGAAGCTATCAAGACTCTGCCGCACACAAGTCTTATCGTCCTGGCGAAAAACGGTGACGTCCCAGTCAGGAGCGGCGGCGACAAGCGAAAAGCCCATCCGGCCGAGGTTATTTAAGCGCAGACCAACATTCGAAAGATACAGCTCGGTGTCGTCCCAGTAATAATGAGTTTGCTTCAAATGAAGCGCGGAGACACTTCCGGGAGGACTGGCCTTGACCGGGACCGGCTTAGGCGACTGGGCATGGCAAGCAAGAAAGGCAGCAGTAATCAATCCCGACACAATCATTACTGACGGCAGTCGGAGGCGCATCAAGGGCTAGGCCTGCTTATGCAGTCTGGCCCGGGCGGCTTCCAGGTCACGCTCGGATTCTACGATGATGTCTTCGAGATAAGAAAGCGGTACGCGCCTTGCTTTATTGATGGCTTTGCGTTTCTCCAGCATCTTAGGCAAGAGCAAAACAGCCCGACCAAAGCCTTCAAACCAGGCCGGTACCTGACCGCCACGCACACAAACCACGGCCAGATAATAAGCCTGCCAGAAAATAATATGCCGCAGGAAGCGCACAAGCAGGGGACCAGGAATATTTTTGATGATGGTATTGAAATTGTTTTGCGAAGACAGTCTCACCACCAGCGGACTGTAGCCACTGCCGGTGGTGCCGCAACCAAGATGGTAGATTTTTGCCGTGGGCACGTAGAGACATTTATAGCCGGCGCTCTGTGCCCGCAAACCCATGTCCACGTCTTCGAGATAGGCAAAGTAGTCTTCGTCGAATAAACCGATGTCGACAAAGAGCGAGCGTCTGTACATGGCCGCGCCACCACAGGCGCCAAGAATGTAACGTTCGGTGTCGAAGAGTCCGGTGTCCTTTTCTCTGTGACCGATGCGGCCAGGAAGCCCGCCCCGTCTATATCCGTCACCGACTCCATCGAGCAAGGTGTGGTCGTCATAGGCCAGCATCTTACAGCCGACCGAGCCCACTTCCGGATGCGTCTTCATCGCTTTGACGAGTTCTTCCACCCAGCGAGAATCAACGACGGTGTCGTTATTGATCAGCGCAATATACTCACCCTGCGACTCACGGATGCCGCGATTGACGGCAACACTGAAGCCGGTGTTCTTCTCGAAGCGCGGCACTCTGACCTGCGGATAGGACTCGGCTAAAAATTCCACCGAGCCGTCTTTCGATCCGTTATCGACAACAATTATCTCTAGATCTTTGTATGTCTGCGTCAGCAGCGAATCCAAACAATCCTTGAGAAAATGTTTGCCGTTCCAGTTTGGGATGACTATCGAAACAAAATCGGTCCGACCTTCAACAGCTAAACCGGAAGCTTTTGTATCTTCACCCGGACACGCCTGCACTTATAGTTACCACTCAATCATTTGCCCGGCTCACAAACCGCGGGCAGTTTATCATTGTACGTCAAAACGACACAGCCTTACCCGGGAGAGGCAAAAGGCTATAATGGGCGCTCAAGGCGAAGTAAGCCGTGGATAGCAAAACAAAGATTCTTCTCATAACTCTGGAGCCCATCGCCAAAAAGATGGCCGGACCGGCCATCCGCGCTCTTGAGCTGGGAAAAATTCTGGCCCGGGATTATGCCACCGTGGTCTTTTCGCCGGTAGAAGGCGGAGAGCCGCCGGAGGGCGAAATGCCGCCCAATTTGCGCCTTGTCCGCGGCGGCGGCAGCCGCATCCTGAAAGAACTGGCCGAAAACGCCGAGACAATCTTTATCCAATCTAATGTGCTCAAGCCTTTTCCATTTTTGAGCCAAATGGGCAAATATCTAATTTTGGATCTTTACGATCCATATCTCTTCTCTATCCTGGTGCAATACAAAAACGACCGCACCCAGGCCAGTGCCAGTTACCGCATGATGCACAAGGTGCTGGAAGCTCACATGCTGGCCTGCGATCTGGCCGTCTGTGCCTCCGAAAGACAGCGCGATTACTGGATCGGCAGATTCTGCGCCCAGGGCCGGGTTACACCCGAAATGTATGAATTCGATCCTTCACTGCGTAAACTTATCGATGTGGTGCCTTACGGTCTGCCGCAGGAAGAACCGCAAAAACACGGCGACGGCGCCGGACTGCGAGCAATCCCCGGTATTGGAGCGGAAGATCCGGTGCTTATCTGGGGTGGTGGCATCTGGGACTGGTTCGATCCGCTTTCGGTAATTGAAGGCGTCAAGGCCTGCATCGGCGAAATCCCCGATCTGCGGCTGGTCTTCATGGGCACGAAGTCGCCAAATCCCAAGGTCGAAGTCATGGATATGACGAAAAGAGCGCGGGCTCTGGCGCAGGAAAGCGGCCTGCTGGACAAGAACATTTTTTTCCTGGACGGCTGGGTGCCCTACGAGCAGAGGGTCAACTATCTGCTTGAGGCCACAGCGGCGGTTTCAGCGCATTTCGACCTGCCTGAGACGCGCTTTTCATTCCGCACCCGCATCCTCGATTATTTCTGGTGCGGTCTGCCTATTTTGACAACCACCGGTGATGGCCTGGCCGAGCTGATTCAGCAAAATGGTGCCGGTCTGGTTTTGCCTTATCAAGACGCCGGGGCCTGGGCCGAGGCCATTAAAAAGGTCGTTAAGGACGGCCAGTCAAGAGAGGCTATGCGCCAGGGCTCGAAAAAAATTGCCAAAATGTATCACTGGCAGGACAACGCTGAACCAATCAGACGCTTCCTCCAAGCCCCCTATCATTTGCCGCAGTACACGCCCGTCACCATGCCGAATCTGGCGGAGCGAGCAAGGGCCGTGTATCGAAGAGGCGGCGGTCAACTTATCATTAAGCGCTCGGTTGAGCTGATCAATGACATACTAAAGTAGTATGCCTGGCCACAATATACGAGCTCCAGAACACCTCATTTCTTACAGCTGCCTTGAGCTGGAGAAGAATCAGGCCCTGCTCGTTTTTACCGATCTGGAAAAACTTATCGGCAAGCTGGAAAAGAAGCTCACCGAAAAGCGTGTGCACGACGCCAGGGTGGCTCTGCGTCGCTGGTACAGCGTCTGGGATATTCTCGCCCTCGATGGTTGGGAAGATTCGGACTATCCCGACGGCGGCTTTGAAAAGTCCATCGGCCGAAAGCTGCGCAAGCTCAATAAGCTTCTGGGCGGCCTGCGCGATATCGATGTCAATCTATCGCTGGCGCGCGACCTGCATATAAATCAAATCCTTGTGCGCAGGCTTTACAAGGAGCGACAAGAACTCAAGCGTGAGGTCGAAAAGAAAATCGGCAAGTTGAATTTGTCGAAATTGATCAGCCGGCTGCGCGAATATCTGGCGGCCAAATCAGAAACTCTGGAAGCGGCGGCCAGGACCAGTATGCGCAGCACCAACGGCCTTTTGAGCGGAGCGGCCGGCGGCAGCAACGGCGGTACAAACGGCGTCTCCGCAGGCTCGGTGGCGACAATCGTCGCCGAATCAGACCAGCACATGCTGCCCGATCTGTCGGCATATGTGCATCTGAGCCAGTTTCTGGGGCAGGCCGAGCACCAGTGCAGGCTCCTCTGCGAGCACACCAAGGGCATGGAAGAACTGCATGAATTGAGGCTGGCGATCAAGCGCTGGCGCTATCTGCTCTCCGAATTTTTTGGGCTGACCAATCTGGAGCTGGTGCGCGCACAGCAGATACTGGGGCGCATCCATGATCTCTACCGCCTGGAAGAAGAACTCGACAGGCTACATAAGCCGCTGCACAAGGCGATTCAGCGCAACCGTCTGGCGCCGGAAGACCTCAAAGCCGACAGGGCCGTGATCAAAGCCGCCCTGGATAACCAGTTTGAGCTGCTGGAGCCGGTTCTGGCCGAATTGCCCTTTGGACTGAGGCCTTATCTGGCCAGTTTTTAAAAATGGGAGATTTTTGCGCATAAATCTGACAAACTCGACGGTTGTCAACAGCGAAAGCCTGGGGAAGCCCGTTTTCACGTCTCAAAGCTGAGCAAAATTCCGCTTAAGTATTATTGAAACTCGTGAAAATAAGGCACTTAAGAACATACAATTTAAGATCTAAGGTTTAGTGTCAGGACAGGTCTTGACCTTGGGTCTTGGAATTTTGCTTGCCCCCGACCCGGGTGGTCAGGATTCGGACCTCTTTGTGTCCAGAAACGGAAGTACTCGATGGCGATTAGAAAGAAACTTACAATACTGGGATCAGGCTCCGCCGGTCTTACAGCGGCTATTTACGCCGCGCGCGCCAACCTTGAGCCCCTGGTGATTCAAGGCCTGCAAGCAGGCGGTCAGCTGACCATCACCTCCGACGTCGAAAATTTCCCCGGTTTCCCCAATGGCATCCTCGGCCCTGAGCTGATGGAAGAAATGCACAAGCAGGCCGAGCGTTTCGGCACGCAGTTCATTTACGACAATGCCGAATACATCGACCTGACAAAGCGCCCTTTCACCATTCGCACCTCCGCTGAAGAAATCATCACCGACACGCTTATTATCGGCACCGGCGCCTCGGCCAAACTGCTGGGCCTGGAATCGGAAAGCAAACTGATGGGCCACGGCGTCTCCGCCTGCGCCACCTGCGACGGATTTTTCTTTCGCGACAAAACCGTATTTGTCGTCGGCGGTGGCGACACTGCCCTGGAAGAAGCCACTTTCCTCACTCGTTTCGCCAGCTCGGTCACGGTTGTGCACCGCCGGGACGGCTTCCGCGCATCGGCCATCATGGTCGATCGCGCCAAACAAAATGAGAAGGTCAAATTTATCCTCAACTCGGTTGTCGAAGACATCAACGATGTGGAAAAAGGCGAAGTCACTTCCATCAAACTGCGCAACATCATCACCAATGAAGTGCAGGAACTGCCCGCTGACGGTGTTTTCATCGCTATCGGCCACCAGCCCAATACCGAACTCTTCAAGGGTCAAATTGAACTGACCGAGACTGGCTATGTCGTCACCGATGGTGTCAAGACATCGGTCAAAGGTGTGTTCGCCGCCGGAGACGTGCAGGACGAACTCTATCGTCAGGCAATCACCGCCGCCGGCACCGGTTGTATGGCAGCACTGGAAGCCCAGTGGCTTCTGGAAAACGAAGAAGCTGAAAACCACGGCCACGACCAAAAAAAAACCCTAGCTAGCCCGGTTGCTAACCCCAGTTAGATGACCCCGGCACAAATAGAAACGGAAAGCATCACTCATCTGCAGGATCGGATGCTACGTCAGTTTGTTCTGGCGCATCCGGTGGCCAGGCACGGAATTTTCGACCGCTTGAACAGCTGCAGAGAGGGTGGTCTGGAGCAGCACCGGGCGGGCATGCTGCTGCGCAACTATGACGCACACGCCTCGCACCTGCGCCGACTGCTTTTAAAAGCGGCAACGATCATGCCCGAAAAAGCGGTGGGCTTCATACTGGAAAATGTCCGCAATGAATACGGCAACGGCAAAGTAGAAGACAGGCATCAGCTGCAGTTGCAGGACCTGGCCTGGCAAATAGGACTGACGCAAAAGACCTACGACAAATATCCGATTCAGCCGGGCATCAAGCGATTCATCAAAGATGTCACCGCTTTTTATTATCCCCTGGGTCAGTTCAATGATCTGCCCGCACAAAAGCGCATCAAGCGCCGCGCTGCGGTGGCTGCCGGGGCGATTACAGCCACCGAGCTTATGGCGGTGGAAGAATTCAAAAGTCTGCAGCAGGCATTTTTCAGCTTCGGCCTGGAGCACCACATATGGTTCGACCATGTGACAATCGAATGCGAGCATCTGGAAGATTCGGTCAACCTGGCCCTCTATTTTCTGGAAGAAAAGGCCGAGTACAAAGATGACGTACTCTTCGGCCTGAAGGGCGTTCTCGACGCCAACATGCATCTCTATGACGGACTCCTGGCCTGCATTACCTGAGGCGATTATCTAAGTGGCCGCCGAGCAAAAACTCAAAATCGCCATGGTGCTCCGCCTTTTCTCGCCCAGTGGCGGCCTTGAGCTCTATGCCTTAAAGCTGATCGAGGGTCTGTTACAGGACGGCCACAAAGTCAGCGTTATTTGTGAGCGGGACGAAAGCAATTTAAGTCATGAAAATTTGCAGGTGCATCTCTTCCCTGCCGCCGGGCGAAAAGCCGGCAAGGGAGAGCGTCTCGATTACTATTTTGAGCAGACTTCAAAACTGCTGGCAAAGCTTACCGCCGGCGAAGGTCCATTCGATATTGTGCACTCACAACATTTCCCGGTCTCGCCAGTCGATGTTGTCACCTTCCACAATCACACAGCCATGCGCCTTTGCCAGGTAGGCTATCCCTGGGAAAGAATTTTAAATCAGGCAAAAATGACCGCCACCCGGGCCTACCGCACCCGCCACCGCTACGACCGGCAGCTGGCCTCCGAAGCACGAATGCGCATCTTCGTAGGCGAAGTGATGCACGATGATTTCTACAATAATTTTGCCATCCCGGCCAACGCGCCCTATGCTGTGGTGCATCCCGGCGCCGAGCTCAAGGCGACCGCAGTCGATCCGCAACCGGACAAAAGAGAAAATCGCCCCTTCCAGTTTTTGTTTGTGGGCAAGGGCTTTCGCAAAAAAGGTCTCGATACGCTGCTCAAGGCCTGCGCTATTTTGAAGAAGCGCGGACAAAATTTTGCCCTGTCGATTGCGGGCATGAAGGACAAATCCACAGCCCGCCTCAATTTGAAATTGCTTGGCCTGGCGGACCGCGTGCAGTTCCTGGGTTTCCGCAAGGACATGCCCACGGTTTTTGCTCGCAGTCAGGCCATAATCCTGCCTTCCAAGATAGAGCCTTTCGGCATGGCCCCGATTGAGGGCATGCAGTATGGACTGGTGCCTATCGTCAGCAAAGTATGCGGAGTTTCCGAAGTCTTGAATGAGGGCCAGGACTCCCTGATTTTGCACAACCATCTGGATGCGACCGAACTGGCGGACCTGATGCAGAGCTTGATAGTTGATTCAGAACTATACAATCGACTGGCCTCCCGGGCTAAAGAGACGGCAGACAAGCTACACTGGCGCAAGACCGTGGAAGGTACGGAAAAGGCCTATGGTCGGATACTGGCGGAAAAACAGAAAGCATAGACACAAGACAGGTATGAAATCATGAACAGACTGGCTCAGGAAAGCAGTACCTATCTCAAACAACACGCCGACAACCCGGTGGACTGGTACCCCTGGGGTGAGGAAGCGCTCAACCGCGCCCGCACCGAAAATCGGCCGATCTTGCTCTCGGTAGGCTATTCGGCCTGCCACTGGTGTCATGTCATGGCCCACGAATCTTTTGAAGACGAAGAAACCGCGGCCCTGATGAACGAATATTTCGTCAACATCAAGGTCGACCGCGAAGAACGCACCGACATCGACGATATCTATATGAATGCCGTGCAGTTGATGACCGGCCACGGCGGCTGGCCCATGACAGTGTTCTTAACCCCGGACGCCAGGCCATTTTTCGGCGGCACATACTTCCCTAAAGAAGATCGCCACGGCCTCCCCGGCTTCAAAAAAGTACTGGCCAATGTTTACGCCGCCTGGCAGCGCAATAATGAAGAAGTCCTGGACAGCGCCAGAGAAATGGCCTCCCATCTGAAACTGCTCGAGCGCCTCAAGGACGAAGGAGCGGCTTCCAAAGAACTGGCCCTCGACTACGAAATTATCGACATTGCCATGGAGGCATTACTGCGTCAGTTTGATTCCACCTTTGGTGGCTTCGGCGGTGCGCCGAAATTTCCCCATACACTCAGTCTGGAGTTGGCCGAGCGCATCATGGCCCACGGTGAAAGCGGCTCCAGATCGCCCTTCACCGGGCAGAGAGTGACTCAGTGTAAAGAGCTTATTGAAACCACCCTCAACCGCATGGCCTATGGCGGCATCCATGATCAAATCGGTGGAGGCTTCGCCCGCTACTCGGTGGACCGGCAGTGGCTGGTGCCGCACTTTGAAAAGATGCTCTACGACAATGCCCTGCTGGCCAATGTCTATGTCAACGGATACCTGCTTACCGGGCGCACCTACTGGCTGATTGTGGCCGAGGGCATTTTGCGCTTTGTCAGTCGTGAATTGACTACCGAGGAAGGGGCGTTTTACAGCGCCCTGGACGCCGACTCCGAAGGAGTGGAAGGCAAATACTACGTCTACACTCCCGAACAGGTGATAGCGGTGCTGGGGGAAGAAGACGGCATCTTCTTCAACCGGGTCATGGGTGTTACCAATACAGGCAATTTCGAACACGGCAATTCCATCTTCCACCTTGGTCAGTCCCCCGAAGACACGGCGAAAAAATTCAAACTATCAATCGACGCCTACTGGGCCAGGATAGATGAACTGTCGGCAAAACTGCTGGCTGAGCGCGAAAAGCGAGTCCATCCCGGTCGCGACGAAAAAGTCCTGACCTCCTGGAACAGCCTGATGATCTCGGCCTTCATCGACGGCTACAAGGCCACAACCAGAGTTGAATATCTCAATGCCGCCAGACGCGCCGCCGATTTCATCCTGGACAAACTCTATGTAAACGGCAGACTGCTGCGGGTCTGGGGGAAAAACAGCAAGGGGGAAGGACAGTCCAAACTGCCCGGCTATCTCGACGACTACGCCTATTTTGTAAGCGCCCTGATTGCCCTGGCCGAAGTCGACGGCGACAGCAAGTGGCTGGAAACGGCTAAGGCTCTGGCCTCGACCATGATCGAATATTTCAGTGATGCAAGAGAAGGAGGCTTCTTCTTCACCGCCAGCGACCACGAAGAATTGATCGTGCGACCGCGCAGTCACCTGGACGGCTCGGTGCCCTCGGGTACTTCGGTTGCCCTGGGCGGCCTGCTCAAACTCTCAGCCCTGACCGGCGACGACAGCCTGAGACAAAAAGCAATCGAGGTCTTCAATCTTTATGGTGAACACCTGAGCCGCATGCCCAATCAATTTGCCGGCATTCTCAACGCCCTGGACTTTTATCTGGCCGAAGGCCAGGAAATTGCCTTCGTACTGCCGGCCAATCTGAGCAAAGAAGAGGAAGAGGGAGCCAAGGAAATGCTCTTCTGCCTGCACCGATCCTATCAACCGAACCGGGTCATTCTTGTCGCCCGGGAAGGCGACGAAAGACTGGCAAAGATAAGTCCACTTGTCACCGAACGCAAAGCGGTCGACGGCAAGGCGACGGTTTATATCTGCAAAAACTTCACCTGCGCCAAACCAATTACTGATCTAAACGACCTGAAGACAGCGATTTCGACGGCTGTCAGAGCCTGATTCGCAGCCTGCTTCAAAGTCTCCGGCCGAGAATAAGGTTAAGGCTTTTTAGCGGGCTCGTCTTGAGTTTGCGGCGCTTCTTCCAGCACCCTGGGCGGATGTTTTTCAACAATCGGCTTGCCGCCTTCAGCGGCCCGCTCACGCTCTTCTTCTATTGGTGTGAGCGGCTCTATGCGCAGCCAGAGTTTCACTTTCTTCTCGATATCCGGGTCGTAGCGCTTGGCCCTGGCCAGATATTGATCTGCCCGCAGTTGAGCATTGTTGACGTTACCCGCGCGCCGACAGAGGGCCGAAAGAATATAGAGTGATTCTGGATCCAGGTTGCCGTGCGAGCGCACGAACAATTCATCCATCACATCCAGGCCCTTGCGTATGCGACCGGTCTCCAGAGCGGCCCGGGCCAGCAGTCGATAACTGCCGTTGGTGGGGGAGATCTTGTGCAGCAGCATGGCATGCTTGTAAGCGGCTTCGAAATTATTAGGATTGCCCGTGACCAGCAGTGCCTCCGCCAGCGGTGCTTCATTGCTCAGGTCATTCGCGTCGAGGCGCCGGGCATGACCGAGATACTTCACGGCAAAGAGTCCTGATTCCGGCTTGTGCTCAGACAGATAGACCTGGGCCAGGGCAAGATAAAGTTTGTTGTTGGTAGGCTCGACTTCCAGCGCCGCCCTCGCCATGTCCTTCAATTTTTGCGGATCACTGTAAAGATTCAAATGCGTCATGGCGATAAGCAGGGTACCGTCGGCCAGTCCGATGATGCCATTGGACAGATTTTGTTTTTTGGCCAGTTCCAGAGTTTTTTCGGCGTAGTATTTAGCCCCGTCAAAATCCTCTCGGTAAGAAGCGTGCCTGGCCAGAGCCAGATAAGCCAGGGGCAGCTCGCGGTTGATATCGAGGGCGCGTTTTGCCTCTATCTCCCCTTTGTCGATGTTTGGCCCACCGTCGAGGATAAGCATCAAACTGAGCAGGGCCCGGATATGACCACCCCGGTCCAGATTTTTATCGATCGCCCCCGATCGCAGGGCCCCACGCAAAACGGCACTGTCGGTGGCAAAACCACGGTCACGATAATTGCTCAGACCAATCAGAAGCAAACAAACCAGGGAAAGGGGCACGACGAAAGCCGGCTCAAAGGCCAGTTTGCGCTCGCCCGTGGTGTCGGTGGCAAGATTGAGCTTAGAGGCGACGGCTCTGGTGAAAAGACGCGCCACAAAAAGGCAGAGCCCGAAACAGGAGAGATAAAACCGCGGCCCCGAGACATATTCATTGGTAACGACAAGCGACTGGGGTAGAAGGCCTATGAGAAACAACCACAAACCTAAAAAACAATAGGGGTCTTTGTTTCTGGCATAGTGAAAAAGCAGGTAGACAGTACCGAGGACCACGGCCAGACCGCCCAGGGCAAGCGGATCGGCCAGAGAATCGGCCAGACAGAAGGGTGGAAAAATACTCAGGGGTACGGGCACAAAAAAGACCCGTAAGTAATAAGTCAAAAGCGCTTTCAGCTGGGTTGCGTAATAAGCTGTCGGTGCAAGAAGCGGCATACCCAGGCCATTGCCGACCGGCATGGTGAGCATGGTCTGGGGCAGGAGGAAGGTAAGCGGCAGCACCAGCACGAGAAAGCACGCCGCCCCGAATTCAAACAGTCGCTCGTAAATCCAGTCCTTTGTTTTCTCCGCCGCCGGTTTAATCAAAAGCCCGATGACGATCATTGTCTCGGGGATGGTTATGGCCTGGCAGGAAGAGAAAAGCGACAGCACAATCGACAAATAGCAGCCAAGATAACCGAGCAAACCGGCGCGCACCGACTGTCCCAGGAAACCGGTGAGGAAACAGTGCAGAGCCACTGTATAGAAAAGCACAGTGAGCATGGCCGAGCGGCCGCTGATATAGGCCACGGTATCGGAGGTAACGGGATGGCAGGCAAATAAGGCGCAGGCCACAAAAGGCAAAACCGCCGTGCCGCTATCCCTGGTGGCAGGCATGGCCCTGTCGAAGTGCTTGCCCAGGCGCATGAGCAAAAAGAAGAGCGAGAGCACGGCGGCAATGTGCAGCAGCACATTGGTGGCGTGATAGAGGGCGGGGGCCAGTACGGCCGACTGAAAATCTATGGCCAGGCTGGCCCGGAGAAAAGGTTCGGCATAAGGCTGAATCACGGCCTGGTTAACCAGCTCACTCCAGTACTTGGGCCAGTCTTCCTTGAGTATGTCCCGAAACCGGGGGATGTTGAAATGGTCGTTTAAGACAAAGCCGTTCCAGAAGGAAATCATATGGGCGGCAAAAGATATGAGCACCAGAGACAGTGCCATTATGTACGGTCGAAAACGCGTAACCAGGTCATTGCCGGAATTATCAACTGACGTAGACTTGGTCTGATTCATCTGCGAGCAACTATTTGGGAGAAGTTACGGGGGTTATGGGGATGGCATGCATAGGCTCAATACGTCCCTTGCCACCCGGTACCGCCGTCATAACGGCTTTCTCCAGTCGAGAGAGCCCCTTCTTCTCTTTCTCCAGCACGTCTTCCTCGCCCTTGCCGAAGACGGCGGGAATGCCTTTATCGGTGTATTCGACAATCAGCTTTTCCACTTCATCATGGGCGGCAAAGGCCGCGGATATCCGAGAAAAGGCCGTGACCGCATCGCGAAACTTGCCTTCCTGGGCCAGCTTCTTGCCGCGATTATAGAGGGCCTGATCGAGCAGGGCCTGCCACTCCGCCGCACGCTTATCGGACCCTTTTATCTTCAAGCTTTCCTCGAGCAAATTAATAGCCCGGTCTTCCTGACCAGCGGCGATATAAACGCTTGAGCGCTGACAGACATCGTCACCGCCGGGCACGCCGTACTGGTGCACAAAATCGTATATTGTCACGCCCATAATCAAGGCCACCGCCAGAGACAAGAGCACCGCCGCACCGACCACCAGAGACGGCACTGGCGAACGCTTCGCCAGCAGCGACTTATCCGGGGTGCGTCCGCGCGGGTAACTGTGGATGGTTTCACCGCAGTTATGGCAAAAATCCAGATGCTCTTCAACCGGAAGACGGCAACTGGGGCAAGATAACGCTGATTCTGATTTTAGTCTGGGCATGGGTTCTCAGTTTAGCATCCGGTAATGAATATAGGCGGGAAGATGGGCCCAGGTCAAGGCCGGAAATGCCGTCGGCCACGGCCGCGAAAGTACCTTAAAAGGATTGAGGACTCAAGTTTTGACCAGATGCTAAGATATAGAATCGGCAAAAAAGCAGCCCCACGGAAGTTAAGTCCATGAGCACCACAGAAAAGAAAAAGAAGACCCCGGAAGAGATTCTAGCCGCCCGCAAGGCGCTGGAAGCGGCTGAGAAAGCCGAATTCTGGCAGGCGGCCATGTCGCTCTATATTCCTCTTTCGCTCTTCCTCGCCACCTGCGTTTTTGCCGCGGGGGCCTTCATGGTTTATTACGAAGAGCCGGCCGGCTGGGGATTTATCGGCGCTACGGTTTTGATTGCCCTGTCGGCTTTTGTAGCCCTGATCAAATTCCAGAACAAGTTCCGGGCCAAGGGCATCATCCCGACAAAGGACGCCATCGTAGAGAGCAATATTGTCGATATGAGTGTGGCCGAAGGCACGAGTAAAGACATCTCGGCTGCACCCAGCTCCAGCCCTGATTCCGCCGCTGCCGCAAGCGGCGCCACCGGCACCGCCGGCGATGCTCCGGGCAAAAGCGCGGCTTCGATTTCGACACCTGTATCTACAGGAAATTAGGCTCAAGCCCCCCGGGGCAATTGAGTTTCTGGCTGGCGTAGCCATAGCAAAAGGTCCACCTTGAAGGTGGACCTTTTTGTAATGTCGATTCGGTCTCGTCTGGTCTCGTCGACCAGAGCAAGAGCTCTAGCGCTTGGAGAACTGGAAGCGTTTACGGGCTCTCTTGCGACCATATTTCTTACGTTCTTTGACGCGGGGGTCGCGGGTAAGGAAGCCTTCACCACGCAGAATCGAGCGATTCTGGGGAGCGGCTTCGGAGAGGGCGCGGGCGATGCCGTGGCGGATTGCTCCGACCTGGCCGGCGATGCCACCACCTCTGACCGATACCAGGGTGTCGAAACGACCCATGGCGTCAGCGGCCTGGAATGCAACGAAGACTTCTTTGGCCAGACCATCGCGACCACCGACATAGTCTTCCATGGTGCGGCCGTTGATGGTCACTTGACCGGTGCCGGGAATAAGACGGACGCGAGCTGTGGCTGTCTTTCTTCTGCCGGTTCCGTAGTACTGAATTACGCTGGTCATTGGGAAATCTTCTTCCTTTTTCTCTTCGCTTACTGGGTTAACTTATCAGGCTGTGGCGTGGGCGGGAAGCTCATGGCCGGCTGGCTGCTGAGCGGCGTGAGGATGGGCGGCGCCGGCATAAACCTTGAGCTTGGTGAATTGTTTGTCGCCAAGACGGTTATGGGGGAGCATACCGCGAACAGCCTTCTCAATGATGGCCACGGGCTTTCTGGCGCGCAAATGGGCCAGGCTTTCTTCTTTGAAACCACCCGGGAATCCGGAATGGCGTCTGTAAAATTTGCCGGTTTCTTTGTTGCCCGACACTTGGATCTTCTCGGCGTTGATTACAACGACGAAGTCGCCACAATCAATGTGAGGAGTAAATTCGGGCTTGTGCTTGCCTCTCAGGACATTGGCCACTTCAACGGCCAAACGACCCAGGGTTTTGCCTTCGGCATCAACCACAAGCCATTCTCTCTTAACTTCATCGGGTTTCGGGCAATACGTTTTCACTTCTCTTCTCCTGGTTCATTAGCTCCCACAACCTGTATTCAACAGGGTAGCTGACGTTTGTAAGTGTCAGTCCCCAGGGTGGAGCGGTGGGACCGGCAAGGTTTCTATCGCCGCTATTCAGAGCGCTAGAAACACTTTGAGCGTCCCTCTTGGCGAGACCAACCTCTATAAGGGTCCCGACAATAATGCGGACCATATTGTACACGAAGTGATCAGCCGCAATCCAGAATTCAAGCACGCCTTCACGTAAATTCAATAATTCACAGCGGGAAACGGTGCATATGGTGCTGGATTTATCGTGGTTAGTCGACCGAAAAGCACTGAAGTCATGCCGCCCCAAAACGCGGGAAGCCGCATCCTGCATGGCTTTCAGGTCAAGCTCCTGGCGTACGTGATAATGAGTATCTTTTAAGAGGGGAGAACGCTGGGGGCGATTCAAAATGCGATACACATACTGCCTTTTTGTTGCGCTGTAGCGTGAGTGAAAGGTGGAGTCGACAAAGGCCATGTCGACCACCGAAAGGTCACTACCGATGATGCCATTCAAACGCCAGGTCATGTCGCGCAAATCCAGCACGTCCTGGGGCTCACCATCGACCTCTCGCTGGTAGCGGGCGTCCCCCGGCCAGTCAAAGTGCGCCACCTGCCCGCTGGCATGCACGCCGGCGTCGGTGCGCCCGCTCAGGTGCACCCGCACCGGCTGACGAGCCAGCACGCCCACGCCCCGCTCTATAACTTGCTGCACAGTAACGACGCCCTCCTGGAGCTGTGATCCGTGGAAATTCTTCCCCGAATACTCAAGCAGGAGGGCGATGCGTTGCACTTATTTTTTCTTGGAACTAAACGAGACGACTAAACCAACTGAATCAGAGCCATCTCGGTGTTGTCGCCGCGGCGAGGTCCGATCTTGATGATGCGGGTGTAGCCGCCCTGACGTTCTTTATAACGAGGAGCAATCTCGTCAAATACACGTCTGACCACTTCCTTATCGTAGACGAAAGCACTGACCTGACGACGCAGGTGCACTACTTGGGCCACTTTCTTCGCGGCTTCAACATCACCGTTTTTCGCTTTTTCGTGCAGAGCTTTGTAGTCGCCTACATCGCCATGCTTGCCTTTGGTGATAAGACGCTCGGCATGCGACCGAACAGCTTTGGCCTTAGCCAGCGTAGTTTCGATTTCGTCATGACGGAGGAGCTCGGTGGCAAGGGCCCGCATCAAAGCTTTCCGCTGGTCGGCGGCGCGGTTCAATTGACTGCCGGAGGGTACTCTGTGACGCATAACTTAGTTCCTTATTACTTATTTGCTGTTTAGAGATGCTTACTTGTCTTTGGGTGTATCGGCCAGGGTCAATCCAAACTGACGAAGACGTTCGATAACTTCGTCGGCGGATTTCTTACCGAAGTTTTTGATGTTCATCAAATCATCGTAGGTGAGCTTGAGCAGCTCGCCCAGCGAATTGATGTTGGCTCTCTTCAAACAGTTGTAAGCGCGCACCGAGAGTTCCAACTCTTCGATAGAGATGGAGGAGTGCTTGCCGTCCGGTTGCTGCGGCTGGGTAGCGGCGGGCACCATGGGCTTGCCGGAGAGTTCGGCGATGGGCAGCAAGTGCTCGATGATTTGACGAGCGGCTTGCGAGATAGCTTCGGTAGCGTCCATCGAGCCATTAGACCAGAGCTCGATTGTGAGCTTGTCGAAATCGGTGGATTCACCGACGCGGGTGGGCTCAACGTTATAGCTGACTTTGCGGATAGGCATAAACACAGCGTCGATCGGCAATACGTCGATGGCTTGCTTGTAGTGGCTATGCGAATCGGCCGGTACATAACCACGGCCGCGCTCTACGGTGATCTCAGCGCGGATGCGTCCGCCTTCGGCCAGGGTGAGGAGCTGCCAGTCGGGGTTGATGATGGTGGCATCAGCGGGGCACATGATATCGCGGCCGGTGACAGCACCAGCGCGGTCGATGTCCATATGCAGATATTGAGGATCGTTGGAAAATGTCTTGACCACAAGGCCCTTGAGGTTGAGCATGACGTCGATAACGTCTTCTACAACGCCGGGTACGGTGGTGAACTCGTGGGTAACGCCTTCAATGCGAACGGCGGTGACGGCCGAACCATCGAGGGAAGAGAGCAATACTCTTCTGATGGCGTTACCGAGGGTGGTGCCATATCCTTTTTCCAGGGGTTCGATTACGAATTTGCCGTAGATCGAGCCGTCGGCGCCGGTTTTGTTCTCAAGACATTTAATTCTTAGAGGTTCCATATATTCTCCGTGGCGAGTGGATACTGTTGATGGTGAGGAATACAAAATGAATTCACCTGTTGTTGTGAGACCAGTGTTGGCGGAGATTATCTTGAATAATATTCAACGATGAGAGCTTCTTTGATGGTCGGATCCAGGTCTTCGCGAGAAGGATGGTTGACCAGTGAAGCAGTCATATTTTCTTTGTCGACGGTCATCCAGACTGGAGCGTCCATCATCGGCGAGTTTTCGTGAATAGTCTTGAGCAATTTCTTGGCCTTGTCGGTCACTGCAATCACCTGACCGGGGAGTACCTGGTAGGAAGCAATCGACATCACTTTGCCGTTGACTGTGAAATAACCGTGGCGAATGAGCTGTCTGGCTTGAGCGCGTGACGGCACCAGGCCGGAGCGATGCACCAGGTTGTCCATTCTCGACTCGAGCAATTGCAGAAGTTTGAGACCGGTCGGTACTTTCTTCTGACGTGTCGCCACTTCGAAATAAGCGGCGAATTGAGATTCGAGAACGCCATATGAACGACGGACTTTTTGCTTTTCTCTCAATTGAAGCGCGTATTCCGACTGCTTCTTACGATCCTGGCCATGCTGACCGGGACCATAGCGGCGTCTCTCAATGGCGCATTTTGTTGTATAGCAACGTGTGCCTTTGAGAAAGAGCTTAACGCCCTCGTTACGGCATAACTTGCAAACTGAATCCGTGTACCTAGCCAACTTAATCTCTCCTCAACATGCTGGACAATAAATCCGATTTAGACCCGTCTACGTTTGGGCGGGCGGCAACCGTTGTGCGGAATGGGTGTGACGTCTTTGATCAGCGTAATCTCCAGGCCCGATGCCTGCAGAGCGCGTATGGCGGTCTCGCGACCGGCTCCGGGACCTTTGACCAGCACTTCTACCTGTCTCATGCCCTGGTCCATAGAACGCTTGGCCACAGATTCAGCAGCTTGCTGAGCGGCGAAGGGAGTGCCTTTTTTGGCGCCCTTAAAACCGACAGTGCCGGCCGAAGCCCAGGCGATGACCTGACCCTGGGGGTCGGTCGATGAAACGATAGTGTTGTTGAACGTGCTCGAAATATGAACGACGCCTTGAAGTACGTAGCGGCGCTCTTTCTTTTTCGTCCTAGCCTTTGGAGACTTAGCCATAGCTTTCCTGATTAGTCCTTTTTCTTATTACTGTTCTAAAAATTGAAACCAATGAGCTGCTCGTGCGAGCGACTCAATTATTTGGTCGCTTGCTTCTTGCCGGCGACGGTTACGCGTTTGCGGCCACGACGGGTACGAGCATTGGTCTTGGTGCGCTGACCACGAGTGGGCAGACCCCTTCTGTGTCTCTGGCCGCGATAGCAGTTGATTTCTATCAGGCGCTTGACATTGAGACCCTCAACCCGACGGAGGTCACCCTCTACCTGGTAGTTGCCGCTTTTTTCAATTTCTTCGCGAACGCGACCGACTTCTTCTTCGGTCAGGTCTTGCACGCGTCTGTCGTCGGCAATGCCGACTTTCTTACAGATCTTGGCGGCAGTTGTCCTGCCAATGCCGTGAATGTAAGTGAGCGCAATTGGTGCTCTCTTATTTCTCGGTAGGTCTACACCGGCAATACGGGCCATTTATCCTCCAACGGTATCTCTTGGCTATCTCTTAAAATAGCCGGGATATGCTTTCGATATCCTAACTACAGTTAACTTGTTACTTCTTAACCTTGGCGTTGTTTGTGCTTGGGATTTTCACAAATAACGGCAACGCGACCTTTGCGGCGTATAACCTTGCACTTGTCGCAAATCTTCTTGACTGAAGCTCTAACTTTCATTTTCCAGCTCTCTGTGCGGCTTTGCCGCGATTATGGCTATTAACTTGAATGTGAAACAGCGTTAAGCTGTTTCATGCCGAAGGCAGTACACGCCCGCATTTGCATGCAAATGTGTGGGCCCGCAGACAAACGTCTAATTGTACATCAATCTTTGATTCTGTATGTGATTCTTCCGCGCGTTAAGTCGTACGGGGTGAGCTCTACACGCACCCGATCGCCCGGAAGTATCTTAATAAAGTTTTTGCGAATCTTGCCAGATATGTGAGCAAGGACCTTATGTCCGTTGTCCAGCTCAACCCGAAACATGGCATTGGGCAAGGATTCCCGGATGGTTCCTTCAAATTCGATTACGCCCTGCTTTGTCATGAAATCACCTCGCTCGGACGCTTCGTGAGAATCTCCGGCTCGCCTTCTGTTATGAGCAGAGAATGCTCAAAATGCGCCGATGGCCTGTAATCTTGCGTTACAACTGTCCAGCCATCTGATTTGGTGCGCACCTTGTGTCCACCCTGATTGAACATCGGTTCAATCGCTATAACCATACCAGGTTTGAGCTTGGTCTTGCTACCGGTGCGGTAGTTGAATATGAACGGATCCTCATGGTACTGAGGTCCGATGCCATGTCCACCGTAATCACGCACAATACCGTACGCTCCCGCATTCCCCACATCCTCGATGGCGCCGCCGATATCGTCGAGGGTGGCACCGCCCAGGGCGGCCTTGATGCCGGCGTAAAGTGAGGCCTGGGTAGCGTCTAGAAGGCGCTGCACGCGGTCGGTCACCTTGCCTATGGGCACCGTGATGGCGGTATCGCCGATGAAGTCAAACGGCTTGCCGTCGATCATCTTGCGCACCGAAACCCCGATGTCCAGACTGAGGATGTCGCCATCCTTCAAGACCTTTTTCTTATTGGGAATACCGTGCACCACTTCTTCGTTAACCGAAGTGCAAACGGTATTGGGAAATTTGCGATATCCCTTAAAAGTAGGGATATGTCCGGCGTCGCGGATGGCCTTCTCAGCCATGACATCCAGCTCCCAGGTGCTCATGCCCGGTTTAGCCGCCTTGGAGATAAGCTCCAGTACTTCGCCGGCGAGCTTGCCGGCCTGTCGAATGAGATCGATATCTTCGTCTTTTGTGAGAATCATGCCAACTAATCGGGAAAGGGTGCCGCCAATAATGCCTGGCTGAATATCAGCAAGGCACTTTCAATGTCTTTAGTATGGCAGCGAAAATGTCGTCCTGCTCCCCGGTGCCATCCACTTTGTGAAGCAAACTTTTGGCCTGGTAGAAGTCAACAAGCGGTTTTGTCAGCTCGTGATAGACACTCAGCCTCTGTTTGACGAGTTCGGCCTTGTCGTCGGAACGGTGCACAAGGGCAGTACCACAAGCGTCACAAATGCCATCCACTTTGGGCGGGCTGTACTTGACATGGAAGACTTCATTACAAGCTTTGTTGGGGCAGACGCGCCGACCGGTGATGCGCTCTTCCAGGATCTCGTCCGGGGTCTCGAGGTCGATGACCACGTCCAGGTTGGCATTGATCTCGGAGAGGAGCTGGTCGAGGCTGTGGCCCTGGGCCGAATTGCGCGGGAAACCATCGAGGATGAAGCCCTTGGCGCAGTCGGGAGCAGAGAGCTTTTCACGGAAGAGGTCGATCAAAACGTTGTCGGGCACAAGCTGACCCTTGTCCATAAACTCTTTGGCGGCCACTCCGGCCTTGGTGCCGTTTTTGACGGCATCGCGCAGGATGTCGCCGGAGGACAAATGAGTCAGGCCGCATTTTTTGGCAAGCTTCTTACACTGAGTGCCCTTCCCGGCTCCGGGAGCTCCAAGGAACAAAATCCGCATTTTGAAAAACCCCTTTTAAATATCTTTCTTGTCGTCTCTAGCTTTGAAAAGGCCCCGCGCCTGGTATTTAGCCGACAGGGCATGGGTGATTATTTGTCTCTGGGTATCGATGGCCACACCCACAAGGATAATCAGCGAGGTGCTGCCCAGGCCCTGCAAGGTCGTAACCTGGGTGGCTTGCTCTACGTGAATAGGCAAAATGGCGATGATGGCAACCGACATGGCGCCGATGAAGGTGAGGCGGTTGAGTGTCTTCTCCAGAAACTCGGCCGTCGGTCTGCCCGGTCTCACGCCCTGGATGGCGCGACCGCTGCGGCGAAGGTTTTCGGACATATCGCGCACCGGCAGGATAATCGACGAATAGAAAAAGGCGAAGAAGAGAATCATGATGAAATAAATGAGCGAATGCTCCCACTGGTAGTAGGACATGCAGTTAGCAAACTCCTGAGCCACGAAGTCCCAGGTGTTTTTCGCCCAGGCCTGCTGCGAGAAGCTCTCGAAGCTGGGGCCGAAATTAGGAATGCCGACAAGAAACTTGTAGAAGACCTGCGGCGGATCGAGATGCTGCGCCCGGGCAAACTGCATGATGGTGGAAGGGAACATCATCAGGGACGAGGCGAAGATGATGGCCATAACGCCCGATGGATTGACGGGCAAATACATGTAGTCATCGGGGGCGGCAAAGATCTGCCGGCCGACGTTGCGGCGCGAACCCATAACCATGACTTTGCGCACGCCCTGCTGCAGGCGCACGATGAAAGCGACGATCAAAAGGAAAAAGAGGAGCAGGCCAACCACACCGATGGTGGAAGTCTGACCGGATTGAACGGCCTCGTATGTGTTTTTGATCATCACAGGCAGGCGCGAGGCGATGCCCAGGAAGATAAGCAACGAGGCACCATTGCCGACACCACGCTCGGTAATGATTTCACCCATCCACATAATGAATACGGCACAGGATGTCAGCACTACAGTGGTGTTGATCAAGAAGAGCGGACCCGGGTGAATAACCACCCCGGGGAAATTGGAGAGAAGCTTGGCCAGCATAAAGGACTGGAAGATGGCCAGGAAAACCGTGACTACGCGCGAAATCTGGGAGAGCTGCCGACGGCCCTGCTCACCCTGTTCTTTCTGCAAATTTTCCAACTTGGGAATAACCACGGTCATAAGCTGCATCACGATTGAAGCCGTAATGTAGGGTCCAATACCCATGGAGAAAACCGAGAGCTTATTGAGAGCGCCCCCGGTGAAAAGGTCGATCATGCCAAGTAAGTTCTGAGTCAGGGCCGGATTATTGGCCAGGGCGCTGGGGTCGACACCGGGGATGGGGATGTGGACACCGGTGCGGTAAAGCAAAATCATCGCCACGGTGAAGAGAATTCGCTCCTTCAGACCGGCTGCATTGAGCAGGGCGAAAATATTCTCCGGCCCGCCAATCTGTCCGCCTCTTTTTGCAACACTTCCGGCCATTGAAAAACCAACCTCTAGCTTTGACTGCCTGTTCTAACTTGTCCTAAACACTGCATCTTATTGTGCACAAAAAATTGAAAAATCAGGGCTCAAAATCCCAGACCACACAAATGGTACCAAGTTAAGAGCCCTGATATTGAAAGGTTGAATAATTCACCCTTTATCTAGCGATTTTTGGGGTTTCTCGTCGGAGCTGCCGGCTGAATAACCGTGTAGCTGCCGCCGGCTCCCTGGATTTTGTCGATGGCACCCTGCGAGAAGTGATGGGCGCTGACTTTGAGAGCTACTTTGAGCTCGCCGTTGCCAAGCACGCGCAGGCTGTCATTGTGACGGCGGATGAGGCCGTGCTCAACCAGAGCGTCGGGGGTGAGTTCGGTGTTGGCGGGCAATTCGTTGAGCTGGCCGACATTAACGACGACCCAGTCACGACCCGGTACCGAGTCAAAGTTGTGCAATTTGGGCAGACGACGGAACAGGGGTGTCTGACCGCCTTCAAAACCGAAGCGCTTGGCTTCGCCTGAACGCTGACCCTGACCGTTGTGACCGCGGGTGGATGTTTTACCGTGACCGGAAGCGCGACCGCGGCCGACACGTTTTCTCTTGCGGCGCGAACCTTCGTCTGGTCTGATCTGTTCTAAATCCATTTCTCTCTCCTTTGCCTTACGCCGTCGGCTCGATTTCCATTGATTTGGAAAGTGGCACTACGACTCGGCTGTCTTGTACTTACTTGTCCTGAACTTTTTGCTGTCGCCTATTTGGCTTTAGCTTCAGCCTTGGCTGCTGCCTTGGGGGCTTTGGCTGCGGCGGCCGGTTTGGCGGCTGCTGCTTTAGCTGATTTACCTTTGCCTGATTTGGCTTTGGCGGTGGCTTGAGCGCCGGCTTCTTCGGTGACGGTCACCAGATAATGCACTTTGTTGACCATGCCACGGATTGTGGGGGTGTCATGGTGCACAACGGAAGAACCATATTTGCGCAAACCAAGTGCTTGAATCACCTTTTTATGGGTGTCTTTTTTACCGACCAGACCCTTAGTCAAAGTTACTCGTAACATGATCTCGCTAATTCCTCTTATTTCTCGTGCTCAATATATTGGTTGTGTGATTAGGCGAAAAGCTGTCTGATGCTGACGCCGCGCAATCTTGCTGCTTCTTCGAACGTTCTCAGATTCTTCAAACCGTCGACGGTGGCACGGGCCACGTTGAGCGGCGAGCGAGCACCGAGAGATTTGGAGAGCACATCGCCTACACCGGCCAGTTCCAGGATGGCGCGGGCGGCGCCACCGGCGATAACACCGGTACCCTTGGCGGCTGGTCTGAGCAGAATGCGGCTGGAGCCGGTTTTGCCGATAATCTGATGGGGAATGGTGGCACCAACGAGCGGTACCGATATAAGTGATTTCTTGGCGTCGACGACACCCTTCTGGATGGCGGAGACAACTTCGGAAGCCTTACCGACACCGATGCCGACCTGGCCCTTACCGTTACCGACGGCTACGACGGCGCGGAAGGAGAGCTTTTTACCGCCTTTGACGACCTTGGTCACGCGGCGCACTTGAATGATTTTTTCTTCCCACTCAGATTGCTCTTTTTCGCGTTTGTCGCCACCACCATCACGGCGGTTGGATTCACGGTTGGTGACACGGCGTCCACGTTTGACACCATCAGCGGCCGCTACGCCATCATCGGCAACAAAATTCACAGCCTTATCTTCTTTATCCATCGAGAAGTAACCTCTTCCTCTTTTTCTTTTGGCAATCTAATTAGATTTGTGGGAAACGTTATTGGGAAACTATTTTAGAATTCAAGACCGGCTTCACGAGCGGCTTCGGCTACTGCCGCCACACGTCCGTGATAGATATAGCCGCCGCGGTCGAATACAACAGTTTCAATCCCTTTGGCCTTAGCGCGCTTGGCGACGAGTTCGCCAATCTTCTTGGCGGAATCGATATTCCAGGTCTTCTCCAGGCTCTTCAGTTCGGCGTCCAGGGTGCTGGCGCAGACGAGAGTGTTGGATGTGGTGTCATCGATGATCTGGGCATAAATATGCTTGTTGGAACGATAGACACAAAGACGCGGGCGCTCGGTGGTGCCCGTCAAACGGCGACGAATGCGCTGATGGCGGGTGATTCTGTTGAGCTTTCTATCTTGCTTGTTAATCATGATTTTTGACCTTACTTATACAGGCTTACCTTACCGGCCTACTTCTTCTTACCAGCAGCCTTACCAGCTTTACGACGAATGACTTCGCCCTGATACTTGACGCCCTTACCTTTATAAACTTCAGGCGGACGCTTCTCGCGAATGAAGGCGGACAGATCGCCGACGGCTTGTTTGTCGATACCGCTGACGGTGATGACGTTACCTTTACCGACTGCGATCGACATTCCTTCGGGAGGAGTGATTTCGACAGGGTGAGAATAACCAAGCTGCATTACCAGCTTTTTGCCTTCCATGGCAGCACGGTAGCCAACCCCGACGATTTCCAGGTTGCGCTCGAAGCCATCAGCCACGCCTTTGACCATGTTGGCCAGAAGGGTGCGGGTCAAGCCATGCAGACTGCGGGTGGTGCGATCTTCATTCTTGCGCACGACCAGGATTTTGCCGTCCTCTTGCTTGAAGGACAATTCGGGGCGAAATTCACGCTGCAGCTGACCCTTGGGTCCCTTGACGGAAACCTTGTGGTCGGCGATCGTGACAGTCACGCCGTTTGGCACTGGAATTGGTGCTTTGCCTATACGGGACATCTTCTTTTCTCCTTACCAAACTTCGGCGACAACTTCGCCACCGAGGTTGCTCTTGCGAGCCTGACGATCGGTCATGAGACCACGGCTGGTGCTGACGATCGCTACGCCGAGTCCACCATAGACTCGAGGTACTCTCTTTGCGGGACGGTACACACGAAGACCGGGCTTCGATATGCGCTTCAACCCCTGGATGACGTGCTCACCCTTGCCGCCGTATTTGAGCACGATCCGCATACGCTGCTCGGGCGAGCCGAGAGCCTTGGTCTCGAATGACGAGATGAAACCTTCACCGCGCAATAGTTCGGCAATCGCCACTTTTTGCTTGGAAGCAGGCATCTCGACCACTGGAGCCTGAACGCGGATGGCGTTCCGGATACGAGTGAACATGTCTGAAATTGGATCTGTGACCGGCATTTACTATCTCCTACCAGCTAGACTTTGTGAGTCCAGGAATCAAACCTTCGTGGGCCATTTTTCTCAGGCAACAGCGGCACAAGCCGAAGTCCCGGCAATAGCCCCTGGGGCGCCCGCAAATGCGACAGCGGTTATGCAAGCGCACCTTCGGATATTTGCCTTTGGCGACAAGTACCTGGCGCTTGTGCTCCTTGTCAATCATGGATGTTTTAGCCACGTTGTGCTTTCCTCTCCTTCTGACTCTTTCTCTGAATCTCTACTTATTACTGTTGTTGGACTGGTTGTTTTTTGAAAGGCATGCCCAGGGCTGCGAGCAGCGCATGAGCTTCCTGGTCGGTGGTGGCGGTGGTGACAATTGTGATGTCCATACCGCGCACCGCGTCGACGTTTTCATAGTTGATTTCGGGGAAAATCAATTGCTCTTTAATGCCGACCGTGAAGTTACCGCGACCGTCAAAGGAACGATTGGATAGTCCTCTGAAGTCACGAATTCTGGGAAGCGATATATAGATAAGCTTGGCCAGGAAGTCGTACATGCGCTTGCCGCGCAGTGTGACCGACACACCAACCGGCATGCCTTTTCTCAGCTTGAAAGTGGCGATTGATTTTTTGGCACGGTTGATGACCGGTTTCTGGCCGGCAATCGTGACCATGTCCTTGACGCCGTTTTCAATAAACTTGGCGTTGCTGGTCGCTTCGCCCAGACCCATATTCAGGACTACTTTGACGATTCTCGGTACTTGGAGGTCGTTTTTGTAGTTGAACTGTTTAGTCAGATGCGGTTTGACTTCTTTGGTGTAGCGTTCTTTGATATCGAGCATTTGCCTTTTACCTTGGTTGTGATCAGACGGTCTTTGTCGTCTGCTTATTTACTGGAGGCCCAGCTTGCTGCGGAATTCCGCTCTGACTGGTTTTTTCTCTTCGTTGGAATAGAGCATTACTTTAGCGGCGAAGATCGGGGCTTCTTCTTTGATGATGCCGCCCTTGGCGTACTGGCTCTTGGTTTTGACGTGGCGGGTGACGACGTTGACGCCTTCAACTACCACTTTGCCTTCTTTGGGAAGAACTTTCAGAACCTTGCCGATTTTGCGTCTGTCGCCTTCCAATTTCTGGCCGTTCTTTTTAGTGCGGCTTCTGGTACCGGAGATAACCATGACCAGGTCGCCCTGTTTGACATGGACACTGGGGACCAGATTGGTGGCCGATGGTTTGACCAGGGCGCGGGAAACCACGACCTTGTTGCCCATCTTTACTTTGGTCTTGATTGGTGAGTTTGTCCGACGCACCGAGCGAGTATTTTTCTTAATGGCAGCCATTTAGAGCACCTCCGGGGCCAGAGAGATGATCTTCGTGAAGTTTTTATCGCGAAGCTCACGGGCGATTGGCCCGAACACACGTGTACCTTTGGGATTGCCGTCTTTCTGAATGATGACGGCGGCGTTGTCGTCAAATCTGATGGTGGAGCCATCAGGACGCTTGATGTGGTTGGTGGTGCGGACGATAACGGCGCGCACTACTTCTGATTTTTTGACTGGCATGTTGGGCAGAGCGTCTTTGACGGTGGCGACGATAACGTCTCCGACAGCGGCAAATTTCTTATTGGAACCACCCATTACGCGGATACAGAGAAGCTCACGAGCTCCGGTGTTGTCGGCGCAAGTCATACGGGTTTCTTGTTGAATCATTTCGTTGCCCCCTCGCTGACCTTGGCGGAAATGGCATGACCGGTAACTTCAATTACTGTCCATGTCTTTTCCTTGGATATGGGGCGGCACTCTTCGATGCGCACAACATCACCCATCTGACACTTGTTCTCGGAGTCATGCGCCTTGAACTTGCGTGTCTCTAACATTTGCTTTTCGTATTTGGAGTGCGGAAAGCGCATTTCAACGGCAACTACTACCGTCTTATCCATTTTGTTGGATACTACCTTTCCGACTAACACCTTTTTCGGCATTTTCCCGACCCCTTACCTTTACTCTTTTACAGTTTGCTTGAATCCGTTTTATTAGGATTCGGCTTTAGCTTCTTTCTTTGCCGCCGGCTTTTTAGCTGCTGGTTTTGCTGCTTCAGCCTTGGGCTCTGCTGATTTTTTTTCACTGCCGGCAGCTTGCTTCTCGGTGAGGATGGTCAATAGCTGGGCGAGTTTTCTCTTTTCCTGGCGCATTTTTGCTGGGCTTTCCAGTTTGCGCAGAGCATGCTGAAAGCGCAGCTCAAGCTTGGTTTTGCGAGCCTCGTCGATTTGAGCGTTGAGCTCGTCAATCGAAAGGTCTCTCATTTCGCTAACCTTCATTATTTGGCACCTCCGGCATGTCTCTCAACTACGCGGCACTTGACCGGCAGTTTTTGGGCGGCCAGGTCGAGAGCATGGTGCGCATCTTTTTGAGCGACACCAGACATTTCGAACATGACTCGTCCGGTTTTCACAACGGCTACCCAGAATTCTGGATTACCTTTACCGGATCCCATACGGGTTTCAGCGGCCTTTTTACTGACCGATTTATCCGGGAAAACACGGATCCACATTTTGCCGCCGCGGCGGACACTGCGCACCATGGCTTTACGGGCTGCTTCTATCTGGCGGGATGTGATCCACGCCGGCTCAAGCACCTGCAGGCCGTAGTCGCCAAATTGAACTTCGACGCCTCTGGTTTCAGCGCCAGTCATGCGGCCACGCTGATGCTTGCGATATTTGGTTCGCTTGGGCATTAGCATAGTTATTAACCTGCCTTCCTGGTTCTACGACCAGACTTGACCGGATCTCTTGCTTCGTTCTTGTTGCGAGATCCTTCTTGGGAACGCTCAGTCTGAGTTTTGATGTTGGGGGGAGACCATTGACCCGGCTCCAATTCCCCTCTGAAAATCCACACCTTGATACCGATGATGCCCATCATTGTGGAACCTTCGGCGGTGGCATAGTCAATGTCAGCTCTCAGGGTTTGCAGCGGAATGCGGCCTTCTTTAGCCCATTCTGTTCTGGCGATTTCAGCACCGCCCAAACGACCCGCCACCATAATTTTGACGCCGATAGCTCCAGCTCTCATACAACGTTGCATTGCCTGCTTCATTGCACGGCGGAAAGCTACCCGCTTTTCCAGTTGTTGGGCAATTGATTCGGCAACCAGTTTGGCTTCCAGATCAACGCGATTAACTTCCAGAATATTGATTTTGATATCGAGACCGACACGGTTGAGCATGGAGCGAAGCTTGGCGCTGAGGGTTTCGATACCCGCTCCGCCTTTGCCTACGACCACACCCGGACGGGCGGTGTAGATATCAATCTGGACCTGGTCGGCTTTGCGCGAAATTTCTACTTTAGAAACGCCGGCGCCGGCCAGTTCTTTTTTGAGGTATTGACGCAGTCTGTGGTCTTCTTCGATGAGAGGGGCAACATCCTTCTTCTGCACAAACCAGTTCGAAGCCCAGCCCCGGTGAATACCGACGCGAAAACCAACAGGATTTACTTTCTGGCCCAAGATCTTGCTCCTCTCAATAGAGTTGAATGAAAAACGTACTTACTTACTGGTTAGATATCTGAAAGTTTCAGAGTGATGTGGCTGGTGCGCTTCATGATGGGATAGGCGCGGCCTCTAGCTCTCGGTTGGAAGCGCTCTTGTGTGGGTCCACCATCACAAAAAGCTTCAACCACTTTAAATTTGTCGGCTTCCGACTGCGATACTGCATGCTTTTCTGCATGAACCAGGTTGGATACTGCCGAATAGAGCAGCTTCTCAACGGTTCTTGCTGCCGTATACGGCATAAACCTAAGCATGGTACGAGCCTCGGCCACTTCTTTGCCTCGGATTTCGTTTATAACGCGGCGCACCTTTCTGGGTGACATCCGTATCCATTTTGCGCAAACTTTGCTTTCCACGGTTCAGTCCTCTGACGCTCTATAAAGAGCTTTCTCCCTAGCCTCTTTTGGCAGTCTTATCGCCGCCAGCATGTCCTTTGAAATGTCTGGTAGCGGCAAACTCGCCCAGTCTGTGACCGATCATTTGTTCGGTGACATAAACAGGTACGTGCTTTCTGCCGTTGTAGACAGCGATGGTGTGGCCAATCATTTCAGGCACAATCATCGAAGCGCGTGACCAGGATTTGATGACGCGTTTGTCGCCCTTCTTATTCATCTCCTCGATCTTTTTCACAAGAGAGTGATGAACGAATGGTCCCTTTTTAAGCGAACGAGACACAGTATCCTCCTACTTAGTTCTACGCTTGACGATGAATTTATCCGAGGTGTAGCTCTTGCCACGACGGGTCTTGTAACCCATGGCAGGCTTGCCCCACGGCGTTTGCGGCTTGCCGCCGATAGGCGACTTGCCTTCGCCACCACCATGCGGGTGGTCAATTGCGTTCATGGACACACCACGGTTGGTGGGCTTGATACCCAACCAGCGAGTGCGACCGGCTTTGCCCAGGCGCAAGTTTTTGTAATCAGGATTGCTGAGCTGACCAATGGTGGCCATGCATTCCAGATGTACCATACGCATTTCGCCCGAGGGCAAACGCAATGTAGCGTATTTGCCTTCTTTGGCCAGGAGCTGGATTTGAGCTCCGGCCGATCTACCCAGCTGTCCGCCGCGACCGAGGGTGAGCTCGACGTTGTGGACCATGGTACCCAGTGGGATATTTCTGAGAGGCAGGGCGTTGCCGTTCTTGATTTCGGCAGCGGCTCCGGACATCAGCTTCTCGCCGACTTTGACCGTGTGCGGGGTGAGGATATAACGCTTTTCACCGTCGGCATATTGCAGGAGTGAAATGCGGCAGTTACGGTTGGGGTCATACTCAATTGTTTTGACCACAGCCGGAATGTCGTGCTTGTCGCGTTTGAAGTCGATTACACGGTATTTCTGTTTGTGTCCGCCGCCAATATGTCTGACGGTAAGACGGCCCAGATTATTGCGGCCGCCGGTTTTCGGCTTGGCGCGCAGCAGGGACTTCTCAGGAGTTGATGTCGTGATGTCCGAATAATCGGCCAACGACATATTCCTGCGTCCTGCGGAGGTTGGATTCACTTTGCGGGTAGGCATTTTCTTTTCCTTGTTTAGCCTTTTGGGCTAGCCTTTTTTGTCCCATAACTGTGGGCTCGATTCTCGTTTTAACTCGGGGAGTTAGGCGGAGAAGAGCTCCAGCGGTTCGCCAGAAATTGTGACGATCGCTTTTTTGCTGTCTTTAGGAGCGCGACCATTGCGTTTGCTTCTTCTGAAGCGTCCGCGGATAGCGCTGGTGTTGACAGATTCGATGACGCTTTTGTTTTTGGGATAGAGCTCTTTGAGCATCGCTTCCAAAGCCTGAGCGATTTCGACTTTGTTGGCGTCCTTAGCCACCTCGAAGGTGTACTGACCAAGTTCCATCTGCATGGCAGATTTCTCTGTGATCATCGGACGAAGAATTATTTGTGAATGACGTTTGTTCATCTCAGTGGTCCTTGCGGCTTAGCTTCTACTTAGCTTCTGGCTTTTTGGCCGTTTTCTTGGCCGGAGCTTCTTTGTCGGAAGCGGCCTTCTTGGGGGCTGCTGCTTTCTTAGGAGCAGCTTCTTTTTCTTCCTTGGAAGCGGCGGCTTTTTTAGGAGCGGCGGCGGCTTTCTTAGCAGGAGCAGCGGCCTTGGCCGAGGCTTCTTCCTTGGAAGCGGCTTTGAAGCGATTGTTTATAGCTTCAAGGGTGCGAGCATTGGTGAGAATGGCGTCGCAATCCAAAATGTCTTTGACGTTCAAATTGGTTGAGTGCAAAAGACGAAGGCCCTCGATATTTCTCGCGGCTTTAGCGACGCGATCGCAAGCGTCACAGGCGTAATCGAGAATAAGGAGGACTTTCTTGTCGGTCAGATTGAGGGCTTTGAGAACTTCATAGAACTGTTTGGTTTTGGGTTCTTTGAAAGAATCAAAGTCCTGGACAACTGTGAGTTTGTCGACAGAGCCGGCGAGCACTGATTTAAGAGCCAGCTGACGCTGCTTCTTATTCATAGTGATCGAATAGTCTCTGGGCTTAGGTCCGAAGGTGACACCACCACCGGCCCACAAGGGCGAACGGATGGAACCGGCTCTGGCGCGGCCAGTGCCTTTCTGACGCCAGGGCTTGCGGCCACCACCGGCGACTTCACTGCGAGTCTTGGTGTTGGCTGAACCACTTCTGCCGTTGGCCAATTGTCTGATCAAAGCGGAGTGAATCACGCCCACATTGGGGGTAATGCCGAAGACTTCATCGTTGAGTGCAACTTCACTCAACTTCTTGCCTTTCAGATCTACTACTGTCGCGGATGTCATTTTTCTATCTCTCTTACTTCTTGGACTGGGTCTGTTGTTGGGGAACTATTAGTTCCACTTGGTCCTTGACGGGGTGATAATCACGGTACCGCCATCGCAACCGGGAACGGCTCCCTTAACGAGTACGAGACCTTTTTCAGCATCGATTTTTACAACTTTGAGGTGACGGGTGCAGACCATTTCATCGCCCATGTGACCGGGCATGGCCAGGCCTCTCATGACGCGACCGGGGGTGGTACCGGCGCCGATCGAACCCATCGAACGGTGAAACTTGGAACCGTGGCCCATAGGACCGCGACCCTGGTTATGACGTTTGATTCTGCCCTGGAAACCTTTACCGATTGAACGGCCGCGCACATCAATTTTCATACCGACTTTGATGACACTGTCGGCGGTGATGGCATCGCCCACTTTGTAAGCGGCGGTGTCGTCAACGCGATATTCCTTAAGCGGCTTGAGAGCAGGCAGTTCGCGCTTCTTGAACACGCCCTGTTCGGGCTTGTTCAGCTTCTTCTCTTGAATCTTGAAACCACCAACTTGAACGGCCGAATAGCCATTCTTTTCTTTAGTTTTGGTTTCAGTGACGATGTTGTCGCCCAGTTGAACGACAGTGACAGGCACGGCCAGACCGTTGTCATCAAAGACTTGAGTCATACCGATTTTTTTGCCCATTAAACCTAATGTCATGTCCGAGTCCTCTAATGCCTTGATTCAGGCGAACTGCTCTAAAGTTTTACTTCGATATCCACACCGGCCGGCAGATCGAGACGCATCAGCGCATCGGCGGTGGTGGGGGTGGGATCGTTGATATCGATCAAACGCTTGTGCACTCTGACTTCAAAGTGCTCACGCGACTTTTTGTCGACGTGGGGTGAACGCAAAACGCAATAAACGCGCTTTCTCGTTGGTAGCGGCACAGGACCGCTCACGGTTGCTCCGGTTCTCTTGGCGGTATCAACAATTTGATCCGAAGATTTATCGAGCAAACGGTGATCGTAAGACTTCAAACGAATTCTGATTCGTTGAACTTTTGACGAAGCAGCGTTATCGCCTTTTGTAGTTTTGGCACGTGCCATTAACGTTCATCTCCCTAGCTTCAACTAGAACGAAATACCTAGCCCCTGGCGGTTATCCAAGGACAACACTGTCGTCGCGGAACTTCCCCTGCTTCCCCCAAGCCGCATTAGCTGCGTCTTATATTTCGGGGCGGCACAGGATGACCGTTCCAGCGAACGAACCACACATTGTACATATAAGGCATAGACCCTCAGAGTAAATTTATTTCACCTGACGGCAGAATTTTGCCGTCAATTCCTTCCCGGCGCCGCGAGCGACGCCAGAAAGGCCATACCATAGGCAGTTTCGCACACTGCAGGGCCTTTAAAACGCTCAAAATCATTTCTCCAACCGATGTAAACAACCCTCAACATCAGGTGGGACAAGACATCGAGCGATCAAGCAATCACAACAATCTCTTAACTATTGATGTTTAGCCGCTCCTGGGCAGGGCAAATAAGAATTACTCTTGACAATAAGGGTAACGAGGCTGGTCCATGCCCTATCGCTTTGACGAACAAAGCCAAAAAGTCGTAAGTGACAGCTCAACGGCTAATACAAAGACCGATCTAAAGGCGCAGAAAGCTCCCAAAAGCAGCCAGGGCAACCTTGCGCCCGCCGGCGTCAGCCAGTCCAAACAGGGCCTGGCCGCGGCCAGCATGGAAAAATCACGCCGCCGCACCCTCGGCCAGGCCATGATCCAGCCCGACCTGCGGCCGATCTTGAAGAAGGGCCTGATCATCGTCGGCGCCTCGATCGTCGCTCTGGCGGGGGTGATTTACGTCTCTACCCAGCAAAAAAAATGGGGTCAGATAACGTCAGGAAACGGAGCCCAGGAAAGTTCCCAGTCAGTGAACTTCCCCGCCGGCAAAAAGATCACCCCGCTTGTCATGAGTCAGTCCGTCGCCAGGCTGGCCGCAAAGGCCCGCGACGACGGCGACAACGAAGCCGCGGTAGCTCTTTACGCCAGGGCAGCCGAGGAAGCGCGGTTGGGCGGCCCGGCACTGAACAAACAATATATAGATGCTCTCTCCAGCCAGGCCGAAATCTATCAATTCAGCCTGGCTCAGTCCGATAAAGCAAAGCCGCTCTTTGAAAAGGTTCTCAAAGCGCAGACGGCGGATAGCTCTACCAGGCCACAAAAGCTTGCCTCCACTTACAACAATCTGGCCGACACCCTGCGCACCCTTGACGACCCCGACAAAAATCGCATCCTCATTTACTTTCAAAAGGCGATTGCCCTGGCTAAAGTCGCCGGTGACCATGAAGGTCAGGCACTTTACGACTACAATGCCGGCGATTACAACTTCGACCTCGGTCAATACGACAAAGCTCTGGCCCTGGGTAAAGACAGTCTGGCCCAGCTGGCCAAAGTGAAAGAGCCGAATTTTGCCGACCTTGCCGACTCGCACTATCTCGTCGCCCGCAGCCACAGCCGTCTGCCCGGCCCGGCTCATATAGAAGCGGCCCAGGGGGAATTCGACAAGGCTCTCAAAAATTTCGACAAGGCCCTGGCCGACGACGAAGGCGCGTATGACAAAGACCGGCACGGCAACTGCCTGCGCGAAGCGGCCTGGAACAAGCTGAAAATGGGAAACCGGGCGGAAGCAAAAGAATTATTCGACAGGGCCTCATCCTATAGAAAAAGCGATGAGCCGGGACACACCAGTGACACCTATATGAGCGAGGCACTGAATTAATCGATGGCGGACTTTGATCTTTCGATACGTTACGAGAACCAACCACAAAAGATAGGGTTCGGCGCCTCGCTGGCACTGCTGCCCTTATGGTGCATGGTCTTTCCCAGCGCTCTGGGCATGACGCTGTTTTTCGTGACTACGGCCGACGGCATGAACACGCCACTGTATGTGGTGGCACCTGTTATTTTAGGCCTGACCTTTCTCATACTGGCCGGATTTTTCAATTCGGCGATCATGGAAAACGACAGGCTCAATGTCACCGCCGACGGCATAGCCTTTCCCCCTTTCTATCTCACCTGTCTCAACTTCAAGACCAATCGCCCCTGGAAAAGTCTGAGAAGAGCCACCCTGGCAAGCAATCCCAGCGGCTCTGACCGCTTGCTGCTCACCTATGAAGACTCGGCCGTCGTCAGCCTCAATATCGACAGCATAAAAAAAGAAGAGCTGGAAAAATTGCTCCTGGCCATCGAACTCTGGGGCAAAGACTGCGAAAGAGGTGCGGAGCTGATTGCCTTTCAAAATCAACTGCAAAACGAAACTAAAGGAATCGCCGGCCATTCCTACACCCAGATCTGGGAGGAAGAACTGGGCAGACGCTTCCACGCCACTTCTTTTGTCCCGCTTGAGCCGGATCACGCCCTGCGCGGCGGGCAACTCAAAGTAGTGAGACAGCTTGCCTTCGGTGGATTTTCGGCCATTTATCTGGCGCAAAAGGACGGCAATGATCTGGTCGTGCTCAAAGAAGCGGTGGTGCCTCCAAGCTCAAATGAAGAGGCCAAGCAGGCAGCTCAACAATATCTGGCCAAAGAAGCTCAGATACTGGCCGGACTCAACCATCCTCAAATCGCACGGGTTCTCGATGTATTCGTCGAGGATGACCGCCACTATCTCATCCTCGAATATGTGCACGGCCAGGATCTGCGGCAGCTGGTAAAACAACACGGGGCGCAGCAGCAGGAGAAGGTCCTGGACTGGGCGCTGGACCTGGCCCGCATATTGCATTTCCTCCACAGCCAGGAAAACGCCGTCATCCACCGCGACCTCACCCCCGACAATATCGTTTTGCGCAACGACGGCACAATAGTGCTCATAGACTTTGGTGCCGCCAATGAATTCATCGGCACCGCCACCGGCACACTGATTGGCAAACAGGCTTTTATCGCCCCCGAGCAGTTGCGGGGCAAGGCCATTCCCCAGAGCGACTTCTACGCTCTTTCCGGCACACTCTATTACCTGCTTACCGGCCAGGATCCTGTCCCCCTGTCCATATCGAGACCGAGCAGCAAAGACATCTCCATCGATCCGCGCTTCGACGAACTGGTAGCAGCCCTGAGCGCTTTTGAAGCGGAAGAGCGCCCCAGAGACGCCGCCGAAATAGTGGCCATACTGGAAGCGATTAAGAAAGACGCACCGACTGCCGCTGCTCTCAGTGCAGGTGCGCACTGATGGCGGAGGAGAAACTGGAAAATATCACCATCGAAGGTGCGTCCGGCAAAGAGCTCGTGCCGGCGGGAAGCGACGAGAATGAAACACCGGTTGTCCTGACCGTCATAGACATCCTGGCCTTCGCCTGCGCCGCCGTCATGCTCGTAGTCGCCGCCTCAGGCATTCTCTCCTTTCCCAGCGACGGTGACGTAAGCTCGCTTATCCAGTCCCTGTTGAATCTGGGCGTTGTTGTACTCAGTCTCATTTTTCACAGTTGCTTCTTCTCGGATGTAGTCTCACGCCTGCACCGCGGTGAAAGCCGCAGCAACTGGGCCCGACTTGACCGGCTGGCCTGTATTCATCCGATCCTTCTCTCGCTGCTCTTTTTTGTGCCCGGCGTCACCATAACGACTATGCTCTTCTCCGGACCGAGCTTCATCGTCCCATTTGTCCTCGCCTCAATTGGGATCTGCGTAGGCCTGGGCGTGCCCCTGCTGCGCTGGCTCTATATGACAGTCGCCCTGGGTTACAAGGCCTCTCACCTGGAGGGCGCCGACGGCAAAATAAAATTCAATAAAAAAGCGGCCATTGCCGGCGGCCTGGCAAGCCTGGCATCGCTCATGACCATAGCCGGGCCGACTATGTTTGCGCCCCAGTGGTTTGCTCCGATCAATTTGCTTTTCTCCGCTATAACTTTCATTTACCTGCGCAATATCATCGTGCGCACCAATCCCGCACTGCAACTCTGCAAAAACCCTCAGTCCCTGCCGGCGGTCTCTTCAGCGCCAATTGAAGACGGTGCAATTGAAATTCGCTACAACCATTTTGTCGAAGTGCAAAAATGGTTCAAGCAGAGATTTGCACTGCGCAGTCCCTGGAAGATAGGCCTTGTACTGCTCATTCTCTTGGGTGCGGTAGCCGGGCAGTTGCACACTGGCATCCTCACTTTTATCGCCGCCACCATAGGTCCTCTCATGGCTCATGGTACAGCCACCGCCGGTGCTGCCGGTGTCGCCGGAGCGGGCAGCGAGCCCTTTGTCTTCGGCCATCTCACTGCTACCGCCCTGGCCAATCAGATTATGGTCTTTCTCTTTGGCCTGATCACTTATTCAATTTTTTGCTATTCGTCCTTTTCCTTTGTCCGCGCACCAAAGAGACTGGCCGCGGGCAAAGACGGTCTCAAGCTCATTTACAGCAATGCCTCCGGCAAAAAGGCTCAGACAATTGCCTGGAATACAATCAAGCACATCAAAGTCGAACGCCCCCCGGGTAAAACTTCGGCTGCCTCCGATCGGCTTGTATTTGAGCGCTACACCGGAGCACCGGTGGTCTTAAAGCTGGGCGGCATCAGCTCCACCGATGATCGCGAAAAACTTCTGGGGGCAATCGATCGCTTCGCCCCGGACATAAGCAGAGAAGCAGCCATCGAAGAAACGCTGCGCCGGCCGATGGAGCAAAACTACACCGAGCTCTGGCTGCAGGCCCTGGCCGCCCCGCCCAAGAGGGAAAAACTCAAACCCCTGGTGCAGGATGCCGTCCTCAACGACAATCGCTACCTGGTAAAACGCGAGCTGGGAGTCGGAGGGCAGGGCTTTGCCTACCTGGCTCTGGACAAACGCAAAGACAAGGAAGTGGTGCTAAAAGAATTTGTCCTGCCGGTTTTTGTCGACATCAATGCCAGAAGGCAATCCCTGGAAAGTTTTGAAAAAGAAGCGAAACTTTTGAGCAGTCTTGATCATCCCCAGGTGGTCAAACTGGAAGGCTTCTTCGTCGAGGACCACCGTGCTTATCTGGTTTTAGAACACATCGACGGACAAAACCTGAGACAGCTAGTGGAACGCGACGGTCCAATGTCGGAGGAGCAGATCTTATCCCTGGCCAGACAGATGTGCTCCATACTCGATTATCTGCATGGCCTCTCACCACCCCTGGTGCACCGCGATTTCACTCCGGACAATTTGATCCTCAACAAAGACGGTACGCTCAAACTCATAGATTTCAACGTAGCCCAGCAGGTAGCGTACGCTACGACCGGCACTGTGGTGGGCAAGCAGGCCTATCTGCCGCCGGAACAATTCCGCGGCAATGCCGTGCCGGCAAGCGACCTCTACGCCTTTGGCGCCACTCTCTATTACCTGGCCGGGGGCAAGGACCCGACACCCATTTCGGTGGCCAGGGCGCAGAAGGATGGTCTGCCGGTGAGCGACAAACTGGACCATCTGATCTCCTATCTCACCCAGATGGAAGCCAATGCCCGTCCGGAAAATGCCGCCGCCGTGGCCGAGATCCTGGGTCCGGACGAAACGGTGGAGCCAGAGTCGGTGACGATCAAAATAAATACGAAGGAAGCCGAAAAAGTAAAAACTAGGGCTTCGGAATGATTGTTACTTTAGCCTCGTCACCCTCACGGTTGTAACCAAGACTGGCAGCCTTCTTCAGGTCAGCTTCGCCCCGGGCCTTATCACCCTGAGCCAGGTAGAGCTTGCCCCGGACAAAATAGGCGTGACCATCATTGCCGTCCAGGTCAATGGCTCTATTCACATCATCGAACCCTTGCTTAGTCTGGTGCATTCCCAGTCGGCAAGCCGCTCTGAAGATCAGGGCCTCGGCATCGTACTGATTGGCGGCCATAATCGTGGAATAGTCGCTGAAAGCCTGAGGATAGAGCTTCTGCCGGTAATAAAGTCCGGCGCGCTTACTGAGCACGTCCAGATTTTTCATATCGCGCGAGAGCACCGTTGAATAATCCGCTATCGCTTCTCTGTCCCGCCCCTGGCGCCGCAAAAAGTCCCCGCGCCGGATGTAATTTTCGCTTGTTCTGGGATCGAGCTTGATCACTGCTGAATAAGCCGCTCGCGCCTTTTCCACCTGTCCATCCTGCTCGGCCATGCTGGCCAGAGCCTGGTAGGCCAGACGATCAGTTGGATCACATTTAATCGCTTCTTCAAACTCGGCAAGTGCTTTCCGATTATCGTTCTGGGCGCGATACCAGCGACCATATTCAAGATGGGCAGCGGCTGATTTAGGCTGGACCTTCAGTGCTTCCACGATCATGGCCTGAGCCTTGGGCCGCATCTTCAAATCAGAATAGCAACGAGATTTGATCAAATAAGCCTGCACCGCATCTGGTGAGACTTTGATAATCTGATCGCAGAACATTATCGCCACAGAGTTGTTGTGCTTGCGCTGCTCTCGATCGGCTGCGAAAAGTTGCTGAGGGATACCCGCTTTACCGGACGGCGCGGCGGCAGCCGGTGCACGAAGTCCTGACCCGGTAAAGGCCAGCACCGCAATTAGTGCCGGTCGAAGCAAGGGCAAAAGGTGCTGAACGCCAAAAGGGCTGCCCCGGAGGACAGCCCTTTCGTTTATTTCTCGTTGCTGATTAGGCAATGATGCTGGCCACAACGCCGGCTCCGACGGTACGACCGCCTTCGCGGATGGCGAAGCGCATACCTTCTTCAACTGCTACCGGTTGAATCAGTTCAACTTCCATGGCGACGTTGTCACCAGGCATAACCATTTCAACACCGGCGGGCAATTCGATGGCGCCAGTCACGTCAGTTGTACGGATGTAGAACTGCGGTCTGTAACCTTTGAAGAACGGGGTGTGACGTCCACCTTCTTCTTTGGAGAGGACATAAACCTCAGCCTTGAATTTGGTGTGGGGCTTGATCGAACCGGGCTTAGCCAGTACCTGACCACGCTCGATCATGGTTTTGTCGACGCCGCGCAGGAGGATACCTACGTTGTCGCCGGCGATACCGGAATCGAGGGTCTTCTGATACATTTCAACGCCGGTCACGGTTGTCTTGCGGGTTTCTTGCAAACCAACGATTTCAACTTCTTCGCCGACTTTGATCTGACCGCGCTCAATACGTCCGGTGGCAACGGTACCACGGCCGGTGATTGAGAAGACGTCTTCTACAGCGAGAAGGAACGGCTTGTCGATATCGCGCTCAGGGGTGGGGATGAATTCATCAACAGCCTTCATCAGATCGTGGATGGCTTGCTCATATTTGGCATCGCCTTCCAGGGTCTTGAGAGCGGAACCACGGATGATCGGGGTGGTGTCGCCAGGGAAGTTGTACTTGCTCAGAAGTTCGCGGGTTTCAAGTTCGACGAGCTCGATGAGCTCGGGATCGTCAACCATGTCGCACTTGTTGAGGAATACAACGATGTGGGGAACGCCTACCTGACGGGCGAGCAGGATGTGCTCACGGGTCTGGGGCATAGGACCGTCAGAAGCGGAGATTACCAGGATAGCGCCGTCCATCTGGGCAGCACCGGTGATCATGTTCTTGATGTAGTCGGCGTGTCCCGGGCAGTCCACGTGGCTGTAGTGACGGGAAGCTGTTTCATATTCAACGTGAGCAGTATTGATCGTGATACCACGAGCTTTCTCTTCAGGAGCAGCATCGATCTCATCGTACTTCTTCGCTTTCGCTTGACCCGACTTAGCCAGGGTCATGGTGATAGCTGCTGTCAACGATGTTTTGCCATGATCAACGTGCCCGATCGTTCCAACGTTCACGTTTGGCTTGTTGCGTTCAAACTTTTGGCGGGCCATCCTCTCTTCTCTCCTTCAATTATTCTGCTGCGTACGTTAAATACCGTCAGTTTGTTTGTACTTTTCGGGTTTCCAATTTATTCAGACACATGCCTGGGTAATGATTGGGAAATGGAGCCCATGACGAGAATCGAACTCGTGACCTCCCCCTTACCAAGGGGGTGCTCTACCGCTAAGCTACATGGGCACGGTAGATACCTTTTTCAGGTAACCATCATTATCGCTGTGTTTTTGGCTTAGCGCCGCGATCTCCACGTTTTCTTTACTTCTCAAACTTACTGGCAACCTCCACAACCCTCTTTTAAAAGTTGGGAGGTTACCCGTGAAGTTGTTTTGCCATCAGGCAAATGGTCTGGGCGGAGCTGGATTCGAACCAGCGTAAGCTTTCGCTAGCAAATTTACAGTCTGCCTCCTTTAGCCACTCGGACATCCGCCCAAAAAGCCGGTGATGGGATTTGAACCCGCGACCGACGGTTTACAAAACCGTTGCTCTACCACTGAGCTACACCGGCATAAGCTTCCTGGGCAAGCCCACGAAACTTCGAATCAGAAATCATACAGATAGCATTTTATCTATGTCAAACAAAAGGCTGATTCAGCTGGCAAACCCGCTACACGAACTTAATATAACTTTTGTAACGAAGCCGCCAGCTGCCTTTCAAGCCTTGCTCTAAGTTTGGGCCGAAACTTCTCTTTGCTTCCCGGCCGCTACATTCTGACGCACAACTTCATAGAAAACTACGCCGGCGGCAACAGAGGCATTGAGAGATTGCACATAACCCAGCATCGGAATCTTGACGAGCATGTCGCAATGCTCGGCGACAAGTCGGCTGATGCCGCTGCCTTCACTGCCGATGACAAGGGCCAGGGGTCTGACCAGATCTGTTTTATGCAAATCGGTCGCACCTTCAAGAGAAAGGCCGGCTATCCAGAGGCCTCTTTCTTTCAGCTTCTCGAGCGTGCTGACAATATTGGTGATACGCACCACTCTCATATGAGCGAGGGCACCGGCACTTACTCTGGCGACCGTCTGCGTCAGACCGGCTGAGCGTCTCTGCGGCAGAAGAATGGCTTTGACACCGGTTGCTTCAGCCGAGCGCACAATGGCGCCGACATTATGAGGATCTTCGATACCGTCGAGCACCGCAATCGTATAGCCGGCCATGTCACCACCAGCTTCTTCGATTGCCGCTTTTTCCATATCGAACTGTTCGAGAAATTCGGAGAGCTCCAGAAATTCCTGCGGAGCGAGCTGCGCAATCACGCCCTGGTGCTTGTCTTTACCACCAATCATGGAATCCAATTTGCGTTTATCGGCTTCCACAACCGGCACTTTGTTATCTCTGGCCAGTTCGCGAATGCGATCCAAACGCTTGTCGCTATCAGCTTCTTTGTTTACGTACAACTTATTTATCGGAGCTTTGTCGCCGGACATAAATGCCAGCACGCTGTTGCGACCATAAATGTATTCTTCTTCAAAGGCGCTTTCTTCCGGCTCGGTAGTGCCCTGACTGTCGTAGCGCACGGTGCGTGTGCGATCGTGCGGCTTTTCATCATCTTCAAAAGAATGTTCCGGACGTCTCAGGCCGGGAGTCCTGGAATAGCTGCGCGGAGCATCGCCCTGGGGCCGACCGGCTCTATCACCAAATCCGCCTCTATCGCCAAACCCGCCTCTATCGCCAAATCCACCACCAGCACCTTCAGGGCGACGAGGGCGGCCTTCATAGCCGCCGGCACCTTCCGGACGACGCGGACGGCCTTCATAACCGCCGGCACCTTCGGGACGACGCGGACGGCCTTCATAGCCACCGGCTCCTTCGGGACGACGCG
>JAFEAV010000139.1 GCA_018266215.1 Cyanobacteria bacterium SZAS LIN-3 | reverse complement strand
GTTTCTCTCCAACGTCGGCACCTGGATGCAGGGTGTGGCGCTGAGTTGGCTGGTATATCGTCTGACCGGTTCGGCAGCCGCCCTCGGTCTGATTAGCTTTGCCAGCAACATCCCGCTGCTGCTGCTGACCTTTGTCGGCGGCATGGCGGCAGACCGCTACGATAAGCGCAAGGTACTCTTCATCACGCAGATCCTGGCCATGCTCCAGGCTATCGTGCTGACGGTTCTTGTGGCGCTCAATCTGGCGACTATCCCTATCCTGATTGGCATGGCAGTCTTCCTCGGCATCGTTACGGCTTTTGACGTACCTGCTCGCCAGTCGCTCGTGCCGCTCATGGTCAAGGACCCCAACGACATGCCCAATGCCATCGGTCTGTCGTCGGCTACTTTCCATGTCTCGCGCATGATTGGTCCGGCGGTCGGTGGTCTTTTGATTGCCAGCTTCGGTGAAACCATCTGCTTCGGGCTCAATGCCGTCAGCTTCATCGCTGCTCTGATCGGACTGGCCCGCATTTCGGTGCCCAATGCCAGGCCGGTCGAGAAGCGCAAGAAAGGCGATGCGGCAGGCAGTTCGGGCGATAAGCCGCAGGAAACGATCATGCAGACGATTCGTCGGCCTGAGGTTTTCACACTGCTCTTCCTGGCTGCCTTCGTCAGCACTTTCGGCATGCAGTACTCGATTCTGATGCCGGTGATTGTTGATAAGTTGCTGCACGGGCAGTCGGCGCAGTTTGGCATGCTTTCAGCCTGTGCCGGCCTGGGTGCCCTGATGGGTGCTCTGACGATCGCTGCTACCGGCACCAGGCCCGGCTTGCGTTCGCGTATCGGGCAGGCCACACTGGGCCTGGCTTTTGCGCTGTGCGTACTGGCGTTCTCCCGGATTATGGCATTGTCGGTGGTGGCAATCATCGCCTGCGGTACGTGTCTTTCGACGCACTGGAGCGGGGGCAACTCGCTCATGCAGAAATGTGTCGATCCCTCCGCCCGTGGACGTCTCATGGGTGTCTACACGACATTCACCCTGGGTCTGGCTCCGTTGACTGCGCTGATTTCCGGTTGGACCGCCGAACATTATGGTGTGACGGTGGCGCTTCTGATCAGTGCTTCCGGCATGCTGCTGGGCTCAACGCTTTACCTGTGGCGGGTACGCAAGCTGGACGACAGCTGCGATGCGCCTCCGCGGAAATAGAAATCCTGGTGTGGCAGGCTGGTTGGATGTAAATGCTCCGGCATTATGCATCTAACTTGCCTGCCCGCCCGGATTTTTCTTTGTCGCTTCATCCTATTAAAGGTAGTAGCTGGTGGAAAAATTTTTGATGTGGACTGTTGGTGGATGTTTGGTTTTGGGCAGATATATGGGGCAGGCATCTTTTAGTATGGAAATTTCGAGGCAGTCGGCTCAATGCAGCAACCACAGGATCAGGCCGTAGACAACGATATTGCTGAAGTTTTGCATGCCGCCTTCAAGCTTTACGGGGCGGCTGATAAACCCAATCGCAAGGAATGCCTGAAGCAGCTGGCGCAGGCCGTCCCCGGATACGGTGACCGGGAGTATACGCATGCCTGGAACCGTGTGAGCGTGCTCTATGAACATGCATGTAAGCTGGCTTTTCGCTGGGCTAACGAAAATCCGCCCGGCGCCACAATTGACAGTGGTGTGGTGGAAGCGATCTTTATGGATGAAATTGCCGGCAAGTGTCAGGGTTTCAGCCCCGAAGAGTACGCTGCCGCACTGTCCTACGGTTTCGAGCGCGGCATATTTTAGAGCGCAAAGAGCGACAATTTTTTAGCCGAACTTGATTGCTTTTTCCAGGTGATCGCAGGCTACGGCTATCTCGTCCTGCAGATATGGGTCGGTGAATTCGGCCATGGGAAGGTAGAAGTCTCGCGTTTCCTTGAGGTAGCGCATCTGAAAGCCCTTGTCCAGAATGTCGTATGAATCGCGTAAGTTGTCCAGGCGGTCCGCCAGCTTGACGAGTTTGGTTTCAACCGAAGCGTGGGATATGCGATCGCGATAGATTTTTAGTTTTTGTTCGCGCTCAAGGAAGGGGGTATCGGCTTTGAGGGAGGGCTTGGTCAGAATGCTGACCATCATGGCGATTGGTCGGCCGAAAGTCTCCTCTACCTGGCTGATGCTGAGTTTGCCCCCGCTCATCTCGACACTGTCGTGCAACAGGGCCGTGGCGATGGCCAGCGGCTCTTTGAGCTCTAATTCCTCGGCGATGATCAGGGCCACTCGCATTGGATGGACAATGTAGGGCGCGCCCTGTTGAGTATTTTCTTTGTTGGCCTTGCGATACTGAGCCTTGTGGATTTCTTCAGCGGTAGCCAGGGCCTTGCCCAGCATTACTTTATCCAGTACCGGAAATTGCTCGATCGACAGCAACAGGCGGTGTCTGAGCTGGCCTGCCAGCTTGTTGACTGGTTGCGAGGTTGACGAGTTGGACATGGATTCCCTGACTCTCCATAGAAATGAACACTGCACAAACAACATATGCCCCGATCGTCGTCGTCGGTTATTAGTTTTGCTCAAATTTAAATTGGCTGCGCTTGTTCTTTTGTTCGTTTTCTTACTGTGCAATGTCGTAGGAGCGAAAAAAAGGGGTTCTGCACGGATCAGTCTGGAGTCGGAAAATTTTCCGAGCCCAGCGCTGATCCGGCAGGTCCCTCAGTTTATGCGGGGCTTAAAGTCAGGCCCGGGCTTGAATTACTTCTTACCCTTCTTGCCTTTCTTGTCCTTCTTGCCCTTCTTGTTCTTCTTTTCCTTCTTTTCCTTCTTGCCCTTCTTCTCGCTCTTCTCGTCGGTCGAGGCAGGGGCGGTCGGAGCGGCAGGCGTGGCCGGCGCGATGTCGCCCTTGTTGTCGGTGACGATTTCCGAATCAAGCGCGATCGGACGGTCCTGACTGTCGACGGCGACATAGATGGCTTCACCGTCGGTGACGTGAATCACTTCGCCATGGCGCTCGGCCTCGACGCGGATCTTGACGGTGACCGAGGTGCGACCCTTGGCCACGACGTCGGTCCAGCAGGTGAGGATGTCGCCGACTTTGACCGGCTTTTTGAAGACCACTTCCTTCATGCACACGGTGACCATGCGATGCTTGGAGTGGAGACGGGCGGCGATGGCACCGGCGACGTCGATGTGGCTGAGGATGATGCCGCCGAAGATGTTGCCCGAAGGATTGGTGTCCTTGGGAAACATGACCTGGCGGATGGCGGGACATTTGGTATCACAGTTCATAGCGGGATTCCTTTAGTTTGTTTGTTGAAAGCTATGCAGAAAAAACTACTTCTGGCCTTTGAAATTGCGCACCATCTTGAGCAGATCCTGAAGGTCGCACAGCTGCGAATCTCCGTTGCCCCGTTTGGTTTTGCCGTAGGTCGGGACAGCGCACAGGATGCACTGTTCAAAGTAGAGCGACTTGAGTGTCGCCAGGCCGTTCTTGTGAATGCGCGCCGACAGGGTTTTGGCCTGGGGGCTCGCTATCACCTGTTCCAGAGCGCTCAGAGCCGCGGCGCTTACGTGCCGGGCCTCCAGGTCGCTCAGGTCTTCGAAGTTGTAGTCGGTTTTGCTCAGACGTCTGCTCAGTGTCTCGACGATTTGATCGTCCAGGTCGCTCCAGGTCAGTACCTGGCGCAGAGAACGGTCCGCCAGACTGGGCAGTTTGCTGTTGACGAGGGCGTCGGCGAGGGTCGGCACCAGGGCTACGAGGTCGGCCGTGGGCACGGTAATCTTGTAGATACCCTGCTCGGCGACAAAATGGAAATCTGGCGGCAGTGTGCCACCACAGGCGGTGAGCAAGCGCTGACGCAGAACCATCTGCCACTGCGTCCCGAATTTGAGATCCAGGTGCTTCAGGGCTTCGATAGCGACGAGCGCGCGCAGGAGGTCGGGCGGATAGGCGTTCAACTTCTGCCTGCCTACCAGCGGGGCGGTGTGCGAGAGTTGACCATCCTTGCGGCGATTGGCCAGGTAAACGATGAGACCGTTGACGAACATCGGTCCCAGATTGAGTACGCCGGCGATGTCGGCTGCCAGCTCCTGTGAGAACGAGCGGGCGATGTGAGCATAAAACTCGGCGGCCGCCATCTCTTTCTTGCGCCGGTTTGGCACAACCAGGCTGACGAGCTGACTGGTAATGACTTTCAGCTGCGGGCTGAAAGCGGCTGCGCCTGTGGTTTTCTCAACTGCCTGGGTGAGGGCGCCGGCCATTTCGGTGTCGAAGCCGCTCAGGTGTGAGTACATGCCGTGTCCGCCGACTTCGTGACCGTCTATCACCCACAGGGGCAGACAGTTCATCTGGTTGGCCGGCTTGGAGACGATGGCCAGGGGCAATTCGCGTGACGGGCTCCAGATGCCTGGTTCACTGTCGTTGTCGGTGAAGAAACCGAGCGGGTCAATCTGCGGGAAGGCAACGGCGCTGCGATTTAGCCTGGCAATTTTGGAGTCGGAGAAGAAGCGCTGGTAGAGATTGCTGGCCAGGGCCAGGTAGGCCTTGAGCTCGTTGGCGTGTGAGCGCGAATTGAGCTGCACCAGAGGAGCGGCCAGAACCGTGAAGATTTCGGACAGTTTGTCGAGGACGGCCTGACGCTTGGATTTCCGTCGCCAACTGGTTTTGAGTTCTTCCAGTTGAGCTTCGGCAAGAGCGAGGCTGTTGGCCAGGACGTCGATGTACGATGCGTGGTAGCGCTCGGGCAGGAGGGCACGGCCTTTCTGCACCGTGGCCTGAAAGACAGAGGTGTCCTCGGGCAGAGCGAAAGGAGACGGTACTGTTACGGGCTGTTCCAGGCGCTCTCTGACGTAATGCAACACGTCCGGAAACGGTCCCAGAACGGGCGAGAAGCGCGGGGTCACCGGCTGGGTGTTTTTAGAGTCATCAGACATATTGTTTCCTTCAAGTCAAAACTCCAGCCAGTAACAACTCCGGGCACGCAGTGCGCGCTCGAGAGTTTAGAAACTGGTCCGTGGAGTTAAATAAAGGGTTTGTTTTGAAGTTTTTGAATCAGAAAATTACATCCCAGAACTTATTAGGTGCACGGGGCGATTTACAAGAGCTGGTCGGACTCTGTTGGTTAAATTCCGGGGAGCGTGGCTCTGTCGGCTTCTCTTGGCATGCCAGCGATTTGTTCACGCTGTATGCTTTTTGGGTCTTTGAGCCGATTCCAGACATTCCCGGGATCGGTGGGCAATGGCGCGGCCGCGCAACCACTTGATAACAAATGGTTTGAGGCCGATTTTGTCGTACCCTTGAGCTGGGCGAGAGGTGGAGTGGTACTGCTGACGGTATCAATTTAGAAACGGGCAAAAGCGGCGCCCACGACTGTGATTAATTTGGTATAGTCTGAATACGTTTCAAGAAAAGGGCGTCCCGTGGCCGACCAGACAGACACCAGCGAAGCCGAGAATAAATCGCCCGCAGTCGGCGATGTCGACCCTCCGTCTTCGAAAGAGGCTGAAGCTGTGCCGGCTGAGAGCGTCGGCTCTGCGGAGAAAACCGCCTCAGCCCCTCAAGTCGAGCCTGCCCAATCGGCCCCGGCCAGTGAAGAGGCGGCACCAAAGCGTCCCAGCAATATCGTCATTGGTCTTTGTCTGGCTGTTATTGGCGTTTTTATCGTGGCGGTAATCACTTTATTTACCCCGACTCCTACAAGGGATCAGGACATCCCCTATCTACTTGGTCCGATCGAAAAGCAACTGGACGCCCATGTCCGTTACAAACGTCCTTCGCCGCTTGAGCAAAAAGATTGGCGTAATGACTTTGTCGTCGAGCAAAATATCTGGACCAATGAAGTGTCCAAAATCATCCTCGGGCGTCCTGACGCCAAGCCGATCGAGTTTAAACGCGACTATCTCCTCTATCTGGGCGATTCGTATTTCAAAGACGAGCCCAAATTTGCCGAGGCCAAGGCTGCTTATTTGACCGCCAACGCTACACCGCGCATCGCCCACGCCAATGGTTACGACTACGGGGACGATGAACTGTGGCGAAGACTGGGCTATTGCGATACCCGGCTGGGCTTTTACGGCGAGGCCGAAAACTGGTTGAAGAAAGCCCTGAAATTCAATGAGGAAGCGGCCAAGACAAACCATGACGTATCGCTGAAAGGTACGCACAGCCGCATTCTGGACAATCTGGCCGAAAATTACATCCGCATGGGCCAGCCCAAAAAAGCGGAAGAACTGATCCAGCAGCGTTTACGCGATATGTCCCAGCCTGACCCGAAACAGTGCGTCGAGGTGCCCGTTCTTCTAAACTATGCGCTGCTGAAAGAGCGCGAAGGCGACCTGCGCACTTCCGAGGTTTTTTACAAGCTGGCAATCACCCAGTGCGAGAAGGACGATGCGGCTAAAGGCCCGGTCGTGCCCCAGAGCATCAATGACAATAATCGCACTCTGGCTCGCGTGCTGATGAACTATTCGCACATGCTCAGATTGGCTCACCGCAACGATGAAGCCATCGCCACGATGACCCGCGCTCTTTGCATCTACGACAATCCCCCAAGTTGATAAACATGGTGCAGCCTAGCGCATCCTCTTGGCATCTAACCTGACCATCCTGTGCCTGTTTCGCGCTTTGAACAGTGGCCCGAAGGTGACCCGTGGGCAAGCACCTAGCGCCAGAAGATTGCCAAGTGAAAAACATCTATAGTTCATTTCCACTTAGATAGTCCCAAGATAATTGGTTCTTATAGATCACCTTTGGTAAGGCTCTTATATCAACCACTTCACCACCTTCGATCAACACAATCTTAAAAGAGCACAGCACCCGCCTCATCTACGCATCCCCCTGAACCGCTTCGAGAGAAGTGGTTTTGGCGCGCTCATTTTTGACGCAAGCGCAGGTCCTGGGCGGTTAACTGGCCGAAGTGGTTCTTGTCTTACTTAACCATCAACAAGCGCTGGTCATCCCGACCAGCCATTTTGAATGATAGGGTCTTCAATGAACCAAAACACAAGCATCTTCAGCTTGGGATTGTGGCGCAGTGTCTGGCGCATTTCCAAGCCTTTCTTCACCTCCGGCGACCCGTGGTTCCAAGCCTACGGCGTCCGTTCGGATCTCTCCGATGCGGGGAAAAAGCGCCTCAAGGGCTTCAACAAGCTCACCGCGCTCTGGGCCATCGCCCCCCTGCTGGTTTTCCTCGCGGTTTTTGCCGTTGGAGGAATTTTCACCGGTCTCGGCATCATCGCCCACGACTGGTCCTTCGTCCCCGAGGCGGTGCACGCCTTCTTCTCCGGCATCGGCCATTTCATCATGGACTCGATCCTGGGCTCTGCGCCGGTGGGGTGGTTGAAACAGGTATGGCTCATGGGCTTGCTCGCACTGAGCGGCGGCCTGGCCACGACTTACCTCGTCCTGGTGTTCAAGCGCCGGCTGATCTCGCTCGGCGTTCTCGCCGCAGCCTTCGCCGCCGTCGTGCCCTTCATGCCCCAGGCCCTGGCCTACGTGCCGGCGACCATCCCCTCGGGCTATGTCATCGGCAGCATCCTCGCTGTTTCGGCGGCCCTCCTCGCTGCTTTCCGGCAGCGTAACTGGGTCATCGCCGTCGCCGCCCTGGGCGTGTCGCTGTTCTTCCTGCCCACGGTTGTGGCCTTCGTGCCCGCCATCGGCGGTGTCAACACCGGGTTTGCCGCCCTGTCGGCTTTCCTGAACGCGAACTACGTCACCATCCTGGAGGCATTCGGCGCGCTTGGCGTGCTCTCGTTCGCCTTCTCGTTCACGCCCGGCGCCATGGTGGTCGAGAAGATCACCTACACCGAGAAGTGGAAGGCCTGGGGCTTCATGGCTCTGCTGGCTTTCTTCCTGCTCTCCGTCAACATGATGAACGTCGGCATCAACACTGTCGCCGGCGCTTTCCAGGACGCACTGCAGGCCAAGGACGAAGCCACTTACTGGACGAACCTGTTCTCGTACGGCGGCATCTTTCTGATCGCAACGCCGGTCGTCGTCTTCTTCTCCTGGATCAAGAGCATGCTCGTGATCGTGTGGAGAAAGTGGTTCACCCGCTACATGCTCGAGCGCTACTTCCTGGGCAACAACTCCTACCGGCTGAGCTCCAATCAGCTGGTGGACAACCCTGACGAACGTATCGCCAACGACGTCGAAGGCTTCACCGGCGGTGCGCTCAGCCTCGTGCTGACGCTGGTCGATTCGGTCATCACCTTCATCTCTTTCTTCACCATCCTGTGGATCATCTCGCCCAAGCTGGTGAGCGTGGTCTTCGTGTACGCCATCATCGGCACGCTGATTTCGGTCATGCTGTCGTTCAAGATGATCCGGCTGTCCTACACCCAGAAGCGCCTGGATGCCGACTACCGATACAACCTGGTGCGAATCAGGGACAACGTGGAGAGCATCGCTTTCTACAACGGTGCCGAAGCTGAGAAGAAGCAGGTGCTCACGCGCCTGGATGCCGCCATCGCCAACAACGTGCAGATGATCACATATTCGCGCAACGTGAGCATGTTCCAGACGGCCTTCAACTACATGGTCGTGATCATCCCCGCCATCTTCATCGCGCCGCTCTTCTTCGCCGGTCAGGTGAAGTTCGGTGCGTTCACGCAGGCCAATCTGGCCTTCAACCAGGTGCTCAGCTCGCTCGGACTCTTCGTCTCCGAGCTCGGCACCATCAGCGCCTTCGCCGCCTACGTCTCTCGTTTGAGCGGCTTCATGGACGCGCTCTCGTCCAAGGACATGTATGAGAACGAGGGCCAGACGGCAATCGCCATGGTCGTCGCCGACAAGATCGCCCTCGATCATGTCACTCTCTTCACGCCCGAAGGCAGCAAGAAGTTGCTCGACGATGTCACCCTGGAAGTGCCGCGTGGCAAGGGGCTGATCATCAAGGGCAAGAGCGGTGCGGGCAAGAGCTCGACACTGCGCGGCTTCGGCGGACTGTGGCGGCTCGGCTCGGGGACGATCACTCGCCCCGAACTGAACAAGGTCATGTTCCTGTCGCAGAAGCCGTACATGATCCTGGGTTCGCTGCGTCAGCAGCTGCTCTACCCGGGCATCCACGCGGAGGCGCCGGAGTCTGCTCAGCAGCAGGCGCTTCTGCAGAGCATGCGCACGGATATCAGCGATGATTTCCTGCGCCAGTGCCTCGAGGAAGCCAACTTCCCCGAGATTGCCACGCGCTATCCGGAAGGTCTCGATGCTGTCCGTAACTGGGAGATGGAGCTTTCCGGCGGTGAGAAGCAGCGTCTGGTTTTCGCTCGCCTGTTGGTGCACAAGCCTGAGTTCGTCTTCCTGGACGAAGTCACCAGTGCGCTCGACGAGGACAGCGAGGCCAAGCTGTACGCTCACCTCAATGCCATCGGCTCGACCTACGTCTCGGTCGGTCACCGCTCGACTCTCGATAAGTTCCACAGCCAGGTGCTGGTCCTGACCGGCGGCGGCAAGTGGACCCTGTCGCAGATCGGCGGCGACGCGAGCTAAGGCCGAAGCGCCGAGCTAACCAAACCACCAATCGTTCAACCCGTCTCGGGGTGCCGTTCCCACCAGCTAATCAGCTGGGCGGCATCTCGGGACAATCACATTCAAACGGCTGCCAAGCCAGAGGATAAACATATGTCGAACACCAAGAACACCACCGATCCGAAAGCCGCGAAGCGTGCCAAGAACCTGGACACCGTCCTGGATCTGGCCACCAGCACCGCCAAGGGCGAGCTGGGCGAGGCGACGAACAAGAGCGTCACCGCCGCCGCCACGCTGAACGTCTCCGCCACCGAGGGCGACACCACCGAGGAAGCCGGCCACAACGCCAGCGTCACCCTCGGCGTCACCTCGTCGACGACGAGCAACGCGAAGAAGTAATTCTCCGCCGCGCCAATTGCGCTCCTGGATCCCGCAAGGGGTCCAGGAGTTTTTTTGGCTTTAAGGAGGAGTTTCAATAATATGAAAGAGCTCGGAATCATGGGTGGGGCTTTTAATCCCATCCACTCCCGTCATCTGCTCGTGGCCCAGTGTGCCATCGATCAGCTCGGCATGTCCAAAGTGCTCTTTGTTCCCAGCGGCGACCCGCCCCACAAGAAAGACGGTCTCCTGGATAAGGAGTCGCGCTTCGAGATGGTGCAGTTGGCCTGCTCGGACAATCCACTTTTTGAAGCTTCCCGGCTTGAGATTGACCGTCCCGGCATTACCTGGACGATTGATACGCTCAAGGCTCTGAAGCAGCAGCACGAGCCGACTGTCGGTCAAACCGACGCAGAGGCTGTGCGACTCAATTTCATCATCGGCGAAGACAATTTGCCGGTGCTGGCAAAGTACGATCGTGCGGCCGAGTTTCTGGGCCTCTGTCGACTGGTGGTTTCACCGCGGCAGACTTCGGATTCGGATCAGGCTCTCCTGAAGCAGTGGCTTCCCGTCTTCCAGGCGATTTTGCCTGAGGCGCAGCTGGCTATCCTCGCGGCTCCCGCCAATGAGGTGTCCAGCACCACCATCCGCAACTGGATTGAGCAGGGCCGCAGCGTGCGCTATCTCGTGCACGACAAGGTCTATGCCAAGCTGGTTTCCGCCGGTCACTACCAGAAAAGTAAGACGGTCTGAACCGTTCTCTGTTTGAAGGAGGCGCTTGTCCTGGCTCAGGCCGGGCGCCTCTTTCCTTTTGCATCATCCCTCCCCATTTAACGCAGCTGAGGATTAAAACACTCAGCCATTCCGTTAC
>JAFEAV010000138.1 GCA_018266215.1 Cyanobacteria bacterium SZAS LIN-3 | reverse complement strand
TCGGACCGCGCAACATGTTGCATACATGGGCGACCAACGTGGACGACACAACCGAGCAACCGCGCTGGGGCAAAATCGGCAAACAGAAGATTGAAGACGCCGGCACACTCTATCCCAAACGGATGGAGACAGTCGACGACGAAATCCTGGATTGGACCAAGAAATTTATGGACAAAGCCCAGAAAGACGGCAAGCCGTTCTTCGTCTGGCTCAATCCCACTCGCATGCACATTGTCACCCACCTCTCGGACAAGTACAACTCGATGCGCACCGGCGAAAACGGCTGGAGCGAAGAAGAGGCCGGGATGGCGCAAATTGACGATATCGTCGGCTCCGTCAATCAGTATCTGAAAGACAACAAACTGGAAGACAACACCATTGTCGTTTTCACTACCGACAATGGCACCGAAAACTTCACCTGGCCCGATGGCGGTCAAACGCCGTTTGCCGGTGGCAAAGGTACGGCACTTGAAGGTGGTTTCCGCGTTCCCTGTATCGCAAAATGGCCGGGACATTTCCCAGCCGCCCGGGTAGAAAACGGCATCATGTCCGGCCTCGACTGGCTGCCGACATTTGTCGCCGCCGCCGGCAATCCTAATATCGTTGACGAAGTAGCCAAAGGCAAGACAGTCGGAGATCGCACCTACAAAAATCACCTTGATGGATACGATCAAACTGCCATGCTCAGCGGCAAAGCACCATCTGCTCGCAACGAAATCTTCTACTTCACCGAAGGTACGCTCAGTGCGGTCCGCGTGAACGACTACAAATATCGTTTCACCGACCAACCGAGCGGCTGGCTCGGCGCCACCCAGAAGGTTGACTGGCCGATTCTCACCAATCTGCGCCTCGATCCTTTTGAGCGCACTGGAATGGCAGACGGAAAAGGCGGCTCGCTGAACTACTACAACTGGTTTGTCTATCAGTTCTGGCGCTTTGTCTTCGTGCAAAAAGTGGTGGCGAAAGAAGCTGAAAGCTTCATCGCCTTCCCACCGATGCAGAAGGGCGCAAGCTTCAATATGGAATCAGTTAAGGAAGCGATCATGAAGCGCATCAACGCTCCCCATGGCGACTAATTAACCCTCTGCTGCGACAGCAATAAAGACCTGCTTCTCCAACGAGAGCAGGTCTTTTTTTGCGACTAAATTTGAACCGTCAGAGGCGCCGCGAGCGTCTTGATCTCACAGTCTCCGGCTTCGCCGTCTTCGTAAACCAGACAGAACATGTCGAGCTGATGATCGAGCACGGTCATTGGATAATGCCAGGTACCGGGATGATAACTGATGCCCTGAGGACCTTCTATGACAAAAGCGGCTATCGTTGCAATGTCAGGCTCGCTGTCGCCCAGAGCCACGATGGTTATATAGCGTCCGGCTTCCATCGGCATAAAAATCTGCGTGGAAAATGCGTGCCGCTCCAGCAGTTTCATCTCCAGCTGAGGCTCGGTCCAGGCGCTGCAGCGGAAGACACAGACGTTAAGCCTGGCAGTATCCGGGCGCAAATTCTTGGCGTCGGAGAGGAAGTTATAGCGCTGCGCCCGACCGAAATTGGCCGGTTTAAAAGGCAGTGACGGGTCAGCCACGATAAGCTCGCCATAAGGCTCGTAAGACCCGCGAGTGATGGGCTTGGCCTGGATAATATTTCGGCTCATCTTGTATCTTCGCCTGTTGCGGGAAGTCCAAATATAGCGGTATTTGAGACAGTCATCATTAAAACCTGGAACCAAGGGCCCTGACGCCCGTCGAGCCCTTTAGAGGACGCAATCCAGTTCAGGAGATCAGTCATGAGCTCTGCCGAAGTCAGAGAGGACAATGCAAGATTAAGTCCACCGCGCAGGCCTGCAATCAAGGACAGGCATGGGCTTTTCGTCGTGCCGACGGCGCCCTTTACCGTCCTCGACGGCAGCCAGTATCCACTGGCAAAGCGACTCTCCGCCCTGAAAAAATGGGGCCAGAGCACCCACTCTTTCCTTACCTTATATCCAGGCATAAAGTACTTTACCTCGCAGGACATTGAGGGATTCATTCCTCTCACAATCAACAACCAGTTCATCATGGTCATCGCGCAGCCAGTGTGCGAGGCGGTTACCGGACAACTTTTGCTCAAGGCTCTCAAAGACTACGCCGACCAACACGACTACTCAATTGCTGCAATCCCAGCCGACGAGACCGGCAAGGATATGTTTGACCAGGCCGGATTCACTTCGTTTTTTGTAGGCAGAGAGCCAATCTATGATCTTCACAATATGGCAAAGCAAAGTAAGTCAGTCCGCCTGGCTTTGGGGAGAGCGAAGCGCAAGGGGTTGAAACTTGCCCCATACTCAGCAAAGTATCGGCCTCAGTTAAAATCGCTCTGCCGACGCTGGCAGGATAGTCGAGAACTACCAGCCATGGGCTTTCTCTTCCAGCTACGACCATTTGAGCAGAGCAAATACAAAAGATATTTCCTTGTGCTCAATGCGCACGATAAAGTGGTGGCATTTTTATCCTGCTCGCCGATCTACGGAAAAAACGGCTGGTATCTGGAGGATCTCATACGCGACTGTTCCGCCCCCAACGGTTGCACCGAACTACTCGTCACCGGCACGATGGAGGCGCTCGCAGCCGAGGGTTATGACATGGTTACACTTGGTCTGGCGCCGCTCGCCGGCCTGCCAAAAAAGGATCGCGAACGTCCGATTCTGAATAGCATTTTGCGATTCATTTTCAATCACACGACCTTTATCTATCACTTCAAAGCTCTGGAACATTTCAAGGCAAAGTTTAAACCAGCAGCCTGGGAAGGCAACTATTTATGCCACTATCGCTCGAAATCAAGACTTTCACTTGTGGCCAATTTGCTACGAGAATTTATGCCTTATGATATGAGTACAATGCTCAGACACAAGCTAGGCAAATGGGGCTCTCGCAAAGCATGAACACGCACGGTCTGCTCCGGCAGCATGAGCTCCGGGTCGACGGCGAAAAGAGAAAATATTGGCTGCAACCGCCTATTGCAATCTTAGAACCCGGTAGACTCTATCCGCTCGTGGTCGTGTTGCACGGCTCTTTTATGTCGAGCAAACGCATGATGCAGTTCAGCGAATTAACCGACCTGGCGCATCATCACAATTGCTTCCTCTGCTACCCGGATATGTCATATATCTGGCAATGGAACGTGCCTCCCGGATTTGCCAACAAAGATGCAATTTTCGTCGAGCGGCTGATCGACAAACTGATTGCCGACGAAGCCATTGATCCCCAACGCATCTACGCCACGGGGTTTTCCAGCGGTGCAGATATTTTGCACCTGATGGCATGTACTTCACTTTCTAACAAAATTGCAGCCTTTGCACCTGTATGCTCAAATCTAGATAGGGAGTGGGCGGCAGGAAAAGAGCATGAAAGGCCGACATCAATTTTGATGATCAACGGCACCCACGACAAATTTAACAAATGGGATGGTGACACCAAACGCTGGATGTCCGTCAAAGATTCATTTGAGTACTGGCAAACCCACAATCGCATATCCTCCGCCAGAGAATCACTGATGCTGCCTCAACGCACGGAAAGAGCAGAAGGCAATCCGACAAAGGCGCATTTGATACAATCCTTTGATGAAGTAACAGGCAGTGAAGTATCGCTGGTGACAATTGAGGGCGGTGGGCATACCTGGCCGGCGGATAGGCCGGAGAAATGGTTCTCCAAACTTGTACTGGGCCATACCCACAAAGACAAATTCGGCACCGAGCTGATCTGGAAGTTTTTCGAAAGGCACAGTCTGAAGGGGTAGGGCGCTGCAATCCTGTGCGGTGCCTTAATTTCGGCGGTCCGAATACGAAGGACTCCGTAATCCATCGCACCTGCCAAGAAGCAAAAAAAACTTTCGAGAAGCGCAGCCTACTGCAAGATTTTACCTTGAAACAAGCTTGCTTCAAATGATACGATCTCATCTCATGTTAAGGGTATGCCGAGATACTACCGGCCTCCTACTGTGCCAACATTGCGAGATCAAAAAATGAAGAAATCAACGCCGAAGATTAGTCTGCCTCTGGCTCTAAAAATCTCCGCCGGTATAAACGTCGCGCTGTTAACAGCAAACTCGCAGGCAATTGCCAACACGCCGCAATTTGCACAACATTCACAGAGCCCGTCATTTACGAATCACGCACAGACTTTCCAGGCGCCGGCAAACATTTCTCCGCACTTTGGCGGAAGCACGGTCATTCACTCGGCAGCCGCACCTCTGGCCGGGACCATTCCACTGACTCAGTCGGCACCGATCACACATCAGTTTAATTCCAGATTGAACTTTGCCGGCGTCCCCGGCAATATGCAACACAATTTCCAACCGGTCTCCCTACCCAGCGTCTACAGCAAAGAAGCCGTAAATCTGGACCTTACCTCGGCAAGACCGTCAATCACAGTCTCCTCCAGCATCATTGCGCCCGGAGCGGCTGTAACCGTTTCAGTCGGTGGCCAGGACAAAACATTCCACACCGGAGATGCCATAACCCCAGCCGAGCTTGTAGCCATCTATCAGGTCCAAGGCGGAGCGCAGACAATCACGCTCGACGGTCGCGGCAAAGCCGACGGCGGTACTTTTTCTCTCAACGGTGTATTGTCGGCCAACACGACTGTGCACGTCAGCGGTCTCGTCATCCCCAAACACGTGACCGCCCTCGACTATGTTTCATCGGATGCAAACTTCCACCTCGCCGGCAACCTGCTTAACTACGGCTCGATACAGGACATCTCCACCGGCGGGATTACATCAACCAATATTTCAGCGCTCAATATCGTCAACGAAAAAACAGGTCTGATTACAACAGTCCTGCAAGAAGGCGCCACCGGCAGTGCCAACCTTTCACTGACAGCCGCTCAAAGCTTTTACAACTTTGGTGGCATCACCGGCGCCAACAATGTCGCCCTTCAGGCACCAAACATTATTAACAGCGGCCATATAACGTCGACTAACGGCAACATCACTATTGGTGCCGGCGGCAACCAGGACCTCAATCTCAACAATACCGGCGGCACATTTAGCGCACTCAACGGTGCCATCAATATAAGAGATGCGGCTTACACCGGCGCGGGCAATACCAATGTCACCGGCGGCAATTTCCTTTCCCAGCAGATGAATCTCAATGCCGGAGCGGGCACCGCAAACGTCAACGTCGACGAACTGACCGGCGTATTGTCGTCGACCGGCAACGCAGTGCACGTGCAGGCCAGCACAGACAACCTGGTCCTGGGCAAACAGTGTCTCACCGGAGACCCGACTTATTACAATACCGGAAATATTTCCATCAACGGCGACATAACAGTTTCCGAAACGCTGGCAATCGTAGCCGGCGGGGACATCACGGTATCAACTAATACAGTCGCGACGATAGCGTCCAATGGCAGCGGACAGGGCGAGGCCATAACAATAATAGCCGGTGCAAATATCACAAATCCAACCGGTGCACCCACCCCCAACGCACCTCCCGGCGTCAATCCAAATGCCACCATATCGGTAACAGGAGCAAGCGCCACCGGCGGCAATATCGACCTGACCGGCGCGTCCAACAGCCTGACAATCGATGCCTCAGGTGCTGGATTTAACGGCGGCAATGTGACGCTGGCTGCCTTTGCCGGAAGTAATGCCACCAGCGGACAAGTTTTGCTTCCCACAGGAAGCACGATCAACACTACAGCCAGTGGCTCTGAAACGTTCCCCGGTAGCGTCACGGTCATCGCCGGCAGTCCGGGCGGTGGAACGGCTATTCAACTGGGATCAGTGACCGGCGGCAACCTGACCGTGGTCAACGCACAGCCTGTGATAGTCGGCGGACCTCTCAATTTTGATAAAACAGGCACCATCACCCAGGGAGCAATCTCAGCCGACCTCTCTACCCGCGGTAACGGCAACATCACATTTGCCGGCAGTGCGGCTGGCAGCGGCTATACAGCACAAATTGTCACCGGTGGCACAGTTTCTATGCCGACCGCGACAACCTACGATCAAGTAACGGTGGTGGCTGACTCGGGCATCACTCTCAATGGTTCCATGACCAGCCAACTGGGCACGACTCTTGTCACAAGCGGCGACATCATCGCCGGAGGCGCCACTTCGGGCACACTCAAAACCACTCTGCCAGCCAATGTTGTGATGGTGGCCGGCTCTCAATTTAATCTCTCATCCACCGGTACCAATGTTGATCAAATCACAGTCACCGGAAATTCCTCACTCGGCGGCAACATCGATCTCAGCGCCGGCAGTTATTCGATAGACACCAGTTCAAACAGCGGCAATAACAGTGGGGGCAACGTTATTCTGGCTGCTTTCAGCGGCAGCAAAGCCACGAATGGATTTGTGAACATCTCCGGGGATATCACCACCAACGGTGACTTCAACGGAGCAAACGGCAATATAGAAATCACAGCCGGCACCACAGCCACAGCCGCTGCCATAACGGTCGGCAATTTGAACGTCGGTGCCGGCGGCACAACAGCAGGGACCGGCAACGTAACTCTGGAAAACGCCACCCCCAACGTCAGCACACCGGTCAGCCTTCTCTTCAGCACCCCCAGCTTCAGCGGCGGTGCGACAACCAACCTGGTCGGCCAGATCACGACCGGAACTATTACGATGAACGGTGGCAATGTAACCATTCAGCAAGGTGGAACTCTCAACGTCCCGACAGGCATCGTAGGGACGGTCAATACTTATTCGGTAGCGTCCAATTCAGATGTGACTATCGCGGCCGGCAAAACCATCAGCGGCACCAACACGTTCTTAGCCCAGGCGCTGGACGCAGGCGCGGGCAGTGGTAACATCAATGTGAACGGCACGATCAAGGCCACAACTACGGTCTTATTGTCCAAAAACGACGTCAATTTTGGTGCCTCATCGGCAATAACATCAGCAAAAGGTCTGACCGTCGTGGCAGCCAGGGATATCCTGGCCACCGGAGCAGGCGTCGCCATCAGCACGGATGGCGGCGGCAATGCTGGGCCTCTGACCATGGTTGCCGGCGCACTGTTCAGCACGAACAGCACGCAGGTAACAATCACCGGACCCAGCACCACCGGCGGTTCTATAGACTTCAAGACCTCCGGCAGTGTTTCCAGCTTCGGTTCGGGCTCACTCGCAGGCAGCGGCGGCGATACCGTACTGGCTGCCTTCGATGACTCAGGTGCATCCGGCAGCCGGGGCAATATTTTCATAACAGGAGCGCCGATCGTAGCCGGGGGCAAAACCACTTCCGGTAGTGTGACAATAATCGCCGGCAAGAACGGCGCTAACAGCATCGATATTTCGGGCGGCATCGACGTTTCTAAAGGCACGGGCGGAAACGTTTATATCGCCGCGGCTGCTCCAAATGCCACAGCACTGAACCCCGTCGTAATCAATATGAATGGCGGCACCATTGCCAGCGGCACCTTCGTGGGCGGTGCGATAGCAACCGGGGGCAGCAGTTTCGGCGTCAGCTCAGTCGCCATGAACGGCGGCAGCTTGACCGTCATTCAAGATCTGTCTATCAACACCGGTACCGGGCTCCCCTCCATCACAAACCCGGGCTTCATAACGCTACAGAGCAACCACGACATCACAGTCATCAACGCCATCACCGCCAAAGGCGTGCAGTTGATGGCCGGCGGTAGCATCTTTGTCGACGCCAACATAACCAGCCCGCAGGGCATCACTTTGATCGCCGGACAAGACATCGGAGCACCACTACCGGTATCGCTCTCAACATCGGCTGTAGGCAACGCTGGCCAAATCAATGCTATTGCCGGTGCGACCTTCACATATGACGGCACCTCGGCGACCATCACGGCAATCAACAGTAATAACGTTGTCGACCTGACCATCGTCAACGCACTATCGGCTCAAAGCAGCACTGGTTCGGGAGGATCGATAACCCTCGTTGGCGGCCGCAGCGTCCTGGTCAACTCGACAATAGTCATCAAAACCGACGGTGCAGCCGGCAGCAATGGAGATGTGGTGATCGTCGGCGGCAATCCAGGCGGCACAGCAATTAGCATCGGCGACGTGGACATTAGCGGCGGCGGCATCGCCGGCAGCGGCAAAATCGTTTTACAGGCCGCAACACCGAACGTCAGTTCAAAATCGCCCCTTGTGCTCACCGCGGCAAAACTTGTCAGCGGAGATCCCACGGGAGGCGCTCTGACAACCGGTGACATACTGACCGGCAACCTGCGTGCGGACGCCGCCACTATACAGGTGCTTAGCGGTCACAACGTCGTGCTCGGTAATGTCACGGTAAGCAACCCATCCCTGCCAAATGCCAGCGGCGGAAAAATCGACATCACAACTTACGGTACGGAAGTATTGCAAATCGGCGGCAGCAAAGGCATAAGCAAAAATTACATCGCCTCAGTTGACGCCGGCGCCGACAGCCTGAGCACCCTGAGCCAGAACGGAAGCATCACAATATCCAATCTCCACAGTGGTGTTATCAGCAACGGTGGAATACAAGTCCAGGGCAACGCCATCAAATTTGTCAACGGCAGATCCGGCACTATTTCTCTCACCGCCGGCAGTGCAGTCGGCGACAATATTGACCTCGGCTCAGAAAACACCCTTGACCTGAGCAGCACGGCTCTTACAACTACGGCTACAGGCGGCAAGATCTCGCTAATCGGCAATCTAATAACCTCTTCCGCACCCCTCACGCTCAGAGCAGACAGCTCCAACCCTTCGAGCGATGGCGGCTCCATCATCTTCCAACAAGCGAACACAGCAGCCTACACAATCAACTCGTCCAACATTTTGTTTAACGTAACCGGCGGCAAAGATGGCACCTCAGGCTCAATAGTCCTGGAAAACGGCGGCAGCATAAACTACTCTCCAACCGGCGCCGCCACTGCTCTTCAATTTGCAGCCAATCCGGCTGGTGGAAGCGGCGGCTCACTCACCCTCAAAGCCGGATACTTCCAGGACCAGCCGCTGGCCACCACCACCGCCAACCTTCTTATCTCGGGCGCCCTGAGCGCCAATGGTGTGGGTAGCGGCAAGGGCGGGTCCTTCGACATGGAGTCCAACTCCACGACTACGTTCAATATTGGTGCAACTACCAACAATATTAACGGCGTTCTGGGGTCCGTCTCAGTAGCCGGGGCAGGCGGCAACGGCAATATCACTGTCGTCAACAATGCCGGTGGCGTAACCAATACTGTGGCCCTCACCGCCGTCAATCAAATCTCATTCACCGCCGGTGGTGCAGGTGATGTTGCAATTGGTGCGGCTCTCGGTACCGCCGTCAATCCCAACAATCCGTCCGCCCCGCACACTGATACAATCTCGCTCACAGCCAATGGTACGGGCAGTATCACCCAGACAAAGACCACCAACGTAATCGCCGCCAACAATTTGTTCCTCATAGCAAAATCTGGAAGCGTAGGCGGCAAGGCAGTCCTGGCAGTGAACGCACCTACGCTTCAGGCTCTGGCCGGCACTACAGTCAGCCTCTCTGACTCGGCACTGGATGTGCACCTCCTCGAATCACAGGCAGGCAGTACAAGTGCTTTTACATTGACAGCAACAAACAATCTCAAAGTCGGCAACATAGATGCCGGCAGTGTATCTCTGACTGCCAGGGCTATTGTTCTCGGCGGGAACATCAAAGCCTCAAACGGCAGCGCCGGAAACGTGACAATAACGGCCACAAGCACCGATATTACAAGCGCGCAGCTTGAAGATACAAGTGCAAGCGGCAGCATCACCCTGTCTGCGGTAAACGGCACCATCGAGATCGGCAACCTTGGCTCAAAATTAGCGCCATCCAAAATCACAGCCACCGCTCTCAATGGTATAGATCTGACCAGCGTCAAGGCCTTGGATGCAGTAACGCTGAAATCGACCGGCACCGGAGTCAACAGTACTATTGGCATAGCTAATGACCTTGTCGCAACCAACTCAACAAGTGTTGTGTCACTGACCGCAAATGCAGTAGCTGGGGGAATACAGGTCGGCGGAGACCTGTCTGCAGGCAAATCGGTGACAGTGACAGCTCCAAGCGGCTACACCACGATAGGGACAATCGGCAAAACACTGACGCCGTCCACGGTAGCAATCACCACATCGCTGGGCATCAACTCAGGCGATATCAATGCCGGTACTTCCGTCACATTGAAAACAACATCCACGTCGAACGCAGGTACCCCAGGCGGCATTCAGCTGGGCGATGTTTTGGTGACGTCGAAGACGGCAGGCGTTATCGCCATCACTTCAAACGGCATTGTCAACGCCATCGATACGGGCCTGCTTGATGCATCAAAATCGGTCACTTTGACTGCCGCTAGAGGGGAAATCCTCTCCGACAAAATTGGCAGCCTCGTAGTACCGGGCGCGGTCTCGCTATCAGCACTCGGCTTCATAGCAACAAGCGATATCACGGCAGTCAATTCGGTCGCAATCAAGACAACTGCAAAAGCATTCCCCGACGGCGATATAGTGATCAATGGCCAGGTGCAGGCTACAGCAGCCGGCAAGGGCACAGTCACCATTACGAGCGCCAGCGTTGGTGGAAACGGCATCGATAACCTGGGAGACATCAGCGGTTCGACGGTTACATTGACCGCCGCCAAGGCCGCGATTACATCGAATTCGATCGGAGGCGGAGTCGCCACCGGCAAGGTAGTGCTCAGCAGCCTGAATGGCATCACAATAACAAACGGCATTCTGGCCACGACTTCCATAGCCGCC
>JAFEAV010000137.1 GCA_018266215.1 Cyanobacteria bacterium SZAS LIN-3 | reverse complement strand
AGTGGCTGGGGGTTTTAATCCCAGGCTGCATTAATTGGGGAGGTATGAGAGAAAAAGAGAAGGAAACCGGGTTGTGGCCCAGTTTCCCTCCCTTCTCAGTTGGCGCTGTGTGCTCCTCAGCACATGGCCTGGACGCCGTCCCGGTCTTGACCGAGGCGGCGGCCGAGGACGGGACCATCGCCGTCGTGCATGCGCGAGAGCTCGGCACGATTGCTGAAGGTCGGGTCGATGGCGTGGACGAAGGTGTCGTTCAGTTTGGTCCTGATCTTCTCGGTCAGCGCCGGGCTCAGCTCGCTGCCTTCGTGGGCTGCGAAGAAGCCTTCGAGGAAGTCGCAGAACGACTTGCCGGCGTTGGCGTCGGGGAAGCGGTTGGCGTCAAACTTGGCCCTGGAGACGAGCTCCAGATGCTTCTTGATCATGCTCAGGGCGAAGGCGGAGACACCTTCCTTGGCCCTTTCCGGCTCACGATTTTCGAAATGGCCTTGCAGCCAGTAGCAGAAATCTCGTGGGGTCATGATGTAGTTTTCCTTCTCTTGTTGTGCTCGGGTTGTGGTCCTAAACCAGCAGCCGCGGGCCCTTTGTCGGCAGGGAACGCTTGAACTGATTCTGGTCGATGGTGCGGCGCAGATATTCAATCTGTCCAGCGCCAATGGCTTCTATGGCCGCATCCGGTAGCTCGCCGGTGCGCACCTTGAGGTATGTGTCGATGGCCTCCAGCGGGATTTCCGCCAGGGTTTGCGGTCGACCGCAATCGGGATCGGCCCGGCGACTGGATGCAGTCACTTCGGGCGGCACGCCGACGATGTCGCAGAGAGTCATCACGTCCGATTTCCAGACGTTGGCCAGGGGGAGGAAAGTGGCTACCCGACTGGCCAGGCTGTAGAGGCCGGTGTACTCTTCGGTGTGATTGCGCGAGCCGACAAGCCAGGCGCCGGAAGCATTGCTCAGCTCCAGGAAGGTCGCCCAGCGAGCGATTTCGGCATGGGCGGCGCTGTGTTCGGCCTCGGTCTTCTTGCTCTTGCGCGGCGCCTTCAGATAGAGCACCGGCGCGATTGACTCGAACCAGGCGCGGGCTCTGAGTTTGGATGGGCTGCCGACGAAGATGCCGGTCACCTTCTCCGGGTAGGCGCGGGCGCAGAGGTAGAAGGCCAGGGCGCTGTCTGAGCCGCCACTGATGGGGATGAACAGCTTCTTTGCCGGGGCGGCGTGCTCGCGCACCCAGTTCACCAGTTGCAGCACGCGGGGCTCCGACCAGGTGGTCAGCTCCATCGGCGTGCCGCTCACCTTCGGATCCCTGGTCGTGGCGCAGTAGGCCACTGCTTCGGCGATTTCCTCGGGCTGCAGGATGCGGCCCTGGGGATTGACTGAAGCGAGAAGCGCTTCCGCTTCAGCTTCCGTCATCTTGCGATGGGTGACCAGACCGGCTACGGTGCGCCGTGTCATGTCGGTCTCGACGAAGCCGGGGCAGAGCGGCACGACGGTGATGTTGTGCTTCTTCACTTCGTCCGCCAGGCTCTGGGCCAGGCCGACCAGGGCAAACTTGGTGGCGCTGTAGGCAGCGTCGTTTTTGTGCCCTTTCAATCCGGCGGTGCTGCTGATGATCGAGATCGAGCCGTTCTTTTGCTCGATCATCGCCGGCAGACAGGCGCGGATGAAATGGAAGGTGCCGTGTACGTTGACGTGAAACATCTTCTGCCACATCTCGGGTGAGAATGTGTGCAGCGGTCCGCCCTTGCCGATACCGGCATTGCAGACCAGGTTGCGGATGGTCCACCCGTGTGAGGCCGCCAGGTCGATGGTGGCCTGGGCGGTGCCCGGGTCGGCGACATCACCGACGCAGTGCGCGGCCTGACCGCCCAGGGCCTGGATCTCAGCGCACACTGCAAGCAAGTCGGCTTCGGTGCGCCCTACAACAATCACGGATGTGAGGGCCGACATGCGCAGTGCGATTGCTCGCCCGATGCCGCGGCCACCACCGGTTACGATAGTTACAAGATTTTTTTGCATGATAAGCTCCGACTGTGCTCGGGGTTGCTAAACGGTTTTCAGTCCTGCCGTTTCCAGCCCTCCGGCAGGAGCGAGTGCTTGCTCGAATGAAACGAAGCAAGCACGCCCAGGACCAGACCAATGGTGGCGGCCAGGGCGTAGGAGGACCAGAGAGCGGCGCCCAGGGTGACGAAGGCCAGGACCGACAGCGCCTTGACGGCGACGAGCGAGCCGGCCAGGAGCAGACGATGCTTGCGCTGGCTTCTGGCGTCGCCCTCGGTGAAAGCCAGCAGTCTGCCGCCGCGGAAGAAGCCAATCACCTTGTGGGTGAGCAGCTGCAGTGCCAGGAAGCCGCCGACGATGGAGGCGACGAAGAGCACGAGATTGGCGATTACGAGTATTGCGGGGTTCATAGGCTGTACCTAACTGTTGCGGTTGCGCTTGATTAGCGCACCAATGATGGTGGCAACGACGCTGATGAGAATAACGGCGATGATGCTGCCCAGGAACATGTCGATGAACAGAGCCTGCAGCAGTGGGACATCGGACATTGGCGCCCAGGTGGGAAGCAGCGCACTCAGGCGGCAGGCGATCGGGTAGAAGCCCGCCAGGAAGCCGAGGTACGCGGAGAGCGTCACCGCTGAGGCGATTGAGGCTGTCTTGTCCTTGCTGCTGAGACTGCGCCACCAGGCCGGTCGACCTGCCAGCCAGGCGAAGCCCCGACCGATGGCACGGAAGAAGCCGGCGATCAGGGAAGGAATGCTGAGCAGGAAGGTGATGACGGCGCTTGCTCCCCGCAGGAAGCCCTGGAAGGCCCCGGGGAGCCAGGCCAGGAACTGGCGGATGCCGCCGACCATGTCGGTGAACAGGCGGTAGTAGAGGCCCCACATCAGCAGCAGGACCAGGGTGTAGAGGCCGCTGATGAGCAGAACCGCGAGGGCCGCCAGGGCGGTGGTCTGGAACAGGGGCCAGCCGCTGATACCGTGAATGACTGCCTGCCTGTACTGGCTGATGGTCACGTCTCCGGTGGCATACAGGCTGAGCAGGCCGGCGACAATCCAGTAGACGCGCAGGGTCAGGGGCGAAGGCCAGCGGCAGCGTGACCTGATGAAGGGCGCGTTGAAGACTTGTTTGAGGAAGTTCATAGACATCTCTTTCTTGCGAGAGTTCATAAGAAGAGCGCCCACAGCCAGATCCATGCACAACACCCCGGGGGTGCTGACAGGAAGTGATGAGGGCGCTGGGCTGAGAAAGCTAGGTGAAGCTGTTGCTCTGAACGATGGGGTGGAGGAAGTACCCCGTGACCTTAGGTTTCATTACGACCTATATTCAAGAGCGCACATGTAAAGAAGCATCGTTACTCTATTTAAGGCACTTAAGAAGGCCGTCGATAGGCTAGCGCAAGCAGCGCCAGCGACACGTAACTGCCACAGTAAGCCGCTCTTGGCAGCCCTGTCTTTCCCTGCGCTTCTTAGTGTTTAAGAGTTTAAACCCTGGCCAGGCAGGCCTCTGTCGGGGTCTTGGCAACATGCCTGTAGCGGGTTTTGAAGCCTGCGTCTCTCGCATAACCTAGCACCCGATCCACGTCCTTCTCGATCACCGCTCCGGCCATTTGAGTGACCTCGTCTTCCCAGGGGATATCGAAGTCGTCGGCGCCGTATCTGAGGCCGCTCAGGGCCGCCTGGTTTTGTGTCAGGACCGATGCCCTGAGGTGTTTGATGTTATCGAGATAAATGCGGCAGAGGGCCAGGTGGCGCAGATACTCAGCGGAGGATATTTCTTTCCCGCCGAGCTCATTGTTGTAGGGTTTGTAAGTCCAGCACAGGAAGCTGAAAAGGCCTTCCTTGCCGGCCTGCAGCCGCTCGTCCTGAAATGCGCGCACTGTCTCCAGGTGGTCGAGGCGCTCGTCCAGAGTTTCGTCAAAACCAATAACCATGGTGCCGGTCGTATTCAGCCCCGCGTCGAGGATATGACGCTGGGTCTCCATGTATTCCGCGACCGTGTATTTGAGTGGACTGTGACGCAGACGGAATGAATCGGCCAATATTTCGGCACCGCCGCCGGTGATCCAGCGCACGCCCGCTTCCTTCAGTAAGGCAAGAGCCTCTGGTGTAGACAGTTTGCACAGTCTGGCGACATAGAGCAATTCGACCACGGTCATGGCGTAAAACTCGATTTTATCGCCGTACTTTTTGCGGATCGATCCAAAAAGATCGGTGTAGTAGTCGATCTTGAGCTGTGGATTAAATCCGCCATTGAAGCCGAAGAGATCGCCGCCGACTTCTATAAGCTCATCAATTTTGCTGAAAACCCACTCTTTGTCCCGCACGTAGCCGTCTTTGGCTCGCGGCAGGCGGTAAAAAGAACAGTAATCGCATTTGGCCACACAGATGTTTGTGTAGTTGATGATCCGCATCAGCAGGTAGGTGGCCTCGTCCGGCGCGTGATAGCGGGCGCGGACCGAGCCGGCCATCTCAATCAAATCTTCGTCCGAGGCATTGTGCCAGAGCCACTGGGCCTCGGCGCGGTCGATGCGCTCTCTGGCCGCTACTTTGTCTTTTATATTTTGTATTTGGCTCATGTTTTTGATTCTTTGCCGGGATTCCGTCTGCAGTCAGCATAGATTCTAGATCATTGAGCGGTGATAGGCGCCGGTTCAAGTCGGTTGATTACTCAATGTATTGTCAAGCGCCCGGCTGGTCTATATCGGCATGTTCAATTTTTTGATTTCGTCTCCCACCATCTGGAAGAATCTGCGGCTGCCGTAACCGTTTAAGTGCACCATGTCATTGAAATATTCGCGCGTAAATGTTTTGTCGTCGTTGTAGTCGATAAAAGCGGCATCGTTAGCCGCGGCGGCCCTGCGCACACTGTCGAGATAGAGCTGATATTTGCCCGCAGGAATGAGTGCGAGATTGTCCCGGGTCAGAGGCATATTCACAAGTAAAACCTTGATGCCCAGCTGCCTGGCCAGGGCCAGAAATTTATCGAGATAGGCCATTTGTGTGTCGAACAATTTTTGTTTGAATGGATTGTAGCGTGCGGTGTATTCCTTGCTGTTGTCTTCAAACTGGCTTATAGGCTGGGTTTGCGGTTTTACCATCCACTGGCGCAGGCCGTTGTCCTCGGGTAATTCTCGGCGGGCGATGCGCAAAAGTTCTTGTGGGGTTTTGACGGTACCCATTTCCTCGGGGCGGATCAGGCCCAGGATGCCCAGCAAGCTATACATTGTTTGTTTTTGCAGGACGAGAAAATGATCACGCTGGCCGTATGAGTAAAAACAATTGTCGGCCAGCTCTTCCAGATAACGCCAGAAGTAGAACTTGCGCGTGCCCAGACTGTCATGCTTCTCGGTCAGTTTGTCGAGGTAGGAGACCGTCGTCGAACTGTAAGGATCCAGGAATGTTGCATCCATCAGATCGCGCGGGGCGATGCCCCAGACTATTGTTGCAGGCAGGCTGAAGCAGGATTTGATTTTAGGGTCGCTGTTGTTGAAGAGCGTATTGAGGATGGCAAACGCGTCCGAGGCCATCTGTCCGCCGATGGCAAAGGACTGCGTGGTCGGGCCCTGCGCGGCTGTGCCTGCCAGGGCGCGCTCCAGGGTGATCGAGCGGTGATGCGTCGTGCCGTCTATTTCCTGCCCCAGGGTCGTGGCGTCTCCGTCGTTGACCGTGGCGACCACGAGGGACGAGCCGAAGATGGCGATTTTCGGTTTGGGAGGCATTTTGGGGTAGTCGGCAAGCGCCGAGACTATCCAGCTGCGGTAGGGTGACTCCAGCGGGTCAGGGTGGTAAAAAAGGCGCAGCCCCAGGTCCCCGGCGGCAAAGAGAAGCGCCCCCAGCAGGGCAAAAGATGTCCACCACCGTGCAGCTGACGTGGTACCCAAATGTTCCTGTGACTTTTCTTGCAAACTTAAATCGGTCATTAATAAGCGCTCGAAGCGGGTCAAATCATACCCTAGTCGCCTACTTTTGGGGAAATTTAATTGAATTGGGGGGAGGAACACGTAGCATCACGTATTAACACCGCCGATCCCTTCGCATACAATCCAGATATAAGCAACGGACATTTCTTCCCCACAGGAAATTCCCCAGATGGCACAAGGCGACTCAAACGCATCCGACAATACCAATTCGACTCCGGCGCTGGACGCAGGGGTCGTACAACAGCATCAGGCCAGCGCCCGATTTTCAACCGAGTTGCAGATGATGCCGCCGGTTGGCAATTCCGTTCTGGCTGCAGGATTCCCTGTTGGCCCGGCCGGCGATGTCGCCGGAGACGGCAGTCCCGCTTCCAAGCTGGATAAGACAAAGTCCGTCGGGCAACTGATGAGTGCCGGCGTATTCCAGCCCGTTGACGCCCGTACCGCGGCTCGTGCGGCCGACGCTCCGGCGCAGCCCCTCAAGCCCGGTGAAACGCCGCAGGTGACGGTTACCTACAGTGACGCCGCAGCTGCCGGTGGTAAGGCTCCTGATTTTATCGTCAAGCAAGACGGGACTATACAAGCTTCCGGCGACCCTACCGCCGCCAATAAAAAAGATGTGGTCATTCAGGTGGAGCGTCCGCCGGGCAGTGTGGCCAATCCTGACGCTAATCAGCAAAAAAGTATCGACGGTCTCGTCAACTACTTATATGGACGTTATTCCAACGACAATCCCTCTGTCGCGCAGAAGGGTTTGCAGTTGAATGATCAGTACGGTCTGATTTCGGACAATGTTTCGCAGCAAATAGCAGCCAAGCCTACTGATAGTGATGTCAGCACGGCCGCCGCCAGACAAAATTTTGCTCCCCAGACCCAGGCCGCCATGTCGCAGGCCAGCCGCTTCACACCCGGCAGTTCGGGCAGTATGAGTCGCGGCGATATCGGTAATTTTGTGCCCGAGCGGGCCATGCCCAGACTGAAGGATGAAACACAAACGGTTGCCGACGTTAAAAACGCCATCGCCGGTGAATTCAGACCGGACAAAGCAACCAAGGAAAATGCCAACGCTCCTTACGAGACCAGTCGTATGGATCGCGTGGGTGCCACGGAAGTGCCGGCTGTAGGCCGTTACGGTATGACTTATCCGATTATTCGGGGCTGGTTTGCCGGTCTTGAAGGCGCGGATTTTGATTTTGACGATGAGAGCATCGTCCAGCATATGGATCACCTGGCCAAGACAGGCAAGGTTTCCAAAGCTTTTGCGGCAAAATTCCACAACAAGGAGTTTGCGCACCGCTTCGTCAATGCCATGCATCAGATGAAGGCCGGGCAAATGCTCAGCAAGGCCGACATGAAGGACCTGATGCCGGCGCAGTTGCAAGAACAGATTGCCGCCGACACAGTCGCCAAATTTATGCAGGCGACCAACAATGATGTCGGTAAGACGGCACTGGCATTCCACCTGGGTAAAGCGCCGGGAGAGTTGACCGCGGCAGAATTGGCCGACAAGGGCAATAAAGAGTATCAACAGTCGGCGGTAAACTTTGGTCAGTTGGCTCACGCCCGCGACACCATGGGCGCTAACGGTACCTATAACTACACCGTCAGCGAAGGCGGCACCTTGCTGGACGCCAAGATCAAGCAGGCCGCTCTGCACGTAGCCAACAGCATCGGTGGCACCGATTCGCAGGGAAGATGTGCCGAAGGTGTTCAGTTAGCCTGGGCTAAAGCCGGTTTCAGCGAATTGCTGGGTACCGGTGACGGCTGGCAGATGCATCGCCATCTCGATAAAGATCCGCGCTTCGTCAAGGTCAGCGCCGAAGAAGCTTACGCTGCCGTGCGCAAAGGCCATGTGGCCATCGTCACCCGACACTGGACGGTCGACCACAATGGTCAGGACTCCGGTCACGTTGAGACTTTGATGGCCGACAATCGCGGCAACATTATCGGAGCCAGCGATTTCCACGGTAAGCACAATCCCAACAATGCTCGTTACAACCGCGATTTCTTCTATTTGCCTAAAGCCGATGTACAATCAGCCTAGCTCGCAGGAGCGGTGGGTCCGGCATTAACAAGTAGAGAAAGGACGACAATTTGGATATCGGGGTCGATTTACCCGAGCGCCGCAGTTCGCTCACCATGGGGCTTCTCTGGGTGACGATGGTGACGTCCTTCCCGACCGTGCTGATTGGGGTGGAGTGGCACAAGCAGGGCTTTAGCCTGACGCAGGTGATTGCCTGTACTATTTTTGCCTCCAATTTGTTGTTGCTCTACACCGTGCCTGCCGGCATGGTGGGCGCCACTACAGGCAAAACCTTCGGGCAATTAGCGGCGGCGGTATTCGGCAAGAAGGGCTGTCATTTTGCCACTATGCATGTCTTCTGGATCTTCTCGATTTTCTACGGCATGACCGCACTTTTCATGGCCGACGCCTTTACCGGGCTCTTTCATCCGCCGGTGAAGATGGAGATACTGACTTTTGTTTTTGCTCTGCTGATGAGTCTCAACAATTTCTGGGGCTTTTCCGGAGTGGTTAATTTCGCCCGATTTTTCGCCGCTCCCTGTCTCATTCTCTGGGTTTTGATCACATTTTTTCGCGTGCTGTACGGCCTCAGCGCCACGCCGCTTGCGGCTACCCTGGGCGATGGACACGCTACATGGTCGGTGGCTCTGACAGCTATCACGACTTTTATCATCGGCTTTGCCTGCTGGGGCAATGAGGCCGACTACTGGCGTCATGGCCGCATCAGTGTAATGGGCACTGCTATCCCTGTTGCGGCGGCATTGATAATCGGTGAAGTGATTTTCCCCATCACCGGTTGGATGGTGGCACATCTGTATAACCTTTCGGAAATGGGTGCGGCAACCGATTTTCTCAATAAGTTTTCCTTCGGTGGATTGGCTCTGCTGGCCTGTCTTGTCATTGGGGCGCAATACTTTGCCAGTCAGGATTCAAACATATACGGTGTCGTCAGCGCCGTGGAGAGCTTCCTGCGCGTGCCGAAAAAAGTAGTTGTTTTTGCCTACGCCATTCTCGGCGGATTTATCGGTGTCTGGCTCACAGTCACAGGTTTGACGAAATCGCTGGAAGCAATTACATCATTGAACGCCGTCTTTTTGCCTGGCACTACTGTTATTGTTATCTGCGAATGGCTGCTGGGTAAATATTTGTCCCGCGGGTCGAGTCATCTGGAACCTTATGAAACTGGCTGTGAACCACCTGTTCCAGCGTTTTATTGGCCGGCCATCATTGCTCTCTTGATTGGATATACCGTTGGTGTTGTGACATCAGGGGTGGTGCCGGGACTGGATCGTTTCCATGTCGGTATTCCCTTTTTGTTTGCCTGGTTCTCGGGTGTATTTTCATACATTCCGCTGCGCTACCTGGCCCATCGCAGGCAGCCGGCTCAGCCGACGGCATGATGGCAGCTGAAAATCGCACTGATTATGCCTGCGTGTCTTTGATTTCCAGATTGTTGATGTCGCCTTTGAAGCCACACCATTTTGTCACGCCTTGATTAGCCAGTTGCTCGATTTGCTTGCGCATATCTTTTTTGCGTGGCTGGGTGCTGACGGCGAAGCCCTGGTCTCTCAATTTGCCCGCGGCTTTAACTACGTCCGCTATCTGGTCGCGATCGTTATCAAAGATAAGGCCGAGGCGCTCGGCGCCTGCCGGGGGAGTGAATCCTCTGTCGGCGAGGATGCCGATAATGCGCTCAAAACCGATGGAAAAGCCGCAGGCCGGTACGTCGCGGCCGGACATTTTGCCCACCATTTTGTCATAGCGGCCGCCGCCGGCGACGGAGTAGGAATAGCCCTGGCACTTGATTTCGAAGATTGGGCCGGTGTAATAACCCATGCCGCGTACAAGTGAAGGTTCGAACTTAATTTGATAGCGACCCTGCGCCTGTTCTGATATCACCGATAGTATCGTTTCCAGGCCCTTCACTGCTGCCGCGTCGGCGCTGGTCTTTTCGCCAAGAACGGCCAGCTCACTGCTTTCGCTGGTGGCCAAGGCGAGCATCAGATCTTTCAGAGCTTGAATCGCCTGCTGCGGGTGCCCGGCTCCGGACAATTCTTTGACGACGCCGTCAAGACCGATCTTGTCCAGTTTGTCGAGTTCGATAAAGACGCTGTCAAAGCGGCTTTCCTCAAAACCGCAGTAAGCCGCCAGGCTGGAGAGAATGCGTCTGTCGTTGATGCAGATCGTAAAATCATCGAAGCCCAGCTTGAGCAGAGCCTCGGATGTGGCCTGCAAAAGTTCGATTTCGGCTATTTCCGATTTGACGCCGAACATGTCGATGTCGCACTGGGTAAACTGACGGAATCTGCCTTGTTGAGCGCTTTCCGCCCGCCAGACCGAGCCTATCTGAATTGATTTGAAGGGACTGGGCAGATTGTTTTGATTGTGGCTGTAGAAGCGCACAAGCGGTACGGTCAGGTCGAAGCGCATGCCCATATCGGCCAGTTCCAGTCTGTCGACTTTTGTATTTTTGCTGTGACTTTCGGTCAATACCTTGTCCAGCTTGTCGCCTCGCTTCAATACTTCAAATATCAGTTGCAGGTTTTCGCCGCCTTCGCCGCGGCGCAAAAGATTGATATTTTCCATGGCCGGGGTTTCGATCTTGGTGAAACCGAAACGCTCATAAGTGCTGGTGATAATGCCCGTGGCCCAATCTCTCAGCCGGACATCGGCGGGACTGAAGTCGCGCATGCCGCTTTGTGGGGCGGAGCTAATCTGAGTATCGGTAGCCATGGGTCGGTCCTTTGCAAAATGCTGGAAATGCGTCTCCTAAGGATATTGATATCCGGCGCCAAAGACAAGAAGCCATGACCGGGCTGTTAAGAATACTAAAAGAGGTAGTATAAATGCGCAAAAATGGGGCGCGCAGAGGATGTCAAATATGTAGTTGAAATGAGTGATGGACCTGACTGTGGGCTGCATCTGGTAGTGTTCTA
>JAFEAV010000136.1 GCA_018266215.1 Cyanobacteria bacterium SZAS LIN-3 | reverse complement strand
CTGCGCCGACCGACAATACCGGAGCGACAACAGCGACAACTGCGCCGACCGACAACACCGGGGCGACAACAGCGACAACTGCGCCGACCGACAACACCGGGGCGACAACAGCGACGACTGCGCCGACCGACAATACCGGAGCGACAACAGCGACAACTGCGCCGATCGACAATACCGGAGCAACAACAACGACTGCGCCGACCGACAACACCGGAGCGACGACAGCGACTGCGCCGATCGACAGTACCGGGCCGGTAACAACGACTGCGCCGACCGATACGCCGCCGGCAGTGCCGAGCCTGGCGCAAAATTCGCCGGTACTGCAGCCCAGCGGAGACAAGCAAGATGTCTACAATCCGCTTGCTCCGGTTGGCCAGACCAGCACCTTCGGTGAGGTCTGGAACGACAAGCCGCACGGCCTGGCTGCTTCCCGCACTCTCGAAGGCACCGACACCGACTCGGCCAGCGGCTCTACGACTAACCACTACAAGGGCTATCTCGACAACAGCTACTTGTTTAACTGGACACAGCAGGGCTTCCGGGCCGATGAAACCGTCGACGCCCAGGGTAATTTAACGCACCGCAAGACAGTGTATGTGAACGATTGGGGCACACCATCGCTCAAGTTCCAGACCCCGGACGGACCTCAAAACATCGACAAGGTCAACAGCGTAGAATCCACTCGCGACGCCGCCACCGGAGCCTGGAACACCGTGATTCAAGACGTCTGGGGCAAACGCTGGCAGGCCGAATCGGCTCCTGACGGCAGAGTGACCTCCTTTAAGCCCATCGACGCCGCTCCCGCCGATCCGGTTTCTCTTGAAATCACCCCCTGGTTGGGGATGTAAAGCCGGCCAGGGCTGACTCTGCTCAAACCCCGTGCCGGTCCACTTCTCGGCCTAATTTGGTGGGCGGGCGCATGTTTTTTTACCCCCGGGGGTATATAGAACACGTGTAATCGCCATGTGGCTGCGAGGTATCCTTTATGCAGAGAACAGAACGCCGGGACAGGGTAGCGCTGGATGAAGCCTACGATTTTTACCGCCAGACGGTTAACGATGGATCGACTCAGGACCTGCATCGCCTGGCCAACTCCCTGAAAACTGTATGTAGCGCACTGAGTGCGGCTGAAGCCGGGGAGCTGGAGCTGACGTACCGCCTCTGGGCAAAGATAAGACAGGCCCTGTTCGACAAGTTATTGACGGCATTTCCCGCCTATGTTGTGGCCATCACGCCGGATGGTTCGGCGCTCACGGCCAAATCCAATTTGCCCGATGGTTGCACTATCGAGTTGCATCCCGAGGGATTGCGGCGCGACGATGACGTTTTTCATATGGCCATAGAAGAATTGCACCCGCTTACCCGCAGCCGTTTGAACAAAGTCTGGATGGAGCGTGGACCTGTCACGCGCAAGGAAGATTTTGACCATATGGTTGAGTGCGGCGATGGCGTCTGTTCCTTTGGACCAAACACATTTGTGGTCGGCGGCGATGTCCTGGCTCAGGAAGCGCAGAGCGGCCGACAGAGAGCGTATCAAGATTATTGGCGCCTCTACTGGCAGTCCTACTGTTCACCAAGCTCGCGCGAAAAACAATATCTCACCCGGCAGATGGCTTCGCTGGAAGCGGTGTGGGGAAATTTGCACTACTAAAGTGAACGGCACAATCGGGTATTATGGGGCGCTGTGGACAGCGCCTCTTTTTTTACTATTTTTCTGGAAACGCTCTCGGTGGGCGTTGTCGCATTTTTGTATTCGGCGGTCGGACATGGCGGCGCGACCGGCTATATCGCCGTGCTCTCTCTTTTTGGTGTTGGGCACGAGGCCATCTCCGGTACTACCCTGGTGCTCAACTGTCTCGTATCGGGCCTGGCCCTGGCTGCTTATGCTCGCGCCGGGCAGTACAGCCATAAGGTGGTTCTCCCCTATCTGATCCTGTCCGTGCCCTGCGCTTTTGTGGGGGCGCTGCTGCCCGTTGACAAAAAGCTCTTTCACCTCATCCTCTGCTGGATTCTTCCCCTGGCCGGTTTGCGTTTTTTGATCTGGCCGGAGATCAAAGGCGAAGACGAAGCCCGGATAAAGCGGCCGCCCACTGCTCTGGCTGCATTGATCGGAGCGGCGCTGGGATTGCTCTCGGGCATAGTCGGCATTGGCGGCGGTGTCTTTCTCAGTCCGATTATGATCATGTGCCGCTTTGCTACGACTAAAGAGACAGCGGCCGCTTCGGCCCTTTTTATTCTCGCCAATTCGCTCAGTGGTCTGGCCGGTCGCCTCTACGAGGGCAAGCTGGATTTGAGCGGGCCGACTCTCTGGCCCTTTCTTCTTGCCGCCTTGTTTGGCGCTCTGGCAGGTTCGCATATGGGGGCCAATCGTCTTTCCTCTCTTCGCCTCAAGAGGCTGCTGGGCATCGTCCTTGTAATTGCCGCGCTCAAGCTGATTCAGGGCAAGTAAGAACACGCGCTTTTGTCTTGAAGGTCTGTGCAATTGCACAGAGCCATAAAGCCGGCTCCTCCCTAAGCTGTCCTGGGAAAACCCGAGTAACACAAGTGTATGAGGAGGACGGCCATGCTGCAAAATATCGATGTGCCGACACCGGATCTGGCGGCCACTATCTGGTCCAACTATGTAGAAGTGGCTTCGGCAGCTCTTTCGCAAGGCCAGTGGCGAACTGCCCGCACGATGTTCGCCGCAGCCTTGAACGAAGCTGAAAATGTAAATTTCTGCGTCCGGCGTCAGATTGCCAGCCTGCATGGCCTGGCTTATGCCGAGATGCATTGCGGTGGTCGAGAGGACAGCGGGCTGCATCTGCGCAAAGCTTTTCGTCTCATCTGTCAGGGCCACCTGGATGATGTGGATAGTCTCGGTCGTATTGCTTGCATGCTGGCGGATTTTTATCTGGAGAAAAAGCAGCCGGCCAGAGCGCTGCCGGTGCTGAAAACTGCCTGCAGTAAGATTCGCCTTTTGCGCGGCTGGCAGTCACCGGCTCTGATACCCGTGCACAGGCGTATGGCTTTAATCTATGCCGAGGCCGGGCGCAATGATAAGGCCGATTATTATGTGTCACGTATTTTTCACTCGGGTGACGATACCTTAAGGTCGATGAGGTCGAGGAGTTTTTCCTAGAGACGTCCGAGACCGAACCATACTACCCGAGTGTCAGAGTGATCTGTTCCGCAGCAGATCGCTCTGACATTTTGCCTTTGGTATTATATACGGTGGCGTCGCTAGCGCAGCTGGCGCTCCCGTGTTTTGCCGTTAAAGCCTGCTAGTGGCGAGTTACAGACCGGTTATTACGTATTGGATTTGTTGGATTCCGGATCTCTTTTGTGGAGTGTAAAGGTCTACATCCACTTCTTTATTCGTTCAGGTAAAAAACAGCAAACAGCAACTAGCATTTCATCCGTCAGCTTATCTTGGGCGATTCAATCGCCTCAACGCTGACCCGGTGCTGATGAAGAATTGTCGAGTGCTATTTTTTACATGAATGAAGTCCTCCCAACCAAGGTGAGCTAACATGATCTCCATCATCCAAGCTATCGCTTCATTCTTCGTCTCCTGCGGCATCTTCGTTCTGGCCTGTGGCATCATCGCCGCCTCGGCTGCGGCCAGTGCCTGGTGCTCCGGTTTCCTCGGTTCGGTTCTTGCCGTCGGCGTATGGCGCAAAACCGAGGACCGCGGCATCGCTGTCGGTGCTCCGATCGGTGCTGTGCTCGGCGCCTTGCTCGCTCTCTGGCAGATTTTCGCCGGCGGCTTGCTTGTTACCGTCGTCACCGTCATCGGCTTTTGCGGCGTGACGCTTGTCGTCACCGCCCTGGCTTTCATCCTCTGCCCGCCGCCCCCGCTGCCCTTCGGTGACGACGGTCTGACGCGATAAGTCACACCGACGGCGGCCCTTCCGCGAAAGGATTCGAACATGTCTGCAATGATTCAAACGACTACCCGCTACAGCAATGGCTTTGTCGTTTACGGCAATGACAGTTGTGTGCGGACGAAACCGCGGCCGGAGAAACTGCGACTGGTCTGGGACGCAGCGAGAAGCTCTGCGCCGGTGGGAAAGAGTGCAGACGCTCCTCGGCCCGTCGCCCACTCCATCAGTGTCGATCCGCTCATCGATACGGCTGCTCGCAATCTCGCCTTCTGGTTGGAAGAGCAGTACATGGAGAATCGCGCCGCCGACTTCAGCGGCCGGCCGGCCTCGATCACGATTCCCGACCTGCCACCGCCGGAGGTGCTGGAGCAGGCTTATCGCATTTTGCGTCAGCGCGGCTGGCTCCTAGATGCGCAGAGGCGGCTGGATGTGACCTTGAGCGGTAAGCGTTCAGCCGTCGTCGGTATGCGACTGGCCGACTTCTAAGACCTGAAGCGGAAATCGAAAGGAAGTGCGAAGGGAGCTCTCGGGCTCTCTTCGCACTGTTCGGTCTGGACCGTCTGTCACCAATTTTTCTTTTCCGCTGATACTATAGCTTGTCGTATACGTAGGAAAAACAAAATCCCGTGAAAGTCAGCCTGCGCAGAGGGTGAGACGAATTGCTTCGTCCCACCCTCTGTTCAAGCCTATCTGCGGTTTTAGCCACAGAAACAAGGTTGATTATTTCCTCTTCGCCGGCGTCTTCTTGGGAGCTTTCTTCGACTTGGCGGCGGCGTTGAGTAGGGCTGCGCCGAGGGCGGCCAGCCTTTCGTCCTCACTGCCGAACTTCTCGTCGTAGTCGCTCATGCTCTGGGCGATTACCTCGTAGGCTGCTTCGCGGCCATAGACCTGATCGATCTGCACGACTGTGTCGCCGTCGGTCATGCCCGGTGGACGCTTGTAGCTGAGGAAGTAGTGGGAGAGTCGTTGGACGACACCCTGGGGCAGGTCGGTGAGGTCCCGCGCGTGCCCGTAAGTGACGTCGTTTTCCAGAACGGCGATGATCTTGTCATCGGCCTCGCTCCGGTCGATCATGCGCAGACCGCCGATCACCCGGGCGTTGACGAAGAGGTCACCGTGGGTGAAAGTCTTTTCGGTCAAAACGCAGATGTCCAGCGGGTCAAGGTCGCCGGTGATGCCCTTACGTGCGGTGTTGCGTGAAGCCAGTTTGGCCACGCGCTTGCCGCAGTACGTCTTGGGGATGAAGCCGTAGAGCGTGGGGCAGAGCGACGAGAAGAGTTGCGGTCGGTCGACATGGAGGTGGCCGGTAGCCTTGTCGAGTTCGAGCTTGACGGCATCGCCGGGCACGATTTCGATGAAGGCTTTGACCAGTTCCGGGGCGTTGTCGCCAACGTCCACGCCATGCCACGGATGCGACTTGAACAGTGTTGAAAGTAGGTGTTTTAGATCCGCTGTCATATAGGGAGGGTCTCCATCAAGGTGGAATTGAAAACAGATACGCAGAGTGGCAGAGAGGCAGTGCTATTATGCACCGCCTCTCTGCGTTCCGGCGGGAAATCGGGGGCAGTCGGTTGTCGCTTGCCTCCAATCTCCGTATCTTCAGTGAGAACTCAGTCGCCCCAGGGACAGGTGCCCGGTTCGCAGGGCTCGACAATCTCCGAGAAGGTCAGCATGACGGAGCCTTCGGCTTCGTCCATGCCGGTCACGGTGATGCACGGGAAGCCCGCGCAGAACAGCGTCTTGCCGATGTCGTCGCGGGTGATGACGAACTGGTTGCGGTCGTACTCCTTGCCGTTGATCGTGGCCGTGCAGTTCAGCGCCGATTCGGTCGATTCCGTCAGGAACGACCGCGGACGCGTCAGAGACACGGTTACGACGGTGTGGAAGTGCGCCATGTCGATGCGCTGGCCCTGCACCAGGGTGCATTCGGGGCCACTGCACAGGGGTTCACCCGATTTGGGGGCCTGGAATTGAAGCATGCGCTTACTGCTGAGCATCGGTGTCTCCTTCCGTGGTGGTGGTGGGCGCAGCGGTCGCCGCGTCCTTGTCCATCTGAGCCTTCTCGGCCCACAGGCGACGGAACTCATCACCGGTCAGCGTCTCGTCCTCGTACAGGTGCTGAGCGCAGTACTCGATCTGGGACTTGTGCTCCTCGATCAGGCGCTCGGTTTCAGCCTGCATGTCGTCGATCAGCTTGCCCCAGGCGTCGTTGAACTTCTGGAGCATGGTTTCGCCGATGTTGGAAGCCGGGAAGCCGTGCTGGTCGAGGGGGATCGACTTGTTGCCGAAGGCTTCGGACATGCCGTACACACCGACCATCTGACGGGCCAGTGCGCTGGCGCGCTCGAAGTCGTTGCTGGCGCCGGTGGAGATCTTCTTGAGCAGGACCTTCTCGGCGGCGCGGCCGGCCAGCATCATCTTCAGACGGATGATGAACTGTTCGTCGGTCCAGTCGTAACGCTCACCTTCCTCGGGCGAGCTGTCCATCAGGCCGAGCGACTTGTCGGTCATGACGATGGTGATGCGGTTGACCTTGTCCCCGTTGAGGATGGTCGGGATGGCAGCGTGACCGATCTCGTGGATGGCCGTCGCCTTGCGCTCCTTGTCGGTGCGGACGCGCGAACGGATCTGCGTGCCGTAGGCCATCTTGTCGATGCCCAGGTGCAGGTCGTTGGGGGTGATGATGGCGCGCGTGCGGTACTCTTCCTCCTGCTCGGGGGTGATGTCCTCGAGCACGTCGCCGAACTGACGTTCGACGGCGATGGTGGCACCGTCCTTGATCGAGCCTTCGATTTCCGCGCCGGAGAAGTCGTGGCTGCGGCGGGCCAGATCGTCGAGCAGCTGATCGTAGTTGGCCTTGAGCGCATCGCCCTCGCCTTCCACCACCAGCTTCAGCTTCTTCAGGTAGATGCCGTAGATGAGCGCACGGCCCTTGCGGTCCGGCTTGGGCACCTTCACCTTGATGTCGAAGCGACCCGGACGCAGAACGGCCTCGTCCAGGATGTCCAGACGGTTCGTGGCGGCCATGGTCAGAACCAGACCGTGATTGCCGAAACCGTTCATTTCCACGAGCAGCTGGTTCAGGGTCTGCTCGTATTCGCGGTTGCCGCCTTCGGTGCTGTTGCCGCGCTTCTTGGCCAGTGCATCGAACTCGTCGATGAAGACGATGGAGATGCGACCGGTCTTGCGAGCATCGGCACGAGCCTTGGCGTACGCTTCACGCACACGCTTGGCGCCGACACCGACGTACATTTCGACGAATTCCGAACCGGACAGAGCCTGGAAGGAACCGCCGACTTCGCCCGCCAGAGCGCGAGCCAGAAGGGTCTTACCGGTGCCCGGAGGGCCGTAGAGAATCACGCCGGAGGGAACCGGAGCGCCGAAGACCTTGTACAGCCGGGGCCGCATGATCTTCTTCTTCACGACGATCAGTTCGTCGATGGCTTCCTGGCACCCGGCCACATCGGCGAAGGTCTTGCGATCTTCCTCGCGGGTGACGATGGGAGTACCGCCGCCACCGCCGACGCCACCAGCACCAACCAGGCGGGGGTTGTAGACCTCGCCCGGAGCGCGCGGCTTTTCTTTGTCCTTCCAGTCGGACCAGACCATCATCACGAACATGCCCAGCAGGACGGTGATGCCCAGGATGGTGCCCATGATGATGCGGCCCTGCACGGTCAGGCTCTCGATGTAGCCCGTCTCGTGCTTGGCGTCGACGACCTTGGACTCGACCTTCTTTTCGTTGATCCTGGCGCTGAACGCCTGGAACTCCGCCTTGCCCTCGGGGCCGGCGCCGAACTCAACGGTGCGCTCCACCAGGATCGGCTTGTGGTTGCCCACGTAGACGGGGGGCTTGGCCACCGGAGCGGGGGCAACGCCTCCGCGCGGGCTGACCGGGACATTGCCCGAGGCCGTGGCCGCGGGAATGGGGAGGTCGACCGCAGTCGTGTCCTCGTCATCGCTGTAGTCGTGCTTGTCCTTGACGACCGGCACGCTGCGCGAGTTGAGCATGATGTAGGCGGTGTTCAGCTCCGGCACCAGGCTGACGCGCTGGAACTCTTCCGGGTGCGTGTCCAGGTGACGGCTGATCTGCCAGGGCTGGATGCGCGTGGCGTGGGCCACGTTGTCCGGCAGCACGTACATGTGCTCGTCATGGTAGAGACGCAGACCGAAGGCCGCGCCGTTGCCGATGACCAGCGCCGCCAGGAGGTACAGGTAGAAGCGGCTGGGCTTGAGCTTGGTGGCCTTGATGATCTCGTCCATCACGTCGGGGATGGCCGAGCAGAAGACGCGCAGGCGGCTGTACACCTGGCCCTTCTCGCGCTTGAAGACGAGCATGCGAACGAGCCAGCAAGCCAGCGTGATCGCCACCACCCACCACCAACCGGGCAGCAGGTCCTGAATCTGCGACTGCACGCCGGCGGTCTTGTCGACGATGATCAGCTTGTCGGCGACGGCGAGCTTGCGCATCTCATCGACGTCGGCGTTGGGCACCACCTTGTCGTGCTCCAGGCCGTTGCCCATGACCACGATGTGGTTGATGCCCTTGAAGAAAATCAGGCCCTGGATCTCGGAGAAGTTGTCCGAGCGCAGGGTCTGCTCCAGCGTCACCTGGGACATGATGGTGGCGTCGGAGCCGGCCAGAACAGCGTACTCAGCCGGCAGAACGGGCTGCGGCTTGCGGGTGATGATGTGGTTGGTCGTCAGCACGGTGAAGGCCGCGACCACCGCGAAAAATGCCATGAAGTGCAGGACGCTCTTGCGGAAGACGCGGTCCTTGGGCAGCTTCTTCAGATACTTGAAGAGTTTGGAAAGCATAGGAGTTCTCCTAATGGTTTGTTGTCGAAGACAAGCGATCCACCAGCTCTTTCACGAACCGGCAGCAAGAAGGAAAATATTCAGACAGGCTGCGCGTGCGCAGCTGGAGGCAGTGTGCGCCCTGGGTGAAGGCGAAGCACTCTGCGAAGATCTCGCTGGGGCCGGCGGGCAGCCCCTGGAGTAAGTAGCGGTAGTAGGAGAGGTCGGAGCCCTCGATCTTTTCGACGTCGGCTGCGACGCACTCCAGGAATTCTCTGGACTGGGAGATGTACTTGAGAGCGGCGTCAAGGCAGTGACCGAGTTCATGGTTGAACGTGGCCTGTGCGTCTTGGACGGGGGCATAATAGCCGCGCTCGTTGATGCGGTGGCTGCCGAGGAGCAGGAGGTGCCCATCGAACATGCACAGACCAGCGATGCGCTGCCAGCTCTCTTTGCCTGCATGACCACGGGGGCCGGCGAAACTGAGCCATTCCACGCAGTCGAAGATGTCTCCGACGGGGATAACCGCCACGCCAAAACTTTTCAGCGCCGTGGCTACTCCCGCAGGTACCCGCTCCATCATCTGCTTCGTCTCGTGGACGAATTGAGCAGAAGCCCTGGAACAGCGAGCCAGCTTTTTGACCGGCAGGCCGTGGGGCTTGAACTTGGCCAGGGCTGGGTTCCAGCCGAGTAAGTAGGGACTCGGTTCTGGTGGGACAGGAGGGTCGCCGAACCAGAGTAAGTGCCCGTAGGTGAATTCACTCATAGGCGTGTCTCTCTCTGAAGACCTCAAGGTCTCCTTTTGAGTTGCGCGATTAAGGCGAGAGGAATGTCCTGGGAAAAACTCGCTTTGAAACAAGGAAAAGGTGTTGATATCAAAGACCTAGCAAAAGGTGCTTATTTGACTCACTGGAAGTATTACTAATACTCCTCTTGGAAACTTTGTTCATTGCCAGCCTGTGGGCGTTTCGGGACTGCGCCAGCTGCGCTAGGGTTATCAAGAGGTAAATATGAGAAAAATCTGCAAAGGCTCATTGGGTGGGCCTGTACGTGGCATGGCCGCGCGAGCGGTCAATCTACTCACTATGAGGTCGCTCTTATCTGGCCGCCCCTGGTTATTTGCCCCTGGGTTCTTTTGTACGGAAAGGCGCCTGGATGAAGGCATCTTGATTGATGGTCTTGAGGGTGGCGCGGTCTCTAGCAGCCAGGAGCGGCTGCCCCAGGTGGTCATAACACTCGGCCCTTTTCTTGTAAAAGTCCGGTGCCTGCACATGGGTGAGGGCGACAGTATAGTCGGCTGCAGCCGCCTTATAGTTCTTCAGGTCAAAATATGCGTCGGCTCGGTACTGGTGGACTTTGTTGATCTGGGGATGGAGGGCCAGCGCTTTTGAGAGAAACTCGATCGCTTTAGGGGCGTTGTTATTTTTGTAATAAAGCTGACCCATGTTGCGGCAGATGTCTGCCGTTGCCCGTTCCGGATGACTCTTGATGTAGGCTTCCAGGTCCGCCACCGCCGCTGCATAATTGCCAAAATCACTGTAAATACCGGCGCGCATCACCAGAAAACCTGAATCTTTCCCGTCGACGCTGATGGCCCTGCTCACATATTCAAGAGCCCGGTCGTCTTCCAATGTTTTGCTGTCGATTTCGGCGTGCAGAACCAATGCCGGTATACATCTGGGCTCCATTTTTATGACCAGGTCCAGATCCCTCAGAGCTTCGGCGGTTTTGTTCTGTGCCCTGTAAATAGTTGCTCTCTGGAGATAGGCTTGCCAGCGCTTATCTCCACTTTCGATGTCGGCATTGATCACAGCCAGGGCCTCGGGCAGGCGCTTAAGCGTCAACAACTGGGCGGATCTGGCGACTGGGTCCCGGCCGGCATTTTCCGCTCTTACCGCAAGCGGCGTCTGCCAGAGCCAGGCCATGACGACTAAGGACACGGCGGCCGGAATCGATTTGCGGGTACTTTTACAATTCACGTTTACCTGTCGAGCATCTGGCGATTTTTCAGGATGAAGCGCGCCCGATCTTCCATTTTCTTTGCCTCACTCAAGTGGTTGAGGAGGCGCTCCACACGAGCCGCTCTTAAAAGTGTATCAGGTAGCACAATCGCTTCATGATTGGGATCTTCACTGGTATCCAGGAGCTTAATGGCCTGATTGAAGACCTTCTCGGCATCCTCGTATTTTTTCTCGACTACGTAAGTGCGACCCAGCCAGCTGAGACAATTGGCCAGGTCGTGTACCTTGCCGTCATGTTCTTGTTGGGCGTCCGAATAGGCGGGAAGAATACCCGGCACATAGCCGCCGGCGGAGAGGGTTTTCTTCAGGGCCGCTGTTTTATAGTCAACCGCCTGGCTGAAGGAAGTCTCGGCCTGGGCTGATTTGTTCACGTCCGTATAGTAAATGCCGAGATTGAAGAGACAG
>JAFEAV010000135.1 GCA_018266215.1 Cyanobacteria bacterium SZAS LIN-3 | reverse complement strand
ATAAGAGGCCTGCGCCAGTTGCTGGGCCGAGGAAGCCGCCGGTGCAAAATTACTGAGAGCGGGATAACTGACGGCAAGCAGCGAAAGACCAATGAGAAAATATTTGAGGTTGCGCTTTTCTTTGAGCTCAACCAGCAAGAACAGCAAAATTACCAGAGCGACGATGAGAGAAAAAGGCACGACGAAGGCGATGATTTTAGCCTGCTCGATAGCCAGAACATCGCTGTACAACTGCCAGTTTGTCAGGTTGAACATGCCGCCCAGAGATATGCCGAAGAGAAACAAACCAGCGGCGGCGTGCGCCGGTATTCCCAGGGACAGCATCACCGGCAGTATTATGGTGCCGACCATGATCACCGCGCCCAGTCCACCGAGGGTGCTGAAAAGCAGAGCCGTCACCGTGGTCAAAAGCGCCCCCAGAAGGTACGGACTGTCGCCGGCAAACTCCGCCACCCAGCGCACCAGAGCCCGCGCCATCCCCTGTTTGTTGAGAAGCTCGGCCAGCATGGCACCAAACATAGTGGTGGTATAAGCGTTGTGCAGCTTGAGGGAGCCGGTGGCCAGCACGTTTTTCACGATGTCCTGGGGCGGCACTCCGCCGATAAAGGCGATGGCCAGCGCCATCAGAGGCAGGGCCAGCAGGGCCGACAGCCTGCGCCCGTACATGGCCATAGCCATGAGCAGGAAGACAAGCAAGCAAAGAACGCCGGTGAGCATTTAATAGATGCGCTGAATATAGGAAGGGATTACAGCAAGAGCGCTGGGGATATATCGGCCAAAAATCAGGCTGCAGCAACAATCTAGCAATAATTTATCGCCGCTTGCAAGCCTATTTGGGCCCTATTTGCAGGCCATTTTCAAATGGCTGACAATGAGCGAGACGTTATCAAAATTTTTGCCCAGGTCCACTTCTCCCCCCGAACGCGGCACACTTGCCACCACCACACCGGTGCGACCGGGTTCAATCTTATATGTGGTGACAAAGACATGCTCCCCTTCCGAGGTAAGCGAGAGGCCAACCTTGCCTTCCAGGGTGCCGCCGCTAAAATCTTCCTCCAGCACCCGACAATTTTTCAGCGAGCGAATGGCTTGCTGACAGAGGCTGAAGGTATCGCCGAAGCTTTTTTCCACAGTCAGCTCGGTCACCTGAAAGGCCGAGGCGGAGTCGCAAGCAGGCATGGCAGCGGCACCGACGCTGGCCTTTAGCTGCCGCCTTCGCACCGAAAGATATTGCAGCAGCACCATGGCGCCGCCAAAAAAGACAAAGCCGAGCACCGAGAGAATCAAGCTCGTGGCCAGACCGTGCTTGAAGTAGTGATAAATGCCCTGCAAGGCGCCAAAGGGCAAGCCGAACAGGACAAAGATGCGCAAATAAATGCCGCGATTATCGGGACTGACTATATTGATGGGCGCCAGAAGCAGCTGGCGGTCCTCCATTAAGGACCAGCGGCGGAATCCGGCCAGGTCAGCGTCCAGAACCGGCTCTTCCTTTATAAAGACCGGACACATTATGGCAAAGAGTTTGCGTTCAAGCGGCAGATGCCGGGCCCGCGCCTCCTCAAGGTTGGAGGGCAGGGCAAGCTCGACCGAGGGCGATGCCAGGTCGGCGGCGGCGGGCCGTGTTTTGAAAGTTGGGGAAAAGACCACAACATGCACCGCTTCCGGGCTCAGATGAACGATCTTGGCCAGGATGAAATTCCCGCGCCCGCTCTGACTGGGGCGCACACTATATATACCGCCCTCCACAAGATGTTCGGCGGCGGGGCAATTTTCGGGCTTCTGATTATCGCTGGTCAGGTTCGTCACCCCGAAAGTATAGCCCGGGAAAAAATATCGCAAAAACGCAAATTGGCGCTGCCGGAGCAAGAACGGGCCAGGGCTTAAATGCTCAACTATTTTGGGGTACGGGGGTTGATTAACTGTGGGATTTCCACCAAGGGGCAGGGTAATTCCCCCAATCGACTACCTCATGAATCCCACTTAATATTTCTGCACACACCCCTGATTTTCTTAAATGGGAGACCCACCGAATGGCAGACTCTACCCCGAGCCTTCAAAACTCCGCCGGCATGGCTGAGTTTGGTCACACCGCCCCTGAATCATTTATGGCCGGGCAACTGGCAAGCTCTCAAAAGGAAGCAACTTCGCGGCTGGCGATGGAAGTTCTGGCTTCCAATATGGCTAAGAGTGTCCAGCCCGGGACCGAGAGCACGGACAAAAGCTTGATCCGAGCAGCCAGCGTACTGGCCGGCGGCGTCACAGACGGCTTTATAGATAGTGCCAAAAATTCTTTCAATCTCCATACTGCAGGCACCGTGCTGGAAACAGCCGGTATCGGCTACACCCTGGGAGCGGTGGCTAAAGCTGGACCTATAGGTCAGAAAATAGCCCTGGCCGGCGGCCTGGTAATGGGCGCATCATGGGTGGTTGGTGAAATTCGCGGCGGCAGACCGCAGGCTACTATTAATGCCGTAGCCGATGCCTACGCGTCCAAAGACAATGTAGCGCAGGACCGCAAAATCGTAGCCGAAACCGGCGGGGCCATGGTCTTCGATACCACTCTGGCAATGGCGGCCGGTGGTCTGGGCATGAAGAAAGGCCTGGAGCTGAAATCAAACTGGCATGTCGATGCCCTGGCTTCGACCCAGGCCGGCTACGGCAAGGCCGTGGACTTCCTGGCCCGCGACTCCCGAGTCAACGGCGCCCATGTGCTGCGCGAAGGCGATATGGGCATGGCCTTTGCCGGCAAGGACGCAAAGGTTGCTCTGGGTCCTGTGGAAATGGCCCGCGACATCATCTCGGGCAAGCCCAAGGCAGCGGCCTCGATGGCCGACATTCAAGAAACTTTCCAGCGCAGTCAGGCCCAGCGCAATGATGCTCACTTGCTGGAGATGCGCGGCAAGCTCGTGGATCTGGAAGCGCAACACGCCCAGATCAGAGCGGAAGAAAGCGCCCTGGCGCCAAAGCTCACCCGCCTGACCAGAGAAAAAGGCGAGTTAGCCAGTTTCGACAGTCTGGAGCAGACAATCCGCATCCGCCAGCAGAGTCTGACCGATGCCCAGAACGCCGGCCGCGAACTCGGTCCCAAGAAGAAAGAACTGGATCAACTGTTCGCCGCCAAGCAAGAAGCTTTCCAGAGACAGGTACCGAAAGAAGGTCAACCGGTTGACCAGGCTCTGCGTGATGAGTTCCAGGCAAAGCATCAGCAGTTCCTCGATAAGAAAGCCCAGTACGATGATCTCAAGGCAGACAGCAGCCCGGAAGCGATTCAGCGGCACAGAGAAAGTCTGGCCGAAGCCCAGGCGGCTCTGCAAAAAGCTCGCGCCGAACAGCCCGGCAAGATTGCCGCCTACGATCAAGAAATTGCCGCCCTGGAAGAACAGATGGGCACGCTGAGAACGCAAAGATTGGCTCTTGAACAGCAGATCAAGCCAATTGTAGACAGCTACGGCACTCGACTGGATCTGGTCACTAAAGATCCGACCCAGCTTGTACAGGCGCAGTTCGAACCACCGGCACCACCCAAGGTGGCAGAGCCAAAGAAGGTAGTTCGCGAGCAGCCCGTCGAAGCGCCAGCCCCGGTAGTTCACACCGAAGTGGCCAAGGTCGACCTCACGCCCACCCAGGCGCACTCGATCACCAGCGAAGTTCTGGGTAAAGCGACACCGGCGGAAACCACGGGAGCAACGGCAAAAGTTGCTGATGCCGGAGTAAAAGCAGTTGAGGCCGCACCACCGGCAGTGAAGGCGCCTGAAACCAGGGCCGTCGAAACCCCGGTCAAGGAGCGCGTCGCCGAAGTAACCGACTCTGCCGTTTCCAGCCTCTCGCGCGAAGCGCAACAGAGCCGGGAAACTGCAATGAAAGCAGTCAAATCGAACGAAATGCTGCGCGAAAAAGAATACGTGACCAAAGTCCTCGGTGAAATTGAACGCGGCACCTATCGTCCGACAAACCGCGCCTCAGTCTCCGAAGTGAAAACCGAGATGGAGCGCCGACTGACCGAAGTCAACCAGAAACTCGATGGCGACCCCGGCATCAAATACACCAGGGCACTGAAGGCGGTGCTGCAATACAGCCGGTCCATCGGCAAGCAACTGGCAGAGACCGCCGACATGGGCCAGCGCGATGTGATCACGGCCCAGGGCCTCAAGGATGTGGAAGGCATGATGAGCCGCCTGCCCACGTCGTACAAAGGCTACCAGGGCAAATTGCCCGACCTGACCGAACCCAACCGCCTGGGCCGCACCGGCTCACCGGAGAAGAGATTCGCCGAGGTACAGGAGCATCTTGAAGGCAAAGTTTCGCTTCTCGACGATTCCAGAGCCAGACAGGTAGCCGAAATGGCAGACCGGCAGCCGACTCTCAAAGAGCTGGTCAAACGCCTGGATAGTGCACAATTGCCCGATGACGGTTCAGTTATCCTGATCGGCAAAGACGGCAAATACCTCGGTCCCCAGGGCGGCACCTCTCCTTACTTCATCGAAGTATCGAGAATGAAGGCGCACGGCGTGGGTGCAGACGGTGGCGGCTTCAATCGTTTCGAACACATTCAGGGCGATATCGCCGGAGCCGTTATCCTGCGACCTATCTACGAAAACGGCAAACCGGTCGAGCTGCCCAGCCGCAGCGCCAATGGCAAGCCTGTCTACAAGAAAATAGTGGCCGATATGTTCGGTGATGTACCGGACGGCATCAAGCCTGATCTTAACTTTGTCGATATCCTGAGAAGATTTGCTCCCGCTCGCTCATAACTGAGCCGGGGACAGGAGCGACCACAGGCTCGAGAGTCTGCGACTTTTCATCATGGGTCTTGAGCGCGCCGTAAATGACGCGCACATCCTGCACAATCTGTGCCAGGGTGGAAGGAGTGATGGCCTGCCCGGCGTCCGAATAGGATTTGTCCGGATCGGTGTGGGTTTCGATGATCAAGCCATCGGCACCACAGGCGATGGCAGCCCGCGAGAGCGGACGGATCAGGTCACGCTTGCCGGCGGCATGCGAGGGATCGACAATAACAGGTAGATTGCTCAGATTTTTGAGCACCGCCACGGCACTGAGGTCCAGAGTATTGCGGGTGCTGGTTTCAAATGTGCGGATGCCCCGCTCGCACAAAATCACCTGCAAATTGCCGCCGAGCAAAATGTATTCAGCAGCCTGCAACAGTTCATCGACGGTGGCGGAAATACCGCGTTTGAGCACGACCGGCTTGCGCTGGCGACCGAGTTCTTTGAGCAACTCATAGTTGTACATATTGCGGGCACCGACCTGGAAAACGTCGATGTACGGCGATGCCGGGGCGATTTGCTCGGGACTCATTACTTCGCTTATGACCGGCATTTGATTGGCCTGACCGGCCTGCTGCATCAATTTCAGCCCCTCAATACCAAGCCCCTGGAAATCATAGGGGGAGGATCTGGGTTTGTAGGCCCCGCCTCTGAGGCCCTGGGCACCCGCCACGCGGGCCGCTGATGCCACGGCTAAAATCTGCTCAAAACTTTCCACGGCACAGGGACCGGCCAGCACCACCGGCTCGCGCTCACCGCCAATGAGAAACTTGCCGCCGTTGCCGCTCACTTCGATACGCGAGCGACCGCCCTCAAGCGCCAGAGGCGTGCGGCTGCCCAGACGGACGACTTTCACGACGCCCGGCAGGGTGGAAAACTTGTGCCCGGAGAAGTGGTCGCTGTCGGATGTGACGATAATCAAGGTCGAGCGCGCGCAGACGACAACCTGAAAATCCAGTGCAGCTTCCGATAAAGCGGCTTTGGCGCGCTCAAGAAGTTCGAGATCCGGATTATGTCCAAAGGATAGAATCATGCCGAAATCATGGCACATTTTGTCAAGAACCGGCCTTAGAATGCATTAGTACTAAAAGTCTCTTAACGAAATGGCAGGCCTGGAGAGAAATTTACTGACCTGGAAGCCGGGTCGAAGTCAATTCAGTGGGGAATACAAGATGTATTGAAGGCCGGCGTTGTATAGTCATCTGCATCCGGTCAGCTAGAGAGTGCATGGAAATTTCAAGCGCAAAACCAGCCCCTAAAAACCTCCCCGGTCGCGAAGTGCTGGCCAGGTTTTGCAGCGCCGTCTGGTGGCGGCATGTCTGGCAGTTCAGCTGGTACTTCAAAAAGCATCTCTACAAACCGGCAATCATTTTTCTCATTTCGGGACTGATTATTGTCACCACCGTGGCCTTTATCCTGTCGCTCAATCTGGGCGCCAGCAACGTAACCCACGATGCCGGTACCATTCTCATGCAGATGTTTTCGGCCATGGCCGGCCTTACCGTAGCAGGGATCCTGCTCATCGTCGGTATGGGCGTGGGCGTCTACCGCCTGGCTGCTTTCACCCGCGCTTTTCTACTCTTTGATCTGCCCCTCTCAGCCGATTCGATCAAAACCGCCGACTATAAAGAGCGTGCCGAAAAATCCTACCAGGAAGCCTTCGCCGTACTCGGCCACCACAAGGGCTTCCTCGCCCAGAGCTGGTTGGCCGCCGCCCTGATCATGATCCCTGTGATTATTCTCTTCTGCGCCGCCACTTGCGCCTGGGCTTTAGCCCTGATGGCCTCAGCCGGTCAGCAAAAACTCTCCCTTCCGCCCGAGCTACTGCCCTGTGCCATCGGCGCGGCGGCCGTCTCTTTTATGATTCTCTCCAACTACTCAGTGGCTGTGCTGGCCATGTCCTCGATGGTGAATTGCACCACAGGACATATCATCGGCCGCTCCTGGCTCCTGCTCATCACCACCGCCCCCATGCTCACTCTGGTGACGGCTCTGGTGCTGGCGCTGAACACTGCAATAAGCACGCCCTACGCCATACCCCAGATTTTGAGCGCCTCCGGCGTCGATGCCAACCAGCCGCTGCCTCTGGCCCTCTTCTGGGAAATCTGGCAGGTGGCTACCGGCATCATGCTCTTCCCCATATCGACGGCCATGCTGATTGAAGTTGTGCGCGATTGCATTTCCACCGAACAGACGCTGCCCCAGCCGGTTGCGGTGGCGCAAGTACATTCAGAAGAAAAAACAGAAGCAGATGCAAACGAAGAAAACGGCACCCAGCTCAACGGCTAGCACAGAGCACATCGATATAATCAACCTCGCCACCGGGCTCGTCGAACGGGCCCAGTCCATAGCCACTGAAATTGCCTCTGCCGGAACGATAGATTTTGCCCTGGCTCTGGCCGGCACCGAAATGAGCGATCTCGATGGAGTTTCCGCCGCCGGTGCATGCGCCGAGTCGCGCCGGCTGACGCCCAGACTGGACGCCGAAGCCCTGCTCAGGGGCCGCACCGCCGGCGGTGAATCACTGCCCTCCTCTCCGGCCGGAGTGACCTCACCGGTCGTTGTAACAAGAGCCTGCCTCAGTCTGCTTCAGCACCGCCTTTCGATATTTGACTGCGGCACTTTTAGCGCGCCGGAGGTGGAGCATATTTCGCTCAAAGAAAAATGCGCCGCCGTACCGGCAAAAAATTTCACCACGGCAAACAGCATGTCCGCCTCGCAGGTGCAGGCACTTTTTGGAGAAGGGCTGAAAGCCGGTCGTAGACAGAGCCAGAGCACAGCGACGGATGCGATCAAGAAAAATCTGACTGTCCTGGCCGAATGTGTGCCCGGCGGCACCACCACCGCCCTGGCCCTGCTGCGCGCCCTGGGCATCGCCGCCGATGGCCTGCTTTCCAGCAGCATTCAGGGAAAGAAGCCCACGCTCAAAGAAGAACTGGTACGGACAGGACTGCAAAGAATTGAAAGCGAACTGGGCGAAAATTTCAGAGAAGTATTCAGAAATAATCCACTCAAGGCGGTCGAATGTCTGGGGGATCCGATGCAAGCATTTGCGGCGGGCTTCTGCCTGGGCGCCCTCGACAGTGACGACGAAGATAGATGCCCGGCGGTGATACTTGCAGGCGGCTCACAAATGCTCGCTGTTTACGCCCTCGTTCGAGCAATTATCGAAGCAGGGATGCCGGGTCTTGAAAATATCGACAGGCCGAAACTGTCTCTCCGGGCCGACCGACGCCTGGCAGTAATAACGACAAAGTGGGTGGCACGGGATCCATTTGCCGATACTCGCGCTCTGGCCGAACTGGTCGGCGCACCATATATGGCTGCCACCTGCGACTTCTCAAAGAGTCTGCATGCCGGTCTGCGCGCCTATGAAGACGGTCATGTCAAAGAGGGTGTGGGGGCGGGAGCCGCACTTGCCCTGGCTGCCCTGGCCGACGCCAGCGCTACCGCCGGCGATACCATTGTCGCCGCCATCGACAGGCATTACGACGAGATGATTCTTTAGGCCGTGGCAATGCGATTGCGACCGGCTTCCTTAGCCGAGCGCAGCGCTACTTTTGCATCGCGCAAAATGGTCTCGGGATTGAGATCTTCCATGTTGAAGCAGGCACAACCAACCGAGACGGTTATCTTGGGACCGCGTCTGTCGTTTTCATGACTGAAATCGAGGACCTCAATTTCGCCCCGCACTTTTTCCGCCAGCACCTTAGCGCCGGCGACATCGGTATTGGGCAGGACGACGGCAAACTGGTCGCCGCCGTAACGGGCCAGCAGGTCGCTTGAGCGGGTGACGTTGAGCAGTCTGTTGGCCATCGTAGTCAAAACAGAATCGCCAAATTCATAACCATACATTTGATTGATGGCGGCAAAATTATCGATGTCGACAATCACCATGCCGACAGGCAGTCTCTGGCGGAAGGAGAAGAGCAGCTGCTGCTGCAAAAATCCGACCAGGAACTCCAGATTATACAAACCGGTAAGTGAATCGATGGCGGCGCGATAAGTTTCACGCGAATGCAAGACTTCGATTTCTTGCTTCGCCAGAAGCAGCTACACAACCGGCTTGAGCTCCTGGGTGAGCAATGTCATAAAGGCTTTGGCCGAGGGCGAAAAGCCGGCCTTGTCACGGCTGCCGAAAACAAGGGCACCCAGTCCCTGCTTCTCAGCGCCGACGGGCAAAAGCTCAAAGGTGGAAAGGCTGCGAATACCGTTGCCGGCCTGATCCGGAGACTGCCCCTTAACTTCGACCGTTATATTGGCGCTGATTTTCAAGCTGCCGGTGATTTTGGAAACCACTTCGTCATGGGCCTGCTGCGAGACTTTCTCGCGAAAGCGCAAAGCCGCCCAGGGATTGTTGACGTCGGCCACCACCAGGCCGATCAAGTCGGGCTCAAAAAGTTTGGAGACAAGTTCAAAAAATGCATCCAGAAATTGACTGCGCGGCTCGACCATTGCAGTCAAGGTGCGGGCCATGCGGTTGACGATTCTTTCGAGCAATAAGTCATCGAGAAGACTGCGATAACTTTCCATCAGACGCGTGGAGGAAAATCCCTGCGTCGGCACCAGCACGCTTGTCGCCTGCTGACGCTTCCAGCCCGATTCTTTGATGCCGACGGCCAGCTCTTTAATGGATTTAGCCACTTTGAGCGGTTCTTTCAAGTCCTCGGTCGAAACAAAGAGGTCACAGCCGGCGGCCTTACTCCAGAAATCATCGACTTTGACGAGCTTGTCCTCGAGCAGCACAACCGGCAGGCCCTGCGTACTCTCGCTCGATTTAATCAGAGCAGCCAGCTGAAAACCGTTCAAATCACCCAGAGCCGTACTGGCCACAACCACATCGGCACCATCGACCGATAGCTCGTCCAGGGCGTCGAAGCCACCGCCGCAAAAGGCCAGGGTCAGACCTTCGTCCTTGAGCGCCTGGCGCAAAGAAGAATTTGAGCTTCTGGAATCCTCAACGTAGAGGACCTTGATATCCGCGTCGTTCATAAGGTTTAGGTGCCTTGAGGGGGCAAAGCAATACTCTACAACAAGATGGGACAAAATGAGGCGGCAATTGGCTGCAATCAAGCCAAGAGCATCGCCGATAGGTACCGGCTGGGGGTCCCAAGTGCTATGATCTTGACCTGAGGGCAGTACCCCGCCGGCCAGTCTACTGGCCACGGACGGCCCTTTTTCCTCCCCAGAATCAAGGGCTACCCATGTTGACCGCTAACAACATCGCAACAGAACTACCAATTAGCTTCAAACTCACCGAAGAGCAGCAGCTAATCAAAGAAACTATTCGTGAAATGGCTCAGGCCGAGTTTGCGCCCAGAGCCGCCGAGATCGATCGCGACCACCGCTTTCCCCGGGAAAACTGGGACCTGCTCGCCGCCTCCGACCTCTGTGGGCTGCCCTTCCCCGAGCAATACGGCGGAGCCGGCTTGGACCACGTCTCCTATGCCATCGCCGTAGAAGAACTGGCCAGCGCTTGTGCCACCACTTCGGTTATGTATTCTGCCCACGTCTCGCTCTGCGCGCAGCCGATATTTATACTCGGCACCGAAGAGCAGAAACAAAGATTTTTGCCACCCATGTGCGCCGGTAAAAAATTAGGCGCTTTTGCCCTATCCGAGCCGGGAAGCGGCTCCGACGCCGCCGCGGCAAAGTGCATGGCCATTCAAAAAGGTGACCAGTTCATTTTGAACGGCTCCAAAAACTGGATCACAAATGGTGTTGAAGCCGACTACTATCTCGTCATCGCCCAGACCGACCAGAATCTTAAACACAAAGGTCTGGTTGCACTGATTGTGGAAAAAGGCGCTCCCGGATTTACCTTCGGTAAGCTCGAAGACAAGCTGGGCATCAAAGGCTCCTCCACCTGCCAGATAAATTTTGAAGACACTCCGGTGCCGGTAGCCAACATGCTTGGCGGCCTGGGTGACGGCTTCAAAGTAGCGATGATCACCCTCGATGGTGGCAGAATCGGTATCGCCGCCCAGGCCGTAGGTATCGCCCAGGGTGCCTGGGATCACGCCTTCAAGTACTCCAAAGAACGCGTGGCCTTCAATAAGACAATCAATAATTTCCAGGCCATACAATTTATGCTGGCCGACATTCAGACCGAAATCGATGCCGCCCGATTGCTCGTTTATCATGCCTCGGTTGCCCAGGACAGCGGTGAAAAATTCACCAAACACGCTGCCCACGCCAAACTGTTTGCATCAGAAATGGCCATGCGCAGCACCGTAAAATGCGTGCAGATTTTTGGCGGCTACGGCTACGTCACTGACTATCCCGCAGAACGCTACATGCGCGACGCAAAAATCACAGAAATATACGAAGGCACCTCCGAGGTGCAACGACTGGTAATTGCTCAAAACGTACTGAAGGGACTTTAA
>JAFEAV010000134.1 GCA_018266215.1 Cyanobacteria bacterium SZAS LIN-3 | reverse complement strand
ATCGCGAGAAGGCGATCAAATTGATATTGACTGCGTTGAGCATGAGTTCAACCGACATCAAAACGCGAACGGCATTGCGCGATTGGCACATACCGTAGACACCCAGAGCAAAGAGCAGGGCGGCAAGCACGAGATAGCGAATGAGCTGTTCCTGGTGCAGGGTCAAAATAATGAATGAAGCCAGCACTGTCATGGTGACAATCACGGCTTTATGACCGCCGGCGGAGCGTACCATCCAGCCAACCATGGCCAGGATGACGCAGGTCCAAAAATCATAGTGGTGGGCGACGACTTTCTCCAGACCTTCAGGTCCGAACAAAACACCGGCGTAGGTGCCGACGATGGCGGCGGCAAAAACACAGAAGCCGGTGGCAATTTTGATAGCCAGACGATCATTTTCGCGGCGCAATACGACTGCCTGTTGTTTTTGTTGTGGTGACAGCTTGACGTTCACTTTCGTACTACCTCTGCAACGCTAAATTGTTTTCTGCTTTCTTGGCTTCTTCGGCAATGGTCAAATTGCCTTCGGCCTCTTCCTTGGCGTCATTTTTGGCCAGCATAATGGCCCCCATGAGTGCAGCCAGGAGCAGCACCGAGGCAAATTCAAAAGGAATGGCATATGTGGTGGTCAGAGCCATACCGAGCGCTTTGACGCTGTCAGCGGGCATCGGATCTGAACTCATCGGCCAGTGGGTTTCACCGGTAAGAGCGGCATAGATTGTGATGAATGAGAAAACAGCCACCCAGAGCACGATGTTGCGCTTAATGGAATTGAAAAACTTGATTAGCGGTGAGGACTTGTCGTCTACAACCGCGACCGGGGCTTCAGCTTCCAATCGGGGATTGGTCAACATCAGGGCGACAACCACAACCAGGGTGATGCCTACGGCGTAAATCATCACTTGAGCCAGCGCTAAAAATTGAGCGTGCAGCAGGAGGAAGATACCGGATATGGTGCCGAACACACCGATCAGGAGGAATCCGCAGCGGATTATCACCCGGTCGGCGATAACACCGACAGCCAGACAGATAGCCAGCGTGGATAAGATATAAAAGAGCCAACTTTCAACGGCTGGTGCCGCCAGGAGAGAGGCTATCGTACTTTGCTGATCCATTTTTTCTTCTTTTTCCTTGTCTGCCTTTTAGCAGGGGCACCAATCTAAATTAGTCTTTCTTCTCTTCTTCTTTTTTCTCTTCAGGCTTGGCTTCAGCTTCAGCAGGCTTGGCATCGGCTTTAGCTTCAGCGGGTTTGGCTTCAGCTTTGGCCTCAGCAGGCTTGGCTTCGGCTTTGGCTTCAGCGGGTTTAGCTTCGGCTTTAGCTTCAGCAGGCTTAGCATCAGCTTTGGCTTCGGCAGGCTTGGCGGCTCCGGCAGCGGCAGGCTCAGCAGGCTTTTTGGCCGGCTTGGGCTTGGGCAGCGGATTGCCTTTGCCTTCAAAGTAAAAGGCCGACTCGTCCTGGCTCAGGGTCAGTTTCTTGATGTCGTAAATGAGCGACTCTCTGCTGTAATCAGCCATCTCAAAATCATTAGTATTGATGATGCAATACGTCGGGCAGACTTCGGTGCAAAGTCCGCAGAACATGCAGAGACCGTGGTCGATTTTGAAATCAATGAGCTCGAGCTTATTGGTCTCGGGGCTCTTGTGCGAGGTGATCTCAATGCACTTGTCCGGGCACACGCGCTCGCACTGACGGCAGGAGATGCAGAGATTTTCTCCGGTCTCCGGATTAACCGTAAGAGCCAGGCGTCCGCGGAAGTGCGGCGAGAGCTTGGACACTTCATCGGGATAGTTTTTGGTGATGGGCTCGCGGAAGGTATGTTTAAAAACGGTCCCGAGACCTTTTCTGATTTCACCTAACCCACCAAAGGCTCTGGATATCACATTAGCCATGACAGATTACGAACCCCCTTGCAAACACGAGTACCAGAAAAACAATCAGCGACAGAGGAATGAGACGCTTCCAACCAAAGGCGATCAATTGGTCGATACGGAAGCGAGGCAGTGTGCCTCTGACCAGGATGGCGAAAAATACGATGCTGTAGACCTTGAAGATGACCCAGAGAGTGGCGAACAACATCTCGGGGTTGATCAGATGCAGCTGGCTGCAGATGGGGCTTTCGCGCAGAGCGGAAATGCCTGCCGAGAGGCCGGGGATCTTATCAAGGATATAAGGAGGAATAGGATTGTCGCCGCCACCGAGGAACATAACGGTGGTGATGCTGGAGACAACAAAGAGGTTGGTGAATTCAGCCAGGAAGAAGATGGCGAATTTCATGCCACTGTATTCGGTGTTGTAACCGCTGACGAGTTCTGATTCGGCTTCCGGCAAGTCGAAGGGGATGCGGTTGATTTCAGCGCAGGCCCCGGTGAGATACATGCAGAAGGAGATGATCAGACAGACCACCAGGATGATGGCGGCCACAACCGACAGGCCTTCAAAGGGATAATAGGTCTTAACCAGGTCCGCGGCGCTGGTGGTACCCACACCCATACTGGCTGCGATGATTTTGTCGAGACCGGTGAGAGCGCCACCACCGAAGAAATTCCAGTTGAGGATGCCGCCGGCTTGCTGCTCGGCGATCTTGACCATATCGAGAGTACCGGCCATCACGCAAACCGAGAGGATGGCCATGACCAGAGGGATTTCATAACTGATAGCCTGGGCTGCGCTGCGCAGTCCGCCTACCAGAGAGTACTTATTGTTCGATGCCCAACCGGCCATAACGAGCGCCACTACCGGGATAGCGGAAGCAGCCAGGACATAGAAGATCCCGGTGGGCAGATTGAGAGATTGGTAGAAAGGATGATTGCTAGTAACGGCCGCCAGAAGGGGAACCGCTCCAATGATGGAGGGAGCGAAGAAAATAATCGGGGCCATAGTAAACATGACGGCATCAGCTCCGATAGGAGTGATGTCTTCTTTGAGCAAGAGTTTGACGGCATCGGCCATTGTCTGCAGGTAACCGTCGGGTCCGACTCTGTTGGGACCTTTTCTCACTGTAAAAATGGCCAGTGCGCGGCGCTCCAGCAAAACCATGAACATGGCGTTGATGGGAATGAAGACCAGAATCGAAAGGGCCGGTACAAAGAAGCGCAGGGTTTCGGTCAGCAGCTCATTGTCATAGTGGAAAAATGTATCCAGAGCCATCGGCAAACCGATACCAACGGCCCAACAGACCAACCACACTGCAGAGAATGTAATCGTCAACCAGACAATGCTCAGCGTTGTTAGTTTTCTTATCTCATCTACGTTTTGCATGGAAAGTGGTCTGCCTCTTTGTCTACTTTAAATACGATTGGAACGGGACGGGGAGTCGCTTCTAGCGGTCCACGTCGGGAAGGATGATATCGATGGAACCAAATATGGCCATGATGTCCGATATCGGGTGACCGACCAGGAGCTCAGGCAATATAGATAGATTGCAGAATGAAGGATTGCGCCAGCGGAAGCGGAAGGGCTTTTCACCACCGGTAGAGGTGACATAACATCCGATCACACCGCGGGGCGACTCTACTGCGGCAAAGCCTTCACCGGCCTTAACGCGCAGACCGGCAGTTTGCTTCTTGACGATGATGTCGCCGTCAGGAATCTGCTCGATACATTGTTTGATGATTTCGTTCGACTGGCGCATTTCCAGGATGCGGGCCATATATCTATCCCAGGTGTCGCCGTCTTTGTCATAGGTGATGACGTCAAATTTGAGCTCAGGATAGACCGAATAGGGCTTGGTCTTACGCAGGTCGAGGGGGACGCCGGAGGCACGGATGCACGGACCGGTGACGCCGTAGTCCATGGCCAGCTGCTTATTGAGGATACCTACACCTTTTGTACGATCCAGGAAGATCGGGTTTTGGGTGACGATGGCTTCGTACTCGTCGATGCGATCGGGGAATTCTTTTGTGAACTTCTTCAGCTGCTCAAACCACTCGGGCTTGGGATCGCGCAAGACACCGCCGATGCGGATGTAGTTGAACATCATGCGCTGACCGGCAACTTCTTCGAAAAGATCGAAAAGTTTTTCGCGCTCTCTAAAAGGATAGAAGGGGAAGCCGAACATGGCGCCAAGGTCGATAAGGTAGGTACCAAGCCAGAGCAAGTGCGAGGTGATGCGGTTCATTTCGGAGAGCATGACACGCAGATACTCAGCGCGTTTGGGCACAACCGTACCATCGAGTTGTTCGCAGGCGCGGGCCATAGCCCAGGATGTGAACATACCCGAGAGATAATCGACACGGTCGATCAAAGCTTGATACTGGAACCATGTGCGGTTCTGTCCCTGCCATTCCTGGGCGCGGTGCAGATGCCCGAGTACCGGCTCGACGTGCTTCACGACTTCGCCGTCAAGCGTCAAGATCAGGCGCAATACCCCGTGTGTGGCGGGATGCTGCGGACCCATGTTGATGATCATCTCATCAGTTTTGAGGTCTTCAATTGGTTGTAAGTCGAGAGCCATGCCTTATTACCCTTATCTCATGCTGTGGGGATTTTTGTCGTTCAACGCATCCACCGGTTGTTTGTAATCACGGCGCAGCGGGTGACCATCCCAATCCCAGGGGTTGAGGATACGCCGCGGATAGGGGTGGCCGGAATAACGAATGCCTACAAGGTCGTAGGTCTCACGCTCATGCCAGTTGGACGCAGGCCAGAAACCAGTGATGGTTGGTACGCAGGGCAGTTCGCCTTCCTTGACTTCGCTCTTGGGAATGCGCACTTTCACGACCAGCTCATTGGTGTGGCTGTAGGACCACAGGTGATAGACCGAATCAAAAGTCTCGATCTGGTCGACACCACTGACGGTGAGGAGCAGGTCGAGCTTGATTTCGGAAGAATTCTTGAGCAGACGCAGGGCGGCATCCAACTGGTCGCCGCTGATGGCGATAGTCTCAACACCGCAAGAATCCGGAAGACGCTCGGTTGTTATGCCGTGCTCCTTGAGAAACTGACCATACTGCCCGGGGGGAAGCGGCGCTTCGACTTTTTCAGCCGCCGGTTCCTTTTTGGCGTTGGCATCATCTGTCATTGTCTTAGTCCTTTCCCTTTGCTATCGCAGCTTCGGTGTCAGCTTTGGCTTCAGCCACCAGATCATCGACAAGACGTCCCGTGTCGTAATCGACGAAGCGGACAGCTCGCTGGTTATAGCTGCGTTTTTTGCGCTCATGATAATTTTCGGTGCGAATCTTCTGCTGCAATTTCAGCAGAGCATCAAGGATGCCTTCGGGACGAGGAGGGCAACCCGGCAGATAAATGTCGACCGGAATAATGCGGTCCACACCCTGCACGACCGAATAAGAATCGTTGAACATGCCGCCGGTGACGGTGCAGGCACCCATGGCGATCACATACTTGGGCTCGGGCATCTGCTCGTAGAGAGTGATGAGAGCTGGGGCCATCTTGCGGGTGATGGTACCGGCGGTGATGATCAAGTCGGCCTGACGCGGGGTGCCGCGGAACACTTCCGAGCCGAAACGCGAGATGTCAAAGGCCGACATACCCACGCTCATCATCTCGATAGCGCAACACGAGGTACCGAAAGTCAAGGGCCACACAGAGTTTGAGCGGAAATAGTTGGTGATGGGACTGAGCACAGGGCTGAGCAACTCACCCAGGCCGTCAATCATCATGTCTACGCTGCTGATGGTGACAGTGTCCTTCAGCTCCTCGGGTACTCCCGGGAAATCGCTCTTTAATAAGTTACCTTCAGTCATGAATTTACTCCCACTCCAAAGCGCCCTTTTTCCAGGCGTATACAAGGCCAATGGCCAGGATGAAGATAAACATCGCCAGTTCGATCGGTCCGACCATTCTCAGCTTCAGGATCTCGGCCATATTGCCGGCGGCAATATAGTTAGCCAGGATGTCCGGTCCGACAAGCATGCGCGGCAGGTCGTCGGTGGCCATCAGCCAGGGAATGATGAAAATCACTTCAATATCAAAAAGGATGAAGAGCAGCGCGTACAGGTAGTAACGGATGTCGAACTGTACCAGGGCCTCTTGCAGCGGTCTCATACCGCATTCGTAGGGCTGATTCTTCAGAGAATTTGGTCTGTGGTAACCAAGAGCGAGTTGCAAAACCCAGGCCAGGAGAATCATCCCGAGGGCGGGCAGGGCAAACGCCAGAACCACGAACACGAAAATTTGAGCTAACTGCAGGGAACTCTGGTCCATTTAGATCCGTCTTCTCCTTCTACTAAAAAAACCTCGAAAGCAGGGGCAGAATTAGCCTCGAGATTTTGCGCTCTAAGCATAGCAGGCTGAGCTAAGAGGTGGCACGAACGCCAGATTATAGCGAGGTAAGCCGCCAGGTAAATGTGGTCAAATTCGGCGCCTGAAAGCCCGCTCATGATTATTGCTTTCCAATTTTCCAGTGATTTTCATGCCGAAATGGGCATTCTTGCTCGTGGGAGGTGAAGTCAACAAGGAAACAATGGTTAACAAAATAAGCACTGGGAGCTTACCTCTTGTAGTCTTCGATTAGGTAGATAAGAGGTCGCGGAATCCCTTGAAAGCATCAGGTTCAATAACAAACGTACTGAGTGTGCCAGACGCCCACTCCACTAGAAGCTCAAGCAGCCATCCCCATCGTATGAACGCCGTTCAGAAACTATCACCGTCCAAACGCTTTAAGGAGCTCGACCAACTATGTCAGAAGTTGGGCGTCACCTGCGGTCGCATGGGCCTGGTGGATGAAGCCCTGACGCATTCATCTTATGCCGCCGAGCACGCGGCCGAAGGGGTCAAAGACTACGAGAAGCTCGAATTTTTCGGCGATGCGGTCCTTCGCTTCGTCATTTCGGAATATTTATTAGAACGATTTCCCGATTACAACGAAGGCAAACTGACCGAGTTGCGCTCGGTCCTGGTCAGCGATCGCATCCTGGCCGAAATTGCCCAGGAGATTGGTCTGTCCAAATACATTTTGCTCGGCCAGAAAGTCCAGATGCGCCCATCGATCATGGCCCAGGCCATGGAAGCACTGATTGGCGCCATCTATCAGGACCTTGGCCTCTTTACAGTCCAGACCCTGCTTGTCCGCATTTTCGGTCACCAAACAACCGTTTGCGACCGCGATGAAGTAAAGGACAACTACAAGCAGCAGCTCCAGGAATACACCCAGGGCAAGGGTCAGGGCACTCCACTGTATACGGTGATCAATTCCGAAGGTCCGTCCCACGATCTGGTGTTTACAGTGACCGTGGAAGTCGACGGCTTAACTCTAGCTCAGGGAGTCGGCAAGTCTAAAAAAGCTGCCGAACAGGAGGCAGCAAAAGCGGCCTACCAAATCCTTGGACAGGCCGCTCAGAAGGTTGCCTCGGGCAACTAATCGGTTCGAGAAAAGAAAACTATTTGGCCCGGAACCCATCCTTATTAGGTGAAGTTCCGGGCCAATTCAGTACTTAGGGGATGTTAGCGGGGGCGAGGTCCTGCAATGTGGGAGGAGCGTCGTTGCCGCCGGGCAGGGGTGTAGCCGTCGCCTGGACGTCATGAATCTGAGGAGCATCGGCGCTGACAGCTCCGAGTCCGTTGGTCGTCGGTCCTTTTACGATCGGGTCAACAGCCGCAGCAGAGGCCAGCTCACGAGCCTGGGTTCTGAGACTGAGCGCTTCCCTGTCGGCTCTGGCTGCTTTGAGTTCCGCTTCAGCGGCCTTCAAATTGGCCTTAGCCGCTTCCAACTGCTTTTTGGCCTGGTCAAATTTGGCCTTCAGCTGATCACATTTCAAACCGGCTGCATCGAGCTCTGGTGTGGATACTTCCTTCACCGGAGTTGCGGCTGCCTTATTGCTGCCACCAAAAGACATGGGGCTGGCGCTCGCCGCTCCCACAGTAAGACTGGCTGCCAGAGCCGCTGTTAATAGTTTCAAATTGCCGGACATGTGTTCCTCCCTTCCTTTCAAATCTCAAAAGTGCGATTACTCGACCCCCGGGGCTTACTCGCGAACCTAGTAAATCTCCCGCTATTATAAGGAAGGATTACAAGAATAGAACCACTAAAATTGGCTCAGGGAGCCAGCTTCAAGCCGCCTCCCGCTTCCGGGAAAAGATACAACCTGGACATGCGCAATGCGCAATCAATATAAGAAGTACCAGGCCAAAGACTATGCGATAGAGATCGATCGCCCGCGACCCGCCGCTCGAAAGAGACGCAAATATAAGTCGAATCTAATGCGCAAAAGGGCTGAAAGTCTAAATGTTCATTTAAACCTGAGATAGTTCTCTTGAAAGCTGCATATATATTGGTCTATATTCAGTGGTTCGCCACGTCTTGTTGAGCTGGTTTAGCTTTCAAGCATTGGATTAGCTTTCGAGCATCCAATAGTAAAGCTTTCAGTAACTATGTGCGCTTTCCCGAGTAACAAGTGCTCAGGGGCAGTAAACTAGGGGACTAACCTGATCGCAAGAGCTTCGTTCTTCCTTTGGCTTAAACCCAGAGCGATAGTCCTGAAGCGAAGGCGCCAGTGGCTCTTGTAGCCAAATAAAGAGGTAATTCCCAACCATGTTGCTAACTGAGCCGAAAAAATCGAAGGCCCAAGGAGAGACAATTTCAGTGACAGAAAAGCAGTTAGAGTCCAACTCAAAATCCGAATTCGAGCGACTTCTCGAAGAGTCCTTGAACTTCAAGTTTGAGCAAGGAGACATTGTAAACGGCTATGTAGTGCGCGTCGAGAGAGACGGCGTCCTCGTTGACGTCGGCGGCAAGTCCGAAGGATTTGTCCCCCAGAAGGAAGTCTCCAACATCCCTGTGGATAACATGGATGACGTATGCAAAGTCGGTGATAAGCTCGAGTTCTATATCCTTAGAGAAGAAAACGAGAACGGACAACTGACTCTGTCCCTCAAGCGTGTAGCCCAAGCCAGAGGCTGGGTACAGCTGGAGAACCAGAAGAAGAACGACGACACCATCCGCGCCAAAATATCGGCAGTGGTCAAAGGTGGCGTAGTAGTAGATGTTTACGGCCTGCGCGGTTTCGTACCGGCAAGCCAATTGCGCGTCAAGGGTACGACTCCGGAAGAATTGATCGGCATGGAAATCCCGATGAAGATTCTGGAAACCGACACCAAGCGCAACAAATTGATTTTGAGCCAGAGACTGGCAGTCCAGGAAGAGAAAGCTGCTCAGCGCGAGAAGATTCTCTCCACCCTGGAATCCGGCCAAGTTGTTACCGGCGAAGTTGTCCGTATCGCAGACTTCGGTGCTTTCATCGATCTCGGCGGTCTGGATGGCCTCCTCCCTATCTCCGAAATCTCCTGGGAGCGCGTATCGCATCCGTCCGACGTCCTCAAAGTCGGTCAGATGGTTACAACCAAAGTGCTCAAAGTGGATCAAGACAAGGGCCATATCAGCTTGAGCTTGAAACAGATGCAGCCTGATCCGTGGAAAGAAATTGAAGACAAGTTCAACGAAGGACAAGTCGTCAACGGTACCGTCCGCAAGATCCAGAGCTTCGGCGCTTTCGTTCAAATCTATCCCGGTGTTGATGCTCTGCTCCCCACCGTTGAAATGTCCGAACAGCCCACCGCCAAGCCCGAAGAAATCGTGCAAGTCGGCCAGCAAGTCAAAGCTATCATCAAGAAGTTCTCTCCTAAAGAACACAAGATCAGCTTGAGCTTGAAGGGCATGGATGTAAGCGACCTGTTGGGTAGCTAATCAGCCAATCCGTTAGAGAAATTGAAAAGCCCGGTTGAGCGATCGACCGGGCTTTTTTGTGATTGAATGGGACTATCCGATGGCCGGGGGGGTAGCGATGTGCTGAGCGGGATTAGTGTCGATATAGTCGTTGCACCGATCGCCATCGCCCTACTGTGCCGGTTTCGCCGTTGGGATAAACCTGCACCCCCCACTTCGATTTTCTATAAGCCATATCTGATAGGCTCAATTCTGCTGGGACAGGCCCTTGCTGTGACAAGTTTGGACATCCTACCCAACTTCGCAACGGAAGCAATTGTAGGCATGATGTTCGTCTGGATTCCAATTTCGCTTGTAGCGATGTTTCTGGTTCCAAAACCGTGGTTCTTCTATCCGATGGCTTACGTCATTGGCTGTTTTTCAATCTGCTTGTACATGGCAACAGCAGCCATGTACGGACACATCGACCACCCCGAAGCCACAATGAATGCCGGATATGAACTATTTCCGCTCGCCTTTTATGGTGGCGCAGTCTCCATTATCGCTCTGGTGGCACTGCGTCATCTGTCGGTAAGAAAAGGCCCGATATCGACAGGTCTCATGGAGACGCGAATAGAATGCCAGAGCAAGCGGTGAGCAATAACACCTCTCCCATAATCATCCGGCAGCGACTGGGTTTCGGCTTAGGCATCTTCACTATCCAGATAGCACTGTGGCTAACTGACTTTGTCCCAGACTGGAGACTGGCAGTAGCGTTTGTAAGAATGGCTTTGCTAGGTCTCACAGTGGCATTTCTAATACCATTCACGACAGCTCAAAATCTCCGAACAAGAATTCTGGCCTCATTTTGCTGCATTGTATCCTTGATGCTAGTTTGCGAAGTCGGAAGAACAGTTGCCTTCTATCTATTTAGGATTTAGTCTCAGCCCTGGGCCCATCCCACCCCTAATACTTCAGCGCATAGAAAAGCTGCACAAGCCCACTATCGTATTGCTTGCAGTTAGTCAGCTCAAGGCTCAAGCGGCTGTCCAGGCCGCGGAACAACTTGGTACCACTACCCAGAAGTAGCGGATGAATCGACAGTTGAAACTCATCAACCAATTTCTCTTTCAGCAATGCGTCGGTGAGCTGCGCGCCACCAAATAACCAGATGTCTTTGCCGTCTTCATTCGTCAAGCCTCTAATTGCATCGATAAAATCACCGGTCAAGATTGTCTCGTTCGATTCAACCGACGTTAACTGACTGGAGACAATATATTTGCGCTTAGCAGAGAATGGGTCAGAGCCTTGCGATCGGAGAGTCTCAAATGTTTTGCGTCCCATCAAGAGCGCATCGATTTGTTCAAAGAACTCTGTAAGACCATAATCCTGATCGTTGAAACACCAGTCGTACTCTCCATTTGGTCCTTCGATAAATCCGTCCAGGGACAGGGCCAGATTGAGAATAATTTTGCGCATCCAGTGTTTTTCTCCTTATGATGCGTGACTATCGTTAGCCTTAGTTGCAGCGTGCACGAAACAAGCCAGCAGTCTCACGCCAATTCCGGCGACACCGCAGACGAGAGCAGTAGCATAGACCATCGCGTCCAGTTGCCACTGCCCATGCCCAAAGTGCCAGCCGACCATTAGCGTCACAGGTATGACGGCCATGAAGAATGAGCCAACCTGCGCCACTGGTCTTACGACATGGTAGTAGAGGCGATGTTTAA
>JAFEAV010000133.1 GCA_018266215.1 Cyanobacteria bacterium SZAS LIN-3 | reverse complement strand
GTGGCGGATATACTGTCTGTACTGCCCGCCGAGGAAGCTGCGGTGTATATGGAGCCATAGTTATTCAAACGACCGGCGATGGAAAGATCGCTCACACTGTCGACAACCTGCACACCACGAGCAATCGTCAACGAGCCGATTGCGCCGCCGGCGGAATGATCGAAAGCAGCCAGGAGCCTATTGTCGAGATTGACTGTCCCGCCGCTGGCCGCACCATTGGCGTTCAATTTGATTGTCTGCAGCCCGGTGGTCAAAACCTGTTGAGCGGCCACATATTCAGCAGCGGTCAATTTTGTATTGAGAGCCACCAGCTCCTGGCGCCCCCCGACGTCGATAACCAGATTGGAGAAATTGCCCAGATTACCGGCAAGGAAAGCTAATTTTGCCGAGGACAAATTGACATCGGTACCGCTATTTCCAGGCGCCGCAGCGTTGTGAACGGCCGCGCGATGATGCTGGAACATGGCATTGAGACCATGTGTCACCCCCTGGACAGCCGCCCCCGGCAGTGCGCCGCTCTGCTGAACGGACTGCAGAAGACTACTGTGCTGAGGTTGATTAGAAAAAGTTTGTACGCTCGAAAATGGATGATGTAGACCTGCATGTCCCGTATTGGCAAAACCTCCACCCGTATGACCAAAAGGCAAAGGGGTAGGTGCATTGGCCATGGCCACCAGGGAGGTCAGAGGGAAACTCAAAGCCAGAGCGGCTGCCGCTGCAAACACTCGGTGTCCGGCACGCGCCTTAACCTGCGACATAGAGACTCTAACCATGCAATTCACCCATTTAGTAGATAAGCCGGGATACCGAAGTGTCCGCTTATGATACTAATTTGTTGAATTACAAAGCTTGACTACATATCATCTAAATATGCTATTTCCCGCCCCGGGCCCCTCTCAGGACGCCCATCACGTTCTCCGAAACCTTGTGCGAAGACCCTGAAGAGCCGCCTAGCAAGCCGGATCCACTCTGATAGCTATGGTCATAAGTTGCAGCCGGAGCTGTCGCGGTTGGTATACGGCCGGAGACGCCACTCTGGCTACCCTGAGCATTTTTGAATCCGCCGCCAATCGGCCGCACTTTGTCCACAGGACTGAGTCCACCCATTTTGGCGACCGGCAGAGCCACGGCCGGGCCCATGCCACGAGCCGGAATGTTGCTCTGGCCAAAGCCGGACTGGGGGAGATTGTTGGATTCAAACTTAACGCCGGAACCGACGCTATCAACCGGCGCACTGCCCACGGGGCCTATCGGAATGACAACACTTCTGGGTGCCGGTTCAGGCCTGCGACAATCGTGGATCCTGTCCCGGTCATCCACAATCTGGAGTATGCGCGGCGCCGTATAAAACTTATCGGCGGCGGGCAGCTCACCTTTGCGCAAAGTGACCGAATTTTGGGCCTGGGCAGGAGCCACCGCTCCGGAAATAGGTGACAGAGCAAGGGCCGCCAGCCCGAAGGCCGCGAGCAAAGAAAATAGCTTCATTGGTAAATCTCCTGGAGCGCCAGAACCAGACAAAGATACGATAGTTGCCAAGTGGATAAAACAGGGAAAACCCTGGAGTTAAAAATTCTCCGGCCCTAGGTCACGACCGCACCACTGAGGGGCCGCTCCACGCTTTCTTCACCATAATGGAAGGCGTCGAGACCGACCTCCTGCTCCGAGGTGCTGGCGGTGAAGTGCATCACCCGGTCAAGCAATTTGGCCAGTACATAAGTCCCGACAAAAGTGAAAATCCAGACGGCCACAACCGAAGCAAATTGCGCCAGCAGAAGACTGCCGTTGCCGTGTATAAGACCGTCGGCACCGGCGGGATTAATCGCCTTGCTGGCGAAGATACCGGTGGCAAGTGCGCCCCAGGTGCCGGCCATGCCGTGACAGGCACAGACATCGAGGGAGTCCTGTATCTTCAATTTTTCCGACAGTTTGATTGAGAAAAATGCCACCACCGCGCCCACGGCACCAATCACAATGGCTGCGGTCAGATCAACATATCCACAGGCGGGAGTAATTGCCACCAGACCAACGACGGCACCGGTAGCCGCACCAACGGCCGTGTTCTTGCCTTCGGTGCTGCTCACAAGCATCCAGGTGAGAGCGGCGGCGGCAGCGGCGACAGTTGTAGTAACAAGAGCCTGAGCGGCGGAGGCATTGGCACCAAGGGCGCTACCACCATTAAAACCAAACCAGCCAAACCAGAGCAGCACCGCACCAAACAAAGTCAAAGGCACACTCTCCGGTTGGAAGCGGCCGTCAACGGCCCGCTTCTTGCGACGCAGGGCGATACACAGAGCAAGAGCGGCGACCCCGGCCGTGATGTGCACGACGGTACCGCCGGCAAAGTCCAGCGAGCCCATCTTTTTAAGCCAGCCTCCATCACCCCACACCCAGTGCGCAACCGGATCATATATAAGAGTCGTCCAGAGCAAGGTGAAAACCATAAAAGTCTTGAAGCGCACGCGCTCTACAAAAGCCCCGGAGATGAGAGCCGGAGTAATGATGGCAAACTTCATCTGAAAGAGCATATAGGCAAGATGCGGAATCGTCGGAGCATAGGGAGTGGTACTGCTGACGCCGATATTAGCCAGTCCGCACCAGCCGAGATCGCCGATCAGGCTGCGCCAGTCGGTACCAAAAGACAAGGAATAACCAAAGAGCACCCATTGCATTGTCACGATGAGCAAAGTGCCAAAACTGAGCATGATTGTGGAAAGCAAATTTTTCCGCTCCACCATGCCACCATAAAACAATCCGATAGCGGGCGTCATCAGCATAACGAGCGATGACGACATTAGCACCCAGGCTGTATCACCAGTATTCATAATGACTCCTTTGCTCAGCCAATTTTGAGTTGGCTATCTTCTTCGGCATCCTGCGCCAGACTCTGCAATTCGCCTTCGGGCACAACGTGGACGAATTGGGGCAGATAAGTTTCCCAGTTTTGCAAGATGTCGGCGGCTCTGTCACTTTCGGTGGCCCGCAGATGTTGCTCAATCATTGCCCTGAGCAAGGTTGCAGACTGCGGCGCGACCGGCAACAAGCGCTTGTCCGCCTCGCCACAGTAATTTGCCCGGGCAAAAGCGCCGTCGCAGTCGAGGACAAAAACCTGTCCACCGGTCATACCGGCGGCAAAGTTGCGGCCCACCGGACCAAGCACGACGACCACACCACCGGTCATATATTCACAGCCATGATCGCCTGTGCCTTCGACAACGGCCTGGGCACCGGAGTTGCGTACGGCAAAGCGTTCACCGGCCTGACCCGCGCAATAGAGTGTCCCGCCGGTGGCACCGTACAAACAGGTATTACCGGCGATGACATTGAGATGCGAATCAATGGACATATTCTCACCAAATTTGATGACGATTTCGCCGCCGGCCATGCCCTTGCCCACATAGTCATTGGCTTCGCCAATAAGGGCCAGTCGGACATTGTCGACGATAAATGCGCCAAAGCTCTGTCCGGCACTGCCCTCAAAGCGCAGTGCAATCTTGCCCTTGAAGCCATGGTCACCGTACAGCTTAGCCAGCTTGCCGCCGATAGCTGCACCAATACTTCTGTCGGTATTGCAAATGGAATAGGACTTGAGCACAGCCTGGTGATTGGTGATGGCGTAATGCACCTCGGGCTCGGCGAGAATGCGATCGTTGAGTGTCAAATAGGGATTGTCGGAGAGGCTGACGGCGGGATAACCATCGGCGCCGAGCGGCCAGGTGCCCTCGGGTTTGTCGGCCGTGCTCTCCGGGTCCGAACCATAATAAGTAAGATCCGCAGGCAGGGGAGCGAGCAAATAATCAAGATTGAGATGCTCTACCTTGAAGGGCTTGACCCCTTCTTTAACCTGCAACAGGTCCGAGCGCCCCAGCAATTCAGCTATGGTGGCATAACCAAGAGAAGCCAGAGTCATGCGCACTTCCTCGGCGATGTAGAGGAAGAATTCAACGATCTGCTCAGGCACACCGGTGAATTTTTCACGCAATTTTTCTTTCTGACTGGTGATACCAACCGGACAATTATTTGTGTGACAGATGCGCGCCATGATGCAGCCCTCGGCGATGAGAGCAATCGAGCCGAAGCCGTATTCATCGGCACCGAGCATGGCTGCCATGACCACTTCCCAGCCGGACCTGAGACCGCCGTCCACGCGCAGGAGCACACGCTTGCGCAGACCATTGAGCAGAAGCGATCGATGCACCTCCGCCAGTCCAAGCTCCCAGGGCACACCGGCGTGCTTGATGGAGCTCAGCGCCGAAGCCCCGGTGCCACCATCATTGCCCGACACTTGAATGATATCGGCATTGGCCTTGGCCACACCAACTCCGACAGCGCCGATGCCGACCTCGGCCACAAGCTTGACTGAAATCTTGGCCGCGGCATTGACCGAGCGCAGATCAAAAACAAGCTGAGCCAGATCCTCAATCGAATAAATATCATGGTGCGGCGGCGGTGAGATGAGGGGCATGCCCTCTTTAGCACGGCGCAATTTGGCGATATAGGCCGAGACTTTATGCGCTGGCAGCTGACCGCCCTCGCCGGGCTTAGCCCCCTGGGCGATTTTTATCTCCAGTTGTTCGGCGGTAACGAGATATTCGGGGGTGACACCAAAACGAGCCGAGGCCACCTGGCGCACAGCACTGCTGGCGCGGTCACCGGGCTTCAATCCACGCAAACCGGGGAAGGACGGGCTGGTGCCCTGGGCGGTGACGTCTTCAATAGGATAATAGCGCAGCGGGTCTTCCCCGCCTTCACCGGAATTGGACTTGGCGCCCAGGCGGTTCATCGCTATGGCCAGCACTTCGTGCGCTTCTTTGGAGAGAGCGCCGAGCGACATGCCGCCGGTGCAGAAACGTTTGACAATGGACTCAGCGGACTCCACCTGGTCGATATCTATGGGCTCACGGTCGGAAGCGAAAGCCAGCAGATCGCGCAGGGCCAACGGCGGCCGCTGCCGCACCAGCTCCGAATACTCCTTGAAGCGCAACTGGCGCTCGGCAATATTGACCACATTATCCTGGCCCGGCTCTTTGACATCGCCTTTCTTCTGACTGATACCAAGAGCGGTGTGCAGCGCTTTGACGACTTTGGGATTGTTGCCGTGATATTCGCCGCCCGGACGCGAACTCATCATGCCGTAGTTAATGAGCTGTTTGTGGGCAAAAGGGAACGCCTTACGGTGACACTCGAGAATATCGCGCTCGATATCGTCTATTTCCATGCCACCAATACGCGACGGCGTGCCCTCGAAGCAGCGTTCGACAACAGCCTCACCCAGACCGATACATTCAAATATCTGGGCCCCGGTGTAGCTGGCCAAAGATGATATCCCCATCTTCGAAAGAACCTTGAGCAAGCCTTCTTCGACAGCAATCTTGAAATTAGCCTGGGCGCGTTCGATAGCCAGAGCAGAAACTGAACCAGAACTATCCTCAGCACAAGAATGCCGAATAACTTCCAGAGCCAGATACGGACACACTGCCTGGGCGCCGAAGCCGAACATACAGGCAAAGTGATGGGTCGTCCAGCACTGAGCAGATTCGACAATGATCGAACAGTTGAGTCTCAGACCGGCGGCAATGAGCTTGTGGTGTACGGCACCAACAGCCATGAGAGCAGGTATCGAGGCCTGCTGCGGATTGACGCCGCGGTCGCTGAGGATGAGCAAGACCTGGCCGTCCTGAACTGCCTCGACGGCCGCCTGACAGAGGTCGGTCAGAGCCTTGTCCAGAGATGTTTCGGAGGGCTTGAAGACCAGAGGCAAATACCTGGCGCCGAAGGCCTCACCCAGACGACTCAAGCCGGCAAGCTCCTGCTCATTTAGAACCGGGCTCTTGAGATGGATCATTCTGGCGGCCTGGGCATTGGGCGTAAACCAGCCTGTCTGCGGACCGAGATAAGTATCAAGGGACATGACCAGCTTTTCGCGCAGATGGTCAATGGGCGGATTGGTCACCTGGGCAAAGCGCTGTCTGAAATAATCGAAGAGCGGCCGCGGATGACTGGAGAGCACCGCCAGTGGTGTGTCATCACCCATTGAATAAACCGCTTCATGACCGGTCGAGGCCATGGCATTCAATATCTGGACAACATCTTCCCGCCCGTAGCCATAGGCCATCTGCAAAGTCAAAAGCTCGCCTGCACCAAATTTCAAATGCGAAGCAAAGGGAAATTCAACGGCTTCAATGCGCTCGGCTTGCACCCATTCACTGTAGGGATACTGCGAGGACTCGGCCAGCTTGACCTCAAGATCGGTGCGCACAAGGCCACTATCAATTTCCACAGAGAGCATCTGGCCGGGACCAAGTCTGCCCTTCTGTACAACTTCAGCCTCGTCAAAGTCGACGACACCGGTCTCAGAAGCAAGGAATACACTCCCGTCCTTGAGCCTGGTAAAGCGAGCCGGGCGCATACCGTTGCGATCCAGTTTTGCCCCGACTGTGCGACCGTCACTGTAAACAACGAGGGCCGGGCCATCCCAGGGTTCCTGGATGCCGGCAAAATAATCATAGAAACCGTTGACCTCGGGGTGCGCTGCCCCACCGACTGGATCCGGCACGAGCTGCATCAGGGCCGACTCGGGGGTGCGACCAAGGCGCACCAGCAATTCCAGAGCATTATCCAGACTGCCCGAGTCCGAAGTGGTGGCACTGACGACATGGTGCAGACCGCCATGGCCATCCCAATCGGGATGTTCAAGCACCATCTCGCGGCACTTCATCCAGTTGCGGTTACCCAGAAGGGTATTGATTTCACCATTGTGACCAATCAAGCGAAATGGCTGGGCCAGTCGCCAGCGAGGCATGGTATTGGTGCTGAAGCGCCGATGATAGACGGCATAGCTGCTCTCATAGAGCGGATTGTCCAGGTCGACATAGAAGCGCGCCAGTTGCTCGGAGCGCACCAGGCCCTTGTAGACAATAGTCTGAGCAGATAGAGACGAGATATAAAAATCGGAATATTCTTCGCCCAGAGACCAGAGATGATTGATCGTGCGCTTGCGGGCGAAGAGTAGTTTTTGCTCCAGCAGCTTCGCTGTCCAGGCCGCCGGACCTTCAACCAGTACCTGCTCCATCGTCGGACAACTGCTGCGGGCAATGGGACCGAGTGCGTCTTTGTTCAAGGGCAGCGGACGCCAGGCGACAGCGGAGAGACCCTCATCATTGAGGAAGTACTGCATCTGCTCACGACAAAATGCCTCGGCTCCCGGCGGCATGAAAACCATACCTACGGCGGTGCGTTCGTCACACCTGTAGCCCTCAGCTTGCAGGAGCTTGCGCGGCACGGCTGTGAGTACACCCGCTCCATCCCCGGTGGCACCATCGGCGCTGCAGGCACCGCGGTGTTCCATACGTACCAGTGCGGTCAGAGCATCATCGATTACCCGGCGGCTGCTCTGCGGGCGGTATACAAAACCTACACCACAGGCGTCTTTTTCAAAGTCGGCGTCAGAGGAATAGGCCTTGCTCAATAGTTTTTCCAATAGAAAATGGCAGACCATAAACTGGTCAGCCGATGGGGAAGGAGTCCAAAGGGTCTGCGTGCAGCCCCGTCCTCGCAACCCGATTATTAGTCATGGCCATCTTGATGGCAATGAAATGTAAAGTAAAGCTAAAGATGCAATCCGGTTACATTAGCGCAAAGGCAGTGATAGAGAGCGTTTTGACAGGCAGGCAAGAAGCACCCCCGCTTCACACGATATATCCGGAGCGACACAAGAGTATACAAAGGACCAACCAGTTTCAGGGTTAGTTCAGCACCGGATTCGTGCCGCTGAGCGCCTGACCCTTGTTAAACTCCACTTTGACCACAGTGCCGCCGCTGGTGCCACCGTCAAGAATGACCCTGGCATTGTGTGTGTTGGCTATCTCGCGCACTATAGCCAGTCCCAGTCCGCTGCCGGCGGCATCGGTCCCGAGCACGCGATAGAAGCGCTCGAACACTCTGTCTCTTTCGGCTTCGGCTATACCCGGTCCGTCATCTTCCACAGCCAGGGTCACACCATTGCCGTTCTGCACCCGCACAGTGACGTGTCCGCCGGTGGGTGTATAGCGCACGGCGTTGTCGACCAGGTTCATCACCAGCTCGCGGACGGATGCAGGATCGCCGCTGACAAAGAGCGGTCCGGGAGCACCCTCAAAAGCCAGATCGATATTTTTCTCGATGGCGTCGCCGACAAGATCCGATGTCGCTTCGGCGGCCACCAGATTGAGATCAAAATTTTGGGGCTTGATGTTGGCGGCGGCATTGGGCTCAGCCTTAGCCAGAGCCAGTAGTCTCGTCACCAGGTGCGTGATGCGATTGAGACCGTTATCGAGCTGCGAGACGGCGGTACTCAATTCTTTTTGATTTACCTTGGCGGCCATACTGTTGACGACACCGATGTAAGTCTTCAGACCGGCCAGAGGCGTACGCAGTTGATGCGCGGCGTTAGCGACGAAGCGCCGCTGTGAATCAATATCTTCGCGCAGACGGCCGAGCAGATCGTTAATAGCATGCACAAGAGGCTGCACCTCCTGTGGTGTCTGTACATCAGAAACCGGACTGAGGTCAAATTGGGAACGACTGGCCAGTTCTTTTTCCAGGTCTCCCAGCGGTCTCAGACCGCGGCTCACACCCTGCCAGATAGCCAGGGATCCCAGGCCAATAAGCAGAAGCTGGGGCACGATGATACCGATGAGAAGTTGGTGGGCAAAGTCTTCGCGCGGCTTGACCGTCTCGGCGCACTCGACGATGACGGAGACATCGGTGTGATTTTCCACAAAGGTACGGATCGTACAAATGCGCACCCGCTGTCCGTTGATGGTGCCATAGGTGAGCTTGGGCACATGCGGCGGCAGGTCGTCTTGCGGTCCGGGCAGATTGACGTCACCGGAGACGCGGGCAAAATCATTGGTCAGGATTTCATAGTAAAACTCATTGTTACCATGCTTGAGCATAGCCAGAGCCTGGGGCGGCAGGTCTACAACAACCTTGCCGTCGACCACTTCCAGACGGGCGATAACAGAGTCGGCGGAGTTGATCAGCTCGTGGTCGTATCTGTCTTCGGCCAGATCCACCGAACGGAAATAACCAATAGCGGTACTGACCAACCACAATGCCGAAAGCGGCATCAGGAGCCAGGCGAGGAGCTGGCGGCGAATAGATCGTGTCTTAGGCTTTGTCAATTAAATAACCAAGCCCCCTGGCCGTGCGGATGCTAAAGCCATCGCGTTCCAGCTTTTTCCTCAGGCGATGCACGACAATTTCTATGGCATTGTGAGTGACATCATTGTCCCAGCTGGGCAGGTGCTCGGCTATCTGGTCTTTGTTTACCACCCGTGGTGCGCGCTGCAGAAGCAATTCCAACACCGCAAGTTCGCGGGCGGAAAGATCGACAGGCTCACCACTGATTGTCACGCGGCGCGAGCCGGTGTCGAAGCGCAGAGGTCCGTGGACATATTCAAGGGAGTTGCCCCACATTTGTTTGCGCGTCATGGCCCGGATGCGTGCCATGAGCTCGGGCAGTTCAAAGGGCTTGGTCAAATAATCATTGGCCCCGGAGTCGAGCCCCTTGACGCGATCGTCGAGGCTGTCGCGAGCGGTCAAAATAATTACAGGCAGGGTATTGCCACGCTCACGTGCCTTGCGCAAAACCTCGATACCATCCATGTGCGGCAGACCGAGATCGAGGAGGAGCAAATCGTACTCCTGCACCCGCAGCATATGCTCGGCATCGGGACCGGTTTTGGCGCGCTCGACCGTATAGCTGGCATTGGTCAGAGCGAGCGTTATGCCGCCCGCCAAAAAGTCATCGTCCTCCGCCAATAAAATGCGCATGGTTTCCTGTGAGGCCCCCGTAGAAGGCAATATTCCATTCGTCAATAATTGCATTATAAGGTGCTATTGGGCCAATATTTTACTCATCAAGCATAAGAGAACATTCTTTCAGCAAGCTTTCTTGGCAATCCGGGCGAGTTGGACGGCGAAAGACTGATGAAAGTTTAAGGGTCTATCATCATATTATGAAGACTCTGCGGCGCATTTCCCTGATACTTTTGCTCTTTGTCCTGCTGGCCAAGACATCAGCCTTTGCCCAGACTTTGAGCACCGCCAGGAAAGCAAGCGAACTGCCGGTAAAAGATGCGGCGCATTTCAATTTGCGCAAGATACTGGAGACGACCGAGGGCGACGAACAGCCCGGTGCGTCTAACTTTGAGCGCGGACGCAAGTGCTTTCTCGGCACCACCTCCGGTCCAAAATCAGCCATTGCTTTCAAAGATTTCCGCCTGGCCGCTCGCTACTTTGGCCTGGCCGCCACCGAGGGCAACAGTGCCGCACAGCTCTGTCTGGCTCTCATGCTCTACCGCGGCGAGGGCGTTGGGCAGGATGAAAGCCAAGCCCATACAATGCTTGAGCGCGCCAAGCGCGGCCCGCGCAATAACAATTTTGTCAGACTGGCCTGGTATCTGGACGACTTACTTACTGCGCGGTGAGTCGTCGATCAGAAGCGGCCGCAGAGAGTTTAAGCCGGCGACGATAGCCGAGCCATTATTGAGCGCCGTGGCCATGGCCGGACCGATGGAGCCGAAAGTTGCCAGACCCAGACCAATGGCATTGGGCAGGGTGACGATACTGATGCTCTGATGCACGAGAGCCAGCGAGCTGCGGGCCAGATCAATAGCCTGGGGCAAGCGGGTGAGATTGTCGTCGGTCAAGACAACCGATGCCTTCTCGCGGGCGATATCGGTGCCACCATGTAGCGATATGGCTACATCGGCGTGAGCCAGGGCGGGCGAGTCGTTGATGCCGTCGCCGACAACGGCGACCTTGTAGCCCTGATGCTGCAGATCTTTGACTATGCTCGCTTTTTGCTCGGGGAAAACACAGAAGTGCACCTGGTCCACGCCCACTTTTTTGGCCATGGCCCGGGCCGGTCCTTCACTGTCACCGGTAGCCATGACTATGCGCTTGACGCCGCGTTTGCGCAGGGCCTGGACAACAGCTTTTGACTCGGGACGCAGCTGATCACAGTAAGACATCAGTGCCGCCAGCTTGCCGTCGATGGCTACGTAGGCAAAAGATTCACAGGCCTCACCGACAGCCTGGGCGTGTTCGTGCGAAGCGGATACATCAACCAGGCAGCGATCAAGGAAGAGTCGATTGCCCACCAGCACCCGGTGCCCTTCAACAATGGCTTCAACGCCCATTGCCGAATGCGTCTCCGAAGAGGAACGCTCGGGGATGGAAACTTTTTCTTTCTGAGCGAAACGCACAATAGCGCGGGCGGCCGGATGGTTGTTGCGCATCTCGACGGAGGCGGCATAACGAATAACGTCGGTGCGGTCATAATCGTTGTAGGTGAAAACCGAGGTCACATGCGGCTCACCCATGGTCAGGGTGCCGGTCTTATCGAAGAGGACGGCATCCACCTGGGCGAGATTTTCCAGGGCGGCGCCGGACTTGATCAGAACGCCGGAGCGAGCGGCTTTTTGCATCG
>JAFEAV010000132.1 GCA_018266215.1 Cyanobacteria bacterium SZAS LIN-3 | reverse complement strand
AAAATCAAATATGAGCAACTTCTGATCTCTATTACGCTATCTAGTGAATATTTACCAAAAAGTAAATGTGCAAAAATGCCGGAGCCGCCCGCTGCAAGGAAAGTCCTCGCAGATAGGGCGGCTCCGGCCAGTCATCTAGTGCGGATTACTTGTTCGGCGTGGCCACCTTGCCGACGAAGAGCAGGGCGCCGGAGACTTCGTCGACGAGCGCCGCGACGAAGGGCCGATTGACGTTGACTTGCTGCGTCATGCGCACGCATTCCAGGGCGATACCGACGGCGGTGACGGCCGCGGCTTCGCCGCCTTCTTCGTCAAACTTGGCGTAGGTCTTGTGCTTGACCATGCTGATGTACATGGAAGCGTCGGCCAGGCCGGTGAGGTCGGCGCCGGGATTGAGGGCTTCCTCCATGCCGAGGGCGGCCAGGGATTCCTTCAGGTCGACGTCGTACTCGGTCTCGAAGCGGGGCAGGCGCAGGTTCACCTCGGTCTCCCAGCCGCTCTTGAGCTTGTCGAAGACCGATGCGTCGATGCCCTCGATGAACTCGTTGATGTCGACGCCCTCGTTGGGCAGAACGACGTAGAGCGCCACGCGCTTGCTGTCGCCGAAGGGCAGAGCCACCGCCTGGTAGTCCTTGCCGCGGCTGAAGCGCATGTCGTCTTCGCGGTTCATGTACGTGGCCGGCACGTCGCTGCCGTCTTCGGCCTTGAACTGACCCGGGGTGCTGGCCGCCTTGTCGAACTGGGTGGACCACTTGCCCTTGAAGTAGATGGCGTTGAGCAGGAACATCACCATGTCGGGAGAAATGTTCTTGATGATGGTGGGAATCTTGCCCTTGGTGTTCTCGTCGGCCCAGCCGTTGATGGCGTCGACGGTGCCCGGGTCGGCGAAGTCGGCGGCCGTGACGCGGGCCTTGTACGAGGCGACAACGCGCTCGACGAAGGCCGGGTCGAACTTCATCGACTGCTCGGCCCAGATGGCGTTGGCGACCGTCAGCTCGACGCCGGAATTGGGGTCGGCCAGGGCCGTGAGCAGGGCTTCCATGGAGGCGTTGATCGTCTCGATGGTCTCGTCGGCGCCGAAGCCCAGGGTGGACTTCATCGCTTCCAGGGTCGTGCTGCGGGCGCCGTTCAGGGTCATGGACAGAGCCACGGCGACGGAAGCGGGCGAGATGAGGACGTTTGATCCCTTGTTCTGCCGAGCTTCGGCTTTGAAGAGCGACAGGCCAAAATTGGTCGTCGACTGAGCGGCGGCATTCGCGGAGGTCTTGGTGGTCGTTTCCATTAATGATGTCCTGGGTTTGGATTCGGTCGTGGGTTGCCTTCAGCCTCGTATCACAAGCGCGGAAATCCTCAGCTCACCGTCCGCCAATAATGCGGGTCTAGCGGGAGCGAGAGCTGGGGTGTCTGGGGATGGAGCTTTTGAGGAAATTTTTTGGGCGCTTGGGATGGGAGTTTGAAGTTGCAATGAACCTAACAAATGGGGAGTGCGGGTTTCTGAGAGGATGAAGATTTTGAGACGTTTAAATTGACGATTCGGAGGTAGCGTAGCTAGCGATACCTGTCCCTGCCTGTGTCTAAGGCATGCTAATACTATAGTAAAGAGTAAATAGCTTCAAAAAACGAAGCACGCAAGCAGGGATTTGCAGTCCCTGTTGCGTGCCTCGATTGAGCAGTCATTGGTTGGCTTTCCGGCTCAGGCCTTCTCGGTCTGGGCGCTGGCTTCCTCGGCGTTGCGGCCGGTGAAGAGCTTGCCCAGGCCGTAGCCGACGGCTTCCTTGGCGGTGATGTACCAGTCGGGCTGCTGTTCGATCTCCTTCAGGAGCTCGGGGGTGAAGCCGGGCGCCAGCTGGAGCAACTCGCAGGTCTGGCGGTAGACGCCGAACTCCACCGAGAGAACATCCGGTGCGTCGTTCAGGTCACAGTCCAGCTCGGTCGACGGCGCATGGAACATCAGGGTCGCCAGCGACTGGATCAGGACCGTACCGGCCTTGAGCGCACAGGTGGGGAACCAGAGCGCGCAGGAGTAGGCCTCGCCGAGGACGATGATGGTGACGTGGTGACCCATGCGCTGCGCTTCGCAGAGCAGACCGTAGAGGCTCAAGGCCTGCACCACGGTGCCACCCCAGGAGGTCAGCAGGACCTTGATCGGGCGGCCGTCGTGGTCCTGGTTTTCCAGGAAGTTGTGCAGGCTGATCTGGAGGTCGTAGACCGAGCCGTCCTTGCCGAACGCGCCGTTCATGTGAACGACATGCTCGGTCTTGTGACCGCGCTCGATCGGCGCGCTCGGCATGTCCAGGACGACGTCGCAGAGACCGAGCTCGAAGGCCTCCTGGGCTGTCAGATGCTTGGCCTTCCAGGAGCGGATCGTCGCCTCATCGAGTTTGCCGTTGGAGCGTTCGATGATGGCGTCGACCAGCTTGGTGTACATCTTCTGCTGAGCCTGGATGTAGCTCTTGATGGCGAAGATGTTGCCCGCCTTGATGAACTGGAACTGACCGAAGACGAGCGAAGCCGAGGGCTCCATCACGACCTTGTCGGCGACCGAAGCCACCAGGTAGGTGAAGGAGCAGAGCTGGCCGAGGACGTGGACGGTGACCTTGTGACCTTCGGACTGGGCGAGGGTGAGGAGGCCGCAGAGGCCGGCGATCTGCTCGGGGACGCCGCCGGAAGAGGTGATGCGAATGAGCAGCTCGCGATTGTTACCGCGGTTGAGTGCCAGAAACTCGGTGATGAGCTTCGAGAACGTCGCGATGTTTTCGTTGATGCTGCCGTTGTAGATAAACGCCTGACGGTTCAGGGAAAGGTTGGTGGACATGGCAGGTTCCTTTCGTTTACAGACATTGCAGACAAAACTCGCCGGCCATTTGCGTGGTCGTCGAATTTCTCCGGTTACAAAAAAAACAGCGGTCGACACTGCTGCGCAGAGCCATGAGACAACTTCCCGCAGGGTATGCAGGGAGTTAGTGCAGGGCTCTAGGCAACAGACTGGTTGGGCGCTGTGAAACTCTTTAGAAAGAAAAGGGAAGGTTTGGAGCCTTGAACTTACCAGGATAAAACTCTGAAACGAAGAGGAAATCTCTCCACAAACGCTCTTCTCGGCCGAGAGAATCAGAATTTATCTTATTAGCGGGCGTTAAGATTAGCGAAGCTCACCTAGTCAATGGCTTTCTCGACGGTTGTCACTGCCTGATCGGTGGTGCTGAACAGGGTTTTGACAACATCCGTTTGATATATCACGCCCAGGAAGCGGTCGTTATCCGTTACCGGCAGCCAGTTGAAATGGTGATGGGTGAAAAGGGGCAGTATATCTTCCAGTGTTTCCAGCGGCGAAACTGACACCGGATGTGAGGTCATGATGTCTCGCACTTTCAGCAGCGAATCCGCCTCGCCAAGATGCAGCATGTTGGTTAGATTTTCCTGTCTGACGACGCCCACCAGCACATGGTTGTCGACCACCGAAATGCCCTGATAGCGCTGTTCCGTCAGGCGATTGAGGAGGTCCTGGACGCTGCCGTCGCTGGGCACCGTGGCCGCATCTTTTATGCACAGCGAATTGACCAGTATCTGGTGCGCGGCTGCCTGGCTGCCGTCCGTCTTCTGATCGTCCTGTTTGCGCAGATGCAGACCGTTCCATTCCATCAAGCGTTCGTAGAGAGAGCCAGGTGAAACCCACTCCCCAATGGCCGAGCCCAGGACGCACGATATCATCAGTGGTATCAGTAAGGTGAAACTGCCGGTCAGTTCAAATGTGATGATAATGGCTGTCAGCGGCACTCTAGCTACCGCGGCAAAAAAAGCGCCCATGCCCACCAGACCGAAGGTTGCCGTGGAAGCGTCGGCAAAAACATGTTGTTCCAGGGTGCCGGTCAAGAAGCCGATACTGGCACCAATAGCCAGGCTTGGGGCAAACAAGCCGCCCGGAGCCCCCGAGCCGTAGGCCACCAGTGCCAGTACATAGAATTGCAAGAGGGCGATAGCTACAGTCGGCCAGCTGAGCAGGCCGCCGACAATCTCGCTGCGCAGGGAGGCATAGTCATGGAAGCTCTGGGGAGTGAAGGCTATGATCAGCCCGGAGATCAGGCCGGCCAGGCCGACTTTGAAAGCTACCGGCAAAAACTTTGCCCGGCGGTAGGTATTGAGAGCAAATAAAATGCCGTCGTTAAAGGCTTTGGAAGCCAGGGCGCAGGCCAGTCCAAGCAAAATATAAAAGGGCAGATCCTTGACCTGAAAATTTATCTGTGAGGCCATCAAATTTGCCGTATGCGTTTCGTGCGGCGGCCATAAGATGTTGACTGCAAGGGCGGCCGTGCATGATGAGGAGATGGCGATTGCCACCGTGGACGGTTTCATCTCCTTGAGTAATTCTTCCAGGACAAAGACCGCACCGGCCAGCGGGGCGTTAAAAGCGGCAGCCAGACCGGCTCCAGCTCCCGCTGCGATCAGCTGTCGGCGGTAGGCTCGGGCGCCGGGGGCAAATTTCCCCAGAGTGGCGGCAATGGCCGCACCAAGTTGCACGGTCGGGCCCTCTCGGCCCATGAAAAGCCCGGACCCCAGAGCAATGGTACCGCCCACCAGTTTGACTATGGCTATGCGCCAGTCCAGGGGCATTTTTAGCCGGTCCAGGGCGGCTCTCACCTGCGGTATGCCTGAGCCGGAAGCCTGCGGTGCAACACGTTGCACCAGAAGACCGGCTATAGTGCCTCCCACAAGTCCGAAGGCCGGCAAAACAATCATCGGATTGTATTTGTCCGACAGCGCTATGCGCCAGGTACCCAGCGCGTCTACACCCAGGCTCAGGGCCACAGCCGATGCCCCGGCAACGAATCCGAAGATGGCCGCTTCCATAATAGGCAAATAGACGGCGACTTTGACGCTGTCGCTGGCGGCGTGGTCTTGTGCTGTTTCATCCGGCATAGCCTACAAGTATGGCAGCCCTTCGCCTCTCTGTCGTTGTCACGTGTTTTTCACCCGGGCAGAGTTAGAAATGATTTGCGGTTTTCCCCACTGCAGAGGAATCCATGACCGAATTGCCCCCGCCGCTGGAAAGAACTCAGTCTCTCGGGTCTCCGCCCGATGGGTCTGGACCATGGCATAAGGAATTTTTCGCCTCCGCCGACAAACTTACCAGCCCGACAATCCAGATGGCAGCCCTTAGCTCTGACCGTGGTCCCTCCAGTCCGATTAGCGGCACTCTGGACATGCCCCCGCTCAACTATGGCGGGCTCGACAGAAGCCTTGCTCGACCGCACCACAACGACGTAGCCGCCGACCATTCGCGGCTCAAGCCCGATGCCTTCCAGACCAATGCCGGCAAATTTGACCCGGATAAACTGGTGGATTTTGCCAGAGGCGCCCAGGGGCGCGATTTGACCATACCGCCCCGGGGGCTCGGTATCGGTGATGTGCCCAAGAAGTACGGCTGCGCCGCCGCGCTCTCCAATATCGGACAGAAGACCGGTCTTTTTGGGCCCGGGGAATTTTCTGCCAGTGTCGATGGCGTCGAGGCTTTACTGAAGTCCAAAGGGGCAAAGCGCGTCGATCTCAATCACCTGCAAGACGGCGACATTATCGTTGGTCGCGGTGAGAAGGACGGCTCCGGTGGTCGCCATATCGGCATCGCCGATGTCGGTGCCGGCGGCAAAGTATCCGTTTACAACAATCATGTCGGCGTCTGGACCCGGGATACTCTGAAAGATAGATTTCTTGATCGCTACAGTACCGTTTATGCCCTGCGCCTGCCCTAGTCGGCGGTATCGCTGCGCTGCCTGAGCTGCTATTTCTGCTACCATTTCCCCACCAGGGAGACGGGCAAAAATGGCAAATTCTGCTGAGGGCAAAAATTTCAGGGTGGCTTTGATCGGCTACGGCATTGGTGGTGCTGTTTTTCACGCACCGCTTGTGCAGGCCGTGCCGGGCTTGCATCTGGCGGCAATCGTCACCAGCAATGTCGCCAGGGTGGAACAGGCCCGAGCAGCTTATCCTCAGGCGAAAATCCTGGGAACTGCCGATGAAATATTTGCTTCTCCCGGGGACTACGATCTGGTTGTTGTCGCTTCTCCCAATCGCTATCACTTCCCTCAAGCAAGGGCGGCACTGGAGTGCGGTCTTAACGTTGTTATCGACAAGCCGATGGCTACCAACAGCAGTGATTGTCGAGCCCTGATTGAGCTGGCGAAAAAACAAAAACGATTGCTGTCTGTTTTCCAGAATCGGCGCCTGGACGGGGATTTCCTTACCGTGCAAGAGATGATCCGGGAAAATCTGCTGGGGAAAATTGTGCGTTTTGAATCCAGATTTGAACGCTATCGGCCGGAGCCAAGGGCCGGTGCCTGGCGCGAGCTGGGCACTCTTGATGATGGCGGCGGACTGCTTTTTGATCTGGGCAGTCATCTCATAGATCAGGCCTGTTATCTCTTTGGCGATCCTGTCGATGTTTATTGTGAGCTGGATAAGCGGCGCCCGGGCGTGGAAACCGATGATGATTGTTTTGTTGCACTTTCTTTTGCCGGTGGTGTGCGGGCACATCTATGGGCCTCGGTCATGTGTCGCATAAAAGGGCCCAGATTCAGGATCCTGGGCCACAACGGCAGCTTTGAAAAGTACGGTATGGACCCGCAGGAAGACGCTCTGCGCGCCGGTCGTCGTCCGACGGAAGGGGCCTGGGGAGCCGATAGCGAAGAGCACTGGGGCGATTTGCTGACAACTGTTAATGGCTTAACGGTGCAGGGACAAGTGGAGACACTGCCCGGTTGCTATCAAAATTATTATGCCGGCTTTCGGGCTGCCATGGCTCAGGATGGGCCTGTTCCCGTAGATCCCGGCGATGCTGTGCGCACGACCAAGATAGTGGAGGCGGCCTTCCAAAGTGCCACCGAAAAGCTGGTCGTGAAATTGTAAGATACTAAGACGCATAGTAGTAATAGGCAAATTTAAAAGCACCGAAAATGCGGGAGCTGCAAGCTCCCGCCGAAGGAAAACCCCGGAAGCCTTCGCGGGGGTAATGCGTTGACTTCCGGGGCGAGAGTGTTTATTTCATTGACAGGGCGAGATTACTTGCCGCTGTCGTCGCCGTTGCCGCTGTCTTCGTTGTCCTTGCGCATGTTCTTGCGCTTGACCGAGGCGTTGGCAGAGGCGGTGATAGAGCCGGTCAAAATGTTGATCACCATCATCACCAGACCGGCCAGGATGGCGCTGCCCCAGCTGTCGAAGGCCAGGTTCTGGGGGAAGAAGTGCGCGAGCAACTGCAACTGCATGGCCGGAATCAGCCAGAAGCCGAAGATCAGCAAGATGGCGCCCAGACCGAGGGTGCCGATGGTGAAGAAGGCGAGGGCGACGCCGAAGGCCCAGGTGACGGCGGCCATGAGCACGCCATAGGCGACGCCCTCCGGCCAGAAGCCGCCGGTGAAGTGCGCGCCCGGCACAAGCGGCAGGACGAACACCAGGAAGAACGCGGTCAGGAGAACGCGAAGTGCGAGTTTTGTCATGTTGATGCCTTTGAAGGTGAATTTAGCCGTGGAGACGGCAGGAATTGGCACCGAAGAAACGACGTCCTCCGGGGCCTGGATATCGGAAAAACTAGTCGTTAAGCCAGTTTTTGCAGTCGACCAATCATGCGCCGCGCCAGCCCGTCACCCTGCGGATGACTGCGGCCGTCGGCGCTTGTGGCCCAGAGCAATAACAAGTAGGCGGCGACAACTGAGTAGTGATGCAGGGGACTGGACCGTGACGGTGAGTCAAAGTCCGCCTCGTCTGCCGTGAGATAGACAGGATCAAGCGCTTCACCTGTATCGCTCAGGTGCTGCTTGTAACCGGTCAGCAGGCCGCTGCTCGGACTGAATGTCAGCCAAGCATAAGCCAGGTCGTAGAGAGGATGTTCCAGGTGTGCGTAATCGAAATCGATAGCGGCTATAGCCTGCCCGTCCCGAAAAAGCACGTTGCCCGGGTGGTAGTCACCATGGACGATGGCAGTCGGCAAATCCATCAAAAGCAGTGCTGCTGCCGCTGTGGCTACGAGCCGACTGACAGTGTCAATTTCAGCAGGGGCAAGTAGAGACCCGGCCGCCAGCTGTCTGCGCGCGAAGGTCTCGTCGGCCAGTGAAGGCAGAATTGAACCCAGTACGGTGCGCTCGGCTGACGTCAGCTGCTCCGCGGCAAGCCTGCCGGCGCAGTGCAACCTGGCCAGCAGTTGGCCGGCGGAGCGGGCGTCTTCATCGTTCCATGTGGGAGAAAGCCACTGGAAAGTGGTGCCCGGCGTGAACTGACTGACGATCCAGATACTGCCGTCTTCGCCGCAATGCCAGCAGGCTGCGCCGTCTGTGGTGAGCAGGCGGGCAGGGATCTGCGCCCGGCAGGCGATCAGCAGTTGCTCGAGTCGCGCCGTCAGCGCCGGGTCCCCCTGAATTCCCTCGGCATGCACGCACTTGAAGACGAGCTCCCGGCCGCAGTTTTGCCTGAAGACCGTAGAGCGAAGGTCGCGCTTGATCAACGCCGGTTCGCCGCAGGCTTTGAGCTGAAATGCAGCCAGGAGCCCGGCGAACCGGTCCGGGGAAAGGGGGAACCACTCAGGCAAAAAACTTTCTCTCAACGTTCTCCGGGTGGCCTAGTTGCGGTTGCGCAGGGCGTCGACGATGGCCCGGGGCAAGTCTACACCGAAACCAAACTTGACGGCACCGAAGACGATGAAAGGCACATGCAAAAGCAGGCACAGCAGGGTGAGGATGAGGCTGGCGCGCACGGTGAGGACCAGGCCGTAGAGCCAGAACGCGAACAGTGCGAGGATCAGGACCAGGTATAAGACGCCGATCAGTGAGACGCCCAGAACAGTAATCATGGTGGATTCCTTTCGGTTACTTGGGTGAACGACGGTTGACGTCATCCAGCATGTTGGAGATCAGGCGGGCGAAGTTGGGCTTTTCGGATTCCCAATCAGCCCGGCTGGACAGAGCACTTTCCAGTGCCTGTCTGGCTGAGGGCAGGTCGCCGTTCTTCTCGTGGATCCGGGCCATGCCGTAATAGGCTTCCGCCTCGAAGAGGATGCAGCCGCTCTGGCGAGCGAGGGGAGGGACGCGGGAGTACTGGGAAAAAGCGGCGTCGTACTGACCACGCAGCATCGAGCCTTCCGCTTGCATGAGGAGCCGGTCGGCTTCTTCAAAGGCCCGGCGTGAACCACGCCCACCACCGGAGCCTGACTGGCTCACGCTGAAGGTGTACAGGACGAAGAAGACTGCGGCGATGATTGCGGCAATAAACATATGGTTTCCAGAGTTTGGGTTGAGCAAGAAAGCCCCTGAAGCAGGAGTAGATCCTTACGGACTGCTCGCGGCGGCGTTCAAGGGGCGTTCAACTAGGGAGGCTGGGAAAGGGTGGAAGTTTGGACTTACAAAATGGGGAGAGATGGAGGACTTACTCTAGTCGGTTGATTGAAGCTGTCTCAACCTCATTAACTACAATTTGGGTTGGCGGGCCCGGTCTACACGGGCGAAATTGCCGCGATCGCGCTAGTTGCGCCATCTGAGTAGGTCTATATCAAAGGCCCTGTTTTGGATATGGTGGCGCCGGTGGTTGCAAAGAGGAGCTGGAAACCCTCCATTTATGGGCTTCTTTACACAACTAAACTTTGTTTCGCCGGGCTTAATTCGGAGGTCGGCCCATGGATACACCCACTGGCAACTGCTAATTTGACTTCTGTTACCCATTCTTCCAAACCCTCAAGAGTTTCTGTACTTCTCTCGCTATTAAACCTGTTCTCTTTTAGAATCCCCCTTCAGTCACTGCATCTGGTGTCATGTAGGAGAATGCGTTTTTAGTCGGGACACTTTGCCTCAGGCAGAGGAGATGAATATGGCAGAGCAAACGCTCACAGTGCATACCGCTTTCCTTCCCGCGTCCGCCCGTCGTAGCTACCATGTTTCGTGCAAGCCAGGTGATGTTCTGGTTGTGCAGAAAGAGCATGAGCACGGAGTTACCACCCACTTGAACGGCGTTCTTTGTTTCCTGCTCGACGAAGAAGTCTACAAGTACTGCCATCCCAAAACTCTTCCCCCGCTCGGTCAGAACCAGTCCGCGTCCTGATTGTGTTTAGCTGAGCGATTGTTAGAGTGGCGCGGGGCTGTCGATGTCGCTGTTTATCTTTGATAAGCATCAGTCGGCGCCCCGCGTACTCTCTGTTTCCTGGCCCAGTTTTTGTTTGATTGCTGGCCTTTCTTTTTTTTGCGAATTCACTAGTAGACCGGTCGGTCCGGGGCCTGTTTCGGGTGGGGGGATCAAATGTCCGGTGTGCCATTGGGCGGGCTTCCGGCCTGCGTTTCAAGCATCTTCCCGGGCTGGATTATTAATAGCGAATGAAGGAATCGTGGTTGTCAAGAAGTGAAATCTATACTCGTCCCATTACTAACCAGCCCGCTTTGCGGGTCAAAAAAATGAATGACGAAACTATGGTTCTGGGTATCCTGGCTGTGATGGCTCTTGTCGGTCTGTTCAAGTTTATGGGTCAGGTCAATGACAGCAACTACGGCACGCGGAATTCATACTTTGACAGTGACACCGACTACGATTTTGGTGTCACTCAGATTTGTCTGACCCTGGGGGCTGTTGCCCTGATCGTATGGCTCTCCGTCGGCGGCCTGGGCACCCCGGTTGGCTCCCCCTCGGCGGCGAGCTACCACTCCTTTGGCTCGAGCATCCATCGCTCTCTGGGTGGCTCAATAGCCAGAGCCTTTATCGGACGATCCCGCGGTTTTCGTTAAAAACCAGAGTTAATGCCTTTGCCAATAAACTGCCACCGATCGGTCACAAGTCGAAGCTAGATTGGAAGGTGCGAAACCCCTCGCACCTTCCATTCCCCTTATTTACTACACCCCGCACTGGACGTTGCCGTCACGGAGTGAATTTTTCTATGGCTACAAATACTCGAGCAGCTGTTGATCAGATAGTAACTGACCTGAACAACCTCAAACCGGACCAGGATTTCAGTAAAGTGGCCTCCGAGGTCGTGGCACTGCAAGGCGCTGACCGCAGGCATTTTCAAGCAAATCTGGCTGAAATTAACAGCAAAGTCGACATGAAAAAGCTGGGCTTCGGTGAAGATTTTCAGATCGTCGGCTTCCGCGGCGATCAAATGGTGGCCCGCAGTCAGGACGGAAAGAATGTTGAATTTCGTCAGCTCAATAATATGAACAGCGTGCAGGCGGTCGAGAACACCGGCAAGATGCAGCCGGTAGGTGAGCATGGCCGGCAAATGCTGGTGCGTCCTGACGGCAGCGCATCGTATAAGGTTGAGCCTAATAAGGGCGATTGCTACTGGCGAGTGGCTGCCGACGTTTTGCAGAGTCGCAATAATGGTCAGGCTGCCAATGATAATCAAGTCGCCAATTTCGTCAATGAGCTGGCCGCCTACAATCATAAAGCCGACCCTAATAAAGTGCGTGTAGGTGAGACCATTGAAATACCACCGCCGGTAGTGGCGCCCAAGCCCGCGGATGCCACTGCGCCGACCGACAATACCGGAGCGACAACAGCGACAACTGCGCCGACCGACA
>JAFEAV010000131.1 GCA_018266215.1 Cyanobacteria bacterium SZAS LIN-3 | reverse complement strand
TTTGCGCCCCTCCGCATCCTGCAGCCAAACTGCGTAATCAGGGGAGGTAAGTTTTCTTCGTTTTTATTAAATAGTATAGTATAAAACGCTTTTCGGTGACAATCGTTAAGTGACTCAACTGCGTTCGCTTCTGTCTTTTCTGAAAAACATCATTTGGCTCTCATCTGTTGCATTTTCTTCGGCACCGAGGCGCTGGCCATATTGCCTGAAGCGCGGAGTCCAGCCTAAGTTAAAGGTCCCTATTTCTTTTCCCGCTTCTTTTGAGGCATTTTTCCCTTCACTAAAAAACAAAAGTCATGTATGGCTATATCTGGTTTTTCACTATTACCCTCGCGGTTGCGGCGGTAATACTGGCGATACGCCACCACAAAACAATCGTGCGCAAAAGTACGGTCGAGTACAACAAAGCGCTTGCCGACTTGATTGAGAAGCACACTCAAACCCTCCTCGATGCGCTGATTCATTGCCGCACCTCAATGGAACAGGCCCTGGCACAGGAGAATATTTATCGGCAGATAAGGCTGATAGAAGGCACCGTTGAATTTCTCGATGCCATACCCCGGCGAGGTTTTTTCAAGAATCAACCGGCCCGGCAACGCAATCCCAAGCTCCGTGCTCTGTCCGATCTGCGTCGGCGCTTTCTTCAGGCCCGCGATCTGCTTGCTCAATATTTGAGAGTTGAGTCCGCGCATCGACTTATGACCTGTCATATCGCCTGATTTCGTTCATCACTTATAAACTCAATTACGATGTCTACAACACTCATTATCATTGGCGCTGCCGCCGCTCTGGTAGTGCTTTTTATTGCCAGCGGTCGGCGAAAAAATCGTTTGCATGAGCCCCCTGTACAGTCCACTGTGGAGAGTTTGGAGGCGGTCTGCCAGTCTCTGCTCAAGGAACTGCAAGAGTGCAGCAATTCGGCTGCCCGGGCCGAAGTTACCAGCCGCATGTATCAGCACCTGGATGGCATCCGCATGGCTCTCGATTTCCTTTCTGCCGATGGCGAAGGCCGGCGCTATTCACTGGTTGGATTGTCGCAGGCTGAGCGCGCCGTCAAAAGTGCCGCCATGGACCAGATGTGTCTGCGTCTGAAAACTTGCCGAGAAACTCTCTGCCGTAACCTGCAAACTTCCCTATGATGGATCACACTGAATCAGCACTATCAGCCGAGCAGGCTGTGCAAGTGCTTTTAGCAAAGCAAGAGGAAGACCTGGATAGTTTTAAAATCCGCACCGGTCTGCACCTGGCCAATTTAGAGAAAGCGCGTCGCCAGCCTTCGAGCGGAGACAAAATGGAGGCGACCGTCAATATGGTCAAATCATTTTTGGGCTCGGCCAATCTCTTTAGAGTTAAGTGGGCCAAGCAATTGACTCATCTCAAAGACTCTTATCCTGAGTCTGCTGAAAGCCCGAGTGAGAGCCTTTTTGCGCAGCTGGAAAGCCTGCCTGAAGGTCTGGCCGATGCGGAGCAAGAGATAGAGGCAGCTCTGGCCTCTCTTTGAACCGGATAAAAGGTTAAACCCACTGGGTTTCAGCCTTTTTTCGGTTTCTGATTATATTATATGCAGTGGTAAACAAGTTCTTTTTTGATGAGGGTGGAAAATCCGATGCCCGGGACTTTCCACCCTTATCCATATCTCGTCAGCGGCCTGTCAGCCCCAGTGGTGGGGTGAAGGGATCGATGCGGGCACCTTGAGAGCGCTTTTGTCTGGTCGCCATCCAGCGCAAATAGAAGACTCGGCGAGGATCGCTTTTACGCCGTAACAGCAGGTTGGGCAGCACTTCCTTGAAAGCGTGAGCCAGACCTCGATAATAGTCGATGTCGGTTTCGACGCGAACGCATTCGATACCATTGATGGTGCGCACGTCTTTTTCGTTGAATGTGAGCTGTACGTTGGCGCGGTCCAGGTCTGTTTCTTTGAAGCTGCTGGTGGCGTTGTGATGCAGCAGGCGGAAAAACCGGAGGCGCGTGAAGCACGTCTCACCGCTCTGCACGCCGCAAGGACCGGCTGCGGTTGTGGCTTTGAGCTGCAAGACGACGGCGCGATCGATGTAGGCGTAAAACCTGTCGCGCTGCAATGTGTCGTCGAAGCTGACGGCCTGAAAATAGGAAAACGCCGAGCGTCCGCCAATCTTCATGTGCTCCAGCGCCGCAGCCATGTTGATCAGAGCCGCCAGTTTGTCCCTGCGGTGCAAGAGCAGATCGTTGTAGGCCGCTTCGCAATTTTCGGCTGCCAGGGATTGGCAGATGATGCGCTGGAAGAGCTCGGGATCGCTCAGTGGTAAATGCTCGAAGGTGACATCGTTCAGGTCGAAGCGCGCATGTTTGGGCCTCAACATCAGGTAGACGGTGCCGCCTTCGGGGGGCAAGGTGAGGTGTTCGAGCTCGGATGCCTGGAAGCCCGGGGCGGAAGCTTTGATGGTGAACGTGTCTCCGCCGCGCTCGGTTTTGACGCGAATGTCGACCGAATTTTCGGGAAGGGGGCGGCCCCAGCCGTCGCAGACTACTACAGTCAGGCGGGCCGTGCCGTCGGTGAACGTTGTGGCCGATGTCTTCTGAAACTGCGACGCCGACGCCGGGAGCGGTGTCAGGAGCAGGGTTGATAGAGAAAGGCAGATGGTGGCGCAGAGCCACTTTAGAGACATAGTGATTGACATGACATTGCCAACCTCCTTGAGCTTTTAACTCGTGAGATCTGGATGGAAAGTAGAAAGGTTTTGTCAGCTACTGGTTTGTTTTAGTTTTGCCTGGGGATTTAAAGAATGTGGTTACAGTCTATGTCTCTGCCCTGCCCGTAAGCTATTGTCCGCGAGGCTTCTGAAGGCCTGGTGCAGGCTGGATTGGCCGGGCCGGCATTGTATGAAAACAATCTTTGCTGGCTCAGCCTTGTGCTGGTAGGCAGGCTTAACCGAATGTGGTGGCACGACTTTCTGTTATTGAATATAGTATATCGCGAGTAAGAAAAATGAGAAGAAGACGACGCAAGGGTTTCCCCCTGCGTCATCTTTTCTCGGAGGGCAGCGTTTACTACTTTCAGCCGGTGGCTAAAACTAGCAAATGTTGCCGGGTCTTACCGCTTGGGCAGAGAGATCCACAAGCCGATGTAGAGCAGGATGGCGAAGCCGCCGGTGATGAGCGCGGCAATCACGGCCAGGACGCGCGTGAGGTTGGGCGCCAGGTTGTAGTGCTGAGCCAGACCTCCGCAAACGCCGCCGAAAACAGCGTCGCTGTTGGAGCAGGTGATGCCGGCCTTGTAGGCTCCGATGAGGAGCGCGGCCAGGACGACGAGAACGAGTAGTGAATGCATGATGGTCTCCTTGAAATTTTACTCGGCTTAGATGCCGTTGTGAAAAGAAAGCCGAGGGCGAAAATCGCCCCCGGCCGAATGGGAAACAGGTGCGATTGGTCTTACGAGACCGACAGGTCGAAGACGGCGCTGCGACCGTTGTGCGTGACGGTGTACGTCATCGTGCACTTGTTCAGCGGACGATCGTCCTTGGGGATGCTGCCGTAGGCGATGGAGATCACCTGGATGCCCAGGGTCTCGGCCATCTTGTTGACGACGCGGAAGTCGTTGCCGCTCGTGAGGACGATCTCGTTGCAGCCATCGGAGTCGACGAACGGCTTGCGGCCCTTGAGGGTCCACTTGTGCCGCACCTCGCAACCGCCCATCAGACCACGCATCGCGTGGTCGAGGAAGGCGATGTCTTCGGCTTTGCCCTTGATCTTGACGATGGCGGGCTTGATCTTGCTGCGACCGATTGCAAACATGCTGTTTTCTCCTGTGGGGTTTTCTGAGTCGTCGAACAGGGCGCGCCTGTTCAATCGCTCAGGTTTGTTAGATGGAAGCGAGCTCTCCGCCGGTCACGCTCCCGCGCTGCAGGAGCATGTCGGCGAGCTTCTCGATGCGCGCTTCGTTGGCCTTGACGAGCGCCTTGGCGCGCTCGAAGCAGCGGGCGACGATGGTCTGGGCGCGTTCGGGATCCGAGCGACGCCAGTCGAAGACCTGGTTGTCGGCCAGTTCTTCGGCCAGGTGCCGGGCGTATTCGGCCGACGAATCGGGACCGCCGGCGTCTTCGTGGTGCAGTGCGACGGCGGCGGTGCCGGCCAGCAGTGCGGTGATGCGATTTTCCATTTCGGCGGTCGTGGACACGACCTGCGCTGCCGGGACGGTCTGGGTGAAACCCAGGGCGTGCTGCGTTGGAACGATGGACACCTGCAGCACCGATGTGTTCGGGTCCAGTTGGGACAGGAGTACTGCCCGGGCTGATTCGCGCACGGCGATGGCGTGCCGGTGCGCATCGGTCAGGTTCGGAGCGGTCATTGAAACCTTTCAGGGTTCGTTTGCACTTGAAGCTGCGCTGGGCGCAACTCCGGGGGCCGGGTCGGCCCGAGAATGAGCCGACCCGGTGGCGGGACCAAAATCAAACGAGACTGTTGACGTAGTCCCAGAGCGGCTGCAGCTCCACTTCCTTGGGGTCGTAGAGGGCCGTGACGAAGTCGGGATGCTCGTGCTGATAGCGCCGATACTTGGCGTTTTTGCTCTTGCGCCCCTGCTTCAGGTTGAAGCCGCGATCGCAGAGCTTGGCGACAACAACCGGACGCACGTTGGAAAAGCCCGTCTCAGCCATGTTCACCACGAAGGCGGCGATGATGGGCAGGGTCTTGGCTTTGATTTCGGCGCGGTCGGCACCAGGCTGGTCGGTGATGGCCAGAATGGCATCGGCAACGATCGGCGGGAAGCCCGCTTCGATGAAGTCTTCGCGGGTGTACTTGAGACCCGTCTTGGGGTTGATGCAATCCTCACCGACGTCATGACCGAAGCAGAGCATCTGAGTCATTTCATCGGTGAAGCCAAAGCGAGCTGCCAGGGCGGCAACACCGCGAAGGTGGAACTCGTACGGCTGCTTGCCGTACATCTGCTGACCGTGGGCCTGGATGCACCAGGTGACGAACCACGGGTCTTTGTTGAGGACGGTCATGGGATTCTCCTTGACTCCGCGCAATGGCGGATTAAGGGAAGCTATCCCATGGATTGGGCTAGCTTCCGGGTGAGTGGTTTTGCATTCGCATGCAGACTCCAGTCGTTGAGGTTGCATTTCACTCTCCCGGCGGACCAGACGGTGGTCTTAGACGAGATTCCAGGGAATCTGTCGCGCGCGGGGTTTTTTAGGAGCTGGCGTTTGTTGGTTTGGCGCTAGGTTGTCCTAAAGATCTGAGAGGAGTGAAATGTACCTGACCTTAACCGCAGTGATGTCAAGAACGCCAGAACTCTTGTAATTCATGAAGCCCGTGACGTTGTAAGGAGGCTCATATTTAAGCTTATATCTTGAATCTATATGCTCGCGCGGCTAGCGCACAATAGAGGCTTTTAACCCCTCATATCGTTCTTTTTGCTTCATAACCCCCACCACTGCCTGAAATCAGGACATCGTTCTTTCTAGACTGAGCCTGTTCCACCTTTCACCAATTTCCTCGTTAATCAAAGCCTCCACAGCCCAGTACACAACCTCAGCCGCAATCCCCGAGAAGATTTTCTCCGCGGGAAGGAACACCGGTCGGCGGCATGTGTTTCTGGTTCGTGCGAAGCAGTTGGAAGGTTGGAAAAATAGACGATTCCGTCGTCTTGTTCCGAATATCGCGGACTCCTGTCAGACCATGAGTCTAAGTCCAGTCGAATCGAAACTTAGGGCTAGAAGCCCTGGAGCAAACACCATTATGAGCCAGACCAGTCAACCCAAGAAGACCAAGGTGCTCGCCAGCAACAGCGGTACCTCCGAAGTCGAAGTCACCGCCTACACCAGCGGCCCGGCTATCTTCCGTGAAAAGCGTCAACTGCAACTGCCCGCGGGCAAGAGCAAGCTCACCCTTTCGGGCCTGCCCGAGACCTTCGTCGCCAACTCCCTGACCGTGACCGATGTCGTGGGCGAAGGCCGCCTGAAGCTCGGCGCCCTCTCCTATCGTGATGCCAGCCTTTCTCTCCAGGCGATTCTGGAGCAGGCCGTCGGCACCGAAGTCACTCTGATCGAGCGCACCCCCGCTGGTGAGCTGAAGACCACCGGCAAGCTCCTGCATGTCCTCGGCCACCAGGCCGTGCTCGATTGCCAGGGCCGCCTGACGATCGCCCCGCTGACCGACCGCCTGACCCTGGATCCGGCCACCCTCGCCGGCCTGTCCACCACCGCCTCGCTGCAACTCGAGCCCACCGCTTCCGTGGCCGGTCCGTATACCGTTGGCATTCTCTTCGCCGCCGATGGTCTCGCCTGGACGCTCAACTACGAGGTCTTCTACGACGAGAACAGCGAGAAGATGGCCCGCTTCGCCTGCTGGGTGAACCTCACCAACAAGAGCGGTGCCGGCATCGACAACGCCAAGGTGAAGCTCATCTTCGGCGCCAACACCGGCTACAACGACGAGAATCGCAACAGCCGCAAGAACATGCCGCGCATGGCCGCGATGTCCGCTGCCCCCATGGGCGGTGGCATGGCGCTGGAGTCGGCTTCCTTCGACGTCGACAGCGCCGCTGTCGAGTCCGTCGGCGCCCAGAAGCTCTACACCCTGCCCGACACGCTCTCCATCGACAACGATGAGACCAAGCAGACCCTGCTCTTCCTGAGCGAGGCCGTGCCCGTCACCGCCGAGCACTATCTCGGCTACGGCGGCTACTCCCTCGACCCGGACGGCCAGTACACCGAGAACAACAAGCTGCCGGTGAATGTGCGCCTGAAGGTGGTCAACACCAAGGAGAACAGCCTCGGCCTCGCCCTGCCCCCGGGCAGCGTCAAGGTGTTCGAGAAGGACAGCAGCGGCTCCCTGCAGCGCACCGACTCTTCGCGCATCGGCGATCACGTCGCCAGCGGCGAAAACTTCGAGCTGGCTCTGGCCACTCCGTCCAAGGACGTGAAGGCCACCCGCCGGCTTACCTTCCTCAAGGACGATCCGATGCCGCCGGCGCCCCCCGCTCCGGTCGACGGTGAGCCCAAGAAGGAAGTCGTGAAGGTGCCGCGCTTCCGCGAGGAAGAGCGCGAGATCGTGCTCTACAACTACAAGGACCGGGACGTCGAGGTGAAGGTGCAGGACAGCGTCCCGCACGAAGCCGAGGTGCTCAAGGAGCTGACCGGCGTCAAGGGCTTCGCCAACGTCGGCGGCGTCTCCAGCTTCTCCGTGGTCGTGCCCAAGAACGGCAAGGCCAAGGTGAGCTACCGCATCAAGTACCGCATCGGCTGAGCCGAAGTGCGGCCTGGTCAACCTCCTCTGAGGAGAAATATTTCGGACTGAACTGCCTGCTTCATAACTGACCCACCCTGACTTTAGTTCAGCGCCGGTCATGTCATGACTCCTGAGTCCGGCATGACCGGCCATCTTTGGAGCAAGCAATGAAGAAAACGAAATCCCTTTTACTGGTCGCTCTTCTGGCGGCCAGTGCTCTCTTAACCGGCTGCGCCACTCCGCTTGGCCAGCAATACGGTACCGCCGGTGCTCTTGGCGGTGCCATTATCGGTGGTGCGACTGGCGGTGCGCGCGGGGCGATCATTGGTGGCACCGCCGGTGCCATTGTTGGTGGCGCCGTCGGCGACCAGCAGTCGATCGAGCGCGACCGCGATTATCGTCGCGGGCCACCCGAATACCGGCCCTATCCGCCGCGCTGCTATTACGGGCGCGTGCCGGTCTATGACCGCTATGGCTACGTCGTCGGTTACACCCGCGGCACCGTCTGCGACTGACCTGGCGACATTGACGAATCGTCGTTCTGACCAACGGTCAGTGCGGACTTCGTAAGAAATCTCATCACGGAATGCGAGACCAGGAGCGCTTTTGCTCCTGGTCTTCGCTTTTCAAATTTCATTTCGGAATTTCACAACTAAGGAGCTGAATCATGACTTCCCTTCTCGCGCTTTTCGTACTCGTCTGTCTTCTCGTCGGCACGCACAAGGCCGGCGTCACCGCTTCCAACGGAGACAGCATCCTCGGCGGCGTCTGCGGCGGTATCGCCCGTCAGGCGAAGATGGAGCCCAACCTCGTGCGTGTGCTGGCGGTCCTTGCGGGCCTGCTCAGCGGCGGCTTCGTGGTGCTGCTGTACATCTGCCTGTGGATTTCGCTGCCGCGCCGCTAATACCAGTATCTATTTGCTTGTTGCAGGTGCTTGCGCCTGTAAGGAGTAAGTAGGAACGCATCGGAGAAGATGGCGCGGGCTCTATGCTTGCGCCATCTTTTTCCGATTTTTTTGTTTCTTGATACTAAAAGAAGTAATAGAAGCCCCTATCGTCATGCGTACTGTGGGACAATTGCCCTGAATTTTGTCGGGAATTGAGGCAGCGATAGATGGTACGGGGGTGTCGGTAGTGGTGACTTTCTTCTTGGGCTTCGTCGCTATGGTAGTGGCCATTTGCGGGGCGATTTTTTGCATGCTGCTGGTGCGGCGTAAGGTCGATCTAAACGAACTCAGCCTCAATCACGCCGTCGCGGATCCGCTCCTGTCGGTCATTGGTACCCTCTTTGCCGTATTGCTGGGATTTCTTGTGGCCGGTGCCATGCAGCGCTTTGATGAGGCTCGCATAAATGTCCAGGAGGAAGCCGGTGCCCTGGCTGATGTTTTCAGGGGCGCCGCCGGTTTCCCTGAGCCCTTACGTGGTGAATTGCAAACCTACTGCATAAACTATGCCGATACTGTGATCAACAAAGAGTGGAAGCTGATGGAGGAGCGGCAGGCATCGCCGGAAGCCTGGGAGATGTATGGCGACATCTGGCGTCTCTGTGTCGCATATAATCCCAGTACCGAGGGCCAGAGCAATGTGCACCAGGCAGTACTGGCAGCCATTTCCCGCCTGGGTAACTATCGTACTTTGCGCTTTGCCGCCATGGTCAACCAGTTGCCTCTGGGCATGTGGATCGTTGTGTTGGCCGGCGGTGGAGCCACAATCGCTTTTACCTATTTCTTTGAAGTGAAAAATGAGCGCACCCAGATGCTTATGACCGGCCTTGTGGCCACAGTTATGGCGCTCAATATTTTCCTTCTGGCCAATTACGATTATCCGTTCTCCGGCGACGTGCACGTGAGTTCCGCTGCATTTGAGCTGGATTTAGGTCTGTTCAAAAAATATCTGGTCAGGTCTAAAGCGATTCAGAGCGCTGTTCCGGCGGCGCATCCAGATGCCACGTTGAATTCAGGGGGGCACTAAAATCTAAGGATGCCCATTTGTGATCCCGCACTCTGCCCGGGGTTAGATGTTTCAGAACAGCCCCCATGGCAAATACTCCAGCGATCGAAAGAATCAGATAGGCCATATGTTGGGCAAAGCCGTTGACGGATCGGGCGATAATGGTCGGGAAAACCAGGCAGACTATAAGAGCGGTCCAAACGGGAATGTGTGCGCCCCTGGCTATCGAGTTGAGGATTCGCAGGAAGATTTTGCCCGAAAAAAATAGAAATACCGCTGCCCAGATTATCAGCAGTGTATGTTTGTAAACTGATAGGGTCAGTAGCATTTCCGGGACCTTGATTCCCGACTCCAGGCAGCTGGCGGCGGCAAGGATGGCCAGGGGTGTGATGCTGAAGAGACCAGTGCGTGCAATCGGGCGCACCAGATATTTATAGCCGGTTCTGCGATTGCAAAGCCGGGTCTTTAGCTGTTCCAGTCTTTTGATAAGTTTGCTCATGTCGCCCCGCGCGCGAAATAATGCAGCACGCCCGCGGCAAAATAAGCCAGGCAAATGAATGGTAAATAGCAATAAGGGGCCGGCGGCAGAGGGATGATTGTGGCCAGCAGTGCGCCTATCATCGTGGTGGAGGCAATAATCGACAGTAATCTGTGTCGGGGTTTCAGCTCGCCCCGGCTGTGCAGATAGTTGGGCACCAGTGCTGATACCAGAGAATAGGCGAGGATGAAACTATGGGTCGCTAGAGTGCCGAGCCATCCGACTATGTCCATTGGTCTGGCGCTCATGGCCAATAGCAGGACAATGAAGAGCAGGGCGCAGGTAGCGACGGTGAGGATGGCGGCGACAGGCGTGTGATTGGTAGGATGGACTTTTTTCAGAGCCCCATGCAAATAGCCGTCATGGCTCATGGTCAGCATGATGCGGGCGGCGGCGGTATTGGCGGCCAGTGTCGCAGCAAAGAGACTGGCAGCGGCTCCCAGACTCGTAAGTGCGGCCAGCCACTGCATGCCGAGATTATTTGATAGTGCCGCCAGTGGTGTCGTGCAGCTGCCCAGATTCAAGTGCAGATCGTTGAAGCCCTGGACTATGGCGTAGGTTGAAAGCACGAAAAACATCCCTGATAGAATGACGCTGCGCATCAGTGTCTGGGGAATGCGTTCCAGTGGTTTGTCCGCTTCGGAACCCAGTGTGGCAGCGCTTTCGAAGCCGACAAAAGCAAGCAGGGCCATGACCAGGCCCAGGCCAAATCCCTGGGGAGTGCTTCCCGACAGACGTAATTGACTCAGATCCGGCTGCAGTCCGTGATGTGCAAACAACTGGCATACCAGGTAGAGAATGATGCCGATGGAGAGAATTTCCATCCACAGCATCAGTTCGGCCGAAAGTTTCACATTTTTATAGGCGATGATTGTGGTGCCCAGCAGACAGATGGCCATCAATGTCAGTGAGGAAACACTGTGAATGCCAATGTTTTGCAGGAAGGCTTCGGCAAAGACGGCAAACTGCACTGAGCCGCCTGTGACTCCCAGAACGTAGGCGAAGAGCATGGCCCAACCGGTTATGAATCCGGCGAAATGGCCCCCGGCTCCGCGGGCATAGGTGTAAAGCGAGCCCGGGGAAGACTGCCTTGAGGCGAAGATGCTCAGGGAAGCGGCCGTCAAAATCATGATGCCCGTGGCCAGGCCATAGGCCAACCAGGCCCCGCCACCGGCCATGCTGAAGACGATCGCAACCGTAATGGCGGGTGTGGCAGTCGGTGCTATGCCTGCAATTGATTGGGCAAATGTTTCGGTCGAGGAAAGGATGGATGAGGCCAGGCCGTAATTTCTGGAGGATGTTTTTGCTCTTTGCTGCGGCGCAGCATGCTCCCGGGCCTCTTCCCCCGCGGCTGAGATGCTGTTGATTGTCGGCGGGGGTGTCATAGCGGGTGTTTCAATTTGCGGGTACTTTTGCAGGCATATTTTTGAATGTTAAAGGCGCTGATCCATATAGGCTATGGTAAAACTCCCACGCCGCCCCGGAATGTTAGGGCTGCGCCTCTACCACTTGCTCCTTTGCCGGCTCAACCAGTGGCAGCCGCATCAGCAGTGAACAGGTGCCGGACTGGTAAGAAGTGTTGCCGGTGCGTTTGTTTTGCTTTGATGCACAGTCGGTTGCAGTCTAGGGTGAAGGTATCTTTTTTACATTCTCTGCGATTCTTTTGGGAAGTCTCCCGCCTCAAGCTCAGCCACAGCATCGATTGACAGTTTGCATTTTCAGCCTTGCTGAGCGAGCCAATCCTTCTTGCTTGAGCCAATAGACAGTCCAATTTTCGGTGAGCCCCGGGGCTCACCCAGGAGTTTCGATCCATGCCAACTATTACGGGTCCTTTCGACATCCTCGTTAGCGCCTTCCTCGACGTTCTTATCGGCGTGGCGCTGTACATGGCGCACAGGAAAGATGTGAGACTGGTGCCCGCCCGGTCGATTATCGGCGGCGTTTGCACCGGCCTGTCCAGGCGCTTCGGAATCTCGGTGTCAGTTGTTCGCGTCATCTTCCTTCTCGCTGCAGCCGCAAGCGGCGGCGCCCATGTGATTTTTCTTTATTTCCTTTTGTGGGTGACTCTGCCCCGCAGTTAGGTGGAACAGGTGATGAAATCTACTACGAGCAAAGGCGTTCCCATCTTTCAGAGCCGGCGACCTTATGAGAAGAGTATTCGGTATATGTTCGTCATTCGCGGACAGCGCAGGCTACAGTTGCGCGGACGCGTCAAACGTCACCGCAGCTCTGGGCTTTGAGGTAACGTGATTCAGGCGGGGGCCAGATCCATGTTCTATGGAACTGGCTCCCGTGGTCTTTTTCTCTTTCGCTATTCTACTTATGAGTATAGTACTATTGAATAAAACTTACCTCCCCTGATTAGGCAGCCTGGCCGCTGCGCGTCGAGGAGCGAAAA
>JAFEAV010000130.1 GCA_018266215.1 Cyanobacteria bacterium SZAS LIN-3 | reverse complement strand
TCTATCGGCATTGTCCCCACATTCAATGTGGAAACTACGTAGGCAAAAAAAGGGCCCTGCTTGCGATCAGAGCCCTTCTTGTTTGATTTGCGCGGTCCGAGTAAAAATTTCCAGATTGGACGCTTAGAGCAAGCTGCGGCTCACGTCGCTGATGGCGATCCTGGTCTGGCGCAGATCGGCATATGTTTTGTCGAGGCGTCTGGCTACATCATCGATGGTGCCGGCCAGCACATTGCCGTCGTTGCGGCGTTTGAGATCGTCGAGTTGTCTTTTGAGGTCGTCCTGATCTCTGAGCAATTGATATTCTTTGCGCAGCAGGCGGCTTTTTGCGTCTTGCAGCTGGTCGACGATTTTGGCGTCGGTCATGCCGGCTATGGCGCTGGTTGCGCAGACCGGGCTGAGCGAAATTATCATCAGGGTAGCCAGGGCGATTTTTGTGGAAATGTTGGTGGTCGTTCTTGTTTTCATTGTCCTGCCTCCTATGCAGGTTCGATGGAGCAAGAATAGCCATTAAATTGGCCTTGTAAAATAGCCACTTTTATGTTTTTATACCAGTCCACTTAAGGATCGCCTTAAGCTTTGCTCGTGACTGCCTCGAAAATGGGCCCGCTAAAAGATGGATTTTCAGTTTGCGCTCGACCCGAATAGCCCGACACCACTGCATCGTCAGCTTTATGACCGGGTGCGCCAGGCGATCCTGCAGCGCAATCTGGCTGCCGGCCAGCGAGTGCCGTCCACGCGCGCTCTGGCCAAATCACTGGGCGTTTCGCGGGCCACGGTTACTACCAGTTTTGACATGCTTTTGAGCGAAGGCTACCTGGAAGCTACCGGCGGTTCCGGCACCTATGTCTGTAGGCAACTACCCGAAGACCTTTTGCGGCCGGACGTTTCCGCCAGCGCCTCCGCTGCCCCTGAGCCAGAAGTGGACCGGTCTCCAGTCGGCTGGTTGGGGGTTGCCTCCCAGTCCACTTATGGGATTAATTTAAGAAACCCGACCCCGAGCCTTTCGGATCGTCTCTCCTGGTACGGCAGCAGTCTGCTCGAGCGCAAGTGGCTGGAGTTTTCCGCCGATGAGCCGGAGATTCAATTTATATTTGGTCGGCCGGACCTGGACCATTTCCCCATCAGTCAATGGAATCAGCTCTACATCCAGCACGCCAAACGCCGGGACTTTACGCTGCTCGACGCCCCCGGCCGGGCCCAGGGCTATGAGCCCCTGCGGCAGGCTCTGGCGGACTACCTGACCAGGGCTCGGGCACTGCGCTGCACCGCCGATCAGATCATTGTGGTCAACGGTTCGCAGCAGGGCATTGATCTCGTCACCCGCGTGCTGGTCGACCGCGGGGATTTGGTGGGCATAGAAAATCCCGGATATATAGGTGCGCAAAAGGCGCTGCTGGCTCAGGGGGCAAAACTTCAACCGATATCGGTTGACCTCAATGGTTTGAAGGTGGATGAGCTCAAGGCCCGGTTTGAAAGCACCGGTCAGAGTCTGAAGATGCTCTATTTAACTCCGTCCCATCAATATCCCACCGGTGTTGTCCTGGCCCTGCCGCGCCGTCTGGAGCTCCTGGCCTGGGCTCAGCGCACCGGGGCCTTTATTGTGGAAGACGACTACGACAGCGAATACCGCTATAAAGGCCGGCCCATTCCGGCTCTTGCCGGGCTGGATACGGGCGAATCGGTTATTTATATCGGCACGTTTTCCAAGGTCTTGCTGCCCTCGCTGCGTCTGGGCTATCTGGTCGTGCCTCCGTCTCTGATCGAAGTTTTCAGCCGGGCAAAGTGGCTGGCGGACAGACATTCCCCGCTCCTGGAACAGCAGGTCCTGGCCGACTTCATCAAGCTTGGCCATATGGAGCGCCACATGCGGAGGATGCGCAGTCTCTATGAGCTGAAGCGCAAACTCGTAATCACCACTCTCAAAAACTTGTTTGGTGACCGTGCCTCCATCCTTGGTGACAATGCCGGCATCAATGTGCTTGTGCGTTTTCAGACCGATCTCAGTGACGACGCTGTTGTGGCCGGCTGCAAGCGGCTGGGAGTGGGCCTCAAGAGCACTCGTGACTATTATCTCGAGGGCAGCAGCCCGGGAGAATTTGTCATCAACTATGGTGGCTTGCGCGATGAAGAAATTATCGACGGCCTTAATCGCTTGGCTCAGGTGATTGTGTAAGATTGGCTGGCTGTGCGCTTTTTAGCTTTTCGCACTGAGCTTTGTCTTTTTCGTACAGGTCCATCTTGCCCAGCTTCTTGTAAGCGGTTGCCCGTAAGGTGTAGGTGCGGAAGTCGTTTGGATCTTTAGCCAGGACTTGATTGCAGACGGTGAGTGCATCTTCTGGATGGTCCAGTCTCAGCAGGAAGTTGGCTTTCGTTCTCAGGGCTCTGGGATCGTCGGGCAGAAGTGTCAAGATAGTATCAATATCCTTCATTGCTTCTTCATATCTCTTCTGGGTGAAGAGCGCCAGGGCGCGGTAATAATAAGCTTCGGGATCGCGCGACTGACGAATTGCTTCGCTGGCATGGACGCGACAGCTATTCAAATCCTGTCTGGCCCAGTCGATCAGACTCAGTACTTTATACGCTTCGCTATTGTCACTGGCCAGGCTAAGCGCGGCATTTGCTGATTGAGTGGCTTCCGGCAAGCGATTCAACTTCAGCAGAGCACGTGCCTTCAGCACCTGCATCGAATAATCACCGGGATACTTGTTTAGAAATTTCTGGGCATCCTCCAGCGCCATGCGGTAATCTCGCTTGCCAAAATAGGCGTCGGCGCGGTTGTGGTAACCGGCTACCGAGTCCCCTTCCAGTGCAATCTGTGCATTGCAATCGGCTATAGCCTGATCGTATTTTCTCAGCATGTAATAGGCATGAGCTCTCTGCGCGTGGGCAAAGGCCGAATCTTTTTTCACCCGCAGTGCGTCGGTGAAGTCGGCAATCGCTTTTGTGTACTCGCGCGTCTGACAGAAGTGCTTGCCGCGATAAAAGTACGCTTTGAAATCATCGGGGTTTCGCGCCAGTTTCTCATTGCACAGCTCGATGTTTTCGTAGCCCAGGCGATCGTCTGTGGCTCTGTCCCAGGCCCATTTGCCGGCATACAAACTGCCGCCGATCAAGGCTACAATCGTCACTATTAGTGCCGCCTTCAAGCCTTTGTTCATGGCTTTTTTGCGATTGTATCTGGAGGTCTTTTCTCCTCCTTTGAGGCGCTGCAGATCACTGTAAAGTTCGTCCATGGACTGATAGCGATTGGCTGCGTCTTTTTCCAGACATTTGTGGATGACGTTCACCAGGCCGCGGGGAAGATTGAGACTCTTCGGTGGCTCTGGTGCTTCCTGTCCCAGGTGCATCATGATTGTGGCGATTGACGATTGGCCGGCAAAGGGTGGCGCGCCGGTCACCGCTTCGTAGAGCACGCATCCAAGCGAATAGACATCGGAGCGCTCGTCGATTTTGTCACCTCGGCACTGCTCTGGACTCATGTACAGCGGCGTTCCGAAGACCTCGCCGGTTTGCGTAAGTTTCTGTATCTCGTCGGCGTTTTCTGTGACCTTTTTGGCGATGCCGAAGTCCACAACCTTGACGCGCACTCCGCCGTCTGCCAGCTCTTCCACCATGACATTACCGGGCTTGATATCGCGATGTATGACGCCCTGCATGTGCGCCGCGCGCAGGCCCGCGCACATCTGACTGAATACCTCAATGGCCCGCTGGGCATCCATTGGCCCGTCTTTGAGCACGGTCGAAAGTGTCTCACCTTCGGCAAAGTCCATAATTAGATAAGGCAGTCCGTCGCTCGTTGTCGAGACGTCATGCACCGATGCCAGGTTTTCGTGTGATAGCGAGTAGGCTGCCTTGGCCTCCTGTTGTAGTCGCAGCACGGCTTTGCTGCTAAATCCCAGGTTGGGCAGCAGGACTTTTACCGCCATCTTGCGGTCGAGGACGAGGTGTCTGCCCTGATAGACCACACTCATGCCGCCCTGACCGATCAAAGATTCGATCCGGATATTGTCGCCGATAATACTGCCGATCAGTTTGTCGGATTGGCCGACGGTAGCGGCTTCCGTCACCCTTATGCTTTGAGGCTCAAAGGTGGAATTTTCCGTCTGATACTTCTGGCGGTCTAATTTTTCCTGGCCCACTGGTGCCTCATTGGCGTATTCAGGACACGGCATTATATTCCCGGGATGGGTCAAATATATGACCGATTCTTTCGCTGAAAGGCAATATAATCATCAGGCAGGAGATTGCTCACTATGCTTAAACGCCAAATTTCACCTTACTTCGTTTTTGCGGCGCTGGTTCTGAGCCAGACCTGGTCTTCAGCGACTGCGGCTCCACCTAAACATGCGGAGAACAGGCCGAAAGCAGCCAGGCCGGTCGCTGCTGCCAGTGAAGCCGAGCCTACGCAGCAAAAGTTTCTCAACAACATCAAGGTGCCCGCCGATATGCAGGCTGCCATCGATACCTTCGTCGCTCATGAGGCCAAGGCCATGGGCGGCAATGAATATCTACCCAATCGTCAGACCGGCTGCGGCAAAATGAGTAGCTGTCTTGCTGATTGCTACGTGGTTTTGTACGTGCTTGAGGGCGTGCCCAACAGGGGCAGCAATAACAATACCCAGTTTATGGCAGCCTTTACTTATTCCGGCGGTGTGCCTTTACTCCTTGCCAGCGCGCAAGTCGGTGGGCGGGGACTGCGATACGGTAATCTGAAAACAATCGGTCCCGATGCCATCAAATTAACGACTGAATTTTATCTGCCCCGGGATCCCATGAGCACTCCGTCTGGACGTGGTCAGGCGACTTTTGTAGTCGCCGACAAGCATATTATCGAAATGCCATAGGAGATGAGCAATGCCGCTCAATAAATTCGCTGCCTTCGCTCTGGCTTTCGTGGCTTTGCTCGCACCGGCTCTTGCTTTTTGTCCCGAAGCCCTGGCCGAGACTTTCACCGCCAAGGTGGTCTCGGTCGTAGACGGAGACACTATTAATGTTTCCACTAACGGTGCCGCTCGAGAAAGAGTGATTTTGTACGGCGTTGATTGCCCGGAGTTGACCCAGGAGTTTGGTCAAAACGCCCGACAATTTACCGACCAGGCTTGCTTCCGTAAGGACGTCACCATTGATGTGAAAAGCAAAGATCCTCACGGTCGTTTGATTGCCGTAGTCACCCTGGCTGACGGCACCAATCTCAATCAGGCGCTGGTTGCCCAGGGCCTGGCCTGGTGGTCGGATAAATATGCACCAAAAGACACCGCTCTAAAGGGGCTTCACGAGCAGGCGAAAGCTGCGCACAAAGGTCTCTGGGCTTCACCAAATCCGGTGGCGCCCTGGATATTTAGAAACGGTGCCAAGGATGTGCAGGCCGAAATCAAACTCAAATAGTTGATTTCGTTATCCGTCCTATTTGCCCGAGAACATTGCCAGGACCAGCTTGAAGTAAGCATCCAGATCCAGTCTGGAGATGCCGCCTTTAGGAGATGTTGCACCTTCGAGTACTGACTGCGAAATGGCGTCCTGATTGTTGAGCAAAAAGGTGATGAACGACTTTTCTTTTTCCGGAGTATCGGCGCTCTTCAAGAATGACTCCAGTTCTTCTTTTTCGATGTATCCGTTGCCGTTTTGATCGAGCTTGTCGAAAGCTGAATAAGCATAACGTTTGACCTGCTCGATAGCATCAGCGGCGGTACCGGTGGGCACGTACTCGCTGACCCAGGCGTTTTCGAAATCGTCGTTTTCGTTTGCTTGACTCACTGTTGATAACTCCATAAGGGCAATGCCACAGGCGGCGGGGATGCATATACTAGCAAAGCTCAGGCTCTTTTGACGATGGCAATGGCCTGCGCGCCTTTGAAAATCTGAGCCAGACCGATGGGGGTTGCCACCTCACCCAGCCTTTCGTGGCCGCGACCAAGGAGCTGCGTACCGGCGGCGAATGTATCGGTTACCTGCACAACCGGTAGCGGAGACGGCAGGGCATTATCGGTTTTATTCTCGACAAGCAGTACTTGTGGGTCGCGAGTCAATTTCAGCGCCGCCAGGCGGCCGAAAATTTCCTCTTTCTCCCAGGTTACTTTGGCTTCCAGTACCGTTTTATAGAAGTCCATATCGTCATCGAAGCGGCTGGTGAAGTACATAATATAGATGATGCTTTCGTACAGGGCCGGTTTGACCGGGGCCAGAGCCGGCAGGCCGGTGAGGGTGCTGCCCTTGCCGCGGCGGCGCTCCATGCTGTGAATGAGCATGATGGCCGTTGTGCGCTGCTTGAACTCCATCGCCATTTCGGCCTTGCCGCTGGACTCAATCTGCTTGGCTATACTCTGCAGACTGGATGCCACCTCTTTCTGATTGTCTCCAAAGCGCTCTTCGAAGGTGGCAACTATTCGGCCGAGGGCTTTTTCAGCCTGGTCCGAGGTCGGATCCTGCAGGGCATTGAGGGCCAAGTCTAGGAGATTGGAGTCGGCTTCGGACATTTGAGGGTTTCCGTTGTTGGGTCGCTACAGAGACTGAACTCATTTTATCGCGCAAAACCTTACTATTTGCACCTATATATAAGGTGCGGTTCATGTAAACATGTTGTATAAAAACCCTTGACTAGGCGCCCGGGCTCACCTAGTATGAATGGACCGGTCACGGCCGGCAGTTACGCGTCAAACCACTAAAGAGTGTTTCAACCTAAATGAACGGTTTCTGGTTTTATTACGGCTTTTCGCAGGTTCACTTGGGGTGAGTTCGTACTCGTTTGACACCACTAAGTGAACCGCAGATACACAGTCTGCGGTTTTTGTTTTTTAGGCCAATCCACTCTACAGCCCGTGCAACAGGCACGAAAGGAAAAATTCCAATGAATACAGCGCAAAAGTGGTTTGGCTATTACGGATTTTATTTTGTCTGGGGCAAGTCCCGGCTGGACGTCAACTAACCATCTGTTGAACCAGTCGCCCGGGACCTAAAAAAAGGACCGGGCTTTTTATTTCTCAAACCATTTGGAGCATTTAACGTGAAAGAAGCCAAACTATCCCTCAAACAAAACGCCGAGCATAAGTCTATTGTTGCGATTAATGACCGCGTCAAAGTCGGCGACAAAGAGCTGCTCATCGTCGGCGGACCCTGTAGCGTCGAGTCCCCCGAGCAAATCGAACAGGTGGCCAGCCACCTGAGCAAGCACCCCATTCAAGGCCTGCGTGGCGGTGTACACAAGCCCCGCACCTCGCCATACGCATTCCAGGGCATGGGCAAGGCCGGTCTCGATATACTTCAGGCCGCTCGTGAAAAGCACGGTATGCCCGTCGTTACCGAAGTTATGAGCGTCGAGCAATTGGCCGACTGCGCCGCCCAGGCCGATGTGCTGCAAGTTGGCAGCCGCAATATGCAAAACTTCGAGCTGCTCAAGGCGCTCGGCACCGTCTCCAACCCCATTCTCTTAAAGCGTGGACTTTGCGCCACCATCGAAGAATTCATCATGGCCGCCGAATACATCATGGCCAACGGTAATCCCAATGTCATTTTGTGCGAGCGAGGTATCCGCAGCTACGATGACAAGTACACCCGCAATGTCCTCGATCTCGGTGCGGTGATTGTACTGAAGCAAATGACCCACCTGCCCGTCATCGTTGACCCCAGCCATGCCGCCGGCAAGCGCGAACTGGTCGCCGACCTGGCAAGAGCTGCTATCGCCTGTGGTGCCGACGGTCTCATTATCGAATGTCACCCCGTGCCGGAAGAGTCGGTTTCCGACGCTCGTCAGGCGCTCTCACTCGATGATATGTGTGAGCTGGTAGCCAGCCTGGAAGGTATAGCTAGAGCTGTCGGCCGCACCCTGCCTGCGCCTGTGGCCATTGAAATGGCTCCCGAAAAACAGCCACAGCTCATCTCTTTTGATGCCCATGCTCAGCTGGCCGAGGCCAGAGTCAAGATCGACGAGATCGACCAGGCCATTTGTGCGCTGTTGGAGAAACGATGGCAGATTGGTACGGAAATTGCCGAAATTAAGGCCATTGCAGATATGCCGGTGAAGGACAATACTCGCGAGCAGACTGTATTGAACAATGTGAGAGAATCCGCAAACGATGTGGAAGTGGGCCTGGCTCTGGAGAGTGTCTTCAAACAAGTGATTGTCGAGAGCTGCAAGCTGCAAAAACGATTGCTGGCCGAAAGTTTGAAATTGCCGCAGCCGCAGATTTCGCAACAGACTCTGCATACTCTCTCCCGTATAAGAATATTGCGACCGACTCGTGCCGCCGGCGCCAAAGGACTCGGGACTTATTGAAGCCGGTGAGCAATAGTCTGAGGAAGTGATTGGATGTTGCGACTGAAAAAACTCAGCAGTCTGGACATCAAACAATTTATTGTTCTCTGGCTCTCGGGCATTCTGGCTACGCTGTGCGTTCTTCCCTATGCTTCGAGGCTTGTGGGAAAGTCGCTGACGACTGCCCTGCTCTTGAAGAATCTCGTTGCCGCGGCAATCTCGATGTTTGTCGTCGTCGCTCTGGGGCTATGGCTCTCGCGCAAAGCCGGCTTCAAGTTGGCATTGCTCGAGCCGCTGCTGCGGGGTGAAAGTGAAAATATTGGCGGCAAGGCGCTTGCTATTGCAAAAGTGAGTGTGCCCGCTGGTGTGCTGGTCGGTGCGCTGGTGGTGGCAGCGCAGGCGATTCTCGGCGGCGGGCTGAAAATCAGTAGCTTGAATCCTCCGGCCTGGCAGGGATTTCTTGCCAGCTTTTATGGTGCCATTGGTGAAGAATTTCAGTGCAGATTTGTGCTGATGTCTTTGATCGTTCTGATACTGAATTTGGTTGCTACTCGACTTACTAAGCCGCCGTCAAAAGTAATTCTATGGGCTGCAACCGTAATGGCTGCCCTTTTGTTTGCCGCCGGATATCTGCCGATGGCTTCAGCCCTCGGCCCGTTAACGCCGGTGGTTATACTGGCTGTGATGATTCCCAATACGGCCTGCGGTCTTGTATTCGGCTGGCTCTATTTCTCGCGCGGATTGGAAGCGGCGATGTTGGCGCATTTCTCAACCGATATCGTTTTGCATGTGCTGGTGCCGATGATGCTGGGTGGGCGGTGAATACTGATTATAATCCGTAAAGGAAGCAAACATAACTCGGTATCGTGGCTATTCGGGGTCACATTCAACGCGCTTGAGGTCTCGATAAGAGCTATGCATTTTCCAGTTATCCAGCCAACTGTTATCTCTTTTCACTCGCGCCATTGCCAGAGTAACAGCCGGCAATACGGTGAAAAATAGCGACAGAGCTAGCACGTCGACAAAAGCAGATTCCGAATTCTCAGCCCTGTATAAGCTCCAAAATGTTTGCCAGCAAGTCAGAAAGATGACAATCAGTAAAGAAGCACGCGCCACAGGCGCGATCAGATTTCGTTGAACGGTGTGTCTGCAAATTCTGTGCAAAGGCCCATCCTTCATGCATCTAGATTGCGCCTATTTCTATTAATACCACTAACTCGATGTATATTCATAGCAGGAATTCAAAATCAGGCATAACAAAAACAGGGTCTAATTAAGCTATTTCGCACTGTAGTCGAGGTTTATCATCGCTGAGACTGGATTACCGTTGTTAGTATTGTTTGTCTGTGGCATTATAGGCCTTGGACTAATGGAACCAGCGTTTCTTCATGGAATTGAGAAATTCGCTGTTGATTGGATATCCAGAATCTGAGGCCAAGACAGAGTCAATACCGCACCGGGGGCAGATCGCTGTAAGTTCTTGATCTATCCATTCGTTGATCTCGTCAGGCTTGAAAATTGCCTGACAGTAGAAGCAACCGCAAGATTTATTCGATTGGATTTGATTTCGATTATACAGGCTAAGCTTGTGTGCTCTTTCAACATCTGGCGTCGGTTGCTGTTTGCAGGCTGGTGCTTCGTAATTCCAAAAGGAGCTTTTCCAGTAGTAAAGCGTCTTATAGTCTGCCTTGACCAGTGTCGCGCGATGTTCGGGCGAGCCAAAATCATCGATTTTTTCGATAACTGGCCGCCATTCAGGGTCCCGCGCGTACATATTTTGAGTCTGGCTGCACACATTTAGACGGCTTTCGTCAGAAATTCCGAGGCGCATGTAATTGCGCTGCGCTTGCCACAAGGTTGGCTTATTTGGAGCACCTGGCAGGAAAGGATCTTTCAGCTGTTCTTCAGAATCCTCCCAGGCACAAACAGGGCAACTCAGCGAATCACCGGGTTTTTCAAAGACCAAATGTCCACAGCATGGACAGGGAAACTTATAGGCTGGTTGGGAATTATCCATATTATCTTTGTCCTGCAAGAAACATCACGTTCGCCACTATCCCACCTACATCTCATCGTTGACGAGGTTTTTAGCCTTTTGTGCATCGCGTTCGGCTTCCGCTTTTTTGCCCATGGCTTGAAAAACTCTGGAGCGCATTTGATACAGCTCAACTTCGCTTGGTGAAAGCTTGATAGCCTGTGATAAGTCGACGATGGCCTTTTGATTCTCTCCTAACTGCTTATACAAATAGCCTCTGGCTTTTAAGAGAAAGGACTCCTTGGGGGCGTATTCGATTGCTTTGCCATAGTCAGCCAGAGCCTGTTCATACTGTTTCCAATCCTGCCTTATACTTCCCCGATTAAAGAGGAGTTTTGAATTTTTCGGCAGGTTCTTGAGACCGGCATTGTAGGCCTCCAGCGCTTCCTTCTTGCGCCCGTCAATATAGTAAGATGCTCCCAGCGCCTCATAGACCATCCACTCCTTGCAATCGGGCGACTGCTTCAACGCTTTCGCTAATACTTCATTGGCTTCCTTCGGCCTGTCGCTCCACCAGAGCAGAATGCCTTTCCTCATCTGTGCTTTTACATTGCCCGGGTCTGCTTTTAAAGCCAGATCGATAGCGGCGAGCGCCTGACTTCTCTGGTCCGGGCGCTCAAGCGCCATCGAGTGTTCGTAGTACCTTTGTGATTGCGCCGCGGCAGCTCTTGTTGCAGAGCTGGTCTGCGCAACTGCCGGAAAAGTATCCAGCGTTGGCAAGCAGCTAAGAAAAATGCCCAGGATGAAGCCTGTACTCGGTCTTAACCGGCATTTTTTCGAGTAAGGGGATACCAGGTACATCGTCAAATTGTAGCTCAATAAAACCGTTCCAGTTGCTCGGGGGTGAGGGGGGTCCATTGCGGCTTTTCCAGCTGATTCAGTCCCACTACTTGCACACCGCGCACGCGGTAGCGAGCCAGTGTTTGATTGACAAGGTCGATGAGAGGATCCGGCACATAAATGTGCGTTACATCTGGAATGCGCAGACTAAGCCGATTCAGCGGCGATGTGCCGATGCGCAGTTTGTCGACAAGCAATTCGCCCGGCTCCAGCATGCCGGCAGGATAGGCACGAGCAGCTACTCTTGAGGAGATGCCGAGGACTACAGGGAAGTTGACGAGATCTTCCGGGCTGTGTCTGTGGTAGACCCAGGCTTCGTTAAAGTCTGTTGTGAAAGAGATGGCGCGTCTGGGGAATTCCTGATGAGCGCTTTCTCCTGCTACCTGTTTGATGCCGCGCAGGCGCAATTCGGCGGAGGGCAACAGGGCACGCTCGGTAAATATTGATGGCAGGCTGCTTGAGACTGTACCGTGGAAGAAATTGGGCAACTGTTCGGTGGCTTTGAAAGGTGTCCAGTCGACCGGCACACCATAGGCTCGTCTGTAGTGATGGAGCTGTCCTGGCATGGCCATGCGCTTCATCAATTCTTCGTCGCTGTAGCCATAGTGCAGCCCTTTTGCTTTGAAGATGCTGCCGACCATGTTCAATTCATATTTTCTCAGCTCCCGCCCTTCGGCTTTGAAACCTGCTAATTCAGCCAGTCCCGCAGTCAGCGGGCTGCTGTCACCGTCAACCTTGGCCGAGGACATAAGAGTCTTGCGCATGGCTGCTATGCGCTCGGCTGGCATTTCTGTCGTTGCCAGTGCGGCGTCACTGTGCTGGGCGATGCCGGGCTGCTCCGGTGTGCCGTGCAGGAGTGTGATCAGGCGGTGGGCAAATCTGGTTTGCTCTGCAATTATTTCGTCATAGATTTCGCGGTCTTTTTGTCCCCGCGGTGTTTCTTCCAGCTCCTTGATTTTGGCGAAGTACTGGGGTAATTCTTTTTCCAGGGCCGCAGCCGGGTTGTTTGCCTCGGTCAG
>JAFEAV010000012.1 GCA_018266215.1 Cyanobacteria bacterium SZAS LIN-3 | reverse complement strand
ATCGAGTTGTGTAAGGACTTTCACCTCCAGTCGTTGAACATGCCCGGCACACAATGAAAAAGGCGAGGACCTTAATCCTCGCCTTTCTCTTTAACTGGTTCTATCTCTTGCTTTTAGCGAGATTTAGAAGTCACCCATGCCGGCGCCGGCAGGCATTCCGGACGGCTTGCCTTCGGCAGGCACGTCTACCACGAGAGCTTCCGTGGTGAGGAACATGGCGGCGATGGAAGAAGCGTTTTGCACAGCGCAACGCTCAACCTTGGCGGGGTCGATGATACCGGCCTTGGACATGTCGACATATTCGAAGGTCATGGCGTTGAAGCCGAAGCCTTCTTTCTGTTCTTTGACACGCTCAACAACGACTTCACCGGGGAGACCGGCGTTGTCGGCGATGATGCGAACGGGAGCTTCGAAAGCCTTGACGACGATTTCGAAACCGGTGCGCTCGTCACCGTGGAGGTTGGTTTTTTCTTTGTCCAACTTCTTGGAGATGTTGAGGAGGGCGGTACCGCCACCGGGCACGAAGCCTTCTTCAACAGCCGCACGAGTGGCGTTGAGAGCGTCTTCCATGCGCAGTTTGCGATCTTTCAGTTCGGTTTCGGTAGCAGCGCCGACTTTGATTACGGCAACACCGCCGGCCAATTTGGCGAGGCGCTCTTGCAGTTTTTCTTTGTCGAATTCGCTATCGGAATCTTCGATCTGACGCTTGATCACGGCAATACGCTTCTCAACTTCGGCCTTGGTGTCTTTGCCGGCGACAATGGTTGTCTTGTCTTTGTTGATGCGTACCTGGCGAGCTTTACCGAGCAATTCGATGGAAACGTTTTCCAGCTTGGTGCCGGTTTCTTCGGAAACGACCTGACCACCGGTGAGGATGGCGATGTCTTTCATCATTTCTTTGCGGCGATCGCCGAAGCCGGGGGCTTTGACGGCGCAGCAAGGAAGTACTTTGCGCAGGTGGTTAACAACCAGGGTAGCGAGGGCTTCGCCTTCCACATCTTCAGCGATGAGGAGGAAAGGACGGCCGTTGCGGGCTACTTTTTCCAGTACCGGTACGAGATCGGCAAGGAGGTTGACTTTCTTGTCTACGCAGAGGATGTATGGTTCGTCGAGAACGCATTCCATCTTTTCGCCGTCGGTGACGAAGTAAGCAGAGACAAAGCCTTTGTCAAACTGCATGCCTTCGACCACTTCCAGTTCGGTTTCCAGTGATTTGGATTCTTCAACGGTGATAACGCCGTCTTTGCCCACTTTTTCCATGGCATCAGCGATGATGCGGCCGGTTTCTTCGTCGTTGCCGGCGGAGATGGTGGCAACCTGAGTGATTTCGGTCTTGCCTTCAACCGGCTTGGCCAGTTTCTTGATTTCAGCAACGGCCATTTCAGCGGCTTTGTGGATACCACGACGGAGAACCATCGGGTTAGCACCGGCGGCTACGTTCTTCAGGCCTTCTTTGACCATGGCTTGAGCGAGAACAGCAGCGGTGGTGGTGCCGTCTCCGGCATTATCGTTGGTTCTGGAGCAGACTTCACGGATAAGCTGAGCGCCAGCATTTTCCAGGTGATCTTCCAGTTCGATTTCTTTAGCGATGGAAACACCATCGTTAATGATCTGGGGAGCGCCGAATTTCTTTTCCAGCACTACGTTGCGTCCGGCAGGACCCAGAGTGAGCTTGACTGTGTTGGCGACTTGATCAAGTCCACGCTCAAGAGCGCGACGTGCCTGTTCGCCGTATACGATTTGCTTAGCCATATGTTGCTTTTCCTCTCCTATTTTGATTGTTCAAAACGATCATTAGGTTTGTGTTGAATCAGTTTAAAAATTTTGCTTTTTGATTTGATGGTTTATTTTTTTGTCGAACAGTGTCAATTAGCCGATGACAGCGAGAATGTCGCGCTCGGCCAGGATGAGATATTCGACGCCTTCGATTTTGACTTCAGTGCCGGTGTACTTAGCGAAGAGAACCTTATCGCCGACTTTTACTTCCATGGCGACACGAGCGCCTTTTTCGTCGGTGCGTCCGGGTCCCACGGCCAAAATTTCACCCTGTTGGGGCTTTTCTTTGGCGCTATCGGGAAGAACTATCCCTCCAGCAGTTTTTTCTTCAGCGTCGAGTTTCTTCACGACAACTCTGTCGGCAAGCGGTTTCAGTTGAAGCTTTGATGCGGATGCAGTAGCCAAGGGTCAATCCTCCTATTACGAACGAATCGCAATCGAAAATGTAAGGACACAAATCACGCGGTTAATGCGGTCCAGAACATACCGAGCGGGTACAACTGGGGCAATTACTGCGCCATTTCACACAAGAAAGTGTATCGACGAAAAGCTACCCCCTGGGGGCTTTAGCTATTTTTCTTAAGGTTTTTCAGGGACAAATCGAAATGCTCGACTCAGCTACCCTTCTTCTTGCCAACAAGGCTGCTGGGCTTAGCCAGCCAGGTGGCATATTCAGGGGTCGTGGTCAGGCGACTGGACAACCTTGACTGGCGATCCGAGATGACGGCCATACGAGCCTGATTAGCCAGGGCTTCCCAGGCAATCTGACTGTGCTCGGCATACTTGCCTGTAAGAGCTGCTTTTACCCGGTCACGGCCTTCGAATTTGGCTACATTGAGAGCCTGCTCCAGGTCCCGCATAAGGGAGTGGACATCGGCTGCATTATCGGGATAAGAAGCCACACCCACAGAGACGGTGACAATGCCTATGCCGGTCGCCGGCGCACTGCGCACCTGCTGACGCAGGCGCTCCGCCACATCAAGGGCATCGGCATGACTGGTCTCGGGCAGGATGACGGCAAATTCTTCGCCGCCGAAGCGCGCCGGCACATCAATATCACGCAGGGTCTTTTTGATTGTGCGGGCCACGTACTTAATGGTCTCGTCACCGCGATCTTCACCGAGATGATCATTTATTTGCGCCAGATGATCAATATCAACCATCAAAACCGACAGTTGATGATTCTTGCGCTGCGAACGCTCCATTTCCTTGTCCAGGGCCGCTTCAAATTGCCAGCGATTAGCCAGACCGGTGTGGGCGTCGACTATCGACTGACTGCTTGCACTCTCATGCGAAAGGGCAATATGCAGGGAAGCCGAAACCTGCTGCGCCAGGGCTTCCAGAAGGTCCACCTGCTCGCGGCGAAAGGCGCGGTATTCGGTGGAGAAAACTTCCAGAACACCAATTTGTCTATCGTTATGAACAAGGGGCAGAGCCACTACAGAACCAAAGGGCAGACCGCCGTTGCCGCGCGGCAAACCATAAGGCTTTTTACCACCCTCGCCAAACTGCTCGCTCTTACCGGAGCGCAAAACGGATCCGGCAATCGAACCGCCGGACATGTCAAAGTCGGTCATGGAGCCGCCATCAAGGCCCTTGAAGGCGCCCAGCTGGAAGTTTTCCTTCTCCCTGTCATAGAGGAGAATGGCACAGGAAGGCGTATTAGCAAGCACAAGGGCAGTATCCGCCCCGATCTGCAAAACCTGACTCAGTTCCTGGGCGTTACCGTTAAGGGCGCAGGTGGCCTTGTAGAGAGTGTTGAGACGCTCCCGCTCGTATTCGGCCCGACCAAAAATTACGGCGTTGCCGATAGCCAGGGCGGCGATATCGGCTACTTCCTTGAGAAAATCAGCATATCCCAGTACTTGAGGATTGTTGACTTCCAGCAGTACGGCTCCGATAAGGGCATTGGCAGCCATTAGCGGCACGGCAATCTGCCCTTTGGAAATTTCGCGCTTCATGATGGCGGCACTGATATCGGGAGCTGATGAGGCATCCTGCGCCGTCAGTGGAATGCGTTTTTGCGCGACGTATTTGAGCAAGCTCTCGCCGGAGAAGGGAATGACCTTCATCTGGTCTATGGATGCATCACTGTATCCCTTGGCGGCCATGAGCTTGAAAGCCATGCCTTCGTTGTCGGTGAGAAAAATGGCGACTTTAGCGCCGCCGGCCATCTCGGTAAAAGTGCTGACCGATGAGTCCAGCACGTCCTTGAGTCGCAAGGATGACATCAACGCCTTTTGAAGTTGCAAAAAACGCGGCAGTACATTGCCTTCGCTTGTCATCACAAAATCTCCCCACCCGACCAGGAACCGTACATTTACACGAGATAACCTATAAGGATAAACTCATATCCCGCAAAGAGTGTCATCTCAACAAGTTTTTTTTCATGAAGCATTGGCCATGAGAAGACACCCTCCCCGCGCCCTACCTAAACCGAGATCAGGATTGAACCGATATGAGCAGCGAAAAGTCACAACCTCAGCAGGATCAGGCCCCGGCAAAACAGGCAAATTGCCTCTTTTGCTCCATTCATAATAAGGAGATCAAGGCCAACTTCGTCTATGAGGATGAGGACGCCTTTGCCATCCGCGACATTAATCCTCAGGCGCCGACGCATATTCTGGTGATTCCGCGCCGGCATGTGGACAATGTCAAAAAGTTGGAAGACAAAAATCTGATCGGTTCACTTTTTTATGCGGCCGCAAGAGTGGCCGAACAAGAAAATCTGGACGGCGGTTTTCGCCTGGTCGTCAACACAGGCGATGACGGGGGGCAAACTGTAAATCATTTGCATATACATGTGTTAGGCGGGCGCTCCCTGGTCTGGCCGCCCGGCTAAACTCGCGACCGGCACTGCTGGGCACTTACAGCCCATAAATAAAACTTTGTATCGTGGCAACCAATTTTTCTGGTTTCGACGTACTTTCATTTGGGTATTAAACACTTGGAGAGAATGAGCATTCTTCACGAAAGAACGAGCTTATCAACCAAGAGAGATAGCCAAAGAGCTTCAAAGGAAATGGGGATTTAAGTCATGGTCACCAAAGAAACAAATGAACAAGTTCTCTGGATGGCGGATTGCTACAGCCTGGCTAAGAGATTTCCCAATCCTCACACCTGGCTGGCGCTGCTGGAGCCCGTCGAAACAGTGGACGTAGATAAACTCAATCCATTCCATTACTGGCTATGGATGGAGATCTGGAAGGCAGCACAACAAACCGAAACAGCTGAGGTTGAAGAGAAGCCCAAGGCAAAAGCGACAGCTACTGCCACTAAATGCCGATCTTGATCCTGATGGTTTGAACATCCAGCAAATTTTGTGCTGGCGTTGAATTTTAAACGCAGGCTCCGACTTGAAGTGGAGCCTGCGTTTTTACAGCAGCTCCAGCGGCGCCTCTAGCAGACTTTGGGGGATCAATTGCATTTACCACCCCACAGCTTGCTACTACCGACGCATTCAATTTGGTATCACGTTCAACTTTCACATCCGACCACAAAACTGTGTCTCTCAGCTCGCAGCCTGCTTCTACAACAGCGCCATCACCGATGACGACATTGCCGATCAGCCTCACACCGGGAGCGATGCGCGCACCGCGACCGACCATGACATTGCCTTGAACAAGAACATTGCTATCAAGAACGGCTCCATCAGCCACAAACATGTTGTAACCGTTTTGTACCGAAAAATTATATCCGGGCAGATCGACGGCAATTTTTTTGGACAGTACTTGCAGGTTTGAATTCCAGTACTGCTCAATGGTGCCTACATCCGACCAGTAGGAGCCAACTTCCACGCCCAGTACCGGGAGATTTTCGCGCACCAGTTTGGGGAACAACTGTCGGCCGAATCCATAATCGCCCTCGCGGGGAATATGGTCAAAGACCTCCGGTTCGAGGACATAGATGCCGGTAGAAGCCAGATTCGACAGAGCCTCTTCTTTAGCGGGCTTTTCCTGGAAGCCTTTGATAAAACCATCTTCGTCGAGCACGGCCACACCAAAGTGACTGACGTCATCCACCTGCTTCAGGGCGATGCTGGCCAGGGCGCCCTTGGCCTTGTGCTGGGCCACAACGTAGGAGATATCGATATCGGTGAGCAAATCGCCCATCAGGACAACAAAGGTGCCGTCTTCCAGAAAATCTCGGCAGAAACGCACACCGCCGGCGTCTCCGCTCAGCTTATTTTCCATGCGGAACTGCAAATCTGCGCCAAGACGGCTGCCGTCGCCAAAATACTCAATCAACTTCTCGGGCAGGTAGTGCAGATTGGCTACAACCGAGTTGATGCCATGACGCTGCAAAAGCTGCAAGAGGTGCTGCATTACAGGAAAGTTTGCCACAGGAACCAGCGGTTTGGGCACATCCGCGGTCAGTGGATCCAGTCTCGACCCTACGCCCGCCGCCAATACCATTGCCTTCATCAATTGTCTCCCCGACCCCAAATAAATGAGAAATCTACGTGAAAAATCACCTGACAAATTACCAGGACAAAGGTACCAGTTAAGTCCCCCGGTTTGTAAGGCGAGGGCGTAAATGTTGCCTAATCCTAATCTAGGATCTGGACTGCGACTTCGTCCAGGTTAAGGCGGCTGAGCACCTGCCGGGGCAGGCGAGTTTTGTCCAGCTCGAGGCGTTCTTTGGCCCGTTCCAGAGCGGCCCTGACGGCCTCTGTGGCGGTACCGCCAAAAGAGGTGCAGGTTTCGACCGATTCCTCGACGGTCAAATTGACGTAGAGGTCGCGGTCAAAGCTGGGAGAAAACTGCTGCCATTCGGAGGGCGTCAGGTCGGTCAGCTGCCGGTGGCGCTGACGACAATAATCGACCACAAGCTCCATAATCTCGCGGGCTTTTTCCGGGGTGGCCCCGTTATTAACCAGATAATCAAAGGCAAAGCCGGCATTGGTCAGGTCGGTATTGGCCTGGTTGAGCATGCGTTTAACGTCAAATTTAAAAGCCGGCAAAAGCAGGGAGGCCAGCTCCATAACAAAGCGCAGGTTTTCCACCATGTCCAAGGCCCCGGGGAGGTTCTCCTTTAAATCACCGGTGTAACTGACCGGCAGGCCCTTCAACTGGCCGAGAAACTCTGTCAGGCGGCCGGAGAAACTGGCGGCGCGAGCCCGCAGCAGCTCCATCATTTCCGGATTGCGCTTATGCGGCATATTGGCGCTTTTACAGGTAAGAGACTGGGGCAGACGAACAAAGCCAAATTCCTGGGTCATCCACAGGAGCAGCTCCGAGCTCATCTGGGAGAGATGAACACCGACCAGTGAGGCAAAGGAGGCCAGTTCAATAATAAAATCGCGATCGGTAACAGCGTCCAGACTGTTCTCGATTACCTGGTCGAAACCAAGGTAATCGGCCACCAGGGACCGGTCTATGGGTTTACTTGTGCCGGCCAGGGCGCAGGCCCCCAGGGGGCTGACATTGAGCCTGGCGAAAGTCTCCAGCAGGCGCTCAAAATCCCGGCTGAACCTGTTTTCGTTAGCCAGCCACCAGTGAGCCAATAAAATCGGGGTGGCCGGTTGCATGTGCGTGTAACCGGGCATCGGTACATCCAGGTCGCGCTCGGCCAGGGCCAGCAACATGGAGCGAATTTTCAATAATTTGGCGAAAAACTGAGCCGAGGCTTCGCGCAAGTACAATCTGGTAGTGGTGGCCACATGGTCGTTTGGGGACTTGGCTATATCTATGACCAGGGCATCTTCGCCGATCAAATCTCCCAGTCGCCGGAAGATGGCCTGATTTATGTCGGCATCCTCATTAGTGAGCAAACAGAGCTTTTCCTTGCACTCCGCCAGAAGGGTGAGAAGACCGGCCTCGACGCGCTGAGCCTGGTCCTGGGGGATGATACCCGTCACGCCCAGCATGCGCACATGGGCGACGTAAGAAACTATGGCGTGGTCACGCATAGCCTCTTCCACTTCAGGTGTGAGCCAGAATCGCCGAATCAAATCGACCGATTGCGGCAACTGTGGCTGCGTACTGTCAATTTTTTCAGGATAGAGGGCCAGATAGGAGGCCAAATCAGGCTGGTCAGCGCTAATTTTCTTCTTGGTGGTACTGGCCATCTAACTCAATTGTTTCTGTAAATGCTGCGCCTAAGCTGCTTTAGGACATTCGGCCGACTTGGCAACGCGCTCAATTTGTTTCTGGTAGCGGTTGAAGTCCTGCTGGTAGCGCTTCTGCACGTCTTTTTGCTGATGCTGATTGGAACTGTTTGTATTGCGTGAATCTTTTGCTTCTTGTTTCTTAGACATCTTCTTCTCTTCTTCTTCTTCTCTTCAATCGAATATTGCTGTAATGGGATACCAAAACTTTCCCTAGTTTTACGGCCCAGCTGATTAAGCAGTGGTTAAGGCCGAGGGCCCAAATTGTCCGGAGCGACTTAATTCTGAAAGTCCTGCTCATTACGACGTGGTAAGTGGACTTTTGCTCCTGATTTTGCCGAGGCGGTCCAGAAATTTAAATCTGTCTCGGTGAATCAGAAATAATATATCACAAATATAGCCTTTGTGCACGACTGTTTTCAAGTGCTGTGGCGACTTTCGCCATTTTTGCGGACGCCAAGACCAAATGTTTTGTTGCTAATTTGGTTTGTCACTTCCGCACTCGGGTAATTAAAAGTAATATAAGGGGAGGGGTAATTGGTTATTTGGTCTTGGTTGGCACTACTTACTAGAAAGAACTGGCGTTCGCTGGCTGAATTTGTATGAAACTCTGTCTGATCTGTAATTTTCAGACTGCAGGTGACCAGGACATATGTCCTCGCGACGGGTCATCAATGGTCACTGTAGGTGATGATCCACTACTGGGAATGGTAGTGGAGGGTCGCTACAAAATCCAATCGGTTATTGGTCAGGGCTCTGCCGGGACCGTTTACCGGGCGGTGCAGGAGTTGATTGGCCGCGAAGTGGCAGTCAAAGTGCTGCACGACTACCTTGTATCGGATGATGAGTTCATCAAACGCTTTAAGCAGGAGGCCAAAGCCTCCAGCCGCCTCAACCATCCCAATATCATCACCATTTACGACTTTGGCGTCATCCCCCAGGGGGGCGGACGGCCTTATATCGCCATGGACCTGCTCAACGGCACGCCCCTGTCCGATGTCATCACCGAGGTCAACCACATAGACCCGGTCGACGCCGTGCCGATCTTCAACCAGGTCTGCGGAGCCTTCGGAGAAGCCCACCGCCAGGGTGTCGTGCACCGCGACATCAAACCGGAAAATATCGTCCTGGTGGAACGCGGCGGCGTGAAAAACTTCCCTATAGTGGTGGACTTCGGCATCGCCAGACTGATTCAAGACGAATCGGAACAGGCCCGCATCACCCGCACCGGCACCGTATGCGGTAGCCCTACATATATGAGTCCAGAGCAGTGCACCTCCAGCAAAGTCGACCACCGAAGCGATATTTATTCACTGGGCATAGTCATCTACGAAACCTTAACCGGCGAAGTGCCCTTCCAGCATGAAGAGCTTGTCCGGGTTATGGCCATGCATTTGAGCGACGCCCCCAAACCTATAAATGAAGTGCGTCCGGATCTGCATTTCCCCGAAGCTCTGATCAACATTGTCCAGAAGAGTCTGTCTAAAAATCCCAATGATCGCTTCCAGTCTATGGAAGAGCTCTCCGAGGCCTTAGACGAATCGTTGAAAGTGCCTGACGCCAAGCCGGCCCAGCACATCACCCAGACCGTCCACAAAGACATAACCCCAGGCCCCCTGGCCCAGGACGATGCCTTGCAGCCCCGTAAGGAATCCCGGGAAATGATCCCGGCCCGCCCGCCCTCCACAAGGGATCTGGCGGTCAACGCCCTGGAAGATATCTCGACCCGCTCGGTCAGCGGCAATTTCCAGGAACAGGTACAGGCCTATCGCGAGTCGCAGAAACACGCGGACCATACGACGGCAAAACCGGTTTCGGCCCAGAGCTTCAACGCCGGACGCGCCGGTGGCGGCGGTGGACTGGCCTCGGTCCTGCGAGTACTGCCGGTTTTAATTACCGTTCTTTTGCTGGGCGCGGTCGTTGTCTTTGCCATGAACGGAAACCTTTCCGGCATCTTGAATATGGCCAAGGGAGGCGGCGGCGAGCAGACTGAGACCAAGAGCGCCGACGACCCCGACAAGCTCTTCAAATCGGGCAAGTACGCCCAGGCCCTCAACGCCTGGAGACCCCTCAAAGCCAAAGGCCAGCTCAACGCCGATCAGACCGATCGCTATTACACAGCCTGCGTCAATGTCGGCAAGCAATATTTCAAAGACAAAAAGTATGGCGACGCCGCCAATATACTCAAGGAAGTACCTTCCAAAGCCTCAAGCTATAAAGACGCCAAAGACCTGCTCAAGAAAATCAAAAAAGCTCAGCGCTGAGGCTAGGCCTCGACAAAAGAACCGAAGCGTCGGAATTTTGCCTGACGATCGTCTCTCAATTGCTCGGGCGTCAAACGCATGAGCTCGGTGAGAGTCCTGGCAATAGCCACCTTGAGATTATCAGCAGCTCGCTGGTAATCATGGTGGGCACCACCGAGGGGCTCGTCGATGACACCATCAATAACGCCCAGTTGCAAAATTTCTTTGGCCGTCATCTTCATGGCCTGGCATGCTTCCGAAACTTTGTCGTTGGATCGCCAGAGGATTGAAGCGCAACCTTCGGGTGAAATCACCGAATAAACCGAATGCTCAAGCATCAAAATGCGATTGGCCACACCAATGGCCAGCGCACCACCGGAGCCGCCTTCACCGGTTACCACTGCCACCACCGGCACTGTCACGCCGGAAAGTTCAAAGAGGTTTTCGGCAATGGCCTGGGCCTGGTTGTGCTCTTCCGCAGAGAGACCGGGATAGGCCCCGGGGGTATCGATCAAAGTCAAAATCGGCAGACCGAATTTATTGGCATGGCGGAAAAGTCGCAGCGCCTTGCGGTAACCTTCCGGTTGAGGCATGCCGAAATTACACTGCTGCTTATCGCGCAGAGCACGGCCCTTCTGTGTGCCGACCGCCAACATCTTGATACCATCTATAGTGACAAGGCCACAGACCATAGCCGGATCATCGGCACCCTTACGATCGCCGTGCAGCTCCAGCCACTCGGGATCCCACAGGTCGAAATAATCCCGGGTGTAAGGTCTCTGCGGGTGTCTGGCAATGGCCAGATGATCTATAGGACGCAGATTGCCGTAGAGAGAACGCTTCAACTGGTTGTACTGCTCCTGTAGCCTGTCCATGTCGGCTTCCAGCTCCGGGTTGTCCGTGAGCTGTTTTTCCAGAGCTTCTATTTGCTGATGCAGCACCGCCAGCGGTTGCTCGAATTCCAGCGGTATAGGTTTTTTATCGCCTGCAGCCATTGTCTTATCTCACCCTGCTTTCGGTAGTGCCGGCCTGAGTGCGGCCGTTCTTCTCGGAGCTCTTAGCTGGTTCAGTCTTGCCTGCGTGGAAGGCAATCAAACGCGACAGCGTCTCTTTCATTTTGGAGCGCTCTATCACCATGTCGACCTGTCCGTGTTTGAGCAGATATTCAGCGGTCTGGAAGTCAGCCGGCAGTTTCTGTCTGATCGTCTGCTCAATCACTCGCCTGCCGGCAAAGCCTATACGGGCACCGGGTTCGGCAATAATGAAATCTCCGAGCATGGCAAAACTGGCTGTAACTCCGCCAAAAGTCGGCTCACTGAGAATTGATATGTAAAGTCCGCCCTGGTCATGGAATGTTTTGAGGGCTGAGCTTGTCTTGGCAAGCTGCATCAGAGAAAGAATGCCTTCCTGCATGCGGGCGCCGCCCGAGCTGGAAACAATAATCAGGGGAACGCCTCTCTCCTGCGCCGCCTCGGTCAAGCGGGTGACTTTCTCGCCCACAACCGAACCCATCGAACCGCCAAAGTGGGCAAAATCCATAACACCAAGGGCCGCGCCCTGGCCGCCAATCTTGCAGAGACCGGTAAGCACGGCCTCTGTCAAACCCGACTTGCGACTGGCTTCTTCCTGACGCCTGGGATATTTTTCGGTATCGAAGAAGTTAAGAGGATCAGCGCTGTGCATGGCCGAATCAAGCTCTTCAAAGCTGCCGGCATCGCAGAGCTGCTCGATGCGATCGAGGGCACCAACGCGGAAATGATACTGACACTTCGGACAAACGTACTGATTGGCCCGGAGGTCACGGGTGTAAAGAAGCTCCCGGCACTGAAAGCATTGTGTCCAGAGAGCACAATACTCCTCTGTTGTCATGGGCTGCTTAACCACTTCGGCTTCTTTACGTTTTTGCCTATTTGCAAACCACTCTTTAAGATCCATCGTAGCTCCAATACACCACGGCTACAGCACCAAGCAGGCCAACCGGGTAGTAATATACGCAAATGACGATTATAACACCGATGCATAGCCCCTTAACCTTAGTACTACAGCTGCTTCACACCCCGTAGCCCCAGATGACCTGAACTTAATCCCCTCCCCCCGTAATCAGCCCCGGTCAACGAGATCCCCCAGTGAAAACAGCCAAAACCGGTCCCCGATTTTTCATCGAGCCCAGCTGCTTCGACCACGCCTCAGGCCTGGCTCGCTGCGACGAGGCCCGTCTCAGCCACCAGGTGCGCAATGTCCTGCGCCTCAAAGAGGGAGACTGCGTGCAGCTTCTGGACGGTCTGGGCAACATCTGGCCGGCGGTCCTGCTCAAAGCCGGTCGTACCTATATAGAGTTTTCGCTCTCCGCAGCCGAAGAGCAAGAAAAAAACGGTGGCCAACCAGCTACACCCCAGTCAAAGTCGGCTTCCAGTGCCGACTCTGGCAGTGCACCACTGAATCTGATCAGCTGCCTGCCCCTGATCAAGGCGCACCGTTTCGAATGGGCTCTGGAGAAACTCTGCGAACTGGGAGTCGGACAGATACTGCCATTTCAAAGCGATCGCTGCGTCGTCAAAATCAAAAGCGGCGAGCGTTCGGACGAGGGACGCACCAAGCGCTGGCAAGCCATTTGCAAGGAAGCGGCGGAGCAGTGCGAGAGATTGAGGCTGCCGCAGGTCTCAGAACCACTGACTCTGAGCGATCTGCTCGCAGCAAAAGGCACCACTTCCAGCCTGAAACTTTTGCTCAGCGAAAGAAACGACCAAGCACCAGATATGGTTTCAACTCTTTACAACCATCTGGGGCGCACCAGCCCAACTGGCGACCAATACACCGCCGCAGCCGGAGTGATCGATGTCGTGATTTTGGCGGGACCGGAAGGTGGTTTCACCGATGGTGAGCGAGCATTGATCGCCTCGCACCACTTCCTTCCCGTCTCCCTCGGCGCCACCATTTTGCGCAGTGAGACAGCTTGCATAGCGGCGGCGGCAGTGGCCTCCGCCATCAATGTGAGTAAACACTAAGGAAAAATTTGGCACCACTAGAGATATCACCGGGCAAACAGCAATCGCCATACGCGGGATAAACAAATACGCAAAGAAAACGGCACAGCCGTGGGTTATTTGTATATAGCTTTCACCCACTGACAAACACCAGAGGCGCCACCACTTCCAAGATAAATTTTCTCTGGTGACTTGACAAACCAAGCGTTTCCGAGGGTTAATAGTAGGCGTCGGTAGTGGCATCAAATACGATGCCTTTCGTGAACCACCACCGGCCGAAAAAAAGTCTAGCGGTGGCAGCGGATCTTTTGGGTCATGGCCACATCAGCAGTGATTAGCAAAAGATGCAATCAAGCAATCAGCAGGGGAAGGGTAGTTCGAAAGTGGCTCAAAATCTAGCTATTTTGAGAGAATCACTGGACGAGACGGCGGTCAAATTGATCGCTGTAACCAAGCATGCCACCATAGAGCAGATTTGCGAAGCGCATCAATCTGGTGTGTCCAACTTCGGCGAAAATCGCGTGCAGGACGCCCTGAAAAAACGTCCTCTCTTGCCACCACAAGTGACACTAGATTCGACCTGGCATTTTATCGGACACTTGCAGTCAAACAAAGTCAAACAGGCCGTCGGAAACTTTTCCCTCATCCACAGCGTCGATTCATTTCGTCTTGTTGAAGAAGTAGCGAAAGTAGCAGAGCAAAAAGGCACCATTCAGCATATTTTGCTCCAGGTAAAAATCGTCAAAGACGACGCCAAGACAGGTTTCACCCCGGACGAGCTGAAAGCCGTCATGGCCGACATCCTCAAAATCAAGTCCATCAAAGTGGAGGGGCTTATGACTATCACCCCTTATGATGCCGACGAAGCGACCACTCTTACCAGTTTCAACGGTCTGCGCCAGTTGCGCGACCAGCTCAATCAGACACACGGCATCAATCTCACCGAGCTCTCCATGGGCATGAGTGATGATTGGCGGCAAGCGGTCAGCTGCGGCTCGACCATGGTGCGGCTCGGCAGGGCCATATTCGACAGTTAAAGGTTTTCATTCAGTAGGGATTAGAGACGGATTAGGGTAAAGACACTTTTTTTAAGTAGACCAAAGGGTAAGGAGGAGAGTAGTGAGCATCGTTCAAAAGTTCAAAAGCTTCTGGTTTGGACCTGCAGACAACTATGAACGTGAAGATTTCGAAGATTTGTTTGAGACTTCCGACGACGTTTACGCTACAAACGGGCAATTAGCTCTGGACCCGGTACAAGCAGAACCGGTGATGAAGCTGCAACGGCCCCAGGCTAGCATTAGTAACCACACCGGCGCCAAGGTACTTGAGCATCCCAATGCTCAGCCCATGAGCGAAGTGCTGGTTATCGAACCGAGACAGTTCGAAGAGTCCGTGGACATTGTTGAGCACCTGCGCGGACGCAAATCCGTACTGCTCAACTTGCACATGCTCGACAACGAGCAATCGCAGAGAGTGGTCGACTTCCTCTCCGGCGCTTGCTGGGCCATTGATGGCCACCAGCAGCGTATCGGCGACGGCGTATTTCTCTTTGCGCCTGCCAGCGTCACCATCAATTCCGAATCAACAGCTTCAAAACAAATCAAAGAAGCGTTCTGGACAAAGACCCAGACGATCTAAGAAAGCCCGGAGACTCAGGAGACCCTCAGGAAACCAAGGCAGCCAGGTAACTCAATACACCACGACATTCGGTATCTTAAAGAGGGGGCGCTCAGCGCTCCCTTTTGCTTTGTGCTTATAGAGCCTTACTGAACCATTGCAGGGGGCTGGACGCCACCTGATTGCAATAAATACTGAAGTGCAGGTGCGGTCCGTTGGCCCGGCCTGTCTGGCCGACCATACCAATCTGTTCCCCGCCCTCGACCTTCTGACCGACTTTAACCAGCACTTTCTGCATGTGGATGTAAAACGAAACGACGCCCTGGCCGTGATCGATTGCCACCATATTGCCGTGAAGCTTGAAGACATTGCCGCCCTGAGCCAGTATCACCGTCCCTGGTGCCGTGGCATAAATAGGACTGCCCTGAAATCCCGCAAAATCCAGACCGGAATGGAAATAGTCGGGCAGCAATTTACCGTTGACGATTCTCCTGATGCCAAAAGGCGCAGACATGCGCGCCTTAGACGGCTTGACGAAATTACTGCTCCACATGCGCTCGGGGGAGACTGTCTTTTTCGCCTTGTCGACCGCCTCTTCCTCTCCCGGGGAAGTGTTGAAATTATTTTTGGACGGGGGCAAGCTCAGACGCTGCACGACGAAGCCGGCATTGCGCACGTTGAATTTCAAACTCATGGAGCCGACACTGAGGGCATACTGTCCGGGTTTCTGCACCACCGGCACCGCAAATAGTGCGCGATAAATCCCCTCATCACCGCTCTTATTGGGAAACATTTTGATTTTACTGCCAAGCACTTCCAGCACCGGAGGCGCATCGGTAAAGGCCGAAGCCGGCACGGTCACTTCCACAACCTGGCCCTGCTTGGGACTCAAATCGGATAAATGAATAGCGGCAGCGCTCTCCGGGGCACTTTCGGCCGTGCCTTCAAAGGCGGTGGCATAGCCCAAAGACTTACCCCCACTCCCTAAAGAATTAGACAGAGCGGGGGCAGCTATAGAGATGGCTAGTAAAAGGGGGAAAACGACTCGTAAAGGCTTGACACCAGGCAAAGTATTTAGATCCCAGAAGGTTTTACAACCTCCTAAGCATACACGACCACCAAATCGAACTTCCACATGCTAAGTCCGAGTTTATTTAGATCCCGCGAAATTACTTAGCTTTGGGCACCAGACGATCGATGGCCTCTTTCAATGCTTCGATTTTTTCGATCGGAAGAGCTACACCTTTCTTCGTAGGCTTCTCTTCCTGGTCCTTATCCATGTACCATTCACGTATATGCAGGTATTTGGTACCGCGGTATTCACCGATGTACACATTGATTGTCTCTCCGCGAGCTTTCTCGTGGATAGTGATTCTCTCTTCCAAGGCTTGTTCCTCCCCTGTATCCTATATTCGAGTGCCTGGTGAATAACTTTCTACTATTCAGAAGTTTCAGGCCCCGGATATTCTGATGCCACGTAACCCATGAAAACCCAACAGATCTAGAAGTAAGTATATATAAAATCTTTAGTACTTAAAGCTAAATCTCAAACTTCAATAGTTATCAGACGGAGTTCTATATACTCATATCATGAGCCAATTCATCGACCAGGTAGATATAGAAGTTGTCTCCGGCGACGGGGGCAACGGTCACATTGGTTGGCGCAAAGAGAAGTACGAACCGCTCGGTGGGCCCGCCGGCGGCAATGGTGGTCGCGGTGGCAGCGTATTCATTGAAGCGACCTCCGATCTCAGTACCTTGATAGATTTTCGCTTCAAAGCAAAATTCGTCGCCGAAAACGGCATCAAAGGCGGCAATAAAAATCGTCACGGCAGAGCCGGGCAGGACATCGTCATCCGTGTGCCGGTGGGCACCACAGTCAAGGACAAAGAAACCAATCGCGTCATCGCCGACCTGACTAAGGCCGGTGAAAAAGTTATGGTCGCCCAGGGCGGCTACGGCGGCGTCGGCAATACCGAACTGGCCACGCCTACGACCCGAGCGCCGCACTTCTGCGAGCCGGGAGAACCGGGCATTACCAGAAAGTTAGAGTTGACTCTCAAGCTGCTCGCCGACGTTGGTATCATCGGCCTGCCCAACGCCGGCAAATCAACTTTGCTGGCGGCGGTAACCCGGGCCAAACCCAAAATAGCCGACTATCCTTTTTCCACACTGGAGCCGAATCTGGGCGTGGTGAAGCTCGATCCCGGTCAACAGAAAAGCGGTCTGGACGGCTTTGTCCTGGCTGATATCCCCGGCTTGATCGAAGGGGCCTCAAACGGCGTCGGCCTCGGTCACAAATTTTTGCGCCATGTAGAGCGCACCCGTCTGCTCATCCACATGGTCGACATCACCAGCGAAAACGTCCTTGCCGACATGGAAACCATCAACCGCGAACTGGCGCTCTATGACCAACATTTGAGCAGCCTGCCGCAGATGGTCGCGCTCAATAAGTGCGAAATGATGCTGGAAGAGGAAGCGGAAGAGATCAAGGCCACCCTGGAAAAACATCTAAAAGGTGAAGTGCCGGTCTATTTAATCTCGGCCTATGCCAGGCAGGGGACAAGCGAACTGATCGCCGCCGCCGGTCGCATGGTTGAGGAAGCTCGCCAGGCCGAAAAACAAATCGAAAGAGAGGCCCTGCCGGTCGATGAAGCGGCCAAAGACCACGGCAAAAGGACTTATACCATCGAGCAAAGAAACGGCGTTTATTACGTCCTGGGAGACCGGGCTACGCGGCTGGTAAATGTGACCGATCTAAAAGACCCCGAATCGCTCTTCCATCTCTTTCAACGCCTGCGTGTAATGGGCGTTATCGAAGAGCTTATTGCGGAAGGCGTCGAACCGGGGTCTGAAGTATCCATCGGCGGAGTGATTTTCACTTACGGCGAAGGAATGGGCTAACCAAAAACTGGTTAGGCCTCTTTCTTAGCTTTCTTTTCGGGCTTAGCAGCCGTCTGTGCTTCTACTTCTTTGAGCACCTTGTTAACCTGGCGGTTGAAAGCCGAAATCTTGGCGTTGGCTTTCTTACGGGCGCGTTGGGCCACTTTTACAGCGCGCTTCATACCTTTTTGCTGAGGCATTGCGAAATCTCCTGATGTCTACTCGGGCTGGCCATGATACTACACCCAGAGATTTCCAAGATATTTAATACAGCCTTTGGTTGAGGTAGGTAAAGATTCGATCACCACCTTACCCACGGGAGGGAAGAGCGTAAGCCTGGCCAGTTCCTCGATTGGGACATAATCAACCCCGGCCAGCACGGGCTCGTCGCCGACCTGCAAAACCCCGCCGACAACATGGGCGGTCAGGTAAATATTGACAATATGGCGGGAACGGTCCGGCGCAATCGCCTCCGACAGATAGACGAAATCATCGACTTCCACGTCCAGCCCGGTCTCTTCGCGCATCTCGCGCACGGCACACTCGTGGAAAGTCTCGCCATACTCCAGGCGGCCGCCGGGCAAAACCCAGTACTGGCGATTGCCCTTGCGATGACGCACCAGCAAAATCTTCTTATCCGGGCTGACCACAATTACCGAAACCCGCGTGGTTGGTATCGTTTGCGCCGGTCGCTTTTTGTACTTTGGTCTTGACACGGAGGGCTCCCGCATTAGCTTGGGAGATGCCTGGCTTAATTTTTACCTGCAGCTCCTTCCTACTATTTTAAGACATACAAGCTTATAAGCTCCCTTTTTTAAATTGCGACTTGCAAAGACTGGCAGGGCCAGGGGGAAAAAATCGCCCCCCGGTCTGCTAACCTAGACCCTTCTGGCCCCACGGTCCGGGCAACCGGCACCCGAGGCCTACTGCCTGTGCCATGGCGCCCCATCGGTGATATCAAGATGCAATCGCAAGAACTGGAAAATAAAATCGCGGCCCTCGAAAGCGCGGCCGTCAAAGCAATCGAAGAGGCCGATAATCTCGAAAGTCTGGAAAATCTGCGCCTCCTCTACCTCGGTCAAAAGGGTGAGTTGACGGCGATACTGCGTGCTCTCAAGGACCTGGACAAAACAGAAAAACCCCGGGTCGGTCAACTGGCCAACGTCGTCAAACAAAAAATCGAAGCCGCGCACGAAGAAAAGCGAGCCCGCATCTACGATCAGGGGCTGTCGTCGCGCCTGAAGCAAGAAGCGATCGACGTCACTTTGCCGGGCTCAAGACTCAACTGCGGCCATGCTCATCCGCTCACCCAGTTGATTGAAGAAATCAACACCATTTTCTACAGCATGGGTTTCAGCGTCGCCGAAGGCCCGGAAGTGGAAACCGACTACTACAACTTCGACGCTCTGAACACGCCGGCCAGCCATCCGGCCCGCGATGAGCAGGACACCTTTTACACAAATATCGGCCCCTCGGTGCTTCTGCGCAGTCAAACATCCAATGTGCAGATCCGCGTCATGGAAAAGCAGAAGCCGCCCCTGCGCATCATTTCACCCGGCCGGGTCTATCGCAACGAAGAAATCAACGCCAGAAAGTATCCGCTTTTTCACCAGGTGGAAGGTCTCCTGATTGACCGCGACGTCACTTTCGGCCAGCTCAAAGGCACACTGGAAGCGTTTATCCAGGCCCTTTTCAAAAAGCCGGTCAAAGTGCGCTTCCGCCCCGACTTCTTCCCCTTCACCGAACCCTCGGCCGAACTCGACAGCCAGTGCCCGTTTTGCAGCGGCTCCGGCTGCCGCACCTGCGGTAACCGCGGCTGGCTGGAGTTGCTTGGTTGCGGCATGGTCGACCCCAATGTCCTGAAAGGCGTGGGCATAGACCCCGAGGAATTCAGCGGCTTTGCCTTCGGCATGGGCCTTGAGCGGCTGGCCATGCTCAAATACGACATCAACGACATCCGTCATTTCTACACCAACGATTTGCGTTTTCTGGAGCAGTTTTAAATGAAACTTTCCTTTGACTGGCTGGGCGACTACGTCGACCTGACGGGCATCAGCCCGCAAGAACTTGCTGAAAAGCTCACTATGGGCGCCTTTGAAGTGGAAGAGGTAACGGTCTTCGGACCGGATCTGGTGGGACCGATTGTTGTAGGCGAAATACTGGAAATCCACCCCCATCCCAATGCCGACAAGATCCGTTTAACCAAAACCCGCATCGAAGAAGGTGCCGAGCCTCTGGAAATTGTCTGCGGCGCGCAGAACATCGAAGTCGGCATGCGCGTACCGGTGGCCCTGCCGGGCGCCCGAGTGATCAATCGCAAAGATGGGACGCCGCTGCCGATCAAGGCCTCAGCCATCCGCGGCGTGCACTCCAACGGCATGCTCTGCTCGCCGCCGGAGCTTGGTATCGACATGGGTGAAGGCACATCAGAGGGCATTCTCGTCCTCAACGCCAACGGCAAAACACCGGCCCTGGGCCAGGATATCAAAGAAGTCCTGGGCATAAAAACCGATTATATTTTGCATGTCGAGCCGCGCTCCAATCGTGGTGACGCGCTCAGCGTGCAGGGTCTGGCCCGCGAAGTGGCGGCCCTCTTCAATCGTCCTCTGAAGGCACCACTCTGGTCAATGGATGAATTGACCACCCCGGCCGCGAGCAAGACACCACCTGCGATCTGGTTCGATGGTGAGGACAATTCAGACTGCCCATTTTTCAGCCTGCAAGAAATCAACAACGTCAAGATCGGCCCGGCACCTGCTTTCATTGCCAGAAGGCTGGAAGCAATCGGCCTCAGACCGGTCAATAACGTGGTCGACATCACCAACTACGTCATGCATGAACTGGGCCAGCCCCTGCATGCCTATGACAAAGACAAGCTCAAACACCCGGCCATGGGCGTGAGACGCGCCCGGGCAGGCGAACAGATCGTCACCCTGGACGGCCGCGAGCGCGCCCTGACTGAGGAAATGCTCGTCATTGTCGACGGACCCAACGCCCAGGCGAAGGCCGGCGAAGGCGCCGCGCACATTGTCGGCGTCGCCGGCATCATGGGCGGCAAGGACAGCGAAGTCAGCGACAGCACGCAAAATCTGATGCTGGAAGCGGCCTGTTTCTCCCAGGCGGTCGTCCGTCGCGGCTCCCGATTGCTGGGCCTCTCCAGCGACGCCAGTCTGCGTTTTGAACGCGGTGTCGACGCCGCTTCAGTACTGAACGCCAGTTGCCGCGCCGCCTATCTCATCGGCAAATACTGCACCACCTCGGGCACTCAGGCCGCCAGCCTGGGAGTTTGCGGTTCGGATAAAGTTGCACCGGTGCAGGTGCCCCTGCGCTCCTCGCAAATCAAGCGTCTGCTCGGCCTGCACATCGAAGACTCTCTCGTCAAAGACCTGCTTACGCCGCTCGGTTTCAGCGTCGAAGGCGCGGGCGAAAATATGAGCGTGGCCGTGCCCAGCTTCCGGCAGTCGGATGTGAAGCGTGAGATAGACCTGATCGAAGAAGTTTGCCGACTGAATGGTTACGACAAAATTGCCTCGGCAATGCCTTCGGCAACTTTTGCTCTGGTGGCCCCGGACGACACCCTCAATCTAGTACGTTCAACGCTGCGCGCCCAGGGTTTATCGGAAGCCTGGTTGTCATCGCTGGTACCGGCGGACACGGCTGGCCTCTCCGACGGACATCTGGTCAGCGTTTTAAATCCACTCTCCAAAGATCACCAGGCCCTGCGTCAGAGCCTGGCTCCAGGGCTGCTGCAGGCCTGCGCCTACAACCAGGACCGCGGAGCCAAGGCGGTCTGGTTGTTTGAAAGCGGCCGCGTTTATCTCAAAGGCGAAGGCGACACGCACGGCACCGGCGTCAGAGAAAATCTCAGACTGGCCGGCATCGTATGTGGTGAAAAGTTCAAAGCCATCGCCGCCGGTCAAAAATCAAATGTGCCCGTCGATTATTTCCTGGCCAAAGGTCTGGTGGAAAATATTTTTTCCTGCCTGGGCATAGATTTGAGTCGCATACAGTTTTTGCCGGTGGCCTCGGGCGACGGCGGCGACGATGCGGCGCAGACCTACCTGCCCTGGTTGCACCCCTATCGCTCGGCCCTGGTAGCCCTCAATCGCCCTGCCAAGCCAAATAAATCAGGCCAGCCGCAATCACCCTGGGACAGCAATATCACCCTTGGCTACGTCGGCCAGGTGCATCCCAAACTGCGCGATCAACTGGGACTGCGCCAGGACGCCTTTGTCTTTGAACTGGACATAGACAAAATAAAACTGGAGCGCAAAGCCAAGAAATTTAGCGAAATTGCCACATCCCCATCGATTGTGCGGGATTTGACTGCAGATTTTGACAAGACCAAAAAACTGGCCAGTCATCAACAGGCCACCAACCTGATTGGCAAAAAAGCGGGAAATTATATGAGACAACTAGAGCTTGTCAGCATTTTTGAGTCTGATAAAGAACCGGACAAAGTCTCAATTAGTTACCGCTTGACCTTCCAGCACCCCAGCGAAACGCTCACCAGTGAAGAGATCGACAAGGTTATGGCCGGTTTGAGAGATTCCATGACAGCCGAACTCGGCGCATCTTTTAGACTCTGAATAGGTATAGAATCCAAACTTGAACCTCTAAATAGTTTAGGATCAATCGTTAGATCCTAGAGGGCGGGGTATAAAGGAAGCAACCGTTTTTTTGGTGTGGGATGATTACCTGGGAAAGGTAGACTAGCTAAGCTGCATGTATAGACTAAAATTCCGCAAATCGGCAGCGGGCATCGGGGCATTGATCTTTGGCGTGGTGGCTATGCTTGTCATCCCGTACATTGCCGCGACCAAAGACCTTTTATTCGACCTTCCGGCCGCACCCTTTGCTGCGGCGCAATTCATCATCCCCTTGATGTTTGCCCTGGTCACCTATCGCACCTGCCCCTTTGTGCAGCAATTGCGCGCCTTTCTCGTAACCAGTTCATTCATCGGCTTCCTCGGACTGCTGGCCAATTCCTTCGGCGTGCCGCAGTGCTTTGCCGTAATCCAGCAGGACTGGCTCCTGCACTTCAATGCAGTCAGTCTGGGCGTGATGAATCTGGCCAGTTTGATTGCCGCAACAAACCTCATGCAAGCCGAACAGATGTCGAGCTTCGCCGATACAAAAGTGGCAGAAGCACAGCTTGAGCGCCTCAAGGCTGTCAAAGTCGATCCCGACACCCAGGCTAAGTGGGAAAAAGCCGCCGCCTACGCCGACCGCTCTGCTGACGGCCGTTCGTTGCGCAGCACGATGACCAATCTCAAAGCTATTTCATTGACCGAACCCGGTCAGGAACTGAAGCCGACACCGCGCGAATCGGTGGAATTGCCCAGTCGGGATAAGGCGCCTGCCGCTCCCGCCCCCAGTGCCGACGACGGCACCCTGGCCAATATGCTGGATCGTCTTGACGATTCATCGCTGGATGCATCTTTATCAGCCACTAAAAACTCAGCGCTGTCGGGCAACTCATTTATAAATGAAGTAGCCGATAGTGAACCCGCCGACACCGGTGCCGGATTCCTCAACAGTATCCTCAACGCCAAAATCGAAGAAGAAGAAGAGGCGGTCAGCCCCGCCCTCGGCGACCTGGGCCTGCCGGCCGAAGAGGCCGAAACCACAGACGTTGCAGCACTGCTCAATTCCTTCGCCGACGAGCCTGCGGAGAGCGAATCTCTGGAAACGGAATCGGCCGCCGCACTATTTGCCGCCGAGAGTCAGGAAGAAGTTACAGCTCTTGTTGAAGAACCGATCGGTTCGCTCGAACCGGGTCTCGACCTGATGTCCAAACTGGGCGGAGACGACGACGAGAGCGATATGTCTCCCGCCGCAGCCGAGCCAACCTTCGCAGCCCCGGATGAAAAGCCCGAGACCACCCGTACAAGTTCTTTTGCCAGTGCGTCTGCATCTCGCAATTCCATGCCGGCGATGCAGCCCCTGAACGAAGGTGCAGCTGCCGAAGTAACAGCACTGAGCGGCGACGATACATCCAATTTCCCTGTGCCCAGTGCTCCTGCCGGACTTACTCCGGGCGCGCCGACACTGACGCCGAGCAACACCAACAACAAACTGGCGGCGATGAAACGCCGCAATACAAGCACCTTCACCAAGCTCAACGCCCTTTCCGCCAGCGGCAGCACACTCAAGACGCAGCAGAAGGAAGTCGAGAGCGAGCCCGACAGTCTGCGCAGTCTACTCGATCGTCTCGATGACGAACCGGCTCAAGAAGAAGTCAAAAAAGTCGAAGAAACGGCCAAGCCGATAGAACCACCGGTGGAGCTGACTCTGGACACCGTCTTCAAGGGAGACGGTGCGCCGGAAGTAGCGGCCACACCGACAACAAAAGCTCAGCCCCCGGCAAAAGTGGAAGCCAAAGCGGCTCCAGAGCCGCCTGCAGCAAAAGTCGAGCCGGAAGCCAAAGTGGAAGCGGCACCCGAGCCCGAACCGGAAGTAGCGGAGAAAGTCGAAGAGAAACCGGCCGCGCCCGAACACAAATTTGAGGGCCCGGATCTCTCCATCGGTCTCGATACCGAAGCAGCGCCTCTGGCATCCCTTCTGGACCGCTCTTTCGGAGTGGAGGAAGAAGCGGAAGAAGCGCCGGCGGAAGCAACAGTTGAAGAGCCCTCGGAGCCGCTCTTCGGTGGTGGCGTCGACGGCGAAATAGACGATATTTTCTCGGAACTGGCCCCGCCGGAAGCTCAAAAAGAAGTCAAAGATGTTCTCCCCAGTAGTGCCGCCCGCGGTGCCGCCATCAACGCCGCACCGGCTGAAGAAGATGAAGCCGAGCCGGCGGAAGAAGCTCAGGGAAGTCTCTTTGGTTCGGGATTGGAATCCGAAATAGACGATATCTTCTCCGAGCTCGCTCCCCCGGAAGCGCAAAAAGAAGTTAAAGATGTTTTGCCCGCGGCCAAGGCCGAAAAAGCACCAGTCGCCGAAGCCAAAGCCGAAGCGGAGCCGGAACCGGCTGCCGAAGCGGAAGCGGAACCGAGCGGTGAAGGCGGACTCTTCGGCGAGAGCCTGGGCGAAGAACTGGACAATATTTTCTCCGGCCTGACCGAAAGCGCTCAGTTGGAAGTCAATTCCAGCACCCTGGCCAAGGTCAAGGAAGAAGGAAGCGCTGTTGAGGCCAAGGCCGAGCCGGCCAAAGCTGAACCGGCGAAAGCCGAGCCTGTCGCCGAAAAAACTCCGGCTGCTGCAGCTTCAACCGAAGCGGCTCCGGCCAAACCCGAACCGGCCAAATACAAAGAAGTAAAAGAATTCGGTCGTCTCTCGTCAAAACCTGGTTCCGGAGCGAAATTCAGCTCAGAAACAGCAGGCACGATGAAGACCATCGGCAAACTCCTGCTCGATGTACAGGCTGTCGAAAACATCATCAAGAGCGGCGAGACAAAGAAACTCGGCGCCGGTATGAGTACGGCAAAAATCATCTCCGCTGCCCGCTGTGAAGGCATCAAAAATATTCTCAACGCCATCGACACATATGAAGGTGTCGCCGGATCGTTGATAGTCGGCCACGACGGTCTGGTCATAGCTTCGACAGTCGGCACCGGCTGGGACAAAGACATGCTCGGCGCTCTCTCGACAGCGCTTCTGTCCACCTCCAACCTGGCCACCAAGAAGTTGGAAATCGGCAAACTGCGACAGATGGTGATGCTGACCGAAGTCACCAACGGTGATGGCCAACGCTTCAAGACAACGGTACTGACTGACGTTGATGTCGGCATCCTGGCTGTGTTCCTGGAGAAGACCGACCTCAACAAAATCGACGGACTTCTGGAAACGATTCAATCAACTATTCACGGCGGCTAAGGTCCCGATAATAGATGCAAAAGGAGGAGCATGCTCCTCCTTTTTGTTTGTGTACAACAGGCAACCCTCTTACAAGCAGTAGAGGGTTAATGAAGCAGCGCTAAGCAGTTCCCGATTTGTTCACGCACTTGGCTAGCCCCATCTGGAACAATGACGCTGTTCCAATGAGGATAAAGTTATGACATCACCACAAGTAAGCAATGCCCTTCTCAAAGAAGGCGATACGGCACCATCTTTCGACTTGCCTGCTTTCGTCGGTTCAAAAGCCGCCGGCAACATAAAGCTCAGCGATTTCCACGGCAAGAACCATGTCATTTTGGCCTTCTATCCCAAAGACGATACACCGGGATGCACAAAAGAAATGTGCGCCTTCAGCGAAGACCTGGACCAGTTTGAAGCGGTCCACACCCAGCCCCTGGGCATCTCCTGCGATAACGTGGACAGCCACGGCAAGTTTGCCGCCAAGTACAACCTGAAGCAACCGCTTCTCGCCGATGTCGGCGGTGTTGTCGGCAAAGCCTACGGCACTGTTGTCGAAGGCAAAGCCACGGCTAACCGGGTCACTTTTGTCATCGACAAAAACGGCACGATTGCCAAAGTGATCGAAGGCATGCCGACAAACTCCGACCTTCTGGCCGTAGTCAAAGGCCTGGGCTAAGGGTCTGGTAGAACTATCTGGACGCTTCGTCCAGACTTTTCAAAACCAGTTCCTGAGTAATCACCTCGGGCAGCACAATCGGCTTGTCCTGACGTGAAACCGGATAAATCACATAAAGCGGAACTCCTGAACGATTAAATTGGTTCAGGAGTTTTGTTATGTCGGGATCCTGTTTTGTCCAGTCGGCTTTCAATGTCACCACATTCAGTGCCTTGATTTTGTCGCGCACGGCCGCTGTGGAAATAACTGTTTTTTCGTTGACCTTGCAGGTCAGGCACCAGGCGGCGGTAAAATCCAAAAAGACGGGACGCTTCTGCGCCAGTGCCGCGGTCAGGGCTTCCGGGCTGTATGGTTTCCAGCCGTCATCAACAACTTTGCTGCCCGGCGTCAGGGCAGCCATCACAGCAGGCTGCGCAAAAATGCAGGTATAAGAGAAAAGCATAAAACAGGCGCCGGCACTGGCCAGCACTTTAAGTCTGCGACTCTTGCTGCTGGTCAGATCACTGAAGTTAGCAACAATCCAGGCACAGAAGGCCAGCCCCACAAGCCAGATGTTGAGCAGGACAAGCACATCGGCACTGACCTGGGAGGCCAGCACATAGGTGTCCAACCAGACGACGGTAAAGAGCATCAAAAAACCCATCGACTGTTTGAACTTATCCATCCAATCACCAGGCTTGGGAATGAATTTTATCCAGGCGGGATTGATCGTCAAAAGTAAATAAGGTGATGCCATACCCAGGGCGATAGTGAAAAAGATCAGGGCGATGACACCGGCCGACTGCGAAAAAGCGAAGCCCAGAGCCACTCCCAGAAATGGAGCCGTGCAGGGGGTGGAGAGAATGGTAGCCAGAACACCTTTAAAAAAAGTCCCGACCAGACCCTCCTGCCTGGCCAGTTGATCGATGGCACCACTGGCCTGGACATTGACATAAAACATGCCGAAAAGCGAAAGGGCCATAATCAAAATAATCGAACACATGATCAGGACAAAGCCCGGATACTGGAACTGAAAGCCCCAACCAACGGCCTGGCCACCGGCTTTTACAAGGATCACGACCGTCGCCAGGACCATAAAGGAAGAAATGATACCGGCCGAAAAAATCAAGCCGAGCAATTTGATTTTTGCCGGTTCTTCCTTAGCCTGCTCGAGCAAACTCAAAACTTTGATTGCAATCACCGGCAAAACGCAGGGCATGACATTGAGAATCACCCCGCCGAAAAAAGCGAAGAGCAGGGCTCCCATCACATCTGTGGAAGGAGTGGCAGGCGTTGCAACACCGGCAGTGGAAGAAGTTGCGGCTGCGGTTGCAGATGCGGTTGCGGGCCCAGTTGTAGATCCGGCTTCTCCACCAAGAGTAAGTGTGGAGACAGGATCATTGAAACCAGTTCCCACCTCGTCAAAGAGTGCCGCATCAGGAGATTTCTCAGCAGCGGCTACAACAGGCAGGGTTATCTCAAGAGCCGCTTTGCCCGGCATGCAGACATCTTTGCAGACGAGATATTTGACATTCACTTTCAATGTCACCTTGTCACCGACCTTTAAATTTGCCGGCGCGGTGATTTCAGTAACATGCAAAACAGAATCGCTATAGCCGTAAGCAACTATGCCGGCGTCCACGGATTTGTGGGGCTTGGGCCAGATAATCGGACCGCTGGTGAAGCCCGCCGGCAGGTCCCAGGTCAGTTTGGTGGGCATGCCCGAATCCCCGGGGTCCTTGTAATAGGTGTGCCAACCGGGCTCAATGACAAACTTTACACCCAGCTTAAACTTGCCACCGGCGACGATACCAGTCTGATCACTCAATAAAGTGGCCTTGACCGGCTCGGGGGCTTTCTCTCCAGCAGGGGACTGGGCCCAGGCGGGTGCGCCAAAATCAAATTGGTATTGATTGGCAAACTGCCCCGGTGCGGCAAATAAACAGAGGAGAAGGGCCAGTATTAAATACAAACAGCGCATCTAATCGTTACCTCGTACACTCATAAAGTTGCCTATTTCTACACTGTTGTTCTTGGCGATGCGGCCATAGACGCTGGCGCTCTCGCGCAACAAACGCTCCTGGGTGGGATAGCTCACGCGCACCAGGCCGAAACGGGCCCGCAGCCCTTCGGACCATTCAAAATTATCAAGCAAGGACCAGTATAAATAGCCGCGTACATCAACGCCCGCCGATATCGCCTGATGCATCGCTTCCAGGTGAGCGAGCAAATAACTGATGCGGGTGTGATCCGACAGCGACCAATCGCCCTCGGTCAGCTCGGCGGCGAAGGTGGCGGCATAACCGTTTTCAGTTATCACAATCGGACGCTTACGTCCCTTACTGTCTTTCTGATAGGGCATTGTGTCCCTGGTCAAAAGGTCAAAGAGGCCATTGGGAAAGACTTCCCAGCCCATGTCATTGGTAGCGAATTCAGCTTTGTCCGAGCGTTCGCCGAAGAGATCGAGGGGCCATTCAAATCTAAATTTGGAGAGTTCTCTGGTGTAGTAATTGATGGCCAGATAGTCGCAGGTGTCTTTCAGCCCGTCGACACGTCCGGCGATGGCAGCTACAAAAGGATTGGTGCTCAAGGGAAAGGGAAAGCGCAGGACACCCGTCTGCACAGCTTCCGGGAAGAGATGATTGAACACATAATCGCGAAAATGACGGGCGATGTAATCAAAAGGATTGAACTTATTCTGGGGAAAAAATGGGCGCCAGTGCATGGTATAGGAGATCATGGCCTCCTGATTGACTGCCTTAATGGCGTGATAAGCGCGAGCGTGTCCTTCCAGCATATTTCTAATAACGCGAAAGGCCGACAAATATTCCGCCTTTTTGCCGGGCGGCCACAGCCCCGATATAAAACTCTGGTAAGCGTAGGCCAGGGGCTCGTTTATGGTGATCCAGTAGTCCACAAGATCGCCAAAAGCTTCGGCACAGAGTCTGGCAAAATGTTCAAATTCATCAACAACAGCACTATTTTCCCAGCCGCCGCTTTCGGCCAGAAATTCAGGCAGGGTGAAGTGAAAAAGAGTGGCGAAGGTGGTTATGCCCTGCTCACGCAGCGCCCCCAGCAGGCGCCGGTAATACTCCACCTGTTTTGGATCCAGGACCCGAGCCTTTTCGTCGCTGCTGTTGCGCCAGTCCTGTAGGAGTGCAGGCCAGTTGAAAGAGATGCGAAAAGCATTCAAATTGAGCTCTTTGACCAGAAGCAGGTCCTGTTCAAAGCGCTCATAAAACTGGCAAGCCTGATCGGCCGTCGTATTATCCGATATACGACCGGCTTCTTCGGTCCAGCGCGCCCAGTCGGAGAGTCGGTGAGCGATTTCTTTGGGATGGCCTTCTACCTGGAAGTGTGAAGTGGCCGCTCCCCAGAGAAAGCCCCTGGGAAAGGTCAAAACTTTGCTTTCTGCAATATTGTCCCGGGCTCCAGCGGAGATAGTGACAACCCTCCATCACCAAAAAATAGACTCAGTTACAACTAGATTACCTTTACCCGGGGCAATTAAGTAGCTTGGCAACAATATAATAGATGCGTGACCACAGCGACCCCCAGTTATACAGCTCAGGCATCCGGCCAATCCCAGGCAAGATGGGGCTTGTGGCTTGATGTTTTGGCCCTGATTTTGCTCTTGACCCTCAATTGGGTCTGTTACGTAAGAGTTATAAATGGTTACTTCCTGGCCGATGACTTCCTCCATGTGGCCTATTTGAAGCGGGTATTCGACGGCGACTGGTTCAGTCTGCTGCGCAATTTTTGGGGCAACTGGATGCAGGCCCAGGGCACCACTTTTTATCGGCCGCTCATCTCCATCAGCCTGGCCCTCGATTATTTTCTCTACGGCCCCAACGCAGCCGGCTTTCATATCTCCAATTTATTCTTCCAGACAGCCTCCACCCTGCTGCTCTATCTGGTGGCCCGCGACATATTCAAACTCTTCGCCCCCTCGGCACACAATCAGACACGCCTGGGAGCGCTGGCCTGTGCCTCCTTCTTCGCCGTTTCTCCCCTGCACTGCGAAGTCGTGGCCTGGATCATTTCACGAGTCGACAGCGTCGCCTGTATGTTTTATCTCGCTTCGCTGGCACTATTTCTAGCGGCCCTGCACAAGGAAAAAAATACAGACAAACACCAGGGCCGACTCAAAGCGGCGCGCACAGGCAGTTTGCTCATGTTCGCAGCCGGACTGGGATCAAAAGAAATGACCATAGTCCTGCCGGCGACAATTTTCTTACTGCTGCTTCTCACCGGCGAAGAAGTCGGCCTCAGAAAAAAATTCTTCCATGCTTTTAAATTGAGCCTGCCTTTCTGGCTTATGCTGGGCGGTTACATGGTCCTGCGCACCCTGGCTCTGGGCACCATTTCCGGTGGCTATCAGGGATCTATCGGCGAAGGTCTGTCCAACAGCCTGACCAAACGCTGGCTGCAGGACGGTTCGCTGGCCCGGGTGCTCTTCCCGCTCAATCTGGACGTCTTCGGCAATGGCCACGCGCTGCTCAAGACCCTGCGCCTGCTATACATCCTGGCGGCGGCAAACTTTGCCCTGGCCCTGCTCACAGCCAGGCAAAAAATGCCGGCCATCAAAGCCCTGCTCTTTGGCGCCGGCTGGCTTGTGCTAACACTTTTACCCACATATCAGGTGTGGAATCTAACCGAGACTCTTCAGGGCAGCCGCTTCATTTATTTCGGCACCATGCCCCTGGCCTTCATCCTGGCCACCCTGGTGATGCCTCCCCTGACTGCCGGCAAAGCCGCCCTGACCCGCCTCTTTCTGCCCCTGCGCCTGGCCCTGCTGACGGCGCTTATCATCGTGCTGGCCACGATCACGACAAAAAACAATCAACCATGGCAGCGGGCGATGAAAGAGTTGAAGTCGTTTCAAGCTGCCGTCTGTCACCTGGCCGACCAGCAAAGCGGCAAAAATATTTTGCTTCTCAATATCCCCCAGAGCTACCGCGGCGCGCATATGCTCTATAACGGCGCCACCATGTCGGTGATGCTGACGCCACCGCTGGCGACCAAGAGCATCGTCGACCAGATCTACACTTTTGAACCGGCCACCTATGGCGACGCCGATCTCATTGATGCCTCGCGCCTGCGTCGACTGATGGCCGCCCCCGCCAATTTGCTCTATCTCTGGGACCGGGATAAGTTCAGCCTGGAGCCGGTACTCTTGAAGAGTGCATCGGGCGAGAAACCGGAAGCGGAGCAGATACTATTCCCCGCCGCCGACGGCAAGCCGGTGCTGAGACTGGCACCGGGGGCGGTTGCCCTCTCCCCTGAAATAGGCAAACCGGCCCTGAATATCGACGCCATAAAAGTAGAGCTGACCGCGGCGAGCAAAGCGAAAATAGCCGATGACAATGCCGTATTGCAGCTCTCGTATCCAGGCGGCACAATGACTTTGCCCCTGGCAAAGGCCATAAAGACATCGAGCGACGGTGCTGTCGTATTCCAGCTATCGGAGCATAAGAACTGGCTCAAACAGGGTCTTGTGAAAAAATTGACGCTGGAAGCGAGCGGCATCACCGAGCCAATCGAAATCAAAAAAATCTCCGCCCTCAATATCGCCGGCCAGCAACCACTGCTTCAAGCCGATGCGCGGGATCTGACCGAAGGACCCGACGGCATCTGCCGCGTGCGTGGCGCCCGTCCCAGCTTCTCCTACGACGTCTCGGGCGTGGCCGGAGCAGTGGGAGCCCTCTGCGAAGTATCGAAGCCGGACAGCTGGTTCGAACATTATTCAGGCACCCTGAGAGACACTATGCCCTCCGAGAACGCACTGCATGTGGTGCCTTTCAATCGCACAAAAGGACGCAACATACTTTTATCATTTGCCGGCCTCAAGGATCACGGCTTTTATCAAATCAAAATCGCAGCGGTCGACAAAGACGGCAAAGTGATCGGCTATTTCTCAGATCCTCTCAATTTTCAAATCTAGGACCCCCTGCATGCTTGCCCCCAGCTCGACACAGCCCGTCAAACACTCAATTGAAAAAGCTCACATAACCTGGGCTTCGACAAAAACACAGATGTTTTTTGCCTGCCTTTTGATCACGGTTTCGGTCTGGGTTGCCTACGGCGCCTCATTGTCACTGGGCTTTTTACTCGACGACTATCTGCACCTCGACTACTGCGCCCGGGCGCTGGCCGGCGATGCCACCCCACTGCTCAACAATCTCACCTCAAACTGGGGCGGCTCGGACATCATGAAGAGCTACCGACCGACAGTTTCGTTTTCAATTTTCATAGACTATCTGCTCTATCACACCCACGCCGCCGGCTATCACCTGACCAACCTCTTCACTTTTACGGTCTGTTCGATACTTGTGGCCTTCGTCACCCACGATATCGCCAGCCGCCTGGGCTCACGCACGCCTTCACTGATTGCGCTCTGGGCCGGCCTGCTCTTTACGGTCTATCCGCTGCATGTGGAATCCGTCGCCTGGATCATCGGCCGGGTAGACACCCTGGCGACGATGTTTTATCTGGCCTCCCTCTTTTGCTTTTTGCGCCTGCAACTGGTGCATGAAAAAAAATATCTGGTCGCCTCCCTCATCTTCTTTGTGCTTTCCCTTACCAGTAAAGAAATCGCCGTCTCGCTCCCCCTGGCCATAGCTCTTGCCGCCTGCCTGCCCCAGACACCGGAGCGCCGCAGTGCGGCCGCCAGACTGAAATCAGCACTGATCGCCACCCTGCCTTATTTGCTGCTGCTGGGCGGCTATGCCGTATTTCGTCAGGCATTGCTTGGCACCGCCGTCGGTGGCTATGGCGGCAGCGGCCTGACAGACATTTTCCACTCACTCAAAATCTTTGCCGACAAGGACAGCCTGACCAAAATATTTATACCGGTAAGCGAAGAATACCAACCGGTAAGGGCCTTTGCCCTAGCCTCCCTGGCGCCTCTGATTGTGGCGGCGGCGGCTTTCATTTCTCGCCAGTTGACTATGATCGCCCGGGCCCGCTACTCCTGGTCGGCCCTGGCCGCGCCCCTGGGCAGCATAATCTGGCTGGCCCTGGCGCTGGTGCCGGCCTTTCAAATCTGGCACATCTACCCCAATCTGGTGGGCAGCCGCCTGTTTTTCCTCTCATCGGCCGGTCTCTGCATAACCATTGCCTTGCTTGCACTGCCGACAGTCGAACCGCTCCCGCGAAAAGCTTTTTCAATTTTCTCCACCCTTTCCATGCTGGCCCTGACAGCCCTTTACCTGACATGGTTTTCTATCCTCACCATCAATCTGGGAGCCTGGCAATCGGCAAGCAAGCTGCTCTCCACCTTCGAAACAGAGCTGCGCACCGCCGCCCAGAATGCCCCCGCTGAAGGCCACCTGGTCATACTCAATCTGCCCCAGGATTACAAAGGCGCGGGTATGCTGGGCCGCAAACTCTACCTCGATATAGCCAACCGTCCGCCTTTCCTGGGTCAGGATTTGAGCCAGCGGCTGGCCGTGCTGGAGCCGAAAATCACCGGCAGCAGAGACTTTATCTGGCCCCATGAACTGGCGGCTGTGCTGCAAACGCCCGGCGACAAAACATTTATATGGTCCAATAAGAGCGCGACCCTGCTGCCCTTCGTCGCCGAGCAGAAGCCTGGCGATGTCCCCGCTGCGCCGGGAGCCGAGCTTGGTCGCACATTAACGACAAAACTGGCGGCCTTGCCGACTTTGCAGGCGGGTCAATGGCAGGCGGTGGAACGGGGCAAACCTTTCCTGCGAAAATACGATCAATACAGTGAGCTGGATCTGGCCCACGCGCCGACTGTCGGCAACCACAAAAACGGCAATAGAAATGGCGGCGCCGACCAGGCTATGACAATCTGGCTGGACGGAGCGGGAAGCGAAATCAATCCCAGAGAAGCGCAAAATTGGATGCTCAGCCTCGATGTGCTGGACGAGCACGGCCTGGGCATGGTATCTCGCTGCCAGGCCCTGTGGCGCGACTGCAAAAGCGGCGAAGTGCTGGGCTCAGCCGCCGCCTACATGGCAAGGCACCGCGGGCAGTATCTATTTTATCTCGGTCGCTACCGCTCCTATCTTCTTGCCCCCGGTCGGGTGCAACTGGGATTGAGATTCGACCTGTCCGACGGTCCGCTGCGCATTAAGCCCGAGAGCCTCAGCCTGGGCGGCGATAGCCCCTATGTACCGACTCTCAAAATGGGTCCCGGCGGGACGATCACCTGGGACGTCGCGCCGATTTTGCAAGGCGACAAAAGCAAAACCTTCGACAGCGCCAAACTATTTGTCACCGCGGGCAACACCACTATCGATCCGGCCGGCGAATATGATCTCTACCAGCCGGCTGTCCTGGAAAAGGCCGTCCCTGCCAGGAGCTTCGATCTCAAAGCAGCAACGGCAGGCTCTATCGCCCTGAGCGAAGTTGATAAAGCTCTCGGCCAGGAAGGGGGTGGCAAAAAATCTCTATACCAGATTGTTGTCGTAGCCACAGACAAGAGCGGCAAGCTGGTTTCTCTGCCGAGCCAGCCGATTACAATCAACCCTTAATATCGGCGCCCACAAGAGCCTGCAAAGTCGTCCCCTGCCGCTCCAGCTCCAGCGCCAGATCCCGGCGCAAACGCAGGACATGAAACGGCCCTTCATAGACAAAAGCGGTATAAAGTTGCACGGCACAGGCACCAGCCCTGATGGCACTGAGCACATCCTGAACACTGCTGATGCCACCACAGGCAATGATCTCCTGCCGCGCTGATTTGAGCCTGGCTACACGCCGTACAAGGTCCAGAGCGCGGGCCCTGATTGGAGCCCCGGAGAGTCCTCCATTGCCTATTTCCGCCAGCTTCGCGGCATCCGTACTGAGACCTTCACGACTGGTCGAGGTATTGCCCAGCACAAATCCCCGGACCCCAAACTCCCCGGCGATATCGACGGTGTGGCGCAAAAATTCATCACCGGCGTCCGGCGAAAGCTTGAGAAAAAGCGGCAGCTGCTGGGCATTGAGATCACGCACACGGCTGAGCACATTTTTCAATTGCGAGCTTTCCTTGAGCACACCCTCATGGGTATTGGGACAGCTGGTATTGATGGTAACGTAGGCCAGGGGCAGGTCTTTAAAACAGGAGAAGGTGCGTGCGACGTCGTCTTCCATTATCAATTGCCCGGCAGGCAGATTGGATGGCGCAATATTGAGCGCCACATTCCTGCCCGCATCCGCAGCTCCGCCTCCCGGTCGCTGCGCCAGCAGCCGGCCCAGTCGAGCAGCAACAGCTTCGGCTCCATCTCCGTTGAGGCCCAGACGATTGATTATGGCCAGGTCCTGAGGCAGGCGGAAAAGCCTCGGGCGGGCGTTGCCCTGGCTGCGATGCGCCGTGACCGAGCCCACTTCCCCATAGGCAAAACCAAGACTGGACCAGTCATTGACCAGTCTGGCATTCTTATCGAAACCGGCCGCCAGACCAATCGGATGCGGCAGCTTTTGACCGGCAATGCTTGTGGGGGTGCGCTCCGCCGCCGAGCCCAGAGAGTGTAGATAAAAATTGGCGACAACATCCAGAAGGCCGCGGCCGGCTGGGATAAGCCTCTGACCGAGGTCGTGCGCCTCCTCCGGATCGAGCTGAAACAGGACCGGCCGAATCAAGCTCTTGTAGACCAGGGTTTCGAGCATTCAGAAGATTCTCAAGAAGCTAAGGACAGAGCAAGTAAATTAATTCTCGCCGCTAGCACACAAGTATGGCACTTTCTCATTAAAATCAGAAGATGGGCAAGAACAATGACGATAAACCTTCCGGCTCGGAGTCTTTTGACTTCGCCCCGGATAAGTCGGCCAAGATGGGAGGTCCGGTGGATCCTCGCTTTGGCAAGACATCGCCGGATCCCATGCGGGTGCAGCGGGGCAATACGGGCGGCGCACCCCATCTGGCAAACAGCCGCAATATCGAATCGGATAATCTCAGCGATCCGCCCGACCCCTATGCTGAGAATCTCACCGGCCTGCACGTGGCGCAGAATTACGAAATCCTGGAAAAGGTGGGAGAAGGCGGTATGAGCGCCGTCTACCGGGCCAGACACATGCATCTCAACCGCGAAGTGGCAGTCAAGATGTTGCACCCGCACCTTGTCTCCAACCGTGTCAGCCGCGAAAGATTTTCACAAGAGGCCCGCGCCGTCAGTCAGATCGAGCACCACAACGTAGTGCGACTGCTCGACTTCGGCATCACGGAAGAAAATCGCCCCTACATCGTCATGGACTTTTTGCGGGGCGGATCACTGTCCCAGTGGATCCGCACCAAAGGGCCGCTGGACATACGCACAGCCATAGCCATCTTCATGCAAATTTGCGACGCTCTCGCTTACACGCATGATAAAGGCATAGTGCACCGCGATTTAAAACCAAGCAATATCATTTTGATTGAAAAGCGCGGCTCAGTGCGCAGCGAAGATGACGATGGACCGGTGCTCGAAGCCAAGATCGTGGACTTCGGCATCGCTAAATTGTCTCCCCACGAAGACGCCGGCATGGCAGCTCTGACACAGACCGGCGACGTTTTCGGCTCGCCGCTGTACATGAGCCCCGAACAGGCAAAGGGAGAAAAACTGGACAGCCGCGCCGATATTTATTCGATGGGCTGCCTCATGTACGAATCGCTGACCGGCACGCCGCCCATCAACGGGACCAATATGCTGGAAATTCTCTATCGCCACATGAATGAGATGCCGGCGCCGATGAACACGGTAGCAAAAGAGAGAAACATCCCGCGCAACCTGGAAGCGATAGTCTTCAAAGCCCTGGCCAAGGACCCGAAGGACCGCTACCAGGACATGCGCAGCCTGGCCAAGGATCTGTCCAAGTTTTCCAATACCGGCGAAGGCTTCGTCGCCTCTCTGGCCTCCGCCTGGTCGCTCTACAGGTCCAGGCGCAAGCGTCTGATCATGCGCGAAAAAATAGCCCTGGTGGTCACATCCCTGGCCATTGGTGGTTTGCTTTTCTCCGGCGCGGCCTTCGCCTTTTTCTATTTCAAAGGCACCCAGGATTTCAGCGTCGACAAAAATATAGACTGGTTGAGAGCCAACCATCAAAACAAAATCCAGGGCTATTACGATCCGCAATCGCGTATCGTCACATTCTCTCTGCGCGGCGCCGAATCGCGTCTTGAAGATATGCGCAAGTTGCGCGAAAAGGGCCAGGAGATTGTGCCCTCCGACAGCGACTACGAAGCGGTAATGTCACTGATGCGCAACGTGGTGGAGCTGAAGTCACGCGGCAATCTGGATGAAGCAAACGATATGGTGGACAAAGCCATAGAGCTGAGCAGCTACGTGCATGGAGCCACCAGCCTGCCGACCAGACAGGCAATGATTCTCAAGCTGATGATTATCTACACTGATAAAAAATGGGATCAGTGCGTCAAGCTCATCGAAACATTGCAGCGAGACGTCTCGGCGCACACCCTCTACCGACAGTCCTACTTCAAGGCGCTCCTCTACAGCATCCTGGGCGAGAGTAATTTTCATCTCAAAAATTATGAAAAAGCTCGCAGCGACCTGATGGAAGGGCTGACCAACTGGGAAGACGCCGACAAGAGTAAAGAGCACCTGGACCAGGCCATCATCGAAGTACGAGCCCTGGCCACAAGCTACTTTGCCGATTGCTTCGCCCTCGACAAAATGTGGGAAGAATCAATCAAGTACTACAAAAAAGCTGAGGAGCGCTGGCAGCAAGCCGAGCAACCGGTGAGCGACTACAACCGCGCCCTGGCACTCTACAAACAATCCCTGGCCTACGGCCACCTGAACGACGCGAAGAATGAGGAAAAGACATTCAACCAGGCGCTCAAACTGCTGCACGGCCATCCCAAAGATTTTCTCTTTTATCAAACCGAAATTGAAATGATGCAAACTTCGGCCTCAATAGATCAAGAGCACGGCAACTGGATGGCGGCGGCGGAGAAATTTATCCGGGCCGGTCTGGCCAAGAACCGCTCCAACAGCAGCGCCGAGACCGCAGATGACAACACCGCCAGCAGTGGCGGCAAGTAAACGCACTCACTTCGGCTGCAGATGTATTTGATTCTCGCGGAATCGCAGACGGGTCTTTGTCGAGCTACCGCCGCCAAAATCACCGGTATCGTTGGAGAAAAGGTCTATCTCCGACTTCACTCGAGTCAAACCGGCGGGCACGTCAAATTCGCGCTCGGGGAAAGACGACTCCTTGAAGATGGATGTTTCCAGGGTAACCACCGGTCGGATGGTGCAATAGTGAGGATTGCGGGAATGCGCTGTGCGACTGACTCTGAGAGGTAATCCATACTGATAGTCGGTGTCGAAAAGAGCGTAGCCGATATCCTCCAGTGTTTTACTGAGCTTGATCACACTGCAATTCATCTGCTGCTCGGTAATGACTACGTCAGTCTTGGTCTTCAAATCGGTCCTGGTGCCCTTGCGCTCCATAATGGTTACCGGCAAGCCCTGCCATTTCTCATGGCCGACGGTGGTATATTTACCCCAGTGAAAATCGCCGCCACGGCGGAAGCCATTAAAGCGCCCCCGACCTACCTTGAGAGTATCAATCAAATATTTGTTGGTCTGCCTGGTGTAGGCAATCACCCGGTCTTTTGGCTCATCCACAATGATGGTGACGAAGGCGCACTTCAGAGCCCAGCGCCCCGGACAAATGTACATCGTCAGCGAACCATGATTCATAGCCGACTGTCGCAGCAGATAACCCTTATACATTTTGCCGCGACCGGACGCCTTCGGCGCTTCGCCCTGGCTGGATTTAGCGGGAACGTCGCCGGTCATCTCCTGCAGGGCTTTTAGACTCTGAGCCGTTGCCGGCCCGACCTGGACCAAGCAAGAGAGCGACGCAATCAAAGACGCCAGGAAAAGGCCTGCACCCCTTCTTTTTATGGATTTATTTTCTTGTCGGCAAAGATGCATACTCATCTTCCGCCGGAGAATCCGGCCGGTTCGGACTGGTGCTATTGCCATTACCGGCGGCACTTGTGTCCCTGGTCCCTTTGCCAAGAAACGATTTGCGCAGCCAATTCTGGAAGTCATCAATATAAGTAAATACGACCGGAATTACAATCAGGGTGAAGGCGGTTGATGTAATCAAGCCGCCAATGACTGAAATAGCCATTGGGGAGCGGACCTCGGAGCCGGCGCCCAGACCCAGAGCGATAGGTAACATCCCGGCGATCATGGCTATAGTTGTCATCAGAATCGGCTGCATTCTGGTCTCGCCCGCCAGAACAATTGCCTGACGCTGGGGCAGACCATTTTTCATGGCCATGAGACCGTACTCCACTAGCAAGATGGCGTTTTTAGTGACCAGTCCCATCAGCATCGTAATGCCGATCAGAGCGTAAAGGCCAATCGACTGATGCAGACATACAAGCCCGATAAGAGCGCCGCAAAGGGACAGGGGCAGGGACATCATGATCGTCAGAGGATGGAGAAATCCACCAAAGAGTACGACCAGCACGGCATAGATGAGCATTACAGCCGAGCCGATGGCGGTACCGAAGCCATTGAACACATCCCTCTGAATTTCAGCATCACCCAGGGGCAGCTCGATAATACCGGCGGGCATATTTTTGAAAGCGGGCAGTTCATGCACCTGCTTCATCGCCTCACCCAGGCTGGTCTGGCTATCCATCGAAGATTCCAGGGTAACCTGGCGCATGCGATCGAAGCGGTCAATCTGGAAAGGACCGCTGCCAAAGTCTACTCTTGCCACCGAACTCAGTGGCACAAGCCGACCGTTCAGGGCCGAGACCTTGAGACTGTCAATCACGCGCACATCATTGCGATACTTGGGGTCTATCTGCACGCGGATGTTAACCTGGCGGTCATCAAGATTGAACTTCGCCAGATTGGCGTCACTATCGCCAAGCGTGGCGATCAGAGCCGTGCGCGCAATCGATTGCACCGACACGCCCTGTCTGGCGGCCTTGTCGAAATCAGGAGTGACAAGTATCTCCGGCCGCAGTACGGCGGCGGACGATGTAATGTCGTACAGACCTTTGACCGACCGCATTTGACTCTCAAGATCCCGCGCCGTCCTCTCCAGGGCCGGGGCGTCGCTGCCGGCCAGGATCATGCGGAAAGGCTTGCCGCCAAGGCCGCCGGAGCGGGAAAAACTCAGCCGTGTGCCGGGTATCTGATGCAATTCATCGCGCACAGACTCTTCAAACTGCTGCTGGGTAAGTTTGCGTTCCTCGCGCGGTTTGAGAGAAATGTAGATAGTGGCCTTAGTGACATCACCCTGGGTGTTGCTGTGACCGTTTGAGCTGGGCGTGCCCACGAAAGCCACAACATTTGCCACCTCGGCGTGCTTGAGCAGAATGGCTGTAGCCTGCTTCGAGACCTCCATAGTATCGGCCAGATCCGATCCCGGAGGCAGTTCTGCATTGAGCAAGGTCTCACCCCGATCCATGTTGGACATGAGCGAGGTGGGCATGGATTTGAACAGGGCAATACTGGCGCCAAACAATATAAAAGCGGCCACAACCACAAGCGGTCTGTGGGCCAGAGCCCAGTTCAGCAGCGGCTCGTAGTACTTCATAAACCAGGAACCGGACTTCTGATGCCCGGTCAGTTGTGAAAGCTCCCCACTTATCTGAGGACGCTGAGATTCTTTATCACCCGAATACTCATCCTTCATAAAATAGGCGGCAATCATGGGCGTCACCATACGCGCCACAAGCAGTGAAAAGAGCACGGCAACGGTGACGGTGAGACCGAATTGTTTGAAGAACTGACCGGGGATGCCGCCCATGGCAGCAACCGGCACAAAGACAACGACGATGGTCATGGTCGTGGCGATTACAGCCAGACCAATTTCCTCGGCCGCTTCAATGGCTGCGATAAAGGGCTTCTTACCCATGCGCAGGTGGCGGACGATATTTTCAATTTCAACAATAGCGTCGTCGACCAGGATGCCGATTACAAGGGAAAGGCCAAGCAGGGACATACCGTTGAGAGTGAAGCCGGCCCAGTCCATAACGGCAAATGTCGGCACCACCGACAGTGGTATTGCCAGGGCTGTAAGAGCCGTTGCCCGAATGTCCCGCAAGAAAAGAAAAACAACAACAACAGCCAGCAGGGCGCCTTCGACAAGCGATTCAAAAGAGGCGTCATAAGACATTTTGATGTAGCGACTGTTGCTGCGAATCTTTACGATTTTGAGATGCCCGGGCACACTTTCCTGCAGCTCTTTGATCTTTTTGTCGACGCCTTTTTCCACATCAACCAGATTGGAGCCGCTGCTGCGCACAACTGAAAAAGCCACCACAGGCTTGTTATTGAGGAGGGCGGCCTGACGCACGTCGGAAGTACTGTCCTCCACCGTGCCAAGCGTATCGAGGCGAGCATGCTTGCCCGAAGGCAACATGATATCCGTGTGGGCCAGATCATTGACAGTCTCGGCACTGCCGAGAAATCTGATCGATTGTTCGCCGCGCCCGATTTCACCGCGGCCGCCAGGCAGGTTGATATTGAGCTGCCGCAGCTGCATGTTGATAGTGTCGGCGGTTATGCCCAGAGCTTCAAGCCTGGTCGGGTTGAGTTTGACCCGTATTTCGCGATCGACACCGCCGGCCCGCTGCACCTGACCGACACCCTTGACCGAGAGCAGGGCCCGGGCAATATCGTTGTCGACCACCCAGCTGAGCTCGGCCGGAGGCAGCTTTTCGGACTCAACTGTATAAGTGACAAAGGGTCCGCCGACAAAATCGATGCGCTGAATAATCGGTTCTTCAATACCCTGGGGCAGGTCCTGTCTGATTTTCGAGACGGCGTCGCGCACATCATTGACGGCCCGGTCGGTGTTTGTGCCCAGGTTGAATTCGATGGAAGTGGTCGAAGCGCCATCACTGACGGTGGAGGCAATGTGCTTGATGTTACCGATACCGGCGATGGAATCTTCCACCTTGCGCGTCACCTGCGTCTCCAGCTCAGCCGGCGCCGCCCCAAGCTGGGTGACGGTTACGGAGACCAGAGGCACGTCGATATTGGGATTTTCGTCTATGCCGAGGTGCATAAACGAAATCACACCCAGTATCGTCAGGACAAGGAAAAAAACAATTGTCGGTACCGGATTTTTTATCGACCAGGTAGAGAGATTGAAATTCATTGCCTTGCGACTACCTTGACGCTGTCACCGTCTTTAAGGAAACCGGCTCCCTTAGCCACAATCGATTCACCGCGCTTGAGACCGGATTTGACTTCAATGCTGTCGAGATTTCTCTCTCCGGTTTCGATAAAACGCATCTGGGCGGTTTGATCCGCAGAGACAGTAAATACAATCGCCCGATTATCCTTGTAGACAACGGCATCGGAGGGCACGACCAGGACCGGCTCGTGACCGAGTAAAATCTCGCCTCGGGCAAAGTTACCGCAACGCAGCGCGTCGGATTCCTGGCTGGAGGGCAAATCAATTCTCACCGTGCCGAGCCGGCTGTCCAGATCGATACTGGGGCTGATTTCTCGCACCACGCCAACAATCGGCTTCGATTCAATATGCACCGCCTGGACTTCGACTTTTTCGCCCGGCAAAATGCGACTGAGATCGGCCTCAGGCACCTGGGCCCGCAATTCCAAGCGACCGTCACGCACCAGATCAAACATCACCTTGCTGGTGGAGGCGATATCGCCAATATGCACAGAGCGTTTCATCACAAGACCATCGCAGGGCGCCTTGATGATCGTCTGCGCCACCTGTGAACGCAGCTGATTGACTGTCGCTTGAATCTCCGCCAGTGAAGCGCGCGACATAGTCACATCTTCAGTACGACCACCGGAGAGCCCCATGGACAGTCTCTCGTGCGCCTGCTGCGCCGAAAATTTGGCGGCCCGCACCTTTTGCTCAGCGGTACGCACATCGGCGGCGGTAGTCTTGGCCAGAGTGGCGCGGTTCAGACCTTCCTGAGCGCTGACGGCACCTTCGCGCACCAGACCTTCGTAGCGCCTGGCGTTGGCCTCAGCCTCGGCATAACTGGCACGAGCACGGATGAGATTGGAATCTTCCTGGGCCACACTGGCCTGAGCCTGAGCGTAAGCGGCGCGCAGAGCGGTCAGATCCTCCGGTCGATTGGGCTGAATGGCTTTAGATAAGCTGGCCTGGGCCGCACTCAATCGGGCCTCCTGCTGAGCCAACTGGGCCTTGAGAATACTGCCGTTCAAAGTGGCCATAACCTGACCCTTTTTGACATGAGCTCCGTCGTCGACGGCGATCGACTCAACCTTAAGACCATTGACTTCGGAGCCGACCTGGACCGGATCCCAGGCGGCAACGGTGCCCGAGACCAGCAGCTTACGCTCAAAGCTGGCGGACTTGACCGGGGTCAACTCCACAGTCAAAACCGTGTGGTTGCTGGGGCTGGCCGGCTTTGCCTTATCCAGCACAAAAGTTTTGAAGGCCACACCGCCGGCGGTGGCAAGCACGATCACTGAGACAACCGCAGCTATGACAATCTTGCGCTTGTTAGGCGGCCGACCGACCGAACTCGATAAAAACGCCGGCAATTTGCCGCCGTGTTCACTGCTTTCGCTCTTTATCCCGGTTGTCTGCATAGGTACCTCAAGATCCATTTTTCTCAGGCTCCACTTGCACGATGCCTTTGAACACTATTTCCAAAATTTCCGCCGTCTGATCCGACAGGGACATACTTGTTTTGCCGATATGCTTGGAAAAAATCGCACCGACAACCAGATTGAGCAGGACGTCGTGCATTCCTTTTATAGAGAGCGGCCGAATCACCCCCATCTCCACGCCGCGGCTGAGCAGCTCAATCAGCGGCGTAAACGCCTGGCATTCGTGGGTTTCCGGCGCTCCGGACAGCCAATTACCATCCTTAAACTCGCCCCGGGCCTGCATCATCAGCTCAATGTGATGTGGATTTTCGTCAAAGAAGTGAAAATATCCGGCCACAGCTTGCCTTATCTGGGCCAGCGGACAGTTATCGGCACCGGCCACGGCTTCTTCGTGCGCCTGCTGCAGTCCCGCTTTACCTAGCTCAACACAAGCCATAAAGAGCTCGGCCTTACTGGGGAAATAATTGTAAATCGTCCCCTTGGCCACCCCCAGCTGCTCGGCCACCTGATTCAGGTCGGTTGCCCGAAAGCCATGCTGGGCGAACAATTTGGAGGCCGCGACAATAATCTCTTCACGCCGCCGCAGGGTCAAACCCTGATCCTTAGGCCGTCCAGGCGAACGAGGCACAATGCTCCGCCCGGCCAACTCAATATTTATGGAGGTTTCAGGGTTACCGCTGGCCATCTTGTCCGCTTACTACCAATTAACTGACGCACTAGTCAGGAAATTATAGCAGAGTAGTCATGGTATTGCCCTGCGAACAATCACAACCCCGTCGGGTTCTTTTTTCAGCTCAAATTTATGGAAGTCGTTGAAGATAACGCCGCCAATAAACATATAGGGAATGCCGTGGCCGATGCGAAACGAACTCATGTCGTAAACCTCAACCGTGGACCCGAACTCCCGTGCCACCTTGATCTGCCCCAGGCGCCGCGTCAGGCCCTTGTGCCGCTCCTCGGCGGTCACCGTCGACTGCAAGAGCGCGCCGTCCTCGGCCTTCTCTTCATCGGATTTCTCTGAATCAATGTTAGTGGAAACAGGTTTATCAGGCTCGCTGAACTGCACTTCCTTTTTCTTCGTCAAAGGCATTGTGGCCCAGGTCGGCAGTATCGCCACCTGAGCAAAGCGCACGCCCCATCTGCGCAGAAGCGAACTGAAATAAATATTGGGATCATTGTCGGAGGCCAGAAGCATCAGGCGCTGAGAACGAGCCTTCAGCTCAGGCAAACAATCGGAAAAAGACTGCCGGTCCAGATCAGCGCGACTGAACACAATCGTCTTATAAGGCTTAAAAGAGCTATCGCTGATTCTCTCAAGATAGTTTTGCACCATGACGGTTCCCAGACTGTGCGCCACAATTATGATGTTTTCCGAGCCATAACGATTGACCATGCCTTGCATGAAAGAATCAAACCGAGACTGAGCACCACCGGCATTGACCAGCGATGTGGCATAGCTGAAAGGCGCGGCCCAATCGTAAGTCAAAACTACGGGTCGACCGGTCACCGCAGCGCCGGACTGAGCCGCCTGCGAATGAACAAAACCATCATCAATCGCTTTCTTTAACTCATACCCCTGGTAGAGTTGCTCGTGAAAACTGACGCAACAACCATGGACAAAAATCACAAGCGGCGCTGCCGGCGTCTGCTTGCGAGCTTCGTCAATACCCGTGTAAAAGGCGCTTTCATCAGTGAGCTCTTCGCGCCCTTTTACGTGACTGCCGTAGAAGTACTTTTCCCCTTGAACGACCTTGAAGAGATTTTCGCGCGCGTGACTGGCCTTAAGATTGAGGTGCACGCCGCTGCGTTCACTTACAAACAGGAGCGGCTCGTTCTTGAGCGAAGACCTCGCCGGCGAAACAGTCAATAGAAAACTGACCAGAACGCCTAGAGCCAGGACACCGCGAAGCTTGAAAATAGAAGGAAACGACGTACTCACAAAGTACATTGTGCCAGGCAAAGCTCGATTGCTCAAGCATTAGCCCCGGGTCCTTTGAAAATCTTCTTCGTAGCTCCTCGGCATCAATCAGGTAGCGTATGTGGAGACAATCATGTCACCTTTGCTGCCCAGGGCATTTTGGCTGCCGACTCTGGCATAGAGAGCGTCATTACCGGGGGCTTGCATGGCGCTGGCGGCGGTCAGAAGCGAGCTGTCGGTGGGGAAGGCGTGGGTTTCGCCGTCGCTATCCACCATCGCCACCACTTCTTCCTCAAAAGCCGCCGCACCAGCCTTACTCATCAATCCCAGACCGGCAGATATCTGCGTGTTACGAATGGCCTCGGCCAGAGTGGGATCGGTCATTTGCAATTGCAGAAGGTTGGTATCGGGGACATATGTGGAAACATTACCATCACCAAAGCGACTGAGGTCTTGCTGGATAACGTTCTGGGCTTCGGTTTTGGCCGAGCCCACAAGTTTATTGGAAGCATCCACGAGCAGCGATCCATAGGTAGGCAGGGTGCCGCTTGTCGAGTCGGCGGTCCAGGAGGCGGCTACCAGGGACTCAAACTGCGGGAAATTAGCCGTACCCATACCATCATGGGCGTCAACGAGAACGTTGGCCAGCTTGGGATCGGTTGGACGGATCATCTCAATAATAGGATCAGTGTACTTGCCGTTTGCATCCAATCCTCCGGTTACCGGAGGTGTGTCGGTGGGAGGGGGAGTGTCGCCGGGAGGAGGTGTCGTGTCGGTGGGAGGCGGAACATCTGAGCCGCCCGCGCCGGAACCGGAGCCTGAACCCGTCCCTGAACCACCATCACCAGTGCTGGAAGGAGGAGGCGGCGGTACGGCATCGCCACCACCGGAATTGTGCGGTCCAGAATCTACGGGACCATTGGAGCCCGAGCCTGAATCATTGCCGCCGGCCCCGTTATCTCCACCCGTGAGGCCGCCAGGTCCAGCCTGACCACCGCCGGCAGTATCACCGCCGGGAGTAGGGCCTGCAGCAGGAAGATGAGCCAGATCGTACTCCAGAGCATTGGCTACGGCATTACCGAGAGCAATCAACTGATCGACTGAGAGATTTTTCAAATCAAGGGACGAAAGATCAAAGCCGGAATCGACTCCACCTCTTCCGGTACTGCCGTCGGACTGATGCCCGTCAGACTGATGCCCGCCATCATGATGACCGCCATGTTCGTGATGGCCATGACGATCGTGATGCCCATGATGGCCGTGATGCTCGTGATGACCGTGGTGCCCGTGGTGCCCGTGGTGCCCGTGATCACCATGGTGCCCATGACCATGCTCGGCGGGCATGGAGCCGCCACCATCCTGATGAGCGTTGTGGGGGTGCCTGTTGTGCCCGCAATGCTCGAAGGGATCACTGAAGGAAATGAAGTTGGAGTCAGAACCTCCAGCGTGATCGACGCCACCGGCAGGAGCGGTCGCAGCGCGGCCAAGCTTGGCCTCAACCGGATTGGCCATATCCACAAAACAATGAGACATACCCTGTCGCTCGGTGTTCGCCTGAGCGCGGTCGCTGACGTTATTGGCTGCGTTAAATTGATCCATTGGTCACTTCCTCTGGCATCGAAGATGCACTGAGATACAACTGCTGGGAGACTCTGTTTTGTGGTAAGTGGCGACACAGTCAAAATGACTGCTCAAGCAGGCCTGACGGGGGATTTCGAACTGAAACTTTCAGACCACGATTGCACTATAACTCAGGAATGTGTCAACAACGTGGCAATTTCGAGGTCAATTGGCCTGAAGAATCAGCCGGGCAAATCCGTCTAATAAATGAATGGAATCAGTCTGTAGCGGACCTTCTGACAGTATTCGCCATAACCCTTCAGTTCCTCCTTGAGCATCTTTTCCTCATCGGCAATACGCCAGACAAGAGTCGGAGCCAGAGCAACGGTAAGAATGCAGGCCCACCATGAGCCAAGAGCCATGGGAATACCGGCCATAAAGAAAAGTGAGCCCATGTACATGGGGTGCCGCACAATGCCATAGAGGCCGGTGGATATGACTTTGTGGTCTTCCGCCAGCTCGATTGTGGCCGAGGCGAAACTGTTTTCTTTGAACACTTCAAAAAAAATGTAGTAGCTCAAAAAGATCAGAGCATCGCCTCCGAAGATAAGCATCTTCGACATATGCGACCAGCCGAAGCGAAAATCCAGACCAGCGATGATGAAAATGCCGATGAAGGCCGCGCTGATAAAAAGCATTATGGCCCGCTGCGGCCCTCGTTTTTCGGCCCATGGACCGGCTTTCATGCGCCGCTCGAGCAGAGCCGGATCATTTTTGATCAAATAGGTGGTCAGCGCAATTGTCACCACACTGAACACACCCATAAAAAGCCAGCCCGGCCAGAAGTCGAAGGTGCCTGCGGGTAAGAATATCAGGGCGCTCAGAACCAGAGGCATCAATAAAAGTTGAACTAAGACTCGCTTCTTCACTTGCCATGGCTCTTGTCGGGGCCCTTGCCGATGTCGAACATTTCATCCATATCTTCGGCGGAATCCCTGATACTTTTGCTGAGCAAAACTTCCTGAAGAGAGCGGCACTTTTTATATCCGGCAGGTGGAGCAAAAATTGCCGTGTTCACCCTTACGTTTTCAATCTTTTTAGTCGTTAGATAGACTCTGCGGGATCCGGTTACATCTATACCGGTCATCCTATCAGCTCCACTCAAAACTCGCGTAAACTTGATCGGAATGCCTCCATTGGTCGGCAGCTTGTAGACAGAGCGCATGATGCGCTCCACCGGACTACCCGCCTGCCACAGAGGCAGATAGGCAAAATCGTCGCGTTCGGTATGATAATCCAAAACAGCGGTCTTACCAATCGTCACGGTGCTCTTGATGCCCTTCATCCGACTGCTGTCGCCCTGCCATTTCAGCACAAAATCAGAAACCAGCCCGGTGGACTCGAACTGCTTGAGACTGGCCTGATAGCAGGTCTTATCGTCGTCGCGAAAAACAGTCACATCCCAGAGGGGAGGCCTGGCCACGAGCGCAAATCGCATGCGCCCGCGATTGGTCAGTCGCAAGCCCTGCGGACATTCAATCAGCTCAATCAGGTCATAGTAATAATGGGATTGGATCAGCTTCAGAGCCGGCACAAACTTCTCCGACTGGGCGCCGGAGGGGGCAGCCAGGCAGCACTGGGGAAGACAGAAGCAGATGAGAAATCCAGCAATTTTGCTAAGAGTTCGCCTAGACAATGAAATCGCCTCTAGAACTCATCGGTACACTCAGAAACTTCCGTAAACGCTGAAACAACGATCTAGTGAATGTGGATGTGAGCACCCTTACGGTATTCTTCCATTTTATCCCACTCCAGCACTTCCGGCTTGGCTGCGACCAGCTGATTCCAGGTAGTGTGAGGACGGCCGGTATTGATCTCAACCATCTCGATGCAATCATCCACAGGACAGACTTTGGAGCAGAGGTCGCAACCGACGCAATCCTCTTCACGGACAACCGGCCACATTCTCTCTTTCACTTCGTTGGTGATCTTCAAATCCTTCAGGTCGATGCACTGGTGCGCAGCATCGTTACAGGCGATATAGCAGAGATTGCACTGAATGCATTTATCGTGATTGATACGCGCCACAGACTGGAAGCCCAGATCAAAATCACCAAAATTGGAAACGCGCGGCAGGGACTTGCCGATGAAATCATCGACTGTTTCGAAACCTTTTTCTTCCATCCAGTTGGACATGCCTTCGATCATGTCCTCGACAATACGGAAGCCCCAGTGCATTACTGCCGTGCAGACCTGGACACTGGTGGCGCCAAGCAACATAAACTCCACGGCGTCTCGCCAGGTCTCAATACCGCCCATACCTGAAATAGGCACACCGGACTTAGCCACTTCCGCATCGGAGGCAACTGCGCTCAGGAGATGCAGAGCAATGGGACGTACAGCGGGACCGGCGTAGCCGCCGTGGCCGCCCTTACCGCCGACGTTGGGGCTGAGTTCGAAGGTATCAAGGTTTACGCCCATGATACTGTTGATGGTGTTAATCAAAGACAATCCATTGGCGTGACCTTTGACGGCAGCGCGAGCCGGATGCACAATGTCGGTGACATTGGGTGTGAGTTTGACGATAACCGGTTTTTTGGTCACTTCGGTCACCCACTCGGTGACCATGCATGTGTACTCGGGGACCTGGCCCATGGCCGAACCCATTCCTCGCTCGGACATACCGTGGGGGCAGCCGAAGTTCAGCTCAAAACCGTCGCATCCGGTTTCCTCGGTACGCTTGATTATTTCCTGCCATGCTTCCTTCTTAGACTCAACCATGATCGAGGCGATTACGGCGTGATCGGGGAAGTTGCGTTTGGCTTCCGCCATCTCTTTCAAGTTGATTTCCAGAGGACGGTCAGAAATCAGCTCCACGTTATTGAGACCGACAATTTTGCTGCCTTTGTAGTCGATGGTGCCGTAGCGATTGCAAACGTTCAAAACCGGCGCGCCGACTGTCTTCCAGACAGCGCCGCCCCAGCCCTGTTCAAAGGCTTTCTGCACCTGGTAGCCGCTGTTTGAAGGCGGTGCTGATGCCAACCAGAAAGGATTGGGAGATTTGATACCAGCAAAATTTACCTTGAGGTCGACCATTTTATTCGTCCTTGTATATCGAGGTTTATCGAGTGCAGTCGCGAAAGAATTACTTTTTAGAAGCAGCAGCTACCGAAGCGGGAGTGCGGCCAAGCAAGTGCTGATAGATACCTTTGGCGGCGATCTTGCCGTCCTGCACAGCCATGACTGTGGACGCCTCGCCGTGGCTGCGCACACAGTCGCCGCCGGCAAATATCTTAGGATGGTCGGTCTTGTTGGTCTCGGGATCTACCTTTATATAGCCTTTGACATTTTTCAAGCCCAGGGAAGTGAGAGCTTCCATGAAGCTGAACGGTTTGATCTGACCGATAGCGGAGATGACCATGTCGCAGGGCACAATCAGTTCGGAATCAGGCACCGGTACAGGGCTTCTGCGGCCTGAAGCATCGGGAGCACCGAGGTCCATGCGCACACATTTGAGGCCTGTGACCTTGCCGTTTTCACCAACGACTTCAATGGGCTGGGTGAGGAACATGAAGCTCACGCCTTCTCCCAGGGCAAACTGATATTCAAAATGATAAGCGGGCATCTCGGCTTCCGAACGGCGATAAATCATCGTCACCCTTTCGGCGCCCAGACGTCTGGCGATGGTGGCACAGTCTATAGCTGTGTTACCGGCGCCGATGACGCAGATGCGATTGCCGTGCTTGATGCTGTCGAGGGGTTCAGTTTTGGTCTGAGCGATAAAATCGAGACCATCGACGACACCTTCCAGTTTTTCACCGGGCACTTCCATCGGCGGCACTTTGCCCAGGCCGACGCCTATAAAGACGGCATCGTAATCGTTCAAAAGATCTTCAAACTTGATGTCCTTGCCGATTTCGACCCCGGTCTTCACTGTCACGCCCAGCTCTTCGATGGCCTTGACCTCAGCCAGCGAAATTTCCACCGGCTCTCGGAAGACAACGATGCCGTAGGTGGAAAGTCCACCAGCCCATTTTTGTTTTTCAAAAACAGTGACTTCAAATCCCAGCTTGGCCAGTTCGCCGGCACAAGAGAGACCGGCCGGACCGGATCCGACGACGGCCACCTTTTTACCATTCGGCTCGCCGGCCTTGAAAAACTTGATCCCACGCTCACTGGCGTAGTCTGTGGCGTAGCGCTGAAGGCGACCGATGGCAATGGGCTTGTGATCGCCCTGCAACACACAGTCGCCTTCGCAGAGTACTTCCACCGGGCAAACACGAGCACAGGTGGCACCGAGGATGTTCGACTCCAGAATCGTTTTGGCCGAACCTTTCACATTGCCCGTGGAAATCTTCTTGATGAAGGTGGGAATATCAATGTGGGTAGGGCATGCCACCATGCACGGTGCATCGTGGCAATAGAGACAACGATTAGCTTCAAGCATCGCCTCCCTTTCGGAAAACGGCGCATGATACTCGGAGAAACGCTCTTCGATAGTCATTTCCCAGGCTTTATATTTGGTCGGTTTGTAGTGTTCTGCCATACTCGCCTCGACGGATAGATACGATTCAGACCTGAGCGGGTTACCTTTTATTTTTGGAAATCAAGCCTTTAGAGCTTGACCAGCGTTTCGTAGGTTTCAGGTCTTCTATCACGATAGAACTGCCAGGTATTGCGCACTTCCTTGATCTGGTCGAGATCGAGGTCGGCGACAACCAGTTCTTCCTGATCGCGACTGGCTTGAGCCACTATCTGACCTCTGGGATCGCAGAAATAGCTGGAGCCGTAGAACTCACCGATATTCCAGGGAGCTTCCGTGCCGACGCGGTTGATGGCACCGATGAAATAGCCGTTAGCAGCGGCATGGGCCGGTTGCTCCAGCTTCCACAGATATTCGGAAAGACCCGCCACTGTTGCCGACGGATTGAAAACAATTTCAGCGCCGTTGAGACCGAGGGCGCGAGCGCCTTCCGGGAAATGTCTGTCATAGCAGATATAAACGCCGATGGTGGCGTACTTTGTCTGGAATACCGGGTAACCGAGATTGCCCGGACGGAAATAGAATTTTTCCCAGAAGCCCGGTGCTACGTGAGGAATGTGATTCTTTCTGTATTTGCCGAGATAGGTCCCGTCAGCATCGATAACGGCGGCGGTATTGTAATAGACGCCGGTGTTTTCCTGCTCATAGATTGGCACCACCAGCACCATGTCGTATTTCTTGGCCACTTCCTGCATCTTCTTGATGGTCGGACCATCGGGGATGGATTCAGCGGTGTCGTACCAGCAAGTTTCCTGTTCGGCGCAGAAGTACGGTCCGTTGAAAATTTCCTGATAGCAGAGAATCTTCACACCTTTCTCATGCGCTTCCTTGGTGTACTTCAGGTGCTTTTCCAGCATCGACTCTTTGATCTTCGCGAGCAGCTTCCCATCGGTGCCGCCTTCCGGAGAGACAATGTCATTTTTGGTCTGGATCAAACCGCAGCGAACGATTCTAGACATGTATATTTATCCTCTAAAACTTTGACCAGATAACTATTTGGCAGCGCCGACCTTGACGGTGGCTTCGATATTTTTGCGCAAGACTTTGAGCATGGTGTCGACGTTTTCCTTAGTGATGGAAAGTGGCGGCTTGACTCGCAGCGTATTGCCGTAGAGACCACCCTTACCGATGATCACGCCGTCATCTTTAGACATTTCAACGATGCGCGCAGTTTCCTGCGTCAGCGGATTCTTCTTCTTATCGGCCAGTTCGCAGCCGACCATCAGACCTTTACCGCGGACGTCGCCGATGACATCGGGGAATTGCTTCTGCAGATCACGCAGGCCTTCCATCAAATATCCGCCGACAACATGGGCGTTATTCATCAGCTTTTCTTCTTCGATGGTCTCGAGCACGGCAAGTGCAGTTGCTGTGGATATCGGATTACCGCCGAAAGTATTGATCTGCTGTTTCTGCAGATTCTCGGTCAACTTCGGCGTGGTCATCACGGCACCGATGGGCAGGCCGTTAGCCAGGCCCTTGGCCATAGTCATGTAGTCGGGCACGACACCATAGCTGGAAATACCAAACCAGTGCTGGCCCGTACGACCGACACCTGTTTGCACTTCATCGGCGATGAAGAGAGCGCCGTATTTTTCCAGAATTTTCTTCACTTCTTTGAAGTAATCATCCGGCGGTGTAATCGCTCCGCCCACACCTTGAATCGGCTCGGCAATCATTACAGCCGGCTTGCCGCTGGTCTGAGTTTGAATAACGCGCTCAACATCCTTGGCGCATTCCAGCGAACAACTGTCGGGGGTCTTGGAGTAGGGGCAGCGGTAGCAATAAGCATTGGCGGCAAAAGCGATACCACTGGCCGGCATCAAATCGGGACGCCAGTTGTGGTTGGCAGTCAGGGTGCAGGCCAGATGCGATTCGCCGTGATAGGAGTGATTGAGAGCAATCACTTCGTGGCGACCGGTGGCCAGACGAGCAAAACGAATCGCCGCTTCATTGGCTTCGGTACCGGAATTGGTGACAAAAGTCTTGGACAGATCGCCCGGTGCGATTTCGGCCAGTTTTTCGGCCAGTTCGACCATAGGCTGGGTCATGAAAATTGTTGAAGTGTGCTGCAGTGTGTTGACCTGCTCAACCGTGCGCTGCGTCACCTTCGGATGACAGTGGCCTACGGACACCGTGACTATGCCGGCGAACATATCGAGATATTCACGACCGGTCTCGTCGAACAAATACTGCCCTTTGCCTTTAACAAAGTTCGGAGGGTCCTGAAACATATGTTTGACGCCAGGGACGATAAATTGGTCCCTCTTTTTCTTCAGTTCTTCACGGCTTAAGGGAGCTGTCACGCTGTACCTCCTGGGGGAAACATTCCGGAGTCCGATTTACTTTTGACCTTCACGAAACGCTACGCTTAAAAGAAACAAAGCAAAAGCTAACCTTCACGGCGGGCCCTCGTCCGGCGGTTGCCAGGCGAGGCGTTTGGAAGGTTCAAGATAGCGTTCCCGAATAGATCAAATAGTACTAATGTATCTTTTGTATAGTCAATATCTCGTAATTAATGCTTGTTAATGGAAAGAATTAGAAAGCTAACCTGCCGGGCCATCCGAACCTCTTGTATACTCCTCAACTGATAAGCACCGGGCCGGTCCAGAGGGACGCCATGAGCACGGGCATACAACCAGCGGGACGATTTCTAGAGTGATATTCAGCAGCCTCCAGTATTTTCTCTTTCTGCCCCTGGCGGTTTTCTTCTATTGGAAAACCAGGGGTCGCACCAGGCAACTGGTAACGGTGCTGTCCAGCTACATCTTCTACATGAGCTGGTTGCCAATCTACGGCGCTCTGCTCCTGGCCATGACCACCGCCAACTGGCTTCTCGGCCTGGGCATCGAAAAAGCGCGCGAGCAGAGCCGCAAAAAACTGGCCTTCACCTATTTGATGATTGGCTTGCTAATAGATGTAGGAGTGCTTTGCTACTACAAGTATTTCAACTTCCTTTTTGAAAATGCTATTCGTGCAGTAATTGCCGCAAGCACAGTCATCCCGCAGATCAAACTCTCGCAAAACTTTTTGCATCTGGCCGACAGTCCCTTTCTCAGCGTTGTCCTGCCGCTGGGCATAAGCTTCTTCGTCTTCGAGTTTGTGCACTACCTGGCTGACGTCTATCGCGGCGACAAACCTGTTCGCTCCTTTTTAGTCTTTGCCAGTTTCGCCGCCTTTTTCCCCTCGCAAATTGCCGGGCCGATCAAGCGTTATCAGGATTTCGTCGCACAGCTGGCCAATCCCACCCCGCTCACCAGACCGCTCTTTTATGAAGGCGCCAGTCTGATCATGCAGGGGCTGTTCAAAAAAGTGGCCCTGGCCGATCCCATCGGTGCCATCATCGCTCCCTCCTTTGCCACCATGAGCAGTCTCTCCGCCGCCGACGCCTGGCTGGCAGCCGGTGGCTTCGTCATCCAGGTTTACTGCGACTTCTCCGGATACACCGACATGGGCCGAGGCTCAGCACTGCTGATGGGTATACGCCTGCCGATCAACTTCGACCTGCCCCTTCTCTCCCGAGACATTTCCGCGCTCTGGCGCAAATGGCACATGTCCCTGGGCTCCTGGCTCAGAGATTATGTTTACATCACCCTGGGCGGCTCGCGCAAAGGCACGGCCACGCAGTCGCGCAACCTGGTCATTACAATGATCGTCTGCGGTCTCTGGCACGGAGCAAGCTGGCACTATATCCTCTGGGGCGTGCTTCAGGGCGTGGGCATGACGCTTCACCGCATGTGGTGCAACTATCTGGTCAAAGCGCCAACAGTAAAAGCTCTGAGCCAGACATTTGTCGGCGAGTCTCTCAGCTACATTCTGACCATGGCTTTCGTCTGCGCTACCTTTGGTCTCTTCCGTTCGCCCGATATGCCGCACGCAATGAATCTCTGGACCGGCATGGCCCTGCACTTCGGCCAACCTTTCACCATGCTGCTGCCGCTTCTAAAATCCGGCATCCTGCCTATCCTTGCAGCTTACTTTATCTTCTGGCAAATGACCGAGTACCTGCGCAAACATCCGACCTTTATAGATAGATTTATCAAAGACCAGGTCCAAGACGGCAGCGTCAAAGAAGGCCTCTTTGCCAACCCCGTCCGTCTGGCCACCTGGACCGCCGCCCTCATACTGATGGTCGCGTCCAAACCGCTGGAAGCCGTCCCCTTTGTCTACTTCCAGTTTTAGGGACGGTAATCGATTATGCCAAACACAATGAACACACAAGAAGCAATCGAACAGCCCATCCCCTCCATCGAACAGCTGGAGAAACTGGCCGGCGCCAAATCCGGTAAAGACGGGAAGGGTGGAAAGAAACCCCTGTTTGCCACCATCGGCAAATACCTCGTCTGGCAGTTGATCGGCCTTTTAGTGGTTGAGCTTGTCCTGGCCTGCGCCGGTCTGGGCGAAGAAGAACTCTTTGCCATCGACAAAGAACTGGGCATGACGCACATGACCGACAAATCCGTGACCTGGCGCAAAGAAGGCTACGCCAGAAGTTATCTCAACTGGGACGGCCTGCGCGAATCAAATATTCCCCTGGCCAAGCCTCCCGGCACCTACCGCATTGCCCTCCTGGGCGACTCGATGGTTGAGGGTCTGCAGGTACCGCTGGAAGAAACCTTTGGCCAGAAGCTGCAGAAACAACTGACAGCCAGACTGCACCGACCGGTGCAGGTGATAAACTTCGGCACCTCCGGCTATTCCACAGTGCAGGAAGCGCTGCTGATGAAGCGCAAGGTTTTCCGCTATTCACCGGATATGGTGCTGCTTGGTTATGACGCCAGAGATATGTTTGAAAACTGGTCAACACCGGACCAGAGTCTTGCCAATGTGCGCCCCTACGCCCTGAAACTGCCAGGCCAAAAGCTGGTCATCGACAATAGCTCGGTAACGACCTGGCTCAAAACACCGCGGGCAAAATTCCTGACAAGCATCAGCTGGATCCGCTCCCATTCGCGCATCTGGGGACTGATCTCAGCCGCCGAAACCGAAGCCGGCTTCCACAATCCTGTCTATGCGACTGTCATGGCTCTCTTCACCCAGCCCGGCAAAACCATAAGAAGATTGGCGGTCGAAGCGAAGAACCCGCAGGTCTGGAAAGATGCCTTTAACGGTCTGGTGGCAATGGCCACACCGTCCTTCAAAATACAATTTTTTGATCCGCCGCCCAAAGCTCCGGCAGCCGGTGCCATAAAAGACCTGGCCGTATCATCGGAAAACGGCCTGGCCATGCAAAAAGATTCGGATAAGCTCAAGGAAGCAAACAAACTGAAAGCCCAGGCCGCAGCCGACGCCAAAGCTGCCTCTGACGCCGCCGCCAATAAAAAGGCCGCTTCCATCTTTCTCAACTTGATGAAAAACACCCTGGACGGCCTGCTTGTCGATATGCAAAATGACTGCCGCAACCACGGCGCCGTACTCTGTGTGCAGGCGCTGCCTTCAAGAGCCATCCTGGCGCCGATCGCCGGTATGGATGCCACTACCTATGGCACCAGCTATGAAGGCGAAGTAGAGATGCTGCGACAGATATGCGAGAAAGAAAACATACCTTATGTCGATGCTCTCAAACCAGCGACTACCTACACAAAGCAGAACCAAGAATCACTCTTCTACTCAGCCCACCTGACGGCCAAGGGTCATCACTATTTGACCTCGGTGCTGACGCCGTTTCTGGTTAAACAGATTGGTAGCCAGTCAGCCGACACTCAAAAATAGAGCGCCTTCAAATATCCACGTAGCCCTTGTGCCTGAGCCAGAAGAATAGACCGCCGGAGACCAGGAACATTCCGGCCAGACAGACGTAATAACCGAAAGTAGCGTGCACCTCAGGGATGAAGAAATTCATGCCGTAAATGGCGGCGATTAAACTGGGCGGCAGAATCAAGGTGGCAATGACAGTCAAAATAGTCGTGGTCTCATTTGTGCGCAGGCTCAGCCCCGACACATAGACATCCATCAAGTTGTAGGACATAGCTCGATAGGTCTCGAACAAGCGAATCACCGCGTCAGTCTCATCCTGACGATAGGCAAATTGTTGCCGGCCGCGATCGGTCAGCAGAGGATTGGGTGAGCGCTGCATGGCTTTGAGAACGGTTTCCACCGGCCAGACATGATTGAGAAAGATCCAGATCAACTGCTGAGCCCGATTGATCATCATCAATTCCGCCTTGCCGGGATTGAGAATGATCTTGTTCTGAATCTCTTCCAGCTTGGCGCCGCCTAACTTAAGCAAGACGATATAGCTGCCGACCACGTCCTCTACAAGGGCGGCCGCAAGCATGTCAACGGTATGCTCGCTCAATTGCTCGCCCTTTTCCATCAACCTGTGACTGGCCATACCAAAGGCTTGATCATGACTGAACTGGCGGGTAATGAGTAGTTTGTCCGACAGGAAGAAATTGATCGTCTCAATGGCGTCCACCTTCTCAGTAATCGATGGCCGCATGAAGGTCCAGAACATTGACTCTCTGTAGTCTTCGAAAAATGACTTCTGATGCGGACCGCGCAACAATTTGACCTGCTCGTCACTGAGCTCCAGAAACTTTGACAGATGCTCCCAGAACTCATCCCCCAGGGTACCGGACAGATGCAACCAGACTCCGGAATTTTCCTTACGCTGGCGACAGAGATTTTCAAAATCAATAAATGCCGTTTCCTGTAGACCGTCGCTTCCCAGACAATAAGCCTTGATGCGAAACTCAAGGGTGTCCGGCAGACTGGGCACCATCAGTAGTGTCTCTGGCGAAAAAGAAAGGCGGCCCTGGTTAAAGCTAAGTTCTTTCATGAGTATCCCGTGCAATTGTTTGCATATTTATAACAGCTTTAGGGCTCCCTTTGCACCCCCGCCTGGAATGGGTGGGGGCAGGATTTCGATCTTGATGTCCCGGACTTCGATTTTATCCCTCAAAGCTTCTTTCTGATGCAGATAGAGCCGGTCGCCGGGAAAGGGCGAGAGCAGCAGATGAGCACGCAGGGTTTTCCACCCATCCGCTTTTGCCGGCAGCAGCGTTTTGAAATCGACATCCTGCCAGTCTCTGTCCAGACGCAAACAGGAAGGCTGCCAGGCAGAATTAAAGAGTTGCCTGTCACCATCGTGCTCAAGGGCCAGGGCCATGGTCGCAGGGACGCTGACATCGCGTCGCCGCATCTGAGCCTGGAAATGCAGAACCGAGGCCTGGGCAAGAGGCTCTTCCAGACTGATCATGGGGCAATCAAATACGATTGGATATTGACCGAGGATTTGCCGCTCCCCCTGTTGGCCGAAAAGTTGAACCGGGCGCCCAAGAGCCTCTGAGTCAATCCGACCAAGCATTGGTACAGCCAGACGCACGCGCAGTACCCCGGGAAATTCCTTACCGCCAAGACTGTTATATCCGGGAGCGGTCCTACCTGCCATGACCGCTACATGCGCGCGACCACGAAAATACGTACTTTCATAGACCCTCGGATCCAGGCACTCTGCCGTAAGAAAACCCTTGGACCAGGAGAAGGTTGTCAAACTCGGATAAGAACAGCTCTCACCACCGGTAGTATCAACGAGAGGCTTACCGTAATCACCAAAGACCCTCACCTGATTTCTTCCCTTTACGTCAATTGTGATTGTGTTCAAACCATTGAAAGTGAAGAGCCTGGTATCCACAGGAAAAACCCACCACTGCCTGAAAGTCCGGGAGTCGACATCCATATTGCGGCTCTGCAAGTTGATCAGCTTGGGTATGTCGGGGGAAGCGCTGGTGAGTTCATACAGCGGCAGTCCGTAGGTTTCAATCTCATGACCATTAACAGTGAAAGCAAGTGCAGGAGCACCTGTTTTTGCCTGTACATCCGCAAGAATATAAATTTTCGGCGGCAGGTCTTTACCGATGTTCGGCAAATCGATCGGTAGATTGATCAAGCTTTTCTCCTTGGGCAAGGTGATATCCCATTCAAGAAAGGCCGGATCACTGAGGGCACAGGCCGCCGCAATCAGCGCTGTAATAGTGAAACATTTGATCAATACGACAGCGGAAATAGGCCCGCTGATTTTAGCAGTGCGCAAAATACAATAGGTCGCATAACCGAGCAAGAGAAACAACAACGCAAAAACGCCGGCCAGCACCACCCTCAGATCCCAGGAAGCAGGACATACCGACCAGAACAGGGCCACGGGAAAACTGAATGAATAAAAGGCGGAAGCGAGGATGGCAAAAAAGGCAATCAAGCAAACGCTCTGAAAAATGAACCGGCGCCGCTCTTTTTTGCCCAGAGAAAGCACAGACATTGCCAGCAGTGACAGGCCGCCCGCCGCCAGAACAATTACAAGCGGCATAGCCGTAAAGGCATAGCGCGGCACCGGTTCAAACAATACATAGATGTAGTGAAAGGCGACGGCATAACCAAGGGTCATAGCCGCACAAAAGGAGAAGGACCGAGTCTGCTTCAGACGACCGGCACAACCAACGGCCAGGCCGATGATAAAAAGAAACTGGTAAAGTGCCTGACCAATATTCTGCCACTTATAACTTATGCCAAAGGCGGTACTGTGAAAATCGTTCCAGACACCGGCCCACAGTCGCGGGATTTTGCGCAGGAGCAAGGAGAAAAACTCTGCCGGACGGCGCTCGATTTCAGAGTCGATGTAGCGCCTGGCGTCGACTACCGAGTCGGGAATGCCTTCTACAACCGGGCAGGTCTTCCAACCGTCGGTCGGCAAAAAGTTTCCTATATAAAGGTTGTAGCCGGGGGCGCGGTTGACTATCAAACGTGGGGCACCACTGACGGTGCTGGTGTACAGGAGCCAGGGAGTAAGGGCAATGAGAGTGCCAAGGAGAAGAGAAGCCGCACTGAAGGCACGACCCCGCAGACGACCGGCAAAGGCCATGGCAATAAGATGCAAAGCCAACATCAGCGGCGGCAAGAGCACAAAAGCCGGCTTGGCCAGCATCACCAGTCCGGCCAGCCATCCCACCAGCAGCGAAAGTAATAAATCGGGCTTGCCTTTCCCCTCAGAGTCCCTGCGCTTGCCGCACTGCTTCGACTGGTAAAAGAGCGCCGCTAAAAAGGCGGACAGTATCAAGGCCACAACCGGCTCACCATAGCACTGCTGGGTATTGATCACGGCGGGCAAATAGAAGGACCAGAGCACACCGGCCAGAACTCCGGCCGCTACGCCAAAGGAAATTTCCCCGAGAAAAGCAATCACCACCGCCAGTAGCGAGTCAGTCAGACTGTTGGCGATGGCGAAGGTCAGTTGACTGGCGTTGAAGGCGGCCGTCTCCAGCGCCTTGCCGGTGATTAGAAAAATGGCCGCCAGATAACTGGGATAGATCGGTCCGTCAATTAACAGACGATCAGAAAGGCCGAGCGAGGAAAAACTATTGAAGCTGCCCGGCACATATTGAGCACCGGCACAGAGCTGGGAGAAAAAGACCTCGATAGATTGGCTTTCTCTCACAAGTTTGGCCAGGGTGCGACCGGCCGTCAAATAATAGAAAGAATCGCCAACATCGACGATTCGATGCTGCGCGATATACAGGTTGTAAACAAGCCTTACAATCAGCGCCAGGGCAAAAACCGCCGTGAGACGCCAGATTCGAGAAGTTGCTTGTGTTTCGCCAACATTCATAAAAGCTTGATTCTGCGGTTTTGTTCTTGACGGTCGCAACCAAAGGCTGATAGGATGGCTGCTTGTTGCCGCGAGCGCCCGTAGCTCAGCCGGTAGAGCACTCGGCTTTTAACCGATTGGTCGTGCGTTCGAGTCGCACCGGGCGCAAGTTTTTCTGAGAAATATCTCAATCTGGTCTCGTAAGACAAAAGCATTTGAAGCCCCAAAATCGTTGAGCATCTCTGCCGCGATCTGGGGCTTCAGCTTATCAGGGTGATTGCCCGCTTACCAGGGGAAATTGAACCGCATAAACATAGGCACGCTGCGCAGCTGTAAGCCCTGGCGGAAATCAACAACACCCACCTGTACACCGCGATCATCGAAAGTATTGGGATACAGATAGAGCGAGGCCGAAAATTGATCCACGGAGCCGTGGCCGGTCAGGCCGGGCTCAAGGGAAAAGACCAGCTCCAGACCGCGCGGTGATTTGACCGGCGTATCCAGTTCAAAATACTTCTCAAGCATGAGCTCTTCACCGTAGGGTGGCGGCTCGTCCATATCAATGGGCAGGGAGTGCGTGGTCCACTGCCAGAGCACGTCGTCGGATCCCGCTTTCTTCAAGGTAACGTTGAGACGAGGAAACCAATCGTCTTCGCAACCACCGGCTTCGCGATAGACCGAAAGCCTGCCCTTGGTAAGAAGAGGCCGGTCGACTAAAAGTTGTCGCCCCTGCGCATCAATCTCTTCCATAGATTAGTCTCCTTCCACAAATTTTCATCCTCAGGAAAGGATAACACCTGAAGACAGAATGACTGAGATCGGATAATGTTTTGACATTATGACTGAACGGCTTCTGCGATTTCCGACGCGCTATTCTCTGGGCGGCTTATATACGGCACCCAAGAGTCAACCCGAGACGTGGGAATTGCTCACGACGCCTCAGGGTCTGATTGTCAACCCGGAAAACCAGCCAATCAACTGGCAATGGCTGGATGAAGCCCGCGGCGACGTGCTCTTCGAAGACGAGGATGACGTCAAGCTGCAACTTAAGCTCGCCGCATCGGCCGCCTCGAGCCTGGCGCCACTTGAAAATCTACCGGCCGACGCTTTGCATGTTTTTGATATGAGCCGGACCCAGGTCGCAGATCTCGGCCTGACACATATTTCGCATATGAGTTCACTGAGGGTCCTGGAGCTCGCCTATACACCAATTGGTGACGCCGGGCTGGCTTTTATCGCCCGTCTTGGCCAGATGCAGTCCCTCGGCCTTACCGCCACCAATATCACCAGCGACGGCCTGATTCACCTCACCGGCCTGGAAGACCTGCGCGAATTGTGGCTCAACGGCACCGGCATCGATGACAGCGCCTGCGAACATCTGGCCGGACTCAGTAATTTGATGCTCCTGGGCCTGTCGGGCACAAAAATTACGGACAAGACCATTGCCGAACTCAAATCTTTGAAGTCGCTCCTGCGACTCTATCTCTTCAATACCAAAGCTTCGGAAGAGGCCATAACCGAGCTGCGCTCCCATCTGCCCGCCCTGCGCGTTAAGTGGAAACGGCCGGTGCCCACCCGTCCCGAATTTACCCTGGCCGATCTGGTCGACCTTTCGCTCAAAACAAAAGCCGAAGATCTCAGTGCCGGCTCCGAAGTCATGGACGAAGCCGCAAGTGCCGCCAAATTAGACAAACCGACTAAGACTTTAACCAGCCCCCAGAGTCATCTGTCGGAGAGCCAGTTCTGGGACATCATCGACATGCTCAACTGGGATGCCGAAGGCAATGATGACAATGTGATAGCACCGGCGGTGCAGCACCTGCAAAAAATGGACAAAGAGGCCATCGCCGCCTTTGAAGAAATCCTCTGTGAAAAACTCTTTCTCCTTGATGGTGAGCGTTTCGCTCGCGAGATCGGCCGTGACAGCTATGCCGGTCCCCAGCGCTTCTTCTCCAAGGAATGGTTCCTGGCTGCCCGCTGCTGCGCCGTGGCCAACGGTCAGGGATTTTTTGAGGAAGTCCTGAGTGAACCAACGGCAATGCCCAAGGATCTCGGTTTCCTGGCCCTGAAAGATCTCGCAGCCCGCGCATACAAAGCTAAAACCGGATCTGAATTTAAGTATCTGACCCGCTTCAATCCTGACTCAATGAGCAATCACACCGGTTGGCGCAGCCTCTAGTATCAACTCTGGTGTCATGAGCGAGACTAAAAAGACAACAGTTAAATCCGGACGCTCGGCGCGCTTGGGCACAGGCAAGACCCTCGGCGGAGTGAGCCGCAACAAAATAGTCGAGCATTTAAGCGCCGCGGACAAAAAGATGGCGGCGTTGATCGAGCGCGTGGGGCCGCTCACTCTGGAGTCAAACGACATCCAGTCTTCGTATCAAGCTCTGGCCGAGTCCATTGTCTACCAGCAGATAACGGGCAAAGCAGCTCAGTCGATCTGCAAAAAAGTTTTCACCACTTTTGAAACCGACATATTTCCCGAACCGCACATAATGCTTGCCGCCCCGATGGAGAAGCTGCGTTCCTGCGGCCTGTCATCGGGTAAGGCCATGGCCATCAAAGATCTGGCAGAAAAAACCCTGGCCGGTGTGGTGCCAACCGTGGAAGAGATGCACCAGCTGGAAGACGAAGAGCTGGCCGCACGGCTCACCTCGGTGCGCGGCATCGGCCCCTGGACAGTGCATATGCTCCTGATTTTCCGCCTGGCGCGCCTGGATGTTATGCCCGCCACCGATTACGGCATCCGCAAAGGTTTTGCCCTGACTTACTACGGCAAAAACAAAATCAAGGCCGGAGAACTGCCCACGCCCTCGGAGATCCACCGCCAGGCCGAGCGCTGGCGGCCCTACCGCTCGGCGGCCTCCTGGTATTTGTGGCGAGCCACCGACCTGGAGAAAGCCTGAGTGGATCGCCGCCCAAATTACAAAAAAACTGGAAAAGCTGACAAAGCTCCTCTAAACTAGAAAGCTATGAGTCTCAAATGGTCATCTAAAATCAGGAAGTCCCTGCCAGTCTTTTTGATGGCGTCGCTTCTGCTCATGACCACGGGGCCGTGCCTGCAGGCAGTCTCGGCGCAAGACCGCGTTTATATCGCCCAGTATGGCGGCGACAATTTGGACGACGGCGACGCACCGCCGGTCAACCGCAATCACAAGCCGCCGCCCAAGCTGCTTGTCCCCGGCTATCAGACCTATTGGTCCCATGATGCCATCGGTTATCATCCCTGCATTATTCTGGCACTGGAAGGCGACGGCACGACAGACATGACCGGCGTGCCGATCCAGCTGCAAGCGCAGTTTCGCGTCCTGGCCGAGGGTCTGCTCACGATCGGGCGCACCGCAATTGCCTTCCCCTCCAACGCCCCCCATCAACAAATCGTGACGCAGCCGATGCAGGGGAAACGTGCCTTTGAACTGCCGCTGGACCAGGCCGAATGGCCGGTGATCGAGTGCAAGGTCATGGCCAAGGTTGGAGATGCAACCAGCGACGAAAGTCAAAACTTGCTCACTATTCCCTGCCGGGTGCAGGCGGTGGCCATGTCCGATGATGACGCGCGGGCACAGCTCAGCTTCAATCTCGGCGCAAGAAGGCCGCGCCGGGCGGACCAGAGCGCCTCGTCATCAAATAGCCAGTACCGCTCCAATACATCGACGACTGTTGCACCCCGACCCAATCCCGACGAAAAGCCGCTGGTGGCGGTGGCCGGCAAGCTGGGCTCGCCCATTCCCAAACCGCAGACGAAACTGCAGGAGGGCTTCGAACAGTACATGCAAAAGACCTCTCTGCCTGGTCTTGGAGATGACTTTTATCTGTTTGAAAAAGCCCTGGGTCTGCCGGTAGACACGGATAACCGTGACAGAGACTGGGTCTGGGCGGCTTATCGCAAGCACCCACAGGTAAAAATATTTGCCGGCTCCAAAGGCCGCACCGGTAAGGCGGACGTCGTTATCGCCGCCATCTCAGTGGACACCCCGCTGAGCGACTCTCAATTTGCGGTTGTGGCGCGCTCGCTCTCGTCCAAATTTAGAAACGAAAAAATGGCTCCCACCGAGCATTCGGTGCGCTATACGCAAAACGGTCGGGTGGAGCTGACCAATCTCGCTGCCCAGAGCTACCGGGCAATTTACTTCGACACCCGCGATCAGGACCAGAGCAAATTAGCGATAGTCGCCGTCAGTCGGCAGCCAGGCTCGCTCTCCGAGCTGCTGAAAGAAGAAGGCCAGCGCACAAACATCCTGCATGTGCTGCTGAAGGGTCTGGGAGCCGACGGCTCCAACCCCTAATCTGATAAACATTTAAATAGCCGCGGGCCCATCCTTATAAGTATTGATAATCAACTTTGCCAGGGTTTGGTTCTATAATCAGTGCCTTGAAAACCGTCTAATACCAAACTATAGCCAGGAAACGGGACATCGCAATATGCCAGTAGAAACTCCAGTCAAGGCTGACTCCAGGGTAGTAGCAATGGGAACCACAAATAAGCCCGCATCTGATGTCGAGCAGGCCCCCGCGCCCGCTGCGGCCAAATCAATCTTCGACACCATTCCCATCCCCCTCGTCCTCTTCCTGGCCTCGCCCTATCTGGCGGGCGAGACGGCCCAACAAGCAATCGGCCTGGCGCAAAAGCTTTATCGCGAAAACAAATTCAGCTCCACCCTCGATATCCTCGGTGAGGACATGTCCAACGATGAGGACTGCGATGCTTCGGTCGGTCAATACAAACAATTGATCGATGCCATTTCCAAAAATCCGCTGCCGGTCAACGAAACAAGACGCCAGCCCACGGTCTCCTTCAAGCCATCGATGTTTGCCACGAGCACACCGGCCTCCAACTACAAGGATGTGCCGAGAAGCGCCGATCTGGACAAGGCTTATCATCGCATCGAGAGCGTCGTCGAATACGCCAGTCTGTGCAATGTCAATGTCACTCTGGAAGCCGAAGACCACCGCTGGGCGGATTTCCAACTGGATACTTATCACGCTTTGATCGAAGCCGGCTATCGCAATGTCGGCACGGTTTTGCAGACCAGACTTTTCCGCACGGAGCAGGACATCAAACGTTTTGATGATCGCATGCGCACACGTATCGTCATCGGCATTTACAATGAGCCGGCCACTGTAGCGCATACACAAAAGCCGGTTATGAAAGAACTGCTCGTCAAATACGCCCGTGAACTGATAGCCCGCGGCACCTATGTCGAAGTAGCCACGCACGACACCGACTGCCTGACCAATTTCTTCAATAACGTAGTGATACCAGATAAGGTGCCAAACACGGCGTTTGAAACCCAGTATTTGCATGGAGTGCCCCGCAAGCGCTTTCAGAAGAGTCTGATTACAGGCGAGTTCTTCAGCAAAAACAAAAACTATGACGCCTCCTATGAAAAACAGATGCAAGAACTGGCAAACAAAGGCGTGCTTGTGCGCATGTATCTGCCCTATGGTGAAGGCAAGGTGGCAGGCGCATATTGCCGTCGCCGCTTGAAAGAAAATCCCAACATGGCCATCTACGGCATCAAAAACTTGCTGGGAATTGATTCCTGAATCAAACCCCTAAGAGTTCGGCCTGTTCTTCGGCGTGATACGAGCTTCTCACCAGAGGCCCGCTGAACACGCCGGCAAAGCCCATGGCCAGACCCTCAACTTCAAACTGCTTGAAGCGATCCGGGTGCACGAAGCGCGCGACCGGCAAATGGTTGTCGGTGGGCTGCATGTACTGACCGAGGGTGATCAAGTCGACTCTGGACTTACGCCAGTCCTTGAGCACGGCCATTACTTCTTCGTCTTCTTCGCCCAGACCGAGCATCAGACCCGATTTTGTCGTCAGGCCGAATTCCTTTGCGCGCAGAAGCAATTCCAGAGATCTTTCGTAGCGCCCCTGCGGTCTGACTGTTAGATAAAGGCGGGGCACTGTTTCTATGTTGTGATTGAGCACATCGGGCCGGGCTTCCATCACCGTTTGCAGGGCATCCCAGTTGCCGCAAAAATCAGGGATGAGCACTTCGATTTTTGTCTCGGGACTGACGGCGCGCACTTGTTTAATAGTCTCGGCCCAGACCGAAGCTCCTCCGTCCTTGAGCTCATCGCGATTGACTGAGGTGATGACGGCATACTTTAGAGACAGTTTAGCCACAGCCGATGCTACTCGCGCCGGCTCATCGAGATCGAGCTCGGTTGGTTTGCCCGTTATGACATTGCAAAATCCACAGCTCCTGGTGCAGATATTGCCCAGGATCATAAAGGTTGCCGTGCCGCGCGACCAGCATTCTCCGCGATTAGGGCAGGCAGCGGATTCGCAGACTGTGTGCAGATCATGCTCGACCATGAGATTTTTTACGCGCCAGTAGGGCTCACCCGTAGGCAGGCGCACTTTGAGCCAATCGGGCTTGCCGGGCTTGTTTTCTGAGGGAGTGGATGACCCTTCGATGTCAACAAAGACTTTATGATTCATTCAACATTCCGCTCAACAACAGGGTTTGGACGACTAGCTACCGCGCAGCCTTAGCAATTTTCTCACAGTCCTATATAGATCGCTTGGGCTTAGATATGACATACTTTCCATAGTCTGTGCCACGGTCTATGAAGGATCGTCAAGGAGAAGAAGTTAACGCTATGCCGAGAAAAAAGATAGAGCTTCCTCACATTGAGTATATGTCGATCCTCGACGAAGACGGCGTCGTTGACAAAAGTCTCGAGCCAAAAATTGCGGGCGACGTTTTGAAGACGATGTATCGCTACATGCTTCTTGCCCGCCGCACCGACGAACGTATGCTGCTGATGCAGCGCCAGGGACGCCAGGGTACATTCCCGCAGTCATCCGGCCACGAAGCGATTTCGATGGGTTCAATCATCCATCTCAAAAAATCCGACTGGCACGTACCGGCTTATCGCGAACTGGCAGGACTGCTCTATCGCGGCTGGCCGATTGAAACAACCATGCTCTACTGGAACGGCTTTGAAGAAGGCGCCAGCCCACCGGAAGGCGTAAACGATCTGCCGGTCTGCGTACCTCTCGCCACGCAGTTGTTGCACGCAGCCGGTATCGGTATGGCCATGAATCTGCGCAATGACAATGGCGTGGTCATGACTTACTTCGGTGACGGCGCCTCATCCGAAGGCGACACCCACGAAGCCATGAACTTCGCCTCGGTCTACCAGGCCCCGGTTGTTTTCATGTGCCTCAACAACCAGTATGCAATTTCAGTACCGCTCCATAAACAGATGCGTTGCGAAACCATCGCCCAGAGGGCAATCGCCTACGGCATGCCCGGCATCCGCGTAGACGGCAATGATGTATTAGCTATCTATCAGGCTTCGCTGGAAGCAGTCGAACGCGCCAGAGCGGGTGAAGGTCCGAGCCTTGTTGAAGGTCTTACCTACCGCTTCACCCCGCACACGACCGCCGACGATCCGAAGCGTTACCGCACCGATGAAGAGTGCAAACTCTGGACCGGCCGCGAACCGCTTGCTCGCTTCAAGACTTACCTGGGTAAAAAGGGCGTCTACAGCGAAAAAGAATTCGCCGAGCTGGAAGAAGAACTGGACACCATCATCAAAGCCTCGGTAAAGAAAGCCGAGGAACTGGCCCAGAGCGAAGAGCTGGGTAATCCGCTCTCCATGTTCGACTATCTCTACAACGACATCCCGCCTTATTTGCAAGAACAGCGCGATGAGCTCAAAAACCATCTCGCAAGCATGAAGAAGAAAGCGGGCAACAGTCCGCAAAAGCACCAGGCCGGCGCTGTATAAGTTTTCAAATAAATTCTCTGAGGATTAAAAATGGCACTGCTAAATATGGCGAAGGCAATCAATCTTGCCCTCTTCGAAGCAATGGACCGTGACGACAAAGTTGTTGTAATGGGCGAAGACGTCGGACCGGACGAAGGTGTGTTCCGCATCACCGAAGGCCTCTACAGCAAGTTTGGCGAAAAGCGCGTACTGGATACACCGCTGGCTGAGTCGGGCATCATCGGCACCGCAATCGGCATGGCCATCTATGGCATGAAACCGGTTTGTGAAATTCAATTCAGCGGCTTTGACTATTACAACTATCACCAGTTGGAATGTCACGCCGCTCGCTTCAGAAACCGCACCCGCGGTCGTCTGACTGTGCCGCTGGTAATGCGCGCTCCCTACGGCGGCGGCATCCGCGCCCTGGAGCATCACTCCGAGAGCCGTGAGGCGATTTACGCCCATACTCCCGGCCTCAAAGTCGTAATCCCATCCGGTCCCCGCAATGCGCGCGCCTTGCTGCACAGCGCCATTCAGGATCCCGATCCGGTTATCTATTACGAGCCCAAGGCCATCTACCGACTCTTCAAGGAAGAAGTGCCGGAGACTATGGAGACCCTGCCTATCGGCCAGTCCAATGTAGTGCAACAGGGTAAGGAAATAACCCTAATTTCCTACGGCGCCAGTCTGCGTGCCACCATGGAAGCAGCCGAAATGCTGGAAGAAGAAGACGGCGTCAAACCGGAAATCATCGATATTCTGACGATTTCTCCGCTCGACTCCGCCTGCATTATCGAATCTATCAAGAAGACCGGCCGAGCCGTGGTAGTGCATGAAGGCCCGCGCACCTGCGGTCTGGGCGCCGAAGTCGTGGCCCGCATTGTGGAAGCCGCCATGCTCTATCTGGAAGCACCGATTCGTCGGGTAACCGGATTCGATACACCGATCCCGTACTTCTCCAAAGAACGGTTCTATCTGCCCGATGCCGAGAGAATCGTGGCCGCCTGCCGCGAAACCCTGGCGTTCTAAATCAAACTCAATCGAGACAAAAACGAAACACCAAATAAGGACATATTCAATGACAGTTGAATTCAAACTACCGGACCTGGGTGAAGGCATTCACGAAGCAGAAATAATCGCGGTCAAGGTAAAAGAAGGCGAAACCGTCAAAGAAGACCAGGTCATATTTGAGGTGGAAACCGACAAGGCGGTTGTAGAAATACCTTCACCTTATGCCGGGGTAGTGGAAAAAATCTACATGCAAGCCGGCCAGACTGTCACCGTCGGCAGTGTCATGATTTCTTATGACCTGGGCGGAGCCAAGGCTGCACCGGCCAAAGCCGATACGGCTCAAAGCCAGTCAGCGGCAGCCGCCGCACCGGCCAAAGTCGAAGCCAAAGCAGCAGCGGCGGGCAACGGCAAACCCGCCACCAGCGCTGGTGCCCTGGATATCGCGGTAGACCGTTCGAGACCGGTACCGGCCACCCCGGCCACCCGCCGCCTGGCTCGTGAGCTCGGTGTCGACCTCTACGCCGTGCGCGGCTCCGGAGCCGCCGGACGAGTGATGAAAGAAGACGTCATGGCTTTTGCCGCCGGCACTTTAGAAAGCAGAATGAGCCAGAGCGGCGTTGCCGAATCCAAGTCTTCCAGCACCGCCACAGCCACCGCCGCTCCCGCGGCCAGCAAAGGCGCATCGATGGCGGAAAAATTTGGTGGCGGCGGCGGAGGCAACGAAGGACCGCTCAATTTCGGTGGGCGTGCCGCCGGCGGACCAATCGATTACCCTGATTTTGCCAAGTTCGGCAAGGTCGAAAGGTTGCCGCTCAAATCCATTCGCCGCAAGATCGCCCAGTCTATGACCCAGTCCTGGACTTTGATCCCGCATGTGACGACATTTGACGAAGCGAACGTCACCGACCTGAGCAAACTGATCACCAAGTACGAAAAAGAATTTGCCGAGCGCTCGGGCAATCCCAGAGTGCGCCCCACGATGACGGTTTTCGTATTGAAAGCCGTGGCCAGCGCCCTGCAACGTTTCCCGCAGTTTAATTCCAGTCTGGATGAAAACACCGGCGAAATCGTCATCAAGCACTACTACAACCTGGGAGTGGCCGTGGCCACCGACCGTGGTTTGATCGTGCCGGTAATCAAAAACATCAACGAAAAGAGTTTCTACGACGTGGCCGTTGAACTGGCCGATATCGCCGCCAAAACCAGGGCCGGTAAAATCGAACTGGACAGATTGCAGGGCGGCACCTTCACGGTCACCAATATCGGTGCCATCGGCGGCACCGGAGCCTCGCCCATGATCAACTTCCCCGAATGCGCCATCCTCGGCATGGCCAGAGCCACGGAAAAACCAATAGTGAAAAACGGCGCCATCGAGATTGGTACCATCATGCCGCTCTTCATGTCCTTCGATCATCGCCTGGCCGATGGAGCGGAAGCGGCATATTTCGTCCAGCACGTAGTCAAATTGCTGGAAGACCCGTTCAAGTTTGTACTGGATATTTAGCCAAGGAGAGCAGTTATGGTTGTTGGAGAAATGGTCCAGGAAATAGATCTCGTCGTACTGGGCGGCGGTCCTGGCGGTTACACAGCAGCTCTGAGAGCGGCTGAGTTGGGCATACGCACCATGCTCGTAGACGAGAAAGGCAAGCTGGGCGGAGTCTGCCTGCACATGGGCTGCATCCCGTCAAAAGCGCTTCTTCACGCAGCTGAACTGATATACAACGCCCGTCACGCCGCCAAGATTGGTCTCAAATTTGCCGAGCCGGAACTGGATGTACCGACACTGCGCAACTGGAAACAGGGCGTCATAGAAAAGCTGGCCATGGGTGTAGCCGGCATGTGCAAATCCTCTGGCGTGGAAGTGCTCTACGGACGGGCCACCTTCAACGATTCACGCAGTCTGCGCGTGGAAGTCCCGGGCGAAAGCGCGGTGCGCGTCAAATTCAAAAATTGCATTCTCGCCACCGGATCACGTCCGACAAAATTACCCTTTCTTTTCAAAAACGAAGCCGATCAAGAAAGTCCCCGCATTCTGGATTCCACTTCGGCACTCAATCTCGATGACATTCCCAAAAAACTGATCGTCATCGGTGGAGGCTACATCGGACTGGAGCTGGGCACCGTATACAGCGCCCTGGGCAGTGAAGTCACCGTCGTAGAAATGACCGACGGCCTGATCCCCGGCTGCGACCGCGACCTGGTGCGGCCGCTTGCCACCAAACTGGGCGAGATGTTCAAAGGCATTCACCTCAGCACCAAAGTTACCGGCATCAAAGTCAACAAAGACAATGTCGAAGTCTCGGTGGAAGGCAAGGATGTACCGGCCAAGCTCACCGCCGACAAAGTGCTTATCGCAGTCGGTCGCAAGCCCAACTCGGACGGCCTCGGACTGGAAAACACACAGGTGCAAATCGACCCGCAAGGATTTGTCACAGTGGACGAGACCTGCCGCACGGCTGATAAACGTATCATGGCCATCGGCGACATCTCCGGTCAGCCGATGCTGGCGCACCGGGCCATGAGACAGGGCACTGTAGCCGCCGAAGTACTGGCCGGCAAACCCTCGGCCTACGACAATCGCTGCTGCCCTGCAGTCATCTTCACCGAGCCGGAAGTCGCCTGGTGCGGCCTCAACGAAGCCGAAGCCAAGGCCAAAAATATCCCCTTCCAGGTAGCGAAATTCCCCTGGTCCGCCTCCGGACGGGCTATGACCCTGGCCGACACAAACGGCACCACCAAAATCCTCTTCGCCCCTGACACGACTGAGGTTCTGGGCGTTGGCATAGTCGGACCGCGCGCCGGTGACCTGATCTCCGAAGCCGTCCTGGCCATTGAAATGGGCGCCGTGCTTGAAGACCTGGCTGTGGCCATTCACCCACACCCTACCCTTTCGGAAACTATCAACGAAGCCAGCCTTGCCGCCATGGCCAGACTGGATCGCCAGCGTTCAAAAGAAATAGAGAAGCAAATAACTTCACCATAAGATTGGAGAATGCTTAGTGGGGAAAAAAAGGGGGCATAATCCCTTGGGCATGGCCGGGAGTATCACGCCCTGGGGCCTTGGCAAGCCCATGAACGGCCATTCTGATAACTTTGCCTTGGGCTTGTCTGTTCAAATTTTTTAGTATTGAGGAGTTTATGGCTAAGCAACAATCTTCAGCCGGCGGTGACGACAGCTTCGGATCGGCAGCCAACCTGATGATCGAAGCCCTGGAAAAAGCCAGCGGTGAGCTGGAACGCACGGTCAATCAGTGTATTTTTCAACTGAACAGTTTCACGGAAGGCCTTGACAAGAGCCTGTCTCTGCAGCTGGAAAAAGTCGTGGCCCAGTCCAGTCATCTTGTAGACACCCATGGCGGAGACCTGGAAGCCAAACGCGACGAGACGCTTGAAGCCATCAGTCGGCTTGAAGGCGAGCAGCTTGACACCCTTTTGACCGCCGCCGAAGACTTGAGAAAGCGCTTTGCCGATCGAGTGCGGGAAGCGACGGAAGCGCTGGGCGAAGTCATGGATGGCCAGCTCAAGGAGCTGATTGTCCTGATTCAGACGCCCCAATCTAATTTATATGAAATGGCCCAGGAAAAATTATCGGACGCACAGAGCCTGACCGAAGAGCGCAAGTCCGAAATAGATTTCAAAAGTCAGCAATACGAAAGTGCCATGTCGGACAAGGCCAAAAATATTGACGAGCAGGCGCACAAACTGATTGAAAATTCCAAAACCGATGTTGATCGACATCTGGCCGATTATTCAGCGCGCTTTGACGAAAAAATCATCGGCGTGCAAAGACAACTTTCGGACATTGTTGAAGTTGCCGTCTCAGACCTGAAAGAACTGGCCGAACGCGGTTCCAAAAATATCGATGAGGCGAAGGACACCAATCATCAAGTATTGAACGAACACGTCGAGCACTGGCACACCCAACTTGCCACCATGAAGGACCGCTTCCAGACTTCCTCGCTGGAGCAGCAGTCGAGCTTCCTGCGGGCTTACAACGATGAAGTCGAACGCAAACTCCTGGCCTCGCAGGAAGAGGTGCTGCGCATCGCCACCCGCGCCAAGCAGCGCCTGGGCACCAATCAAAAACTCTATTTAAACTCGCTCAAACGAGTCGAGCGCAAACTCTCCGATGAGATCGACCGCCTCTTCTTCAAATTTGAAGCGGCGCTGACCCAGGAAGCAAAAATCAATCTCAGCAGCGGCGGCACCAGACCGGCAGCCGATGCCGAGGTGATCAACAAATTGCACGGCCGTCTGAAATCACACGGGGCGGAAATCATCAAGACCTTCCGCCGACAGGTGGAACACACCGAAGCCGAGTTCAGTCGCTCTACCCAGGGCAGCAACGAGCGCATCGAAAGCATTCGCGCCTCATCAGTGGAGTCGCTGGAGAAACAAGTGAAAAGTATGCGCACGGATCTTGAGCGCATCACCCGCAACTTCCACTCCGAACTCTCCGAACTGAGCGTCAAGCTGCCGGTTATAGAAGAATCGGGCAGAGCCGCGGCACTGGCTGTGATGGCATACAAAACCAGCGCCACACTATCATTAGAATTAGACTAGAGTAAAAGGAATTCCAGACAATGACTTTCGCAGGCAAGACCCTACAAGACATTTATAATTCCGGCTCCAACCAGCTCAATGAGCTGGAGGAATCCTCGACCGCCAAACTGGCCAACAAGTCCAGCTCGCATCTGAGCGAAAGACGCGAGTCCGAACAACAGTCAAAAATGGAAGTGGCAGCCAAAGCGGCGGCGGTCGATGAAGAAATCAAACGCCAGGCCCGCGAAGCGGGGGAGAGAATCCGCGTCGCCCTGGAAAAAGAAAAAGCCACCAGCCAGGCCTATATCGACGACCTTTGCCTGAAGCTCTCCAGCTTCAATTCCGATATAAAGAAGGCCATCGGCGAACTGCGTACCTCATATGAGAGCACCCTCGATGACGCTTATTTGCGGGCATCGGATCACTATTCTTCCGCCGCCGAAGGCTCGGTATCGGAGTTGCAAACCCAGCACTATCAAAGCGGCCAGCGACTGCGTTCACAATCGAGCTTCTTCGCCAACACGCTGCAGCAAAAACTGGACCACAGTCTCTGGGAATCGCGCGGCAGTGAGAAGCAATCAAACAGCGCACTCTTCCGCAATTATATGCAGAAGGCAAATAACATTGAGAGCCATTTTTCCACTCTCATGCAACGCCTCAACAATGATTTCAAAATCGAATTTGAAAAACTCGAGTCCTATGCCAGGGCCGGCCAGGAAGATTTCGCCAATGACAGCGACTCTTTCAGCAAGAGTATCGATGAAATACTGACCAACATCGAACAGGACATCAACGAAATTTTCGCTGCCTGCATCGAAAACAACAAACAATCGCTCACTGAAAAATTTCACGGCACCATCGAGCAAGTGCAGGATCTGGGCTCCGAAACCGGGAAACAGTTGCGCGAAGATACAAACGAAATCGTCAGCAATCTAAAGGTCGCCTCCCGTGAAGGAGAGAAAAACCTGAAGAAGAAATGCGATGAAGTAACCGAGCGCATGCAACTGGATATGCAGGCCTTCGTCGGTCGCATCAACAGCAAAGTAAATGAAAGCGATCTGGTGCGCCGCCAGCTCTCCGAGGCAAAATCAAAAGTCATAAACGAAATCAGAGACGAACTGATCGCCATCAGAAATGCCTTTGAGACCCGCCTCAATGAACTGACAAAAGAATCCAAGGAAAATCTCACGGCCATCGCCCATGAAGTCGATAGCGACATGAAGGGCGCCTACGACCAGTCTCTCTTCAAAATTACATCCGACAGCACCAGCGCCAGGGGTGAAATTGAAGAAGCGACCAGAAAACTGCTCGAAATGATATCCGAACAAAAGAACAATGCCCTGCGCGAAATCGCCCGTGCCGCGGGCGAAGAAACCTAGATCTCGATCTATCCCAGCCCGACTTATCACCCCACTCGTCAGAGCCCCTAAGTTAGTTAGAAACCTATGAACTCAATGATCCGCCAACACCACCTGAGAATTCCCGACGTCAAAGGCTTTTTGCGAACCTTTGATCGGCACAAGCCGCTTTCGCCCGATGATTGGGCGGTAAAAGAAAGCAGCCTGTACGAACCGGGCTACTTGATCTTCTGCCTGGAGCCGGTCGCCGCTCCAGCCGGTCTGTCGAGCTTCAACAAGCGCGGCGAAGATCAGGGTGAGACATTCAGAGTCAAAGATCTCTGCGTTGTGGTCAGCAAAGACCAGGGCAAATGTGTGGCCGTAATAGTCACGCCATCAGCCTACGAATTTCGCGTGCTCGACACGCTCTTGCTTGAAAAGGCAATGAAAGCCATTCTGGACGGCCGTGATTTTAATTATCTGGCGGCACGCCCCATACAAAAGATGGACGAGAACGCCATAAAAGCGCTCTACAAGCTGGGCTCCGAATACGCCAAAGGCGGCTCGCGTCGCACCCTGGCCGTGGAAGGCGCCACTCTGCAGGAGCCGGCAATAGCTCTATTGGGCCAGCTGGGTGCCAAACTGAGCACTCAGGTAGGCAAACAGTTGATCGACATCGGATCAATTTGCCACATGATATTTACGCCGGAAGGCAGACAGGAAGACAAAAGTAAAGCCATAGTCAAATCCTGTTTCGTGCCCGTGCGTTCGGAAGATGACAGTGCCGCCCCCGCTGCCAAACCGGCGGCCATGGGCGATTCTCGCTACAGCGTTGATCCGCTGGCCGAGGTTGCTCACTTGCAGGACAACTACTCATCCGAAGCAGGCAATATAGATCTCTCCTCCCTCGCTCCCGAGCCGCCCCAGCAGCTCAGCTATGAAAGCCCGATTCAGCCCCTTTCCCCCGACCTGATGCCGGCGGCGGGACTGACACCCCTGGCCAATCTGGCCCCTATACCCGTGGCTGAGCCAACACCGCCGGCCCCGCCCGAGCCCAGTTCCAGTTTTGGCGATTTCGGCATGGGTCTGCTCTCCGCCCTGGCCCCGCAGCCCGGTGCTCAGCAGCAAGCCATGGCCTTCGAAAATCTGTCTGAAGGCGGACGTTCTGCCGACCTTCCAAGCCTGCCCTTTGGCAGCGCAGTCATGCCCGAAGCCGGTGCACCAAATCCGCTCAGTAATATGGATACTCTTCCGCCCGGCGGACCCAACTCTTCTTATAGCGGCCTCTCCAGCATGGACAGCGTACCGATACCGGGCGTGACCACTTCCATGACCGGTCTGCCGGTGGTGCAGCCGCCGCAGCAGCCAGCTGCGCCCTATACGTCAATGACCAACATACCGGCCGCCACAGCCCCGACACCGACACCCTCATCTTCGATGACCAATATCCCGGCCGCCCACGCGCCGGGCGGTAACGGACAATCGAGGGGAGCGGTCCCCGCCTGGTTCATCATGTCCCATGAAGCCGTGGCCACCCCCATGCCAACCCAGGCTCCAGCGCCCCAGGCCCAACCGCAGGCCGCCGCGCCCGCTGTTGAAGCCGCACCGGAGCCGCCAGCCGAGCCTAAAGAGGATTTCTCCAAGCAGTTCCTCAATGACTGGGAGCAGGGCCACGCCGGCCAGGCCGCCGTCGAAGCCGCCGAGAAAGAATTTGAGCAGGAAAAGCGCCTGAAAGCCGAGCGCGACAAGGGCAAAGAACAGCGCCTGCGCGAATATTTTGGCGAAGAGCATTTCCAGAAATATGTCAAAGGCGAAATTTCGGAGCCCGACCTGGCCGCAGTCGACAGCTGGCAACTGGATCCCAGCCAGTACAAAGCCGAACCGGCCGAGGAAGGTCCAAACTTTGACGCGGACATTTTTGCCAATGCCGCACGCAGCACCCTTGAGACCAATCCGGACGCCATCGTCAACGAAGCACCGCGTGAGGAAATAACCGGTCCCCCGCCCGATCCCAGCTGGTCCATTCCGACCACATTCCAGCAACCGTCAACAGTTCAAAAGTCGACCCCGTCTTTTGATGACATGCTCACCGCCGGTGGCGAATTGCCGGTGCCGGAAAAAGCAAGCGCCGAAGACCAACCGGTGGCCGAGCCCGCCGACGCAGGCGCCATGCCCAGCCTGAGCATCCTGGACGCCCTGCCGACGCCATCGACTCAGCCGCTGACAGGGGAGAGAGCGACTTCATCCAGTACAAATCTGCCCGCAGCAGAAGCGGTCCCAGAACAATCCCAGGACCTGGGCGCCATGTCTATATCAGAGCCCGAAGCTCAGCCCAACTCACTTTTTGCCCACCTCACCGGCCAGGCACCGGCCCAGACCGACGCCTCCACAGCATCGGGACAATACGCCGCCGCCAGAGAGTCAGCCGAACCGCCGGCCCCAGCCGCCGACAGCGCAGTGCTCAATAGCGGAGCCATGTGGTCGGCAGTGAGCCCGGGTGAAAGCCTCTTTGCCGCCCCCGAGGAAGTAAGCGAAAGCGAGCCGGCAGCGGAAGCCAGTGCCCACGCCTCTCAGTCGGAGTCGCGCCCTGCGGCCTCCGAACCGACACCACCTCCGACAACGAAGAAGTTTGCCGCCAGCCGCTTCGGCACGGGCAGCGGCACCGAATACGATACCACCCCCAGTGCTCCGGCCGAGGCAGAAGCGCCAGCGGAAGCTCCCGTTGAAGCACCGGCACCCGTCGATGTGCAGCAACCAAGAGTCCGCCCCCGCGATTACTCCAGTCCTCTGCGGTCCAAAACTCTTGGCGCCGATGCCGCCCACACGGCAACTCCTCATCCCGGCGACAGCAATCAAAACCTGGCAGCCATGAGCGCAGAACCGGCACAAGCGGCGACTGCAGCCCCGGCGCCGACAAGTGCGCCCGAAGCGGAAGTTGTTGTACCAGCGGCGGAAACACTGCCCGAAACGCAACCTGAAGTACAGGCCCAGGTGGAAGCACCGGCAGCAGCAGCTGTAGAAGAGGCGCCGACAGAAGCAGCTGTAGAAGAAGCTCCGGCAGAAGCAGCACCAACAGAAGCGACAAAAGCTCCAACTGGCACCACCAGCAGTACCAGCACACCGGCCCTGCCTTTCCGACCAAAACCTGCTACCCCTCCTAAATCGGCCAGCGCTTCCAGCGATTCCATCTTCGCTCCGGCGGCATCAGCCGCCGCTGCCGGCAGCGTAACCAGCACAGGCAGCCAGGACACCCGCTTGATGATGAACGAAATGACTTCGCTCATGAGCAAGCTGGAAATGCAGGTAGCCAAAGCTGCCAACAAAATGGCTTCCCGCGCCGAAGAACTGCGCGGCCGCTTGAGCCAGCAAGTAGACAGTCTGGTCAAAGAAGCACAGGAAGTTGAGAAGCAAGCGGAGACTAACCTTTCCACCCTTGCCTCCGAGTTGAAGTTGAAGCTCGATAATCTGGCCACCGATGTCCAGGCAGGTCTGGCCAAAGACGCGACGAACGCGCAGCAGTCCGTAGAAGAGCTTGCTCAAACAGGCTGGGACAGGCTGGAGAGAGAGCAAGAACGGCTGACCAGCGAGATCGAGCGCTCCGCGGATGAGTTTCGCGGTGAGCTGGACAAGCTGACAGAGACCGTAAGCAACAGACTGGAACATCTGATTGAGAGCCGCAACGCAGAGCTGGCCAAACTTTCGGATAACATCCTGGCTCAGCTCAAAGAAAGTCACGATCAATATAACCTGAAAGTGATGCAGCGCTATGATCGTTTCGAACAGCGCATGAATGAAGAAACAGGCTCAATTTCCAGCTCCCTCGAACGCAATATGAAGTCGATGGTTGAGGAAATTGAAACCTCCCTGGAGCGTGCCTGCGAGAAGCTGAAAAACACAAAATTCGAGCTCGAGCAGACCGTGGCCCACACCATAGCCGTGACGGAGATGGCTATAGCCCAGAAGGCCAAGCATCTTCTAACCGAAACTCTTCTGCCGCGCCTGAACGAACAGAAAGAAATCATCCGCACGATGATCTCCGACATGTCCAGGCAAATTGCCAATGAATCCAATTCCGGTCTGGATGCGGAAGTGGCCAAACTGGACCAGGGCACAAAACACGCCACCGAGAGCCTGCGCAAAGTAGCGGAAGAATGCGTGCAAGAAGTAGAAATGACAGGACGCGGTATCAAAACCGGCCTGGAAGATCACTTCAAGCGCGTCAGCAATGACCTCATGGTCCGCACCCGCGAAGTGGGCGACAAAGTGCGCGAAACCGAGCGGCGCATGGCCGACAGCGAATATGCCCTGAAACATCTGGCCGAAGCCTCCACCGTGGACAATGAGCCGGAACTGGTTGAAGAACGCAACCATGCCGTAAGCAAACTGGCCTCCCTCAAGGCCGAGGCAAGCAAGCAGCTGGCTTCCACAATCGAGCACAATCTGGAATCGCTGGAAGGCAAGGGCGAGCACCTGATCACAGAGCTGAGCAATAAGCGCTCAGAACTCACAGCCCAGGTGCGCGAAGCCTCCGAAACAAATCTCAGCAAAGTGCGCCAGGCGATGCAAGAAGCTACCAACGCCATTCAGAGCGCAAGGGAAAAACATATGGAGTAGAACCGGTTTCGGCTGGTTCTGATAAAAAATTTGCCCCTCCCCCGAGTTGCCGGTTAGGTTCGTCCATGGAACGGGAATAGCACTAGGAGTGAGTGCTTCTCAGCCATAAGCGGATATATGCCTTGGGCATGCAACGGGGATATCGTCCTGGACAACTTACCTCACTATGAAGCGCCACCGCCGCTTGTGGAATTTGCCGCAAGCAGGATGGACGTCGACTACGACCCGGAAGCAAATGAAATCTTCCTCTATCACGGCACCAACTGCTACCGCCGCTGGGAAATAAACAAAACCGGCTTCCTGGAGCCCGGTCGCAATAATTACAGTTTTTTCTGCACCCGCCGCGAAGACGCCTTCGCCTACGCACGCACAGCCTGCCTGCGCGACATCGGTCCGGATGCCTTCAACTCCCTGATTTGCGAGCCTGTAGTGCTCAAAGCCAGATTCACGGCCCGCACATGGCTGCAGGCTGATTTCCTGCAAAATGAAGGAGAAGGTCTGACCATAGCCGTGCTCGGACCGGTGCTTGTCTCTAATATTGTCCAGGTCTTGCACTGCAACCATGGCGCCAAAGGTCTGGCCGGTGGTTTTGAACGCATCCGTACCTTTGATGATGGCGAATTCCTGAGAAATATCCGCCATTTACGAGAAAGTTTGCAAAAAAAGCGCGTAGACATGTGGCTAATACGAAAACTGGGATTTGTCGCCGACAAAGTCGGTGTTACACTCAAAGGTGGAGAGGTACCAGCACTTACCCACGACGACCAGCTGCGTAAGCTGCGTCAAAGAAGTGTCGAGACCTGAGCAAACCTGAGACAGGGTAACGGTAAAAATCTATGAACGCTGGCGCCCAAACATATTCGCACCTGAGCATACTGAGACTGAGAGCGGCACTGTTAGCCAGTGCTGCCACCCTGGCGCTGGTCCTCGGTCTGACGACCGTTCCGGCAGCCCAGGCACAAAGCGGCTTTTATGACCCCTATGCCACCGACTACACCAACAGCCCGGGTTACACGGGCGGGACGGGCTATACGGGTGGGACCGGCTATACGGGCGGTTCGACCGGTTATACCGGCGGCGGACTGGACCAGCCCCCGCCCGGACAGGTCTACAGTCCCGGTTCACAGCAATCCGGCGGTTTTAACGGCAGCCAGGGCGGCTACGGCGGTTACGGCACAGGCGGCCCCAACTATGGCACCACCGGTAGTGGCCAGTATCAGGATCCCTACGCCGGCAGCGGCGCCACGGGCGGCACGATGACCTTCGATCCCACCGATGATGCCTTCGGCACGGCCAAGCAGGGCAAATTCGTTATTTTTCCCAAGGACCGCCCCCTGAATATGGGCGCCTCACCCAATCAAAACACCGGCCAGAACAGCCTCGGCAGCGCTCAAAATAACAGCGGTAATTTCGTCGACATGAATCAGGGCACCCCCGGTCAAGCAGGCGGCGGCAGCGGTAGCGGCCTATCCGGTCAGGGCCCACAGTACGGCAGCCCCAGTGCGCAAAACGGCGGCGGCGGTCAGGATCAGTCCGGCGCCTATGCCGGATTTGCCAATAAACAGGCGGCGGCGGCCGGACGCTCCAACATGCGCCGGGCCAGTCCCTTTTCACAGGGTGGACGCACACAACTGGTGGGCCAGCAAAACCAGACGAGTCCAACCCAGCAAACATTTCCCACGGCAAACAACCAGATGTTCAGCCAGCAGTCAGGGCAGATGACCCAGAGCGCCGGGGGCGCAGCCAGCACGGCGGCCAACACCGCGACCACCCTGGCCAGCAAAGTGCAGAGCCGTTTCACCCAGACCCAGACCTTTGCCCAAAAGGCCCAGGCCTCAATGCAGACGGCACTGAACAGTACGAGCCACAGTGTGCAGATGGCGGCGGCCAGCGATGCCCGGGCCGCGGCGGCCAGCGCTACAGCGGCGGCAGCCGGCGCCCAGTCCCTTGTCGCCAACAGCAACAACCCCGAATTGCAGTCAATGGCCACCCAGGCACAGTCAATGGCCAGCCAGGCGCAATCCTTTGCCCAGCAAGCCACGGCCAAGGCCCAGTCCACCGGTCTCTAATTGCAGCCCCGTCATTGATCACGGGTTAGAAAGTTTTCAAGCGGTCCGGGGCCACGCGCTGCATATAAAGGATTGTCTTTGCCGGGCCGACGGTATATCCTTTGCACATCTTACTGATTCAGGCACTGGGAGGGAAGCTCATGGTGGCGACAAAAACGAGCGTGGGCACCGGCACCGGCACGGTTTGTAAACTCTTGATAGGTGGGCAATGGGTTGATTCCAGCGCCACCGAGTATCAACAGGTCTACAACCCTTCGACCGGCGAAGTCATAGCCAAAACTCCCCTGGGAGGCAAGGCCGATCTGGATAAAGCTTGCGAAGTGGCTTACAAAGCCTTTCTTGAATGGAAAGAAGTACCGGTAGTTGAACGCGCCCGAGTGATGTTTCGCTTCAAACATTTGATGGAAACTCACTACGAAGATATCGCCAAGTGTGTCACCCGTGAACACGGCAAAACTCTGCCCGAAGCAAAAGCCTCAGTGCAGCGCGCCATCGAAGTAGTGGAATTTGCCTGCGGCATTCCCAGTTTGATGATGGGCGAGAGCATGGAGAACATCGCCCGCAATGTGGATTGCGAAACGATCCGCCACCCCATTGGTGTCTGCGCCGGCATCGCCCCCTTCAACTTCCCGGCCATGGTGCCGCTCTGGATGTATCCCATCGCCATTACCTGCGGCAATAGTTTCATCCTCAAACCTTCCGAAAGAGTACCGCTCACCAGCATGATGATTGCCGAGCTGCTCAAGGAAGCAGGCCTTCCCGACGGTGTCTTCAACATCGTCCACGGCGGCAAGGATTGCGTCGACGCCATTCTTGATCATCCGACAATCAAGGCCATATCCTTTGTCGGATCGACGACCATCGCCAAGTACATCTACACCCGCGGTACAGCCAACGGCAAACGGGTACAGGCTGCAGGCGGCGCCAAAAACCATATCATCATCATGCCGGACGCCGACATGGAACAAACAGTCCAGGCCTTGCAAGCGTCAGCCTTCGGCTGCGCCGGAGAGCGCTGCATGGCCGGCAGTCTGGCACTGCCGGTAGGTGAAGCCGCCGAAGCCCTGATACCGCATCTGGTGCAGGCCTCGGGCAAAATGTCGGTCGGTCCGACCGACGGCTCCAGCCATCCCGACATGGGCCCGCTCGTCAGCGCCGAACACCTGGCCAAAGTCAAAGGTCTGATTGAGAAAGGTGAAAAAGAAGGCGCCCAGGTAGCGCTGGACGGCCGCAAGATTGATGCCGCCAAAGGCAAAGGTTTCTTCCTCGGACCGACAATTTTTGACCACGCCAAACCGGACATGACTATCGTCAAAGAAGAGATTTTTGGACCGGTACTATCGGTGGTGCGGGTTGGAGATCTCGAAGAAGCTCTGGCCGTTGGTCGCGATTGTCCTTACGGCAACGGCGCGGTGATTTACACCAATTCCGGTCGCAGTGCCCGAGAATTCAAACGTCACTTCAACGCCGGCATGATTGGCGTCAACGTGGGCGTGCCTGCACCGATGGCCTGGTTCCCATTCACCGGTTGGAACAATTCATTCTTCGGCGATCTGCACATCCAGGGCTCCGAAGGAATTCAATTCTACACGCAGCAGAAGATGACCATGACTCGCTGGTTCGAGCCCAAGGCCACCAAAGGAAAAGGATTCCAGGATCCGATCTGGAAAGCGAAAAACTGATCCTTGCTCGCGGGTGAAATTCGATAACAACAAAAAGGCCGGCATAGCGCCGGCCTTTTCATTATTATCATTCTCTTTGAGGGAGCTTAAGGAGCGTTAGCTTCGCTTGGTGTCGGGATGGCTTTGGCTGCTGCGTTGCTGATTGCGTTTTCAGCGGCCTTGACCAGTTCGGCACCTTCTTCTCTGGCCTTGTTCACGAGCTCGGCGCCATCATCACGAGCCTTAACGGCTGCAGCTCTGGCAACAGAAACAGCGGACGTCGGCTGCATGGAAGGACGTACGACTTCGGTAGCTATGCCCAATTTTTCCATCAACCAGATTGTGCACCAGGTGATATCAAACTCGAACCATCTGACACCGTGACGCGCCGAACGCGGCATGGCGTGGTGGTTATTGTGCCAGCCTTCGCCCATGGCCAGAAGGCCCACCCAGGGGACATTACGACTGTCGTCACGAACTTCAAAATTGCGATAGCCGTGATTTTGAAGATGACAGAAAGTGTTGACGAATTGCGGGCTCCAGAAAACTGTAATGGAAGCGAGCAAATTGGCGACGAATGCGACTGGACCAAAGAGGAGCAAGATGCCCACACGGACCAGAATATTTACCCATAAACAAAGTTGCGCTTGCTTGGCCGAGTGGTCGATACCGAAAATTTTCAGTACCGGATCATCAATCAAGTCGGTTACTTGCTTGCGCACTTCCTCTGGTGGCTGGCGATCATGCATCGTGAACATCCACTTGTAGAGTGCGTGTTCAAAGCCATCACGGGGTGAATGCGGATCTCCATCTTGATCCGACTTCTGATGGTGCAGTCTGTGCACAGCCACCCAACTGATGGGCGCTCCCATCAATGCCAGATAACCGCCGGCTACCCAAAAGTACATTACGAACCGCGGCACTTTTAGCGATCTATGCGTCAGCAATCGGTGATAACCGAGTGTGATGCCCATGCCCAGGTAGAGCATAGTGCCCATGAACCAGGCGGCAAATTCGCCTATCCGTGCCAGGTTGAACCAGTGTGATGAATCCAAAATAAGAGCCCCCTGTCAGGCCTACGAGCCTGTTTACCTACCCCAGAGCAGGGTCATAGAGTGTATTTATAACATGTAGAGGCTTGTCAGTACCTCATACTAAAGGACGATTACACGAATTAAAATAAAGAAAAGGCGCCTTTCGCTAAGGCCAGTCCTAATAATTAATCAGCGGTACGCGTCCTCGGGTTACTTTACAATCATGACATTTTTCCATCTGCGCCGCCACAAGGCACAATCTATCCTTTTTGTGGCGCTCCTGTTGGCTCTGGCCAACAGTTTGATGATTGATGAGGTGAGGGCTCAAAACAAGCCGTCCGACCCCGCGACGAAGGGACCGGGCAAAAAGCTCGTGCTCTGCCTCGGCGGTGGTGGCACCCGCGGTGCCGCCCACATCGGCGTGCTGCGCCAACTGGAAAAAAATCACGTCAAAATCGACGGTATAGTCGGCACCAGTATCGGTGCTGTAATCGGCGGTCTTTACAGTGCCGGCATGACCCCGGACCAGATTGAAGAGGTCTTCTTCAGCAAGGCTTTGATGCGCTCATACCTGACCGTTCCGGTCGTCTTCCGCCTGGTGATTGCACCACTGATGTACATCCCCCACGCCTTCGGTCATCATCCCTACGATGGTCTATATCACGGCAATAAATTCGCAATTTTCATCAATAAAAAAGTGCGCAATCTGGATACTAATCGCAACAATCCGGACCTCTTGATCCAACAATTACCGATTCAATTTGAAGCCGTCTGCACGGACCTGCTCACTGCCGAGCCCGTGGCCGTCGACAGGGGCAATCTGGGGCGTGCCATCCAGGCCTCCAGCGCGGTGCCCTTCCTGCGGCGACCGGTGCTGATGACAAAGAAGGATTTCACCCGCCTGCCGGGCGGCATCAAAGACGACACAAAAGACTGCTATCTCCTGGTGGACGGCGGTCCCTGCGCTAATCTGCCCACCTTGCAAGCCCGGGCCATGGCCGAGCGAATGGGGGATGCCTTTGTCCTGGCCGTGGACACCTACGGCAATTTTGACACCTGGACCGCTTCCCACTTTCGCAAAATCGGCAGCTCGGCTGAGCGCAGCCTGGAAGTGGTGCTCTCCGCGGTCGAGAAAAAAGACCTGGATAAGGCGGATATGGTCATTGCCCCGGAGGTCTCCGGCATTAACTTGCTATCAACTAACCTCGATGATGCCAGGCGGGCAATGCAAGCCGGCGACGCCGTCGGCGCTTCCAGCGTTCAACAGCTTTTGAAGAGACTGGAGCGGCCTTAGCAAGGGGTGGGGGAATTCCCCCAAACCTTAGATAAATCACCTTGTTATCCGCCTGGAAAATACTTACTCTCGAATAATACTTACAACCCTCAACCCTTGCATCGGTGGTATCCAGGATGAAATTTGTAATTACGGGCGGACCGTCGGTAGGCAAGACAACAATCGTCACCGGTCTGGCCAATCGTGGCTTCAAAGTCATCCACGAAATCGCCACCCAGGTGATCAACGAGGGCAAGTATCTGCCCTGGGTAGACCGCCGCAAGTTTCAAGCCGAAGTACTGCGTCGCCAGCAATCGGCCGAAGCGTCCATCCTGGAATTTGACAAACCGATAATCCTGGACCGCGGCCTCTTCGACGGCGAAGCCTATTATGTTGTCGACCAGATGCCAATCCCGCAGGTCTTTGACTCGCTCGATGCCTCACAATATTCGGTGGCCTTCCTGGTCGAGCCCCTGGACTTCTTTGACGAGACGGATGTGCGTCGGGAAAATCTGGCCTTCACCCATCAAATATCTGGCGTGCTGGAAAATTGCTATGCCAGCAGAAATGTCAAAGTGATCCGCGTGCCGGCCATGTCGCCGAGCGACAGAATTGATTTTGTGCACCGTCATGTTGAAGCCTACACAAAAACGCACGTCTACAGCGCCGAACAGGCAGCCCTCCAGGCCTCCTATCTGTTCCGCTCAACTTCGCCGTTTGCCGTGGGCGTATTTTAAATTGCTCAAAGTGCTAACCTATTAGGAGTCTAATAGGAGGCAACATGCGAGCTTCGGAAGCGACCAACCACTATTTTCAGAGAGCCGCCAAACAACTGGGTTTGGGGTCGAGAATCGAAACTGTTTTGATGACGCCGCGGCGCGAAGTCAAGGTTGAAATCGTCGTCGAACTCGACAACGGTGAACTCGGTGTCTTCAAGGGCTTCCGCGTGCAGCACGACAACAGCCGCGGACCGATGAAGGGCGGCCTGCGTTTCCACCACGAAGTGGACCCCGACGAAGTCAATTCTCTGGCTTCTCTGATGACCTGGAAAACCGCAGTTGCCAACATTCCCTATGGCGGTGCCAAGGGCGGCGTCAGTTGCGACCCCTCCAAACTTTCCCATTCCGAATTGCAAAAAGTCACCCGGGCCTTTGTCGACGAAATTCATGACATCATCGGACCGGGCCTCGATATCCCGGCACCGGACATGGGCAGCAATTCGCAGACCATGGCCTGGATTGTCGACCAGTATTCGAAGTATCACGGTTGGACACCAGCAGTGGTGACAGGCAAACCGATTGAGCTGGGCGGCAGCGAAGGACGAGAACAGGCCACCGGCCAGGGGCTTTTCTTCACCGCCGAAGCGGTGCTGGCCGATCACAAAATGGACATAAAAGAAACGACTTTCGCCATTCAAGGCTTCGGCAATGTCGGCTCCTGGACCGCCCACTTCATCCATCAAGCCGGCGGCAAAATAGTGGCCATCTCGGATCTGAGCGGCGCCATTCACAATAAAGACGGCATCGACATCGACGCCCTGATGCGCTACAGCCGGGAGCAAGGATCGATCAAGGGCTTCGGTGGGGCCGAATCGATCGCCGCCGAAAATTTGCTTCTCACCCAGTGCGACGTGCTTATCCCGGCGGCGCTGGGAAATGTCATCACCGGCGAGAACGTCAAGGACATCCGCGCCAAAATAATCATTGAAGGCGCCAACGGTCCGACCACCCCCGACGCCGACGAATATCTGATCAAGCGCAATGTGCCTATCGTGCCCGATATCTTTGCCAATGCCGGCGGAGTAATCGTCAGCTATTTCGAATGGGTGCAAAATGTGCAACAGTTCCGCTGGCGCCTGGATCGGGTCAATCAGGAGCTGAAGCTGCTCATGCTCGACGCCTATGGCGAAATCAAAGCTCTGGCCAAATCCAACGAATGCGACCTGCGCACAGCGGCATTTTTGCTGGGCATCAGTCGGGTAGCCCGCGCCACCGCCCTGCGCGGCCTGGAAAACGAAAGCTTCTGCATGGTCAATGGACCACACTAAATAAAGGCGAATACAACCGCTATGTCCGATGCAAATGAGATGTCCGAACTGGCGCAAACACCGGGCGAAGCAGCCGAAGGCCTGCCCAGGCTGGTAGTCGAGCCGGTCGACGAAAACAGTGAAGAGTACTGGTACACGCATGTATACCAGGGAGACAAGGTGCCGCAGCTGACACTGCGGGCGGTGCTGATGGGCGGACTGCTCGGCGCCGTCATGTCCATTTCCAATCTCTACACTATGCTCAAAGTAGGCTGGGCCTTCGGTGTTGCCATCACCGCCTGCGTCCTGTCCTTTGTCATCTGGCGGCTGGTGCGTTTTGTCTTCCGCAACGTATCGGACATGTCCATACTGGAAAACAATTGCATGCAGTCGGCCGCTTCCTCCGCCGGCTACTCAACCGGAGCGACTGTGGGTCTGGCTTTTGGTGCGCTGCTCATGATCCAGGGGCACCACCAGCCCTGGCAGGTGGTCCTGCCCTGGACCGTCATCTCCGCTCTGCTTGGAGTATTTCTAGCGGTGCCGATGAAGAAGCAAATGATCAATGTGGAGAAACTGGCCTTTCCCAGCGGCATCGCCGCCGCCCAGACCCTGAAAAGTTTGCATGCCCAGAGTCTGGAAGCAACCAAGCAAGCGTATTCACTTGTAATTGCGATGGCCATAGCCGCCATCACCGGATTTATGTCCAAGGGCGAGTTTGCCTGGCAGCTGGCGGCCAAACTGAAACTGCCGGAGATCATCCCCTTCAAGATACGCTGGATGAATGTCAACCTGGAAGAAACGCCGGGCTTTGGTTTTGAACCGAGCCTGCTTCTAATAGGAGCGGGCATGCTTGTCGGTCTGCGCGTTTCCGCTTCCATGCTGATTGGCTCCCTGGCCCTCTATTTCTACTTCGGGCCGCAGGCCCTGGCCGCCGGACAGATTAGCAATCCCCACGGCCTGATCAAAGAATGGGCCCTGTGGACGGGCTCGGCCATCATGGTCACATCCGGTTTGACGGCCATGGCCCTGGAATGGCGCACAATAATGCGCAGCTTCAGTGTCTTGAAAAAGACCCCCGCCGGCCAGGAAGGCAGCGTCGTCGTCGATCACTCCGATATCGAAGTGCCGGTCAAATGGCTCGTCATCGGCATTATCCCCCTGGCCATCGCCAGCATTATTTTGCAATATGTAGCCTTTTCCATTGCTCCGCACATCGGCTTCATCACAGTCAGCTTGAGTTTCCTCCTGGCCCTGGTAGCCTGTCGGGCCACGGGCGAGACTGATGTCACACCGATGAGCGCCATGGGCAAAATCACCCAGCTCACCGTAGCCGTACTGGCACCAAAAGCAATTGTCACCAATCTCATGGCCGCCTCAGTAACAGCCAATATCGCCTCCAGCTCTGCTGATCTGCTCACCGATTTAAAGAGCGGTTATTTGCTTGGCGCCAATCCGCGCAAACAATTTATTGCCCAGCTCTCGGGTGTCTTTTTTGGTGTGGCGGCGATTATCCCCGCCTGGTACCTGATGGTGCCGGACAAAGCTGCCCTGGACGCTTTTGAGCCGCCCTCGGTCAATATCTGGAAGGCCGTTGCCACAGCCCTCAGTCTGGGCATCGACAACATTCCCATGACTGCTCGCTACGGCATGCTCATCGGTGGACTTCTGGGCATAGCCCTTTCCATCGCCGAGAAAAAAGTAAGCAAGTCGGTCCGGCCTTTCATACCCTCGGCCATGGGTCTTGGTCTTTCCTGGGTCATGCCCTTTCAAAACGCCCTGGCATTTTTCATCGGAGCCGTTATCGCAGAAATCTGGTCCCGCATTTCCAGCAAAAACGCCGAACTCTATGTCGTGCCGGTAGCATCAGGGGCGGTGGCAGGGGAATCTCTAATGTGCGCAATAATCGCCATCATAACGGCGGCCGCCGCCCTTACCCATCACTAAAACCGGTTAAAAACGGCCTTTCATGCTGCGCGACGAGAAGAAGACTGTCATCAAAGCGATCTCGGATCTCGGCCACCGGGTGACGGCCGCCGACGTCGCCAGCAAAACGGGTCTGCCCATGACCAGCAGCACGGCGATGCTTAACACCATTGCCCAGGAGACCGGTGGGCACCTGGAAGTATCGGACGCCGGCGACATTGCCTATCGCTTCAAAAACAACTTCCAGTCCGCCTATCTGGCTACGGGCATTCGAGCCTTCTGCGCCTCGGTCGCCGAGCGCATTTTTACCGCCGTCTTTTATCTGCTCAAACTCTCCTTCGGCATCTTTCTCAGTCTCTCTCTGGTCATTGTCATCATCGCCTTTATAGTGCTGGCGATTGTCGGCAGCCAGATGGGAAACGACCGAGAAGATTTCAGTCTCGGTGAAATATTCGATTTTTTCAATTTGCTTATCTTCCGCGACTTGCTCTTCTGGGGCACGGTGGAGCAAATGAACGCCCCCAGGCCACAAACGCGCAACTATCAGATCAAAGGCTCGGGCAAAAGCAAGGGTAATTTCTTTATTGATTGCTTTTCCTTTTTGTTTGGCGACGGCAATCCCAACACAAATCTGGAAGAACAAAAATGGCAACTTACGGCTCAGACAATCAGAGAAAACGGCGGCGTGGTCATACAGGAACAACTGGCACCGTACATCGGGCCGGAGCTCGACGATGACGATCTGATACTGCCCGTGCTGACGCGCTTCGAAGGCCAGCCCGTAGTCACGGCCAAGGGACGCATTGCCTATATTTTCCCCTCGCTGCAAGTAACCACCGACGCGCAGAGTGCCGGTCAGACAAACTTCGCGCCGACCGAGGGTTATCTCAAGGAAGAATTGTGGAAATTCACCAATTTGTCCAAAGACGCTCTCCATCGCATTTATGTGGTGGCGGGTCTGAATCTCTTCGGCACCTGGTGGCTCTATTTTATTTTCAATCATCTCTTCCCGCTCAGACTGCCGGGGGCGCAGTGGACGCTGCTTCTGATCGGGTACAGTTCGCTGTTTGTTTTAATCCCACTGTGCCGCAATATCTGGCAGGGTATACTCAATCAGCGCATCAAGATCCGCAATTATGAAAGAGAAGAAGCGGCCAAACTTGTCCAAAATCCGGATCGAGAAATGCGCAGCAAGCTGGCGGAGCGGCAGGAGTTTGCACCATCGGTGCAAATCCGTGCGGTAGAATCCGACCATCTCGCTTACAGCACGGAGCAGGGCAGCCTGGAACAGGTATTTGAACACAGCGAAGGAAAGGCTGACGGAGCGGACGACAAGAACGATGATTAAGGTAACGGGACTGTTTATTTACCCGGTTAAGAGTCTGGGCGGCATCGCCCTGAGCGAAGCCGATCTGGGGCCAAGAGGTTTCAAATACGATCGCGAATGGATGATTGTCGACAGTGATAATCGCTTCCTGACGCAGCGCGAAATCGCGCGCATGGCTTTGATTGAGACCAGCATTGACGAAGATGCCGGGCGCCTGACCCTGCGTCTGCCCGGATCAGCGCAGGTGCTGGCCGTGCCGCTTGAGCCAGTTGCTTACGACAGTACGAGCAAGGAAGACAAAGCAAAGACCGTTATGGTCAGCGTCTGGAGTGACCGGGCCCGGGCAACTGTGGAAAGCGATGAAATCAACTCCGCACTCAGTGATTATCTGGGGCAAGCGGTGAAACTGGTGCGCATGGTGCATGGCTACAGACGGCAGGTAGACGGCCGTTATGCGCCAGGCAAGGAAAACATCGTCGGCTTTGCCGATGGCTTTCCGCTGCTTATCATCAGCGAAGAATCATTGAAAGATTTGAACGAACGTCTGGAATATCCGATCCTGATGAATCGCTTCCGCCCCAATATCACTACCAGTGGTGGCAAGCCCTTTGCCGAAGACCAGTGGAATAAAATCAAAATCGGCGAAATAGAATTGGCTCTGGTTAAACCCTGCGCCCGCTGTACCATTACGACAATCGATCAGGAATGCGCCGAGGCAGGCAAAGAGCCACTCAGGACCCTGGCCAATTATCGCAAGCAAAACGGCAAAATCATGTTTGGTCAAAACGCCATTTTTAGAGGTAGCGGCTCGATACAAGTGGGCGCACCGGTGCAGGTACTGTAGCTCCCCGGCAAGGCAAGCCGGGGCTCATTCGACAGGAGAAGATTGTGAAAGCGAATAACAGCAAAGACGTAAAACGACGCAGCATATCGCCGAAGATTACAGCCGCACTGGCTCTGGCATTTTGCATCAGCCTGCAGGGCGGTACGATCATGCCGACGCAGGCTTCGGAGCGAGAAGCGAACGGCTGGACCTATGCCAATCTGGAAGATGCCGGATTGACGCTCACCTATCCCTCCAGCTGGAAGAAGACAATGATCGGCGGCCAGCCCAACGAACCGGACAATATTCTCAAGTTGAGCGGCACGCTCAGCGGTGGCAACGGTTGGGGCGAGCTGGCTCTGAGCAATCCAAAATCGGAACTCAGTCCGCCCCTGATGCTGAAAATTATGGAAGAGACTTACTGGAGCAAATTACCGGAATTCAAAGGCAGTCCCGAAAAATCCGTGCAAGTAGCAGGGGCAAAAGCGGCGCTGGAAAAAGAAATCTCCTTCCGCCAGGCCGGCGCCATATTTTCCCAGCGCTATCTACTTTTCCAGATGGGACCAAACGTTTACACCCTTACCCTGACCTGCCCCACGAGCGACTACCAGGCCGCCAGCTCAATATGGAACACCGCGGTAAGAAGCATCTCGGCTAATACCGGTAGAAACAGCTCCGTCAGCTCCAGCAAAGCAGCGAGCACCGCCACAAAAAGCACCGCCCCCGTCGGCGAGCACTCCTGGCATTCCGCCGACGGCGGTATATCTCTGTCCTATCCGGCCAATCTCAAGGAAGTCGTGGTGGAAGGCGAGGGCCACCTCTTTAAGGCCGCATCGGAGCAGCCAGGCAGGGTCATTGCCGTCGAGGTCTTCCGTGGAGAGTCCGGGCCAAACGCCAGCCTTGCCGACCTCTCCGCTCAGCTGGAGGAAAAATATTTCCTCACCCAGAAAAACTATCAAAAGGTGGGAGAGGAATCCTGCTCCGTCGGCAGCGGGGGCGGCGGCCCGGCCATTGTCCGGGAGTCGACATTTGAGGCCAATGGCGTCAAGATTCATCATCTATCCGCCTACATCCTCTCGGATAAGTATCTATACGCCGTCTGCCTCAGCACCGCCGGACCCAACTCCAATGAAGCGCACCAGATATGGAGTCGCATTTCCTCCAGTCTGAGCGTCAAACATTAGAAGCGCTTACCCCGGTCTTTTCCTGCCAGCGCTTACGAAACCACTGAATACCGGCATCACTGGGATAAAGGCGTTCAAAGGGCGCCTCAATTGAACTTTTAGGGTCATGCGTCAAAACAATGGCCTTGTCCTGATTGAGGATGATCTTATTCTGAACATCCATGATCTTGCCCACCAACTTCTCGATCAGTGGGATGGTGACGAAGTTCTGGTATGCACGCAGATAAATACAGGTTGTCTCGTCATCAACAGGGACGAAGGCAATGAGCTGATAGAAACTCCCCCTCTTGATGGTCAAAAGCCACATGCAGGGGAAAATAAAATGAAATCCGCCGGCGTCGATTACAGTTGAAATAGACTCTGGAGTAAGACTGAAGGGGACCTTTTTGGAGGGATCGACCGAGCCACCAATGGTAGTGCGGTGCACAAAGGGCAGATGGGCGTAATCAAGCTGATTTTCGATGCAACGCGTGATATGCACCGACCACGTATCGACTAATTCACCACGACAAAATCCTGAGGGATCGGCCAGCTCACTGAACCATGGCAGTTCATTGTCATCACCAGTTTCTGCGGTATTTGCCCAGATGAAGCCATACTTTTCCTGAACGCGAAATTTTTTCACGCAGAGATTGGCGGCAGGCTTCCTGGTCTCCGGCACCATCTGGCAGACACCGGCGCTGTCGAATTCGAAACCATGAAAACCGCAAATAATGCGGTCAGACTTGATACTACCGGCACTGAGACGGACCGAGCGGTGAGGACAGCGGTCCTCCATCAGCACCGGCTGCCCCTGGCCGGTGCGCCATAAAACCAGGTCGAGACCAAATCTTCTTATTGCCAGTTTTTCATTGGGCCGGACCTGTCGTGAACTGGCAACGACATACCAGCCCTGCGGCAATAACATAGGTATCTCCCCCAAGCGTGCAAGATGCCGAACACGATACTTTCAGCTAGTGGTCAATGTAACTTGCCCGGGGAATGTTGGCAAACGGCTGAGACGAGAGTTTGTCCCGATGGTTGACTAATTTCTATAGATATAGATATGCTGATATCTGCAAAAGTATCAGCCCCGGAGCAAAAAATGCCTTATCGCGCTGTTGTGAGCGGTGAATTAGCGAAACTCTTCGGAGTGCTGTCGCACCCTATTCGTATTCGCATAGTGGAAGAGCTCCAGAAAGAAGACCTCACGGTCGGCGCTCTCCGGGACATACTGGGCATAACGCACGCTGCCGTCTCGCAGCAACTTTCGATCCTGCGCAGCCACCATCTCGTCGTCGAGAGCCGCCAGGGCAGAAATGTCTTCTACCATCTGCGCAACCCCGCCCTGGCCAAATGGATAATAGGCGGCGTGGAATTCATCCTGCCCGACTCGTCAGAATTTGAAGAAATCCGCTCCGCCATCGAAAACGTACAAACGGTTTGGGGCAACGAAGACAAAGCCCCGGCTGCGGCGGTCAAGAAACCGCGGCCGAACAATCGCTCCAAGTAAGTAAGGCCCACATAATCCAGTGTAAACATTCAGACTTTTAGAAGTATGAATATTTGCATAATTCTTCAAAGCCCGTACAGTGGGGCCTTAAGCTCACTATGGGGCATTTCTGGCACTTTACGACCCTTTGAAGAATCGGGGCCATGCTCTATACTTGCATATATCGATACAATCAAATATTCAAAACTGTGCAAATGTAAATCATGAGCGCGGAGGTCCTAAAGGTCATGGTCCCTACAGAGACAAAATCAACTAGTGCAAACTGGCGGCTGAAGCTCCTCCTGGGAGCTCAATCAGTTACTTTCGTTTTGCTCAGCGCCTATCTATTTATATTTTTAAACAAGCCGACCACCGTCCTGTTGAAGCCTGTACCGGGCTTCATAGAATTGAAAATAGACGTCCTGGCCCTCAGTCTGGTCCTGCTAATCACCTTCATCGCCGGCATCGTGGCCGCCTTCAGCGAACGTTACCTGGCAGCGGAGCAAGAGCGAGTGCAGTTCATCCAGTATCTTCTGGTCATTTCCATCCTGGCCAGCCTGCTCGTCACATCCAACAACCTTATATTGTGGGTGCTCTGCTGGCACGGCATCTCACTTGTGCTCTGGAGCCTGATGCGGCTGCGCCAGCAAGCCCGAGAATCAGCCAGACAGGTCCTGGCCAATCATATAATCAGCGATGCTTCCATGCTGGCGGCGGCGGCGATGATATTTTACTGCTGCAAAACACTGTCACTGACAGACTTGACCCACCACGCCGCCGACCTGCAACAACACGTCCACCTGCTCGGTCTCGACACCGGCATGTCCTTCAACACTCTGATCAGCATCTTTCTGGTCCTCTCCATGTCGATCAAATCAGCGCTCTTTCCCTTTCACCGCTGGCTCCTGGCGACACTGGACGCGCCTACTCCACTTTCCGGATTGCTGCATGCCGGCGTGGTAAACATCTCCGCCGTGGCCGCGGCCCGATTCCTTCCGATCCTGGCACCATCGACAGCGGTGCTCATGGCCTGGGGCATTCTGGCGGCTGTCTCTGCCGCTTTCGGCACACTGGTCATGTCCACACAGTCGGATGTAAAACGTAAACTGGTCTACTCCACCGTTGGTCAGATGGGTTTCATGTGTCTGCAGTGCGCCTCCGGGGCGATACCATCGGCGGTGTTTCACCTGATTGCCCACGGCCTCTTCAAATGCCATCTCTTCCTGCAGTCCGGCAGCGCCGTCTCCGAAGGATTGGTAAAGAAATGCTGGGGACAGCCGCAAACTGCAGACGACGGCAAGAAGGGTCTGCCCGGTCCGGCCTTCATCGCAGGCATTGCTGCAACTGCAGCCGCACTGAGCGTATGGATGTGGCAGGACGATCCGCTGCATAATCAGACCGGCATCTACGGAGTGCTTGCCGCCGCCGGATTCACCGCCGTGCTGCCGATGCTCAAGCGCGCGCGTCCGGGACAGATCATAGCCTGCGGCGCACTCTTCTGCCTGACCGCCGTGATCTCATGCCTGGCCTCTAATTATCTACTCTACGAATTTGGCGCCACCAGTCTGGCCTCGTCCAGCCTACTGCCGATTGCCTGCGCCGTCTTTGCACTTTGCGGTATGGCCCTGCACTTCATCAGGCCCAGCAAACTGGGACAGGCAGCCTATGTGCACCTGCTCAACGGCCTCTATCTAGAGGAGATCATCAGCGCCATCAATAATCGCCTTTCAAAACAACGCCAGAGCACCTGAGTCAATCATCAGTGGAGGAAACCAACATGACGACCGCATCATACGAGTCACTGCAAAGTAAAATTGATCAGGCCGCATCCTGTTTCAACGTTTTCTGGCCTCTTACTAATTTCATTGCCTGCAATCCTCTAAAAGGATACGAAGGCAAAAGTTTTGACGAGGCCATGAACGAGGCCGGCGCCGTCTTCGGCTCGCGCGGCTTTCTCGAGCTGGCCGAATATCGCGCAATGTACGAGTCCGGGCGCATCGCCGCCGGTGACTTCAAAGAAGCCTTCGAGCGCCTCAACGGTCGACCGGTGGAAATAAAAGTCGCACAGGCGAACGGCAAAATGCGCACGCTGTCCGAGCTTCTCGACGCTTGCTACCAATCTAAAACCACAGCCTCGATCAATCGACAGATGATCAAATGGTGCGCAGCCTACCTCGACACGACCCAGGCTCAATGGCAGATGGAGCGTCAGGGCGGACTGTTCAAGTCCTGGCGCAAGCTTGCTCTGCTGGACCACTCACTGTCCATCCAGGGCGTGCGCGACTGGAAAAAGAATCTGCTCAACCTGCCTGAAGATGCCCTCGCCGCCCTGGCCAAACTGCTCAATGACAGCGGCGTAGAAGGGGAAGATATCATCCCCTATCTGACCCGACACTTCGTGCAACTGAAGGGCTGGACCAGCCATCTCAAATGGCGACAATCGCAGGGTGAAAATAACATCCTCACCGATTACCTGGCCATACGTCTCTTTTATGAGTTGAACTATGCCGCGCCCATCCTGGAACAAGCGCAACTGCCGCGGGAGCGCGCCTGGCAGAGACTGGCCCTGAAGGCCCGCACACAGGACGACGACAAGACCGAAGCAGCAAAGGCCGCCGATTATTCGAGCGTCTGGCAGGAAGCCTATGAACTCAATTATCGCAACCGCCTCCTGAAAGATCTCGACACCGGGGCAATCGCTGCCGAGGCGAACGAACAAGCCGAGAAGAGCGCGCATCTGGTGTTTTGCATCGACGTGCGTTCCGAACCAATTCGCCGACAGATCGAAAAGATAGGCCCCTATTCGACATCCGGTTTCGCCGGCTTCTTCGGCTTCGCCATGAAATTCACCGCCCTGGGCAGTGCACTTTCGGTCGACCTGTGTCCGGTCTTACTCAAACCGGAAAAAGAGGTAAAAGAAAACGCCAGAGACAGGGCCGGCAACTTCGTTGTCGGAGCACAGGCCTTGAGAGCAGCGGTGCTGCAGCTGCGCAAACGAATGAAGAGCAACCTCATCGGCGCCTTCGGTCTGGTGGAAAATTTCGGCCTATTCTCGGCGGTACCGCTGGCGGGAGCAACACTCTTTCCCGGGCAGTACAGCCGCTTTACCGCGGCCCTGAGCCAGATGGCGGGCGGCAAGGCCAGGACAAAACTGGACACCTCGGCCTATACACTCGAGGAAAAAATTGAACTGGCCTGGGGCAATCTCAAGGCCATGGGTCTGCCGGAGAGCTTCCCCAAAATCGTAGTTTTGTGCGGACATAAGAGTCAATCGCGCAACAATCCCTACGCTTCATCCCTGGATTGCGGCGCCTGCGGAGCCAATGGCGGCGGTGCCAGCGCCCGGCTGGCGGCTGAAATTTTCAACGACAATGAAGTGCGGGCCGGCCTTGAGAGCAAGGGCCTGGTGGTACCGGAAGAGACTGTTTTCATCGCCGCCGAGCACAATACAACCACCGATACTTTCGAATTTTTTGACAGCGAGGCAATTGCCCAGTCGCATCGCGAATTGTTTGAGTCCTTGCGGGCCGACCTGAAGAAGGCAGGGCAGGAAGCGCAAGACAAAAGGCGCGCCACTCTGCCGCAGAGTGTCTTTGAACAGCTCAACAATCCCGCCGTCAGGGCCGGAGATTGGGCCCAGGTCGCTCCCGAGTGGGGCCTGGCCGGCAATGCCGCGTTCATCGCCGCACCGCGGGCACTGAGCCGCAGCGCCGACCTCAAGGGCCGAGCTTTCCTGCACTCCTACGAGTACACAAACGACTCCAACGGCAAAATACTTGAGCTGATTATGACCGCACCGATGATAGTGGCTCAATGGATCAACATGCAATATTATCTGTCGACAGTGGACAACGAAGTCTTCGGCAGCGGCAGCAAAGTAACGCACAATGTGGTCGGGGACTTCGGGGTGATGCAAGGGGCGACCGGGGATCTGCGCCTGGGCCTGCCGCTGCAGTCGGTGATGCAGGCCGACGGCACCCGGGCACATGAACCAATAAGATTGATATCTATAATAAGAGCGCCAAGAGAATCAATCGACCAGGTCCTGGCACGCCACGCTCAAGTTTCCGACCTGGTAAAAAATAGATGGATCAGGCTTATAGCTCTTGAGCCGGCCGACGGAAAATTCTATCAGGCCAATGATGCCCTGCGATGGGAAGAAATTGTGTTCACAGCCGATTCACACGACTATGATATCACCAGATTAGAAGTGGGTTGTATGATGTCATGACGCCCCGGGGAGAGGCACAGTTTGAAAACTATCGGCAAAGTTGTTGTTGTCACGGCTGGACTTATCGCAGTGAGCAGTTTTTTAAAAGCCCAGGGCTATGAAGAAGCCAGTTATGTGTCGCTGCAAAAAGACGGCAGATTCGAGCTGCGCAAATATGCACCGCATCTGGTGGCGGAAGTCGACTGCAAAGGCTCAGGCAAGAACGGCGCCAATAATGCTTTCATGACACTCTTCAACTATATCGGAGGCAAAAACACCGGCAGCCAGAAAGTAGCCATGACCGTACCGGTAGTCAAAAAAGACAATGAATTGCCTGAAACAAAAATCGCCATGACTGTGCCGGTGATCAAAAAGGCAACCGAGGCCGAAAGCGAAGTGATGCAATTTGTCATGCCGGCAAAATACACGATGGCCGACCTGCCGACACCAAACAACAAAGCCGTGCGAATCAAGGAAGTGCCGGAAAAAATTATGGCCAGTATTCGTTTTTCCGGCACCGGTCGGATGGCCGAAATGAAAAAAGAAGAGGAGAAACTGCGGCAGTATATTAAGTCCAAAGGCTGGACGATTAAGCCAGTACCGGTCGAACACGCCTACTACAATGCGCCTTTCATCCCGCCCTTTCTCAGACGCAACGAGGTCCTTCTCGAACTGGAGCCGTCCGGCCTGCCGACAAAGTAAGCTCTTCTAACTTTGCCTCTAAACCGGCTCCGCCACGCGCACCACAAGCTTGCCGAAATTTTCTCCGCGCAGCAGTCCCTGGAAAGCACGCGGTGCATTTTCCAGACCTGTTACTACATCTTCCAGGTATTTGATTTTGCCCTCGGCGATCCAGGTGGAGACGTCCTTCAAAAATTCTCCGCGCTGGGAGCCGAAGTCAGAGACGATAAAGCCACGCAGGGTGAGGCGTCGAGTCAATATCAGGCGCATCAATGCCGGTGCCATATTTGGTCCGGGCGGCGGGGCGCTGTCGTTGTAACCGGCTATCAGTCCACAGACCGGCACCCGGGCAAAATTATTGAGCATGGGGAAAACGACTTCCGAAACATGCCCGCCGACGTTTTCAAAATAAACATCAATACCCGCCGGGCAGGCCGCAGCCAGAAGCTTGGCCAGATCAGGGTCACGGTGATCGATACAGGCGTCAAAACCCAGTTCATTGACGACATAGTCGCACTTACGCTTGCCGCCGGCGATGCCTATCGCCCGAGCACCTTTTATTTTGGCAATCTGACCGACAATTGCGCCGACGGCTCCGGAAGCGGCGGCTACTACAACCGTTTCTCCGGGCCGGGGCTGGCCGATATTTAGCAGACCCGTATAAGCGGTCATGCCGGGCATGCCCAGGACGCCCACTGCCGTCGACAGGGGCGCAACCGCGGGGTCGATACTGACTTTACCGAGGGCTTCACCCTTCGCTACCGAATGCGTCTGCCAGCCGGTACTGCCGACAACAAAATCACCTTTTTTGAAATTGGCGTGGTGTGATTCAACCACCTGACTGACGGCACCACCTTCCATGACACCACCGATAGGCACAGGCTCGGCGTAGGACTTGGCGGCGCTCATACGACCGCGCATGTAGGGATCAAGCGACAAAAAAATTGTGCGCAGCAGCACTTCACCATCGCCGGCAACGGGGAGGGCCGATTCTATCAGTTTGAAATTATCATCGGTCGGCTCACCCTCGGGGCGCGAGGCGAGGACGATCTGGCGATTGACATCAGGCATGAGCAAATCCTCGAATAGCAGATGTGCGATTATGCACCGTTTACTTCCCTGCTATCGGTACGGGCTCGCTACTTTGTCACTAAAGTTTGCCCTGTTTTTTTCGTTGATTGCTTATCGGCAATCAATTGCACAACCTTTAAAGC
>JAFEAV010000129.1 GCA_018266215.1 Cyanobacteria bacterium SZAS LIN-3 | reverse complement strand
GCACGGCGACTCAACTGGATACTTACTTCGATATTAGTGCGCCTGGTGTGGAGCATAAAATCGGCCGAGTCGAAAGACCGCGCGAAGCTAATTTCTTCCAGGTTGAGCCGACCGTTATCGACGAGCGGCACTATACATCCGGGCGAGCTGAACGTCACCAAAAAACATCACCGACTTTGCCAGAAGGCGCCCCTATACCAGATAACGATGGTTTCGGCGTTATGGCGGGAGCCGGACTGGCTTCTGTCGATAGGTATAGCTTTTTTCCTCCCCCTCCCTCGGCGCCACAAGTTGTCGTGCGCGAGTTTGCTCATCAGGTGCGCAAGGACAGAAAACCGGGCGACCGCCTTGATTTTGCCGAGACGCTTTATTGGAATACAGGCGTCAAGACCGATGCCAAAACCGGTGAAGCGACTGTCAATTTCGGCTTAAACGATAGCGTCACAACTTTTCAGGTCAATGCTGATGCTTTCTCATCCGGCGGAGCCATCGGAGCTGCCAGTCTTGGGTTGAAATCGGTCCAGCCTTTCTATGCCGAGGCGAAGCTGCCCCTGGAAGTAACCACCGGTGACCGCATCCTTCTGCCGCTCAGCCTGGTTAATGCCACAGATACTCTGCTTAAAAGCCTGGATTTGCATTTTGACGTGACCGGGCCATTGAAACTCAAACCGATATCGGATGAGCCGCACGATTTGGGTGCCGACAAACGTGTCCGTTGTCTTCAGCCAATCGATGTCGGTTTCGGCGAGGATCCGACCAGCTTGACGCTGCAGGCTAAAGCCGGTGCCTACCAGGACAAGGTTACGCGCAAGTTGTCGGTTAAATCGAAGGGCTTTCCGGAGGAGAAAGCGTTCGGCGGAATGCTCGAGCCCGGTAAGAAAATTTCTCTCAAAATCAATATCGAGAAAAATTTGGTGCCTGGCAGCATGTCGTCGAGTACCCTTGTCTTCCCCTCGCCGCTTGCCAGTTTGACAGGTGCGCTTGAGCGGATGATTCAAGATCCTTGCGGATGCTTTGAGCAAACGTCTTCGACAAGTTATCCCTTGACGATGGCGCAGCAGTATTTCCTTTCTCACACGGGTGTCGCGCCCAGTCTTATCGAAGCGTCGCGCGAGAAACTGGACAAGGGCTACAAGCAGTTGGTTGGTTTCTGGTGCCCGGATCGCGGTTACGAGTGGTTCGGTGAAAATCCGGGGCACGAAGCGCTCACCGCTTTTGGTCTTCTGCACTTCAACGATATGTCTCAAGTGCGTGAAGTTGATCGCAAAATGGTCAGCACCACGCGCGAATGGCTCATGAAGCAGAAAGACGGTCAGGGCGGATTTAACCGCAAGCGCCGAGCACTGCATACATGGATTGAGGATAAGGATTGCTCCAACGCTTACATCGTCTGGGCCTTGCTTGAAACCGGCGAGAGTCCCGCAAATCTCACGGCCGAAATAGCCGCATTAAAGACCACTGCGGCCAAGAGTCAGAACAGTTATGTACTGGCTCTGGCAGCCAATGCGCTGTATCTGGCCGGAGACAAGGCCGAGGCTAAGCAGCTGATGAAGCGCCTGGCCTCGCTGCAGAAGAGCGATGGTTCGGTCGAAAAGATCACCGCCTCAATAGTAGGCAGCGGCGGCGAATCTCTGGAGGTGGAAGGTACTTCGCTAGCTGCGCTTGCCTGGCTGCGCGATTCTGATTTCAACATGAATGTGGAGCGCACCATTAAGTATCTGGCCGATTCTTGCAAGGCCGGGCGCTTTGGTTCTACGCAGGCTACGGTTCTCGCTCTGCGCACGATTGTTTCGTATGACAAGAAGCACGCTGCGCCTAAAGAACCCGGCAAGCTGCGCATATACGTGGATGAGCATCCAATCGGTGATTGGGTGGCATTTGGCAAGACTACCCAGGAGTCAATCAAGCTTCCTGATTTGAGCGAGGTTTTGACAGCCGGCGACCATACTGTCCAGATCGAGATGGTAGGCGGCAGTCCGATGCCGTATTCAATGGCGGCAAAATACAAGATCGAAAGTCCAATCAGCGATAAAGATTGCAAGCTGGCGCTTCAGGTCAAGATGGCGCAGGACAAGGTCGTCGAGGGTACATCAACTGAGGCCGATGTCACGGTGCAAAACATTTCGAAAGAGGCTGTGCCGACGCCGGTTGCCATCATTGGTTTGCCAGGAGGTCTGGAGCCGCGCCATGAACAGCTGAAGGAGCTGGTAAAAAAACACACTATCGATTCCTACGAAGTCCGTGGTCGTGAGGTGGTGCTTTACTGGCGCGCGTTGGATGCCAATGAGAAAGTGCAAGTGCCGCTCAGCTTGATTGCTGCCGTGCCCGGAAGCTATACCGGTCCGGCCAGCCGTGCCTACCTCTATTACACCGACGAGCATAAGGATTGGGTCGAGGGTGTGAAAGTGGACATTGCGGTAAAGAAATAGTGGGCGCTACAATTGGCTGGTGAATAATTTGTAGCCAAATATGGAGTCCCAATGAAAGAGCATGCTGTCCTGAACTGGCTTTTCGCTCTGTCGATCGTGATTGTTTCCGGCGCTATTGCCTGGGTCGCATGGAACTGCATTGAATCCACCCACAAGAATGCAGACCTGGCTGCAAAAACTATCAAGAACCCGCAGGATTTCAAAGCCAGCGGTCACAGCTATGAAACCGTGCGCAAGGATCTCGGCGCCGTGATGAAAGCCGATCCTCGAGAATTGGACGATAAACCGCCGGACCCTCGCGGTTCCGAGATACCGTTTGAGAAAGGCCTGGCGGAAACTCAACAGGGTGACTGGAGCAGCGCGCAGGCGCATTTTACCAAGGCACTGGAGCTGATTCCCGTCGAGGCAAAGACTCAACATGTATGGCATCCGTACGGAAATATTGCAGACCAAAAGTTTTTTACTGCCTATGTCTATCAGCACAGGGCCTACTGTTATCTTCAACAAAAGGCTTATAAGCTGGCAATTGCCGATTTAACCGAGGCCATCAAGCGTCGGCCTGGTTATGCATTAAATTACGAGAATCGAGCAAGGGCCTACTATTTGCTTGGTGAAAGGAAGCTCGGCGCGGCGGATATGGCCTTGGCAAAGAGTTTTTCGGAGCGCTGAAATATTCAGTCCAGGTCCGAATCACTAACCCCTACATGAGTACCGGAATGTGCTGTTGCCGACGTCTCTATGCGAAATCGTGACTCCGGCCGCTCGAGATAGAGCTTGCCCTGAGTGTAATTATCTAGCTTGATTACAGGAAGGGTGACCGGTTGCTCGCCAATCTTGGATTGGTTCTCGAAATCAGTCTGAAAGACGACGCACTCCCTGCCACCTTCAATCACACCCCCGCGCAAATCGTCGAAATAGACGAGCGGCTTGCCGCGCTCTTTCATCATGGTGCGGCTGCGCATTGAATAGGCGTAATAGCTCATCGCCCGTTTGTCAAAGGGCATGTAGTTTGGATAGTCGACGGTGCAGGCACTCAAATCGAAACTCTTTTTCAGTCCCGGTCCGTCAATTTCTAGATTTCTGAAGTGCCTGGTCGAATAATCGGCATAGCACTTTATGTGGTACCAGACACCTGGCTGAAAAGCCTGGCCGGTTGTGAGGATTTTCCATGTACGGTCCTTGCTGGGGATGCCCTTTTGCGTGGCTTCCGTGCCGCATGCGACCCAGACTGCTCCCGTGCGTTGCAGGCCGATTATGGCCATCCAATCGCCGCCCTTTATGTACACCGGGTGCTCGACACCTTCGATAGATTCCTGGTCCACGCCAAAAATCACATCGTCTTTGAGCGAGTCTTCAAAGCGGAAATATGTTTCGACAAAGGAGATGGAAGGCTTAGCCAGAAACGCTTCCATCTCCTTCCCCTTGCTTACAAGCGATACGCAGGCATTGAGCCTGGCTGCGGTTATGTAGGCAAAAGCAGCCCAGGCACTCACAAGTGAAAACACAATTAGAGTGAGAATCAGGGCTGTCTTTTTAGTCGCCAATTTCAAGCTGTCTGAATGAATGGTTTAGTTTTCTTTCTCACTGTAGAACGAAAGCAAGTTGCCGTCGGGGTCTGCAATATCGAGTGAGTAACCCTTGCCGGTAGGCGTTTCGCAAACCATTTTTGGTGATTCGATGATTTTTACACCGGCGGACTTGAGCAGGTCGTGCGCTTCAAAAACATCGTCCACTGGAAATACGATCAGCGAGCTGTTACCGCGCTGAATCGGTCTTTCCGGGGCCTCGCCGTGCAAAGCGAGTGTAACCGGGCCCATGTCAAATTCCACCCAACCGGGGGAGTCCACTTTTACCTTGGCGCCGAGAATATCGCGATAGAAAGGCAGCGCTTTGGCGGTGTCTTTGACGTAGACGATTGCGTATGAAATTGTGGATACCTTGAGACTGGTTGTGACCGCCATGTAAATGCCCTCCACCGAGCTTTTGGAATGCTCAGATCTTACAGACAAAACCAACCTTGTCCTTTGTTCTTCATCTTTCGCAACTACTTTGCGGTGCCGCAGCCCGAGGCGGGTTACCAGTCTATAGCCGGATCCCCGGTCAGTGGCGGAAGTTCCTTCGGCATCGAGGCGACGGGCTCAAGCGGAGGTGCCACTTTGACCGGAGGGGCTGGCTCAAATCTTCGGGGAGAATTAAACCAGGAGGTGAAGGTCTCGGTCTTCGGCTTATGAGCATCAGCTTTGACTCGTGCGGCAGTCTGCGCCATGGCGGAAGCGTAAAGGTCCGGCCGCTTTTCTCTCAATATCTGGGGCAATCTTGTTGCGATTTCGTCGGCCCGGATAAAGGTCACCTTTGGAAAGGCCGCTTGCAAGTCGGCAATCGCGCCGTAAAAGTGATCATTCACAAGGACATATTTAATACCGTTCTCTCTTATACCGCCTCTGGCACCGGCCTCGGAGAGAAGGATGAACGTGCCTGTATCAAAGGGGCGCGTTGCTCCAAAGGCACCTGCGTATTCTTCCATTCCTCGCAGCGGCATCTCATATAGCGGTCTGCGGTCGTTTGCTTGTCCCTTAGTGAGCAGCTCTTGCAGGCCTTTTAACTGATCGAGCCAGCTCCCTTTGGCCATTCCATGCCCGTTAAAGTGTCTGCCGACATCTGGATTGAGCGCGTCCAGTCCGCGAATAAGTCCTCGAGGGTCCATACCGACGTAAGCACCTCCCGGCCTTTTGTAGTCAATATGAGCGTGAAAAGCCTCAATTTCCGCTTTGTACTGAGGAATCAATTCTCGCATTCTGGTTGTCGCATCAAGGGTCATTTTATCCATCTGCTCGTGACTGAGGCCTCGGGTCAATCCACGGATGCCGCTTGCCAATTTGCCGGCACCAAATCCGACACCAATCATAGCGGTGGAATCGACAAGGATCGTTCCAACTTCGGTAGAGAAAACTTCTTCAGCCTTCTTCCTGTCTGCCGCAGACGAGTCGTCATGCCATATTATTTCGATTGTGGGGAGCAGCGTTTTTCCCTTGTCGTAAATTTCCTTACCCAGCAGGCCGACACCCGCCACGCCCGCTGCTACACCGAGCCAGGCTGGCGCTGTGGCTACGGCAACGCCGATAGCCAGTCCTTCAGCGGCCTTTATCGCTACTCCTGAGGAATCCTTTTTTATGTATTCCCAGGCACCGTGCGCGGCCAGTAGGCCTAAATGTTCAATCTTATCAACGGTGGAACGGTTGTTATCGCGGGGCACATCGACGACAGGATGCGCCGCCGAAGTTACATCGGCTTGAGGCATGGTAAAGCTCCGTACTAATTCGTGGGGGGATTTGCGGACACTTACGTTTATACGTTGCGAATTGTTTCTCGACAAAAAACGTCCGTATTATCACCATTTTCAGAAAATATTTTCTCTGAGTAAAATACATGAAATGCAGACACAGAGACTCTTTGCCAGGGTCTCGGAAAATGGAGATACAATGCATGGACATCACTCATCTGCCCATGGTCTCTTATTTTGTTGATTGGAGGAACGTTACCGGGACTTATATCTTGGGATTTCTCGGTGTGTCCTTTACGCTTGTCGCCTGCATCGTCTGCTGGTATCAACTTCGCGGAGAAAGTGACGACTAGTTGATTCTGATTTTAGTGCCTGGGTTGTGGCGGAATCATGGCGAGGACATTAGAAATACCCCCTGCGCACGGCGTTGTTTTGGTCTGGTAATGGGCATAAGCTAAGTAATGACGCTGAACTCCGGTGCTTGCAGGAGGATATTTCGATGAACAGTTTGTGGTTGATTCTGTTGACCGTGCCAATCGCGGTAGTCGGCTATATTGTCCTGACTAAAAAGAAGGAACCTGAGAGCACTTACACTTACCCTCCTACACTAGCCGATTCCATTCGGGAAAAAGTGGCCGAGGCTCAGAAGAAGGCCGATCAGTAAAGGTCGCGCACGGCCAATTCCGGCTTTTGTGATGGGCACTACAGGCGGTGGCACCTGGCGGCCAGAAGATATTCTGTCTTAAGGAGCAGCTACTTGCGCGGTTGAGATGGTTCATGCATGATGTAGGTCCACAAGCTGACGCTTCTGTTCCTTCATAGAGGACACTGGCTTGTTCTCCCTACCTGCTCGACGCCTTTAAGACCAATGGAAGAAACTTTTGAGACCCGTGACTGGAAGCGGCCGTTGAAGGTGTACGTCACCCGTTCTCTGTGCGTCTGCGGTATGGTGTTCAGCCTGAGCGCCGGCGCCCCGCTGGCCGTTTTATCCGCCGACGCACCGACCGAGGGTGGCGAGTCCCCGGTGCTGCGCAGCACCGTTAGCAAAACCGAGACCAACAGTTCGCAAAGCCCGACCGTCAACAGGGGGGATGTTCGTCTGGTAGCCCCTGGGACGGAGCTGGAGCTGGTTCTTGCGACCGAGATTGAAGCCGGCGAGACTGTGGAAGGCGATGAGTTCTTCGGCAAAATCAGCAAGGACGTGCTGGTAGATGACCGGGTGGTCATACCCCGGGGCACGGTGGTGCACGGCGTGCTGCTCAGTCTGGAAGGGCCGAAGCGCGCTGGTCGCAATGGATACATCACCACGCGTTTTGATTATTTAGTTACGCCTGACGGGCGTGAAGTCCCGATTGAGGGCAACAGCACCACGCGGGACTCCAAAGGCAAGGCCGCAGCCAAAGTCGTCGGCCGCGCGGCGGGCTTTACCGCCATTGGTGGCGTGGTGGGCTCAGTGATTGCGCTGCAAGTTGGTGGTCTGGCGGCGGCTGCGGCCAGCCACGGGGCTGTCCTGGCGGGTGGCGCGGCCATTGGTGGGGCTACCGGGCTGACAATCGCCATGCTGATGAAGGGTAAGAGTGTCATGCTTCCGCCCGGCGCTGAAATGCGCGTCAAGCTGAGCGAGCCGCTGAAACTGCCCACCATGACAATGCCCGATGAGAGGGCCGAAGATTTCAGCAGTCCTGGTCTGGAAGTGAAGGTGGTGGGTGTGCGCATTAACCGGCACGGGGGCGGCGAAATGACGGATATTACGCTGACGCTGGATATTTCGAATCAAACCGAAAATACGTTCTCTATGTTTGATATTGGCCTGGAGGACGAGCTGGGCAACCTGTTCTTCCCCTCTCCCCCTGGCGATACGGGCATGTGGTCCAGCAAAATCAGGCCCAACAGTCATATCATCAGCAACATCACCTTTAGCGTGTACAACGTCAAAATCCGTAACAAACTGGTGTTTTTTAAGCCGTATTCCCGTGAACCGCTCGCAAAATTTGCCCTGACCGATGCCATGCTGCTAAGCGGCAAAGTCAGCCCCAAAGGCAAGCGGGTGGCTATTCCAGCGCGCCGTTCCGAGTGAACCGGCCCATGATCGGTGGGACTGGGCTTGCGCAATCTTGGCTGCTAGCAAGAACGTGATCACTTTACCGTCACATTCATGCTGTAATCTGACCTTTACGTGTTGGTAAAAAACAATGGATTATGAACCTGTTTAAGACCCTGGCCTTGTATTGCAGCGCCCTTCTGCTCGTACTGTCTACATCAGGCTGTCAGTCAGCTCTTGACAGCAAGGCGGCAGCGCACACCACCGTACAGGTTGAGAAAGCTAATGCCAAAGACCTGGCGGCGAATAGTGAAGAAGTGTCACATACGACTTACGAGGTCAGTAAACCTCTTGTCAAAGACCTGACTCTGAATGATGAATTTGTCTGCCAGATTAGAGCCATACAGCACATTGAAATTCGTTCATTAGAGAAGGGGTACCTGCAAAATGTACTGGTAGACGAAGGACAAACTGTTCGTCAGGGACAATTGCTTTTTCAGATAAAGCCCAGTGTCTACCAGGCTGATGTTCAAAAATCTGAAGCAGAGGTTGAGCTTTCCAAAATTGAGCTGCAGAATAACCAGGCACTTGTCGAAAAAGACATTATTTCCCCCACTGAAGCCGCCATGTCCGCCGCCAAACTGAATAAAGTTAAAGCGGAACTGGAGCTAGCCAAAACGCATCTAGGATTTACCGAAATTCGCGCCCCGTTTGACGGGCTGATAGGCCGCTTTGGTGATATCAGGCTGGGCAGTCTGTTGGAAGAAAACCAACTGCTTACGACCTTAAGCGATATGCATCGAATCTGGGTGTACTTTAATGTGCCCGAGGCTGTGTACCTGGACTATATGGAACACAGACGAAAGGGTGGTGCTCAGAACGTCCAATTGGAACTCGCCAACAAGGAAATCTATCCCGAACCTGGAACGATAGAAGTTATCCAGTCGGACTTTAATAGTACCTCGGGCAATATTGCCTTTAGAGCGAGCTTTAGTAACCCACACCTCCTGCTGCGTTACGGGCAAACAGGCAAAATACTGTGGCCCAAGAAGGTTAGTCAGGCGGTGATTGTGCCGCAAAAATCGACGTTTGAAATTTTGGATAAACGCTTCATTTTTGTTGTCGACAAAGCCGGGGTGATTCACGAACGTGAGATTAAAGTGGCCCGTGAGGAACCAAACGTTTACATAGTCTCTGGAATAACCCCTGATGAGATGTTCTTGCTTGAACGCCAGAACAAACTAGATAAGGGCGACAAAATCAGCTACAAGCTGGTTGATCCCAAACACGCTATTGAGAATATAAACCTTTATGCAGAGTAGCTCAGGTTCGGCCATCAATGTTCCGTAACATTCTTAAACGGCCAGTACTCGGGATTGTTATCTCGGTTTTAATCGTTTTCCTGGGCTGCCTTGCCCTGGTGCAGCTGCCTATTTCGCAGTTCCCCCAAATTGCGCCCACCGTCGTCAATATTTTCATTGCGTACCCCGGTGCCAGTGCAGATGTGCTTACCAAGTCGACGCTGGTACCACTGGAAGCGGCCATTAACGGTGTGCCGGGTATGCGCTACATGTCCTCTGATGCCACCAGTGCCGGTGAGGCCACCGTCCGTCTGGTATTTGAACCAGGTACCGACTCCAACCAGGCGGTGGTTAGCGTCAAAACCCGTGTGGACCAGGTAATGACCTCATTACCCGATCTCGTTCAGCGAGAGGGGGTCATCATAAGACCCCTGCAATCCTCAATGCTCATGTATGTGGATTTATATTCTGATTCCGCCTCCTTTCACCAGCAATACCTGTTTAATTACGCCTATACCAAGCTGATACCTGAAATTCAGAGAATTACAGGGGTTGCGAACGCAAGCTTGTTGGGCAGCAGAACGTATGCCATGAGGCTGTGGCTTAAACCTGACCGCATGCGAGCCTACAATATCTCTTCTGAAGAAGTGGTCGAGGCCGTTAAAAGCCAGAGTCTTATTGCCCGCCCTGGCCGGCTCGGCATCAGCTCGGGTAAAAAAGCCCAGTCTACTGAATATGTGCTGAATTATGTCGGCCGCTACACCGAGCCCGAGCAGTACGAAAATATTATTATCAAAAGCTCCGGCTTTGGTGAAATGGTCAAGCTTAAAGACATTGCCACAGTAGAGCTGGGCAGTGAGTTTTATGACATTTACACGAATCTGGATGGAAAGTCCTCTGCATCTATCGTCCTGAAACAGACGGCCGATAGCAATGCCAGGGAAGTCATCAAAAAGGTCAAAGACAAAATCAGTGAACTTTCCAAGTCGTTTCCGGACGGTATACACGTCCAGTATAGCTACGATGTTTCCAAGTTTTTAGACGCCTCGATTGAGCAGGTAATTGACACCATCCGCGATGCGTTTATTCTTGTTACCCTGGTCGTCTTTCTGTTTCTGGGGGACTGGCGTTCCACCGTCATTCCTGTCATAGCCGTACCTATTTCACTAATAGGGCCCTTTTTGGTGCTCTCGATGTTTGGTATGTCCATTAACCTGATTACCTTATTTGCTCTGGTACTAGCTATCGGCATTGTGGTTGATGATGCCATTGTGGTGGTTGAAGCTGTCCACAGCAATATGGAGAAAGACCCGTCGCTAACGCCTTATGCTGCGACGCACAAAGCCATGGGCGAACTGGGAAGCGCTATTCTGGCCATTACATTTGTGATGATTTCGGTGTTTGTGCCAATAGCCTTCATTCCCGGCCCGGTGGGCGTGTTTTACCGGCAGTTTTCTATCACGATGTCTAGCGCCATTGTTATTTCGGCGTTGGTGGCGTTAACGCTAACGCCTGTTTTATGCGCCATGTTTCTCCGGAACCATGCCGGTCACAAGCACTCCTTCAACGTTTTTCACTGGTTTATTGGTCTATTCAATGCCCTTTTCGAAGTATTAACCCGTGTCTACATGTGGGTGTTGAATCGGATCGTCACCCAAAAAATAATTTGCCTGGTGATTATCGGGTCATTTGCTACCGGCATTGTTTATTTGAGCCAAAAGGTTTCCTCCGGCTTTGTCCCGAATGAAGACCAGGGCACCATCTACGCTATTGTTCAAACACCACCAGGGTCTTCGCTGGAGTATACAAACAAAGTGATGGGCCAGCTGCAAAAAATGGCCAGAGCCGTTGAAGGTGTTGAATCGGTGACGTCGATGGCGGGCTACGAAATCATGACAGAAGGCAGAGGCTCCAATGCGGGGACCTGTCTAATCAATCTAAAGAACTGGGAAGAACGCAAAGAAAACGTCCATGAAATTATTGAGGAATTAGAGAAACACACTGCTGGGTTGGGAGGCAGGGTTGAATTTTTTGAGCCGCCAGCAATTCCCGGCTTTGGTTCTTCTGGCGGATTTTCCTTGCGATTACTGGATAAAACCGGTGATCTCCGCTATCAGGATCTGCAAGTGGCCACTCAGGAATTTATGAAAAACCTGACAAAACGCAAAGAGATCTCAGGGCTGTTTACTTTCTACAATGCGTCCTACCCGCAATATGAAATCAAGATCGATAATCAGATGGCCATGCAGAAGGGTGTTTCCATCGGCACGGCCATGAGAAACCTGGACGTCATGAACAGCGGCTCTTATGAGCAAGGGTTTGTCAAATTTGGCCGGTTTTTTAAAGTCTTTACCCAGGCAGCGCCTGAATATCGAAGAAATCTAGCAGATTTGCAGAACGTGTTTGTCAAAAATGATCAAGGGGACATGGTGCCCTACTCATCGTTTATGACCCTGGAAAAAACAAAAGGGGCCAATGAAATTACGCGTTATAACATGTACAACTCTGCCGCCATTCGTGGATTCCAGGCCAAAGGTTTTACATCTGGCGACGCCATCAAGGCTATCCGTGAGGTGGCTAAAGACACCCTGTCCCGCGAGTTCGACATCGCCTGGGAAGATCTGGCCTATGACGAAGCGAAACGAGGTAATGAATTCGTCATTATTTCTTTGATTGTTGTGCTTTTTGTCTATTTAGTGCTGGCAGCTCAGTACGAAAGCTTCGTACTGCCTTTTGCCGTACTCTTCTCCTTGCCAGTCGGTATTTTTGGCTCTTTCCTGATGCTCAAACTGATGGGCCTGGCCAACGACGTGTATGCACAAATCGCAATTATTACGCTGCTTGGACTGTTGGGGAAAAACGCCGTATTGATCGTCGAGTTTGCGGTTCAAAAACGGAATGAAGGCTTGTCGTTGCGAGACGCTGCCCTGGAAGGCGCCAGGATGCGGTTTCGACCTATCTTGATGACGTCTTTTGCCTTCGTTGCAGGGCTTGTACCCCTTGTGCTATCGCATGGTGCCGGGGCGGTGGGGAATAGAACCCTTGGTTCATCTGCCATGGGTGGGATGATTACTGGCACCATCATCGGCGTGTTGGTTATTCCAACGCTGTACTATCTTTTCGCCACCCTTGTTGATGGTAAAAACCTGCTGAAAGATGAAGTCCATACCAGTCTTACGGAATCCATTGCGATGAGCAAAACACAAAGGATCCGATTTAAGAAGCACAGCCTGAAAGGACGACTTAAATTCCTGATTCGGAAAACGAGGGCTAAGGATTATTCACTGACATCACCCATGGCGCCTAAGCCACCAACGTCACCTACGCCGCCAAAGTCACCGCTATCGTCGACTCCACCGGAATCGCCGCCTGATACAACAGCGTCATCAGGGTCGACTGCACCGACGCCGCCAACGGCAGAGAAATCGTCGACTGCACCGACGCCGCCAACGGCAGAGAAATCGTCGACTGCACCGACGCCG
>JAFEAV010000128.1 GCA_018266215.1 Cyanobacteria bacterium SZAS LIN-3 | reverse complement strand
GGCGGCCAGGAAGGCGGCGGCGGTATCAACTGCCGGCTGTCGGGGGACGACATATCCATGGACCAGGCCCTGAGCTCGCTCTACAACCGACCCGATGGCGAAGGCAAAGACAAGTCAAAAAGTGGTGACCTCTCCGCAAGCAGCCCGCGGGTAGCCAGATGGCTAGGCGACATCCGCAAATATTTCCCCAGCACTGTCGTCACCATCATGCAAAAGGACGCACTGGAAAGGCTCAATCTCAAGCGCATGCTGCTCGAACCGGAACTGCTCGCCTCCATGGTGCCCGACGTCAATCTGGTGGCGACCCTGGCAGCTCTTGGCTCGGCCATTCCCGCCAAGAGCAAGGAAACAGCACGCATGGTGGTGCGCAAAGTTTGCGATGATCTGATGCGCAGACTGGCGGCGCCGACAAGACAGGCGGTGGTTGGCGCCCTCAACCGGGCCCGGCGCAACAACAATCCCCGCTACAACGAGATCGACTGGAACCGTACAATTAGAGCCAATCTCAAGCACTATCAGGGCAAATTCAAAACAATCATTCCGGAAAAACGCATCGGCTTCGGCAAAAAACGATCCAGTCTCAAGGACATAATTTTGCTCGTCGATCAGAGTGGCTCCATGGCCACATCGGTCGTTTACTCCAGCATCTTCGCCGCTGTCCTGGCTTCGATAAAGGCAGTGACAACCAGACTTGTGGTTTTTGACACCAGTGTTGTGGACCTTTCGGATCAACTGTCCGACCCGGTTGATATTATCTTTGGCGTGCAATTGGGTGGAGGCACCGACATCAACCGCGCCGTCGACTACGGCCAGAGTCTGGTGAGACAGCCCTCGGAGACAATTTTTGTGATCATCTCCGACCTCTACGAAGGCGGCAACAATCAGGAGATGCTCAAGCGAGTCTACAGTCTGGTATCTTCAGGGGTAAAAGTAATCTGTCTATTGGCTCTATCGGATGACGGCGCGCCGGCCTTCGATCACCGCAATGCCGCTTACTTTGCTGAAATTGGCGTGCCGACTTTTGCCTGCACCCCGGACCAATTCCCCGAGATGATGGCGCAGGCGATAGGTCAGGCTGATCTTTTCCAGTGGGCTTCCTCAAAAGGCATCGTCACCGCCAAGTAAGCCCTGAAGTCAGGCAAAAATGGCTCAGGGAGCTATTATTTTGACGCCGAGCTCGTCCAGTATTTTTGGACCGGCAGAATCTTCACTGCGACTGATAGCAAGAAGAATATGTTCGGTTTCAATACGTTCCTGATTCAAAGTTTCGGCAATACCCAGCGCCGCTTCCAGTATTTTTACCGCCCGCCGGGTCAAAGGCAACTGCCGGGGTGTCCAGCCGGAGCCAACCTCGCTGATGTGGCGGGTGGCTTTGCGCAGGGACTCAAGAGAAACATTATTGCTGCGCAGTACTTTGCCGGCTGCTCCGGTTTCCTGCAAAAACAGACCAATCAAGATATGCTCGGTACCGAGGAATGAAACACCGGACTTTCTCGCTTCCTGCTCGGCCAGAGTTATTGCCACCAGGACTTCAGCGCTGAGATAGTCGTAGACCTTTGTCGGCACGCAACCGTGTTTGGGTGTCATTTCCTCGGCCGCCATGGCCGCTTCATTTTCAAAAGACTCGACAATTTTTTCGCGCAATTCGATTTTATTGATCAGCAGATTTTGCAAAAGCACATCAACAAGTCCGCCACCCAGAGCCAGAACACCAATCAAAATGTGACCGGTGAGAAGTTTTTTGTGACCGTGCTCGCGGGCGGCAAGCCAGGCTTTTTCCATGGAGCGCAGACCGCTGACGTCAAAAAGGATCTCCCCGGGGGCGACCTTACCGGGGGCGGTCAACTCTTTCAGCTGCTCCTGAATCTGTCTGTGGCCGACGTTGAAGGGCTTCATCGAAACTGTCGCCGTACCGTTGCCGGCGCCGACAACACCAAGCAATAGATGCTCGTCGCGCACCACATCGCTGACAAACTCACGGGCCACGGCGCGGGCGATATCTATAGAACGCAGACTGAGTTCAGAATACCTTTCAAACATTACGAAGCTCCACCGCCATATCAGCTCTTCCCCGCCCCAGCTTCCCGGACTTGCTAGCGTCGGACATAGGTGCCGACATATTCGCCGCCGGCCAGCACATGTCCTTTGACGGCGGCGGTGAATTCGGCCTTGCTGCATCCTGGTTTTAAATTGAGTTTGCTGTCCAGGGCGTAGACGGTAAAGTGATAGTGATGTACCGGTCCTTTGGGTGGAGCCGGGCCGTTGTAGCCGGTTTTACCAAAATCGTTGGTACCCTGGCAGGCACCGCCGGCGAGGCTGGCGGCCTTGTCCATTCCTTCGGTCAGATGTTCGGTGGTGGGAGCAAGATTGAAAATTATCCAGTGCCACCAGACGCCGACCGGGGCATCGGGATCGGTGCAGACAAGAGCAATGGACTTAGTCTGAGCCGGTACCTTTGACCACTGCACGGCGGGCGAGACATCCTTGCCATCGCCGGTAAACTTAGCCGGGATCAATGCGCCCGAGGCAAAGGCCGGGCAAACGACAGTCAATTTTTCTTCAGCGGCCAAAACTGAGCCCCCACAAAATCCCATCACCAGAGTAGCGGCAAAAGCGGTAGCCGAAGCCGAAAGTCTATTAAACACCTGGACTAATTCACCTCGGAGAGACTGCTGGCGTGAAATTCACTTCTCTTAAACACACCGGTTATTTTGCACATGTGTGATTTTGCTTTTTTGCTGGCCCTGATAACCTTTTGCGCCATCTCGCTGGAGGCGGCATCGAGGTCGATCCACTTACCGGCGGCATAGACCGTATAACCGGCTTCACAACAAGCCGGCTCAAGCGAGCAGGTTTTGGTGTGGTCCTTCAATCTCTGGGTGGGATCATTGTGATCATGTTTAATTGCGGCAGCACACGATTTATCAATTAGATAACCGGTGAAAGTCTCAACTTTATCCTGCGCCTGCGCTGGCACAACCGATAAAATCAGGGCAAAAATTGAAGCCAGAACAAATCCAGCAAAGACAGCTGCGGACTGTCGAAAAGCAAGGTAATTTGACATGAGAGTCCCTCTAAGGCCCTTTTTAATTTATAGTGGCGACTCTAAATGTTAGCAGACCTGGGAAGCCAAGATTTAAGGCACATGATTTTAAGGCGATGAATGACGAACTGCACACAGAGCTGAGACAACTGCTCCTGTCGGCCGGTCCGCACTGGACGGCGACCATCGAAACAAGTCTTGCCAATAGTAAAGTGCCGGCCCTGGCCATGGTACCGCAGGACACACATAGTTTCCCGCGGGAAAATGCTTCTGGCCTGCTCGGAGGCTCGCCCTCCCTGCCCGCCGGACTGGACTGGCCCACGGACCGCAACGGTCAGGCCATGGATTTCCTTTTGCAAATCGACCTGCAAAAGCTCGCCGCCTGCAAAGCGGAAAGCCCACTGCCGTCCACATTCCCTTCATCCGGAACGGTGACGATTTTTCGCTCGGCGCAAATATTGACAATGCCCGACAAAGACCGCAAAGCTTTTCATATAAATTTTGTCGCCGGAGCAACTATAGACGCAGGAGCTGCCGACAGCGGCAGCAGCCAATCACCGGCCCGGCCCTTCACCCTGGCCGCGCGCTGGACCCTCGATCTGCACCAGCTGCTGCTGCAGAGCACTATTTTGCCGACCAATCTTTCTTCGGCGCTGACCCTCTGGGCGACAAAATACAACGCGTACACCTGCGGCAGCGGTCAATTTTTTGGCTCAGGCGAAAATCTTGAACGCGAAAAAGAAATTTGTGCCTTTGCCGCCAGCGGTATCAGCCACGATGCGCAGCGGGCCGCCGACAGCCACTACAGCCATTTGATGGCCGATAAGGACGAATGGCTGCTCTTCGCCCGCATAGACGAAGGCTCACTTTTTCAGTCCGGAAAAATCAGGCACAGCGATGTCTTGATTCGCCGCCAGGATCTGGAAGAAGGCCTGTTTGAGCGGGCCTTTCTCCTCAGTCGCTGACAGTTCAGCAGACCGGTTTAGAACTTGCGGAATATGACCCGACGGTTGCGAGCGCGGTGTGCTTCGGTATCGTTCGGCATCTCCGGCTTGGTATAGCCGAAGCCCACCGGTCTCAATCGAGAAGCAGCGATACCGCTGGTCTGGACAAGATATTTCTTGACCGATGCGGCACGTCTGCGCGACAGACCCATATTGTATTCGTAACCGCCGATGGTGCAGCAGTGACCTTCCACCTGCAGATTAACCGACTTGTCGTCGTGCAAATATTCGGCCAGGCCGTTGAGAATTTCCTTTGAATGCGGCCGCAGGCGGTCCGAATCGAAGTCGAAAAGAATGAGATAAGAAGTAGCCACACCACCATTGCGCAGATCATTGATGATGCGCTTCGCTTCTTTGATTGCGTCTCCGTCACCATAGGCATGCGTGAGTGAGGCCACCCAGCGAAAGGGCGCATTGCCCTGGACCAGCATCGGCACGCGGGGATTATCGAGCACCCAGTAAGTCCAGCCGTTGTCGCAGACTGCCTTGATTGTGCGCACCGGTGTATCAACACCTTCAACCCGTATATTTATCGTCTCTTCGCCCTGGGCCTGTATGTAGTGGGGCAGGGCCACCGATTCGTGGTGCAGAACCATGACTGTCTCAGGACCGTCGATACTGAATTCGGAACGTTTGCCCTCCTTCAGTTCGCGGTAGAGAACGTCCGATATGCGGATGGCATTGGTGTAGCCGACCAGGGTGCAGGTCTCGCTGCGCGGATAAAAGAGAGATACGCGGCGACTGTTGCGCACATCCTCACCCTCTACCCGCCTGATACCGGCGGCGTTGGCGGGATTGCTCATATGCCAGTCATATATAAAGCCGGCCGGTCCGGTCTCCTGGACCTTGGCGACAAAGTCGTAATCACCGATATGACGCCATTGATTATCGAGACCTTCATAAGTATGAAGAGTGACTTCCAGCCCCGGTCCCAGGACAATCTGACTGGTGGGATCGGTGATCACCGGCGGCTTGTAGCCGAGGATGCGCTCACCCTCGCCACCAGGGTGTTGACCGGGCTTGAGTTTCATACCGGTATTGGGATCGATATTCATCTTGCCGCCCGAGGCCATACCCGGCAGCGCTGGGACGACCCAGAGCAGGCACAGGGCAAAGGCGAGCCAGCCCAGGCTCAGAACAGCTATTTGTTGGCGCCTAACGCCGTGGAAGCATCTTAGAAGCATGATTTTGCATTATTACAGGAAGATTCGGCTGCGGGCCAGTAATAACGGCTAAAAAGAGGTCAATTGATACCAGTCGATACTAATAGATGATTAAAGAAAGGTGCATTTTGTGAATTTGTGAGTTCAATTTCACTAGATTGAAATTAGTAAGGCACCCCCGAAGCGGGGGTAAAACGGAGACGAAACAAATATGGGCAAGTCAGTAGGAATTGATTTAGGGACCACAAACTCGGTAGTGGCGGTCATGGAAGGCGGCCAACCGACGGTTATCGCCAACGTGGAAGGCGCCAGGACTACCCCTTCGGTGGTCGCTATCAGCAAGACTGGCGAGCGACTCGTAGGCCAACTGGCCCGGCGCCAGGCAGTCGTCAATCCGCATAATACCGTGTATTCGATTAAACGCTTCATGGGCAGACGCTTCAGCGAAGTTGAGAGCGAGAAAAAGGCGATTTCATATAAGGTGCAGGAATCCCCGGACGGCGGCTGCAAGGTGCCGATGGGCGGCAAAGACTACACCCCCGAAGAAATCTCGGCCATGATCCTGCGCAAACTCAAGGAAGATGCCGAAAAGTATCTGGGCGAGAAAGTCACCTCCGCCGTAATCACAGTGCCTGCCTATTTCAATGACTCGCAACGCCAGGCGACGAAAAACGCCGGCGCCATCGCCGGTCTGGAAGTTTCAAGAATCATAAACGAGCCTACAGCGGCGGCCCTGGCCTACGGTCTGGATAAGAAGAAAGATGAAACCGTCCTGGTCTTCGACCTGGGGGGCGGTACTTTCGACGTCTCGATCCTGGAAGTGGGCGACGGCCTCTTCGAAGTCAAATCGACATCGGGCGACACCCATCTTGGTGGCGACGACTTTGACCACCTGGTAGTGCAGTGGCTGGCCGATGAATTTCAAAAGTCAGACGGCATCGACCTGCGCAAAGATCCCCAGGCCCTGCAAAGACTGACCGAAGCAGCCGAAAAAGCAAAAATAGAACTCTCCTCGGTCAATGAAACCAGCATCTCGCTGCCCTTCATTACCGCCAATGAAACCGGCCCGCGCCACCTCGACATGCGTTTGACCCGGGCGCGCTTCAACGACCTCACTCGTGATCTCGTCGAGCGCTGCCGCAAGCCGGTCGAACAGGCTCTGGCCGACGCCAAGCTGACCTATTCCAATATCGATGAGATCGTCCTCGTCGGCGGCTCCACTCGTATACCGGCAGTAAAAGAGATGGTGAAGAGCCTCACCGGCGGCAAGGAGCCCAACCAGAGCGTCAATCCCGACGAAGTAGTGGCCATCGGCGCGGCGGTACAGGCCGGCGTTTTGACCGGTGAAGTCAAAGAAATTGTCTTGCTTGACGTGACACCGCTATCGCTCGGTATTGAAACCATGGGTGGTGTCTTCACTCCCCTGGTGGAAAAGAACACGACCATCCCGACCCACAAATCGCAGACCTTCTCGACTGCCGAAGACAATCAACCAAACGTTGATATCCAGGTCTTCCAGGGCGAGCGCAAAATGGCCCGCGACAATAAATTGCTGGGTAACTTCCTCCTCGACGGCATCCCCCCGGCTCGCCGCGGTCTGCCCAAGATCGAAGTGTCGTTTGATATCGACGCCAACGGCATCCTCAGCGTCACAGCCAAGGATGAAAACACCGGCAAAGCTCAGAAGATCACCATCACCGCCAGCACCAACCTGAACAAGGATGATATCGAGCGCATGGTGAAGGAAGCGGAAGCTCACAGCAAAGATGACGAGATCAAAAAAGCTCAGGCCGATCTGCGCAACGAAGCCGACGGCATCATCTACGCGGTGGAAAAACACATGACCGACTTTGCCCAGCTCAACAGCGAAGCAAGCAAGTCAAAAGCCAAACTTCTCATCACCGAACTGCAGCAGAAGGTCAAAGACAATGCTGATGTGCCGGTTTTGAAAAAAGCCGTGGAAGATCTGCAAAGGCACTACATGGCCATGCAGAAGGAAGCTCAGGACGCCAATAAAGAACCGGTAGGCGCCACCAAGAGCAGTGGCAGCGCCAACGGCAGCTCAAACGGCTCCGGCTCCTATCCGGACAGTAAAGCCGGTGCGAGCAGCTCCAGCGATGATGTTATCGACGCCGAAGTAGTCTAACTATTTAAGGATGGTGCACAAAATGGAAAAAGGCACATTTGCGGCCGGATGCTTCTGGGGCGTGGAAGAGAACTTCCGCAACCTGGCCGGTGTAACCGATACCAAAGTCGGCTACAGCGGAGGCACCAAAGACAATGCCACATACCGAGACGTATGCAGCGGCACGACCGGTCACGCAGAAGTGGTTGAAGTCACCTTCGACCCTTCAGTCCTGACATACAAGGATCTGGTCAAATTCTTTTTTGAGATTCATGACCCGACGACCTTGAACCGTCAGGGACCGGACCACGGCGATCAGTATCGCTCGGCGATTTTCTTCCACTCCCCGGAGCAGGAAGCCATCGCCCGCGAAGTGATTACCGAGCTGCAAAAAGAAACCCGTTTCCAGACAAGACCGATAGTGACTCAGGTTGTGGAAGCCAAGCCTTTCTGGGATGCCGAAGAATATCACCAGAAATACCTGGCCAAACAGGGACTGAAAGTCTGCCACTAGGGCGGGGCTTCTTTTACTGAACTGAATGCGTGGCTCTTCTGCTCAAAAACAGAAGAGCCACGCTGGCGAGGCGCGGCTTCTCTGGGAGTTCTCTACAGAAGCGACTATAAGTCCAGGCAAGATTAAAATACATCGGGAAAATCCTGGGATTTTCTCAGTGGCATTTTGTGGCAGTGTCGCCGCCGCAGGAGGTGGACTGGCCGACAGTCTCCAGCAAGCGCGGCAAAACCGGGCTCTGAGCCGATACCAGACAGCCGCCGCCAAATTCAATGCAAGTCCCGTGACAGAGATAAGTATTGCAAATCGCCAGGTGAGCGTATTTCTGTTTCCAGACCAGAAAAGCGCGGTAAATGCCGGGCACGGAGGGTGCCGCTGCAATAGGCTCGCGATTGCGGTCGTCGGCAATGAGCGGCGCGCTCATATCGAGGGTTATTGCCGGCCTCTCGATACGCAGTGCAGCGGCCGAAGCTTGATCGGCGCGGGCCGGCGGCAGCGAGGCCACAAATGAGGCGACCAGAAAAACAATTACTTTTAGAGACTGGTTACCGCTCAAGACAATTAAAAACGCAGACGCATCATGTGACAGACAGGACAGTGCAGACCACTGGCATTAAGTGCCGCGCCCGCTCCCACCATTAGCAGCAGGGATGCAGCCTGACGCATGCGCTGGGTGTTGTGGCTTTTGGGCGCCTGACCGACGGTCAAAGTCGGCGTCGGAGGACAATTATTTGCGCGTCCGCCATTTAGTCCGCCCTGCAAGCCGACATTCAAAGGAATATCAGGAAACTGGTCCTGGGTGATGCCCAGAGTCGGGGTGGCCGGCTCGATCAGCCCGGCCTTGCGCGAACTGAGCTGAAAAGTCTTACTGTCTACCGCCCGCGGAGCCACGTCGGCCTCGGGAATACTGAGGACCGGCAGGCCCGGTTCGATCTTATCCGCGGCACTGATTTCGGCGGCGGCAGGGCCTTCAGTCGGGCTGACCGGATCTATTTGTTCGGCCACCTTTTCAGTTGGAACAGCCGGTGCCAGACTCGTAGGCGCTGCTTTTTTGCCGGCAATTTCAGTGTTGTTTTTCTTCAGGGCGCGCTCGACCGAAGCCACCGCCTCTTTCAATTCTTTATCCCCGGGACGCAGGGCCAGGGCGGCGTGATAATGACTGAGCGCCGAGATCAAATCACCGCGGCCTTCGGCAATGGCACCCAGATCATAAAAAGCATCCACACTCTGAGGATCGTGGATGAGGACTTCTTTAAAGATGGCCTCAGCTTCTTCGATCCGACCTTCCTTATGCAAACGCGCACCCTGAGCGAGCAAGGCGACATTGGCAGAACCATGGGCTCCGGGCGCCCTGGCGGCCGGGCTTGCACTGGTCGCGCGGGCGGCGGCTCGGCCCTTCGGCTGAGTCTTTCCGCGCGCTTCAGCAGCGCCCACACCCGCGGCCAATTGACCGGCAAGAAGCAGGGCGGCAACAAAGGCCAGGGGCCTCGACGCCCGACTGTTCAAGTTTTTATGCAAAACCGGCAATATCCTGTCCTGTTATCTCTGCACTAATACCAGTAACCTAATACCAGTTATTCCCTTTTATTAGGAAGAAACGGGCCAATAATTATCACTCTAAAATGATTGTGGCAGACCTCAGGGCAGATTACGTGAAGATGCCCGCGAAATATGGTTATCGCTAATCTTGCGCTCCGGTTTCATGGCACAGACCGTTTCAATGGCTTTCATGGCATTTAATAGATGGCGCACAAACAGCTCGGTATCGAATGACTCACTGCCGTCGGTCTGGCCAAGAGTCGTATACCAGGCAGGCGGCTGACTGACAAGTTTTTTGAACCTGTGTGCCCAGAATTCAGCACCCCCCAGAGCCAGGGTGTAAGGCAGAAGGCGATAAAATACAGTGGGGTCTTTTTCCAGCGCCGCGGCCATATCATCATCAGAGCCGTGCATGATGAAATGCTCAAAAGTATGCCCCTGCTCAATGGCCGCCACGCCCTTACGAGTGCGCTTGGGCATGACACCGCTGCCGGCAAAAATCAGAAGTCCGGAGATGAGAATGCCGTAGCTGCCGATTTTATAAGAGTCATCAATAAAAGTACTGTAGGCAAAAAGAGCGGCACCGAAGGCCAGCACACAGGCCGCCGTGGTGGCAAAATAATCTCTGTCGGCCTGGGGATTGCGGGCAAAGTACTTGTCCTTAGTCAATCCCTGCAAAATCTGCTTGCGCAAGACCGGCATGTAATCAAGCAAATAGCCGTGCATGTCGGAGAGATAGACTTTGTTGCGACCGGTAAAAATGATATTTAGAAAAAATTCTTCGTGCGCCTTCAATATGCCCTGCACCGGCTGTGGTGGCTGCGAAAATTCGTAATCGATGGTGCCGTAACCTGTAAGACCGTGATTTGGCAACTCACGTATCGCCAGATAACCGCGGCAGGCAAGATCAAAAATTGTCGTGGCTACATCCTTATCTTCGCAGCTTTCATCCATCACCGCTCCCAGCTCCGCCGGAGTCAGCTCACTGGGCGGCTGCCAGGGCGCACCCAGGGTAAAGCTCGGTGCCTTGCCAAAACGCTGGTCACTGCCAATCAATAGCCACAATAAAAACAGTACCGCCAGCGTACCCAGGGGCAATAAAACCGCCAGTTTGGAAGTTTCATATATTTCGGTCAGAGCGTCGGGCAATGCCCCTTTCTCGATGGAGCCTGCAGGCAGAGGCAGCACCAGGAGCAGATCCTGACCGGGGACAAACTTTTCACCTTCGACTGTAATGACGTTGCCGCTGCGATCATGCTTCAGTCGGGCATGTTTTTTGGAGCCGAAATTACCTACATAGCCGACGGCCTTGCCGGCCAGAGCAGCCTGGGCCGGAGCCAGAGTCATCGAGACTTTGACCTTGTCCAGGGGCCCGGTCCACTCTCGACCGAGCACGCTGTAAAAAAGTTCGGGCTGACCCGATACAAAATTGACGCTGTGGATCACGTCATAGTTGATTTTAAAAACATGCTGACCGACAAGCGGCGTCCGACCGTCACCGATAATGACATATTCATAACCATCGGCACTGCGAGTCTTGTATTCGACTTCCTTCCCCCAGCCGTCGGTCACACCCTTGACAAATATACCGAGCGAACAGAGCTTGCCCGAGCGCTTGTAGAGATTGACAATGCGGCGGCAAAACGAGGTGGAGCCTGCCTTGCCAAAATCGACGGCAACTGTCTCATCGACAACAAGACGTCCACTAGGTCCCAGAGTCAAACTCTGGTGCAATTCCTTCACGTGCTCGGCCAGGGCCCCGGGAGGACAGACAAAGAGACCGCCAAAGAGCAGCACTAAAGCGCTTGTCGCTCGCAACAGGAGGTCCGGCAGCATCAGGCGGGGTGTGGCCAAAGTCGCTCCTCAATTGTCACGATGACAGAGATATAAGGGCTATTATAGACTTTCAAGGGCGCCGGAGACCTTTCAAGCGGTATCATCATACAAAATGCCTATCAAGAACATTTCCAGCGCCGCTTTTATATCGTTGACCTTATCGGTTGGATTTGCCCTCTCCGGTCTGGCCGCCGTTGCCGATGCGCCTAAATCACAGGTGCAATTGCACGGTCAGGCCAGAGTCCACAACGATCCCTTCGTGCGCGTCTATGACGAGGCCAAAAGGGCGCTGACAGAAAGGCGCTACGACGCCGCCCGGGGATTTATCCAGGCGGCCATGAAAGAAGCTCAGAACGCCGGCGACCGCTCCAGGCGCATGCTCGAGGCCACATTGCTGCTGGCCATGCTGGACATACGCGTCAATCAGCCGCACAAAGCCAATAACATTCTCAGAGACCTGGAGCGCGAAGTAGGCAAATCGTTCGGCGACGGCTCCCTGCAATTTGCTCTGCAACAGAGCGAGCTGGCCGACTCCGAACTGGCTCTGGGCCGGTACAAACTGGCGGAGCAGCACGCACGCACAGCCGTAGACATCTTAAAGAAGCTGACCAGTGAAAATGAATCGGGGGCGAAAGACGCTTACGCTAACGAGCTGGGACAGGCCAATTCACGCCTGGCGCAGTCGCTCACTTCGCAGGGCTTTCACGATGAGGCCAAACCATATTTCAACACTTCCCGCGAATTGCTGACCCAGGCACCGGGATATAAACAGCAGGACCTGGCCGATGAGCTGCGTCTGGAGGCGATATTCATGCGCGGTATAGGACAGAAACGCGCTTCCAACAGTCTTTTTGATAAGTGCTGCGACCTGCAGGACCAGGCGGCCAATGTCGAGCAACCGGCACACATGCTGGGCGAAGTGCGCATGAAATGGGAACCGGGCTCACCCCGCTGCCAGGAAATCATCGACAACGATTTCCCACTGCGCTGTATCACCACCAACAAAGTGAGAGTGGCAGCCACAACCATTGACCTCTGGGAACTGATGGCCGTTCTCGTCTGCGTCACCAACATCGACAATCACCAGCGCATGGTCGGCATCGGTGACATCAAACTATATAAGATTGAAAGCGAACAACAGACCGGGCAGGTCAAACAAGTATCGCTAATCCCCACTGTCGACCATCACATCATCGATCGCACAAGGCGCGAGCTGGCCATCTGGAGCTTGACCCAGGACCGCCCCTGGCTGGCCAACATGCAAAAAAATCGCAATGTCCGGGGACTGGTACCGTCCGAAGGACACGATCTCTTTCGCGGCCCCAACATGTTTGGCGTCTGGGGAGAGTGGGGTGGAATCTCGCACACAGTGCCGACTCGCATATCGGTGCTGCCATCGCGCGAAAATGTATTCGACCGCAGCGAAACCGACGACCTTAATCACGAA
>JAFEAV010000127.1 GCA_018266215.1 Cyanobacteria bacterium SZAS LIN-3 | reverse complement strand
CGCCGCTTTTCAGTCCGCCGGATATGAAATCGACAGCTATTTTGAGTTTTGCCGGATCGCCGCTGGTGTTCATCGTGAGAGCACCGGTAATGATCGGTTGCTTGGTCATGACTTCAAATATGGGCAGTATCGTCGGTTCCTTACTGAGCGCGCCGTAAATAATTATTCTGGCTCTTGGTGCCGTAGCTGCTACTAGCTTGGCAAAGGTCGGCCCGCCGACGGGATCGTATACAACGTTTGCGCCCTTGCCGCCGGAGAGTTTCATTACTTCGGCGACGATGTCCTGCTCTTCTGTAGCGATAACATGCGCGGCTCCGGCTTCTTTCAGTTGGCCGGATTTTGAGCTGGAGCGCGTCAGAGCTACTGCTGTGCCGCCCACCATATTGACGATTTGGATAGCGGCGAGGCCGACGCTGCTGGACGCAGCCGGTATCAAAACAATGTCTTCCATGGTCAGTCCGGCGGTGCCGATGAGGGCATCATATGCGGTGACATACATCATCCAGATTGCCGCGGCTTCTTCAAAGGACAGGTTATCCGGATGTTTGATCACGGCGTGGGCCGGAGCCAGGACAAGCTCCCCGTACATGCCGTACTGATTGAGTGAAAATGCCGGGACAACGCTGACCGCATCTCCCACCTGGACCGTTGTCACACCTTCGCCGGTGGCCTCGACCGTGCCGGCGGCTTCGTAGCCCAGGGTGGCCGGGAGAATGGGTTCTTCGAAATACTGCCCGGAGCGAAACATCGACTCGGCCCGGTTGAGGCCAATCGCTTTTACTTTGATGCGGACTTCATTTTTGCCCGGAGCGGCAATTTCCTTTTCCACAATTTTGAGGACTTCAGGACCGCCTGTTTTTGCAAATTGAACTGTGCGCGACATTCGTCTTCCCCGGTTGCTGGTGAACAGGGTCAGTATAAATTCCGCAAATCCCAAACCCGTCGACTTTTCTTCAACATTTTACTATTGGTGAAATTTGGAGTCGGAAGCTTAACCTTTTTAGCCAGTTCGGGTCTGTCCTACTCGGAGGCCTTTTTTGCTTGTCTGCGTTCGTCGTGGCGTTTGCCGCCGTGCTCGACCAGCATTGAGATAATGGCTTCGTGCTTTTGCCTTTCGGCGTCGTCCAGGGGAGTGTTGCCCCAGCGGTCAACCGGGTTTACGTCGACACCGAGTTCGAGCAGATAGCGAATGGAAGATAGCCGACCCTCGCTGGCGGCCAGGTGCAGCGCCGTGCGCCGGTCATAATCGGCCGTATTGGGATTGAGGCCGCGGGCTACCAGGCGGCGCATTTCTTTGACGTCCCCCTCGGAGGCGGCGCCGCAAAAGGAGATAACCCCGCCCAGTCGGGCTTCGTAGATGTTGCGCCGGGGATCTATGCGATCATCGCGCAGGCCGACCATGCTGTCGAAAGTATGAAATTTGAACCTGGCCACAAGCTCCCGGCAGAAATCCACGCCACGGACGGAATTGCCCAGCTCATCCAGCCTGGGGGACCAGATGGCCATGCCGAGAACATTGGGCACGACGAGCATGATGGCGCCGGAGACACCGCTTTTGGCTGGAATGCCGACACGGAAGGCGAATTCGCCGGAAAAGTCGTACATACCGCAGGAGGACATGAGCGACAGGCAGTTTTTGACGTGGTCGGGTCGGAATACCTGGGCGCCGGTCAGCGGGCAGTTGCCTCCATTGGCCAGGGTGGCGGCAATGATGGACATGGCGGAAGTGGTAACTTCAATGGAGCAGCACTGGAAATAAAACTCCAGTACTTCCTGCAAATTCACGTCTTTAGGGAAGGCCTTTTTTTCGCGCATAAAATAGCCGAGGGCGAAGTTGCGATCAGCGGTCTGGCGTTCGGAGAGGTAGACAGCGTTGTCGAAGCCGACTTTCATATTGCCGGCGCATTCCTTCCACTTGCTCATGACGTAGTCGAAACGATCCGAAGCCGCCTCGCCCTGTTTTATCAGGGCACCGCACATGATGGCACCGGCATTGATCATGGGATTATGCGGCAGACCTTTGGCGTTGAGTGTCAGTTCGTTAAAAGTCTTGCCACTGGGTTCGGTGCCCACGTACTTGTGCAGCACATCTTCGCCCTGATCCTCAAGCGCCAGACAGTACGTAATCGGTTTGGAACAGGACTGAACGCAGAAGAAGTCTTCGCTGTCACCCTGAGAATATCTCTGACCGTCGATGGAACAGATCGAAAGACCAAATTTTTCTGGCGGCACGCGCTCAAGCTGTGGGATGTAGTTGGCCAGCTTGCCGTCGCGATTGTTTTCCACCTGGGTGAAAATCTTGTCCAAGACATCGCAAAATTCCCGGAAGTGGGGAATTGCCAGTTGTCCGCTCAGAACCTGTTCAAAGAGTGTGGGCGCTATGTCCTGCAGTGTTTGAAATTCGCTGTGGCTGATAAATTCCGGTGCCTTCTTCAGGGCTTTGAAGAGTGCAGCGGCGCGGGGATCATCGGTCTGAATACCGCTTTCTTCGAAGGCATCCATTATGGCCTGCCGCGGCACCTGTTCATTGCCCTGGTTGTACGCAACAAATAGACTGTTCGGCTGTTCGGTCATTGGCTGCCACCGGTGGTGCTAGATGTTTACCATTTGCCCTTTTTGGCTAATTCTTTCTGCGGATGAGCTTCCAGATATTCGTCGTAGGTGCCGTTGAAGTTTATCAGTCCATTTTTTGTGAACGACAGTATTCTGGTGGCCACCTGCGAGATCAAATCACGGTCGTGCGTAACAACAAACACTGTACCCGGGAAAGTGCTCAATCCCTCGGCCAGAGCGGATACGGATTCCAGATCCAGGTGGTTAGTGGGCTCATCGAGGATGAGAATGGGATTTTTTTGCATCATCATCCGGGCCATCAGCAGACGTGCGGCTTCGCCTCCGGACAGTGCCTCGGTCGCCTTTAAACTTTCATCGCCGGAGAATAACATCTTGCCCAGCAAGCCGCGCACATACTGGTGACCTTCATCAACCATGTAGGCCATGAGCCAATCCAGAGCGGTTGAGCCTGGTTTGATTTCATCATGATAGTCCTGCGGGTAGTAGCTCCAGGTAGCCTGGTCGGTCCATTTTATGGTGCCTTCATCCGGCGGGATTTCACCAATCAAGCAGCGCAAAAGCGTGGTTTTGCCAACACCGTTGGAGCCGACTATGGCGACTTTTTCGCCACGAATCAAATCCAGGTTGAGCCCTTTGAAAAGGGTGCGACCATCGAAGCCTTTAGCCAGATCGCGCACTACCAGTACTTCACGCCCGGATGGTTTTTCCTGCTCGAAGCGAATGAAGGGGCGCTGAATGTTTGAGCGCTTAAGCTCCTGCGGCGCCAGTCTTTCCATTTCTTTTTTGCGTGATTGCACCTGCGAAGAGCGCTGACCTGCGGCAAATCTGGCTACGAAGTCCTGCAACTGAGCAATCTTTTTTGCTTTGTCGCGGTTGGCCGATTCGATACTCTGGCGCGCTTGCATCTTGTGCTCGACCATGTCGTCATAATTGCCGGGATAGTTGATGATGGTGTCATAGTCGATGTCGGCAATATGCGTGCAGACGGAGTTGAGGAAGTGTCTGTCGTGTGAAATTACAATCAGGACGCCTTTGTATTCCCAGAGGAAATCTTCCAGCCAGTGAATTGATTCCAGATCCAGGTGGTTTGTAGGTTCGTCCAGGAGCAGCGCGTCCGGCTCGCCGAAAAGTGCCTGCGCCAGCAGTACGCGAAATTTATAGTCGGTGGCCAGGGTGCTCATCAGATTTTCGTGTTCTTCATCTGGGATGCCGATGCCGCGCAGAATTTCGGCCGCTTCCATTTCGGCGCTATAGCCGTTTTCATCGGCGATGATTACTTCTAGTTCGCCCAGACGATTCATTTGTTCTTCTGTCAATTCGCTCAGTTCGCAAAGAGCATCACGCTCCTTGAAGGCTGACCAGAGGATTTCATTGCCCATCACAACGGTGTCGATGATGCGCTCATTGTCGTAAGCAAATTGATTCTGTTTCAAGACGCCGACTTTGCGCGGGCGGCTGACGGTGCCGCTGTTTGTCGGTTCTATTTCGCCGGTGAGGATTTTCATAAATGTCGACTTGCCGGCGCCGTTTGGTCCGGTCAGACCGTAGCGATAGCCGGGACTGAATTTGACTGAGACATTGTCGAACAATGTCCTGCTGCCGTAGCCTTTAGAAACTTCATTGACGATAATCATGCGAAAAAAAGAAACCCCACAGAAATGCGCCCCATGGTTAGGGCGCGAGGGCGCCCGGGGACACCTGAATTATACCTATTAAGGGGCAAAAAGGGCGCCGGCCTTAGCCTTTACTCACTATTGGCGTTGCAAAGGGTGGCGTTTTTCACAAATTCATCACAAAGCCTGCCATAGGCTAAAGCAAATTAACCCCCGCCCCTGGTGTCGAAGCAATGTTAGAACGCGAACACATCCTCCTCAGAACCGACCATCACGAATCATTAGTGCAACATTTGAAGCACTCCGACTGGCAAGAGCATGCTCATGTCCAGCGGGACATGCCGAGCACCGCACATAAGAGCCATTTGCCGGAACTCGAAATAAGCGAACACAGTCGTTTGCAGCGCACCCTTAGTAACAACAGACTGCCTGCCTCCGAGCGCCTGGAGGCGGCCCGACATCTCATTCATGATGGTGTACGCGCTGTACATTTCAAAGACGATCAGGGCAAGGAGCACGACTATCGCATCCAGCTCTCCCGCAGTGGCAGGGTAAAGGTGACTGAGGGAAATGAGGTGGTGTTGCAGGATGTTGGGGGCAAAGCCGCCAGCTCTGGAGTCGAGGGTGCCAGGCGTTCCGGATATGGTGGCCATACTGTCTACAGCGGACGCAGACCATCAGGATTGCGCGAGACAGCCGGTGGTCACTATCGCTATGAAGAGCCATCCGGTGGCCGTTCGTTCGAGCCGGCCGGAAATGTGGACAGGCACATGTGGAATGGTATCAAGAACCCAGACGGTTCGGTCACAATAGGCTTCAAAGGCTGCCAGGTCGACACCGACGGGCGCGGCGCCTGGCGTCATCCGGAGGACAGCACCAGGCAATCTGCCACCAGTTTGAAACTTTCGGATGGTCGTTCGCTTGATACCGATAAAGACAATTTCTTTGTTCTGCCGCCCAGTGTGGCGCGGGCCTATGGCATTCATAAAGGCGATCTTGGCTGGCTTGTACAAAAAGGAAGCGGCAACGCTGTGCCGGTTGTATTTGGTGACTCCGGACCGGAAGGCAAGCTGGGCGAAGCTTCGGTAGCGGCTTTGAAGGCCCTCGGCTACGACGTTAATGGCCGCAAGGGTGTAAGCGGTGATCGTTTTGAGATTGTTTTTGCTCCCGGATCCGGTGATGGCACCGGTGATATCGCTTCAGATCCCACAGCGATGGCCGCCAAGTTGCATCAATCGGGATTGATCGCCAGTGCCGGGCAGATCAAATAAAGTCGGGGCCTGTTCTAAAACAGACTCTGCTCGCCGGAGAAGTATTTCCAGGCTATTAAGATGGGCAGCGCCAGATAAAACAAACCCAGCAGACTTGCTCTTTTCCTGTTGCCGCCTGTGGTGCGTTGATATTTGTAGAGATAGGAATAAACAATCGTCAGTCCGGCGATAAATCCCAGGCCGAAATAGAACTCTCTAATGATATGCCAGTCTTGATGCCCTTCCGAGAATGTCAGAGCCAGGCAAAGCATCGTCCAACCGGCCATGTCGATAATATTGCTGCCGGGGTTATCACGCGCCAACTCTTCAGGAGTTTTCTTCTCAGCTGCACGCACCCATAGGAGCAGGAGCCCCGCCCATAGTACCGCTGCTCCCGAATACATCACCAGGCGCTGTTTGTGCGCGTCCCAGTTGAGTATCTCAGAAGTGTAGTAATCGAGGCCGTAGCTCGCGCTCAGTGCAATCACTAAGATCCCGGCAAATATCACCAGGGTCAGGATCATGATGCTCTTTTTTGTTGGTTCCAATGAGTCCTGGTATCCGCCTGGTTTACGATGCAAACTGTGGTTTCGATGCTTTGTCTTTGGCTTCCATGTCTGACAGTTCTTTTTCCGCTGCAACTGCCTGGTCTTGCTTTTTGTTGGCCTTTAAAATGCGCGAATAAATTCTCAGTGCATTCATCATAACGGGGGCGCCGTTATGAACTTCGCGCTCAATATCCACCCAGTGAGCTGCTTGTTTTTCAGCGTCGTCCAGTTTGTTTTCCGATTCAAATGTTTCGCAGAGACCCTGCAGCACAGTGCATGTATAAGTGTGCTTGGGACCAAATGCCGCTTCCATAGCCGGCAGCGCCTGCAGGTAATTGGACTCGGCTTCGCCGTATTCTTTTTTGCGCTGGTGTTCCAGGGCTTCGTGCTGGTAGCAAATCGCCAGGTTCATTTTTGCTGCCTTGAAGTCCGGTTGAATTTTCAAAGACTCTTCAAACTGTTTGATCGCTTCTTTGTAGTCATTGGCGATCAGAGCTTTGGTGCCCAGTTTGTACGCGCTCTGTGCGCCTTTCTCTCCAGCCTGAAATGTTGCCAGATCCGTGGCCTTCAGTCTTGTGGCGCTGGCCTGAGCGCTGCGACCCATACGGTCATAGATACCGGCTAATTTTTCCAGGACGGTTGCTTCCTGGTGATTGGGGTCACCGTACTTGCTGAAGATTTCCAGCACACCGCCATAGGCGGCTTCAGCTTCGACCAGTCGGTCTTGTTTGGCTTTTATGTCACCGACCATCTGGTAATTTGTTGCGGTGATGACGTGTCCCTGCGAGGCGTCTAGGGATTGCTTCAGGTGCGCTTCGGCCGCTTTGAGATCGTCGCTTTTAAGTTCGATAGCCGCCAGGTTGCTCGTACAGAGGGCATAGCGATCGTCTCTGGTGCCGGTCTTATCAAACAGGGCAATGGCCTTATCGCAAAGTTCTTTCATTTTGGCATTGTCGCCAGGATCGCATTTTGCTACTTGGTCAAAAAATTCATTGGGGGTTGGCGGTTTTGGTTTTTCGGCGGCCTTGTCGGTTTCTTTTGTTTTTGGACTTGCTGCCGCCGTCGGTTTAGTTGGCGAGGCGTCTGCTGATGCGTCTTTGGATTTTTCGCCTATGGCTTCCAGCACTTTGCCCACCGGCACAACAGCAGGATCGGCCAGACAGGCCGATTGCGACATCAGGGAGAGGCTCAGGGCGGCTGTAGAAATTACAAACTTTCTGGCGGTTAAAAAGAGCTTTGTCTGCTCAGGCATCGATTTCAATTTCCTCTCCTTTTGTGTTCCAAAAAACTTTGACCAAGTTTGTCCGCTGCAACGATTGCGTCTGCCACCAGCGCCGGTGTGACGGTAAACGGCTCATTGTGGGCCGTTTCTCCTTCGGCGCATGCGCGTTCGGCTATCTGCATCAGATGCGCCGGTGCCAACTTATCGATGCCGACCTGCGCCAGAGTGACCGGCAGTCCGACATCGCAGCAAAAATGCATTACTTCATCTATAAGCGTTTGACTTTTGCCTTCCGCCACCAGTTGTGTCAGCAGACCAAAGGCGACTTTTTCGCCGTGCAGGTATTTGTGCGTATGCGGATTGGTCGTCAAACCGTTGTGCACGGAGTGAGCAATTGCCAGACCGCCTGATTCAAAGCCGAGGCCGCTGAGCAGAGTATTGGCTTCAACCAGTCTTTCTAATGCTGGTGTTACTACTTTTGCCCGCACCGATTCGAGCGCCGTCACTCCGTCGGCCAGGAGTGTCTCATAGCAGAGTCTGGCCAGCGCACCGGCGCTTATTGTTGTGGCGCCGCCCACCTGATTGCGATTTTTCGCGTCCATGACTGTTTTTGCTTCGAACCAGGTGGCCAGTGCGTCACCCATGCCCGCTACCAGCAGACGGGGCGGCGCCTGGGCGATGACTGCGGTATCAACCAGGACCAGATCAGGATTGCGTTTATAAAAGAAGTAGCTGTCAAACTCCCCGTCTTTTTTATAGACAACAGACAGGGCGCTGCATGGGGCATCGCTGGAGGCGACAGTGGGACAGTTCACGGCCGGTTTGTTCAGTTCTGAGGCCACGGCTCTGGATGTGTCCAGCACTTTGCCGCCGCCGGCGCCCACTATGACCTGCGCTCCCGCTTCCCGGGCCGCTTTTTTTGCCAGGTCGATTTCTTCGCGCGAACACTCGCCGCCGAAGTCGTGCACGACATAGTTCAGGCCGGCGACCATAAAGGTGCGTTGCCAGGTGTCGTCGAGGAGTTTGCGGGCGGATCTGCCTGCCACGATAAAAACCGGACCTTCGAGCCCGAGCTTGGTCATTTCGAAGCCCAGTTCTTCGGTTGCATTCCGCCCCTGTACATATCTTGCGGGGGCGCAAAAGATCGAGAGCACTTACCTAACCTCGCCTTCCATAGTTACCTGGTTTCATCATATGGATCCACCGGTTCGCCAAACCCCATTAAAATACAGCAGATGGTACCAAGTAAATACACGACTACTACTGGGAACCAATTGTTTTGGAAAAAGGCAGCGTACCAGGGCAGGAGAAAGAAGGCGAAGGGGAAGAAAAGTGCGCTGAAAACCAGGCCCTCAGCTCCGCCGATGTCATAGCCCATGAGCAGCATCATCGGAAATGAGCCTACAACAATGGCGGACAGACCCCAGCGACCTATCTTCTTAATTAGCGGTTCTTCCGGGGGAATGTACAAGGCGTGGGACCTGCTTGAGGTCAAGATATTGGCATGCGTACCATCTGAATACATCTAGTGTAGCGCAACGGCCACTGCCGCACCTTTAATGTATGGCTTTATCCAGGTTATTTTTCGCCGTTAACAATCTTGCGGTTGTTTGCGCAGTCAAGGTTTGCTTCTAAAAGTTGCCATCGCCGGCGGTATCAATTTTAAACAATCGTTATTGTTGTACTGTTGGTTAAAAACAACATTAGCAGGGCAAAGGAGCCAAAATTGACTTGCCAAGTGGCGAAGGCGAATTAAGTATTAACGATCCCTAATACGTCGCTGTTGTCTCGTACTATTACTGCACTACCCGTTCCGGAGAATTATCACTAATGACTACTTCAACCCTTGAAAAAACCACCATTAAGCCCGTTTGGACAGTTGCTCAGATCCAAGAAAACGTAGCTCGCGCTTTCGCTCAGAATATGCTCGCTGCAATGCACGTTGTTGGTAAGCATGGTGGCGAAAAGGCCGTCGAAGAACTTCAGTCCACAATGCGCGCTAACAAAATCGAGCACCTCAAAGGTCTCGGCGTTAAGACCCCTATCGAACTCGTCAAAGCTCTCGCTGAGTTCGAAGCCAATGTATTCGGTAGCATCGTAGAAGTATGGGGCGATGAAAAATCCGCTCACATGACCTACCAGGCTTGCGGCATGTGGAATGCTATCCAGAAGTACGGCAAAATGACCCCCGAACAGATGGAAAAAATGGGCGCTGGTTTCCAGAACTGCATGTCCTTGACCGCTAAAGAATTCGGCCTCAATGCCGAAGTCAAAATGGACAAAGAAATCTGCACCATCAACTTCACCAAGTAATTAAGCGCCTGTAAAAGGCACTTGATGAAAGTACTGAAGTACTGGGACAAGTAAATGAAAAACGCCGGTCATCGCGACCGGCGTTTTTTTTCTTGCACTGCTTCAGTCGCCGCTATCTGACCGTCGCCAGTTTGGCTTCGACCTTTGCTGCCTCGTCATTTTTACCCTGGGTTCTCAACACTGTGGCGTAGGACTTGAGGACCAATTTTAGATTGGTTTTGTCCGGGCTCTGCTCGAGGATCGGTATCGCTTGTCTGAAGTTTGACTCTGCGCCGGCAAAGTCACGCCTCATGTAGCACATGCTGGCCATATTTGAATGCAGCGCCGCCACGTTTTGTTTGATGGCAAAATTGGAGGGATCGATTTTGAGCGCTTCTTGAAATTTGCTCAGGGCCAGGGGCAGATTGCCGTTTTTCATGGCATCGCCCCCTTCGTTATTGAGTCTGACGATTTGAGAGAGCGAAGAATTAGAATCTCCCTGGGTCAGACGATTAGCGCTGTTTACGGCGGTTGTTTGCGCGCTGTAGAGCGCCAGCATGGTGTGCTTGTCTCGCTCCGAGAGGTTTGAGACATTTTCGGTGGGCAATACAATACCGTACATGATGTCGCCGGCTCGGGGGCTGTGGCCGAAGATGCCCAGGGCATGCCCGATTTCATGAAGGGCCAGGTGCCTCACTTGATTTGGGCCGAGGGGCTGATGGGTAGTCGCCGACCGCGAGAGCAAAGTGATATCGCTCTTCATGATGCCGTTGTTTGAAGGGACGACCAATGCGTGGCCACCTTCGGCGGAGCTTATCATCTTGCTGGGATCGTTTGTCCAGGCCACCGTAATATCTGCGTCGCCCGGGGAAGGCACGTAGACAAATTTGATCAGGTCGGGGGCGGTCGCTTGCCAATCGGCGAAGGCCTGCCTCACTATGTCGTCATACTCCGGCTTGTAGCCCGGCACATCTCCGCCCGGCTTCATGTAGATTTTGAGCGGCATGCGACTGTTTAAAAATCTGATGGTGCCGCTCTGCACCGCATCGGCAAGATAGTCGTCGCCCTGATCATTGCCCGTCATTTTTGTGCGCCGGCTTTGATCCTGCTCCAGCAGCGTAATCATGCTTCTGACGTGGGGCGCATTGACATTGTTGGGCGACAATTTGAGAAATTGGCGCATGCAGTTGAGGGATTCGGCGATTTTACCGGTTGATTGATAGCTGGTGCCGAGATTGAGCCAGGCCTCGGGTTCGTTGGGATGATCTTTTGTCGCCTGGAGCAGTATCGGCTGCGCTTCCTCAAATTTGCCCTCATGAATGAGTGCCAGGCCGAGATTGACCTGGGCCGGGGCGCAGTGAGGATCTTTGGCCAGGGCCAGTTTAAACTGCTCGGCGGCACTGCCGTACTTATTCTGACCGATGAAGCCGATGCCCGCTTGCAGATACTGGTAGACCTGCGGGTCGCTGATGCGCTCCTGACTTTGCGCCAGGGCCGCGCCGCCGCCGCTCAGTATTGCCAGGGTCAAAAGAGCCAGTACTCGCCGCATTCTATTTCTCCCATCGCTTGACTTTTACGCATCTCGGATACGGTATGATCTACCCGTTTCGGACGCCCTCGCGGCGTTTAGTTTACCTGCATATTGGTCATTATGAGCACAGAAATACAAGCAGATTTGCACCTGGAAGCCGCGACGGTGTTGGATAAGCTGGAAACCTTCGTCTCCGGCAAGCGACGCTGCGCTGACCTTGGCGATGATGACTCAGTCTGGTTGTCCAGATGGGCCGCTCTTCTGGGTCTGGATAAAACCGACGAGTTTTTGCTCAACGTCGGCGGTCAGGACGTCAATCTGCTTGATCCGCATACTCTGCGCCAGGCTCCCGATGCCGACAAGCTGCTTGAGAAGCTCTATTACAGTCTCAGGGCTATGACTGCCGCCTACAAGGCCGGGGGCGAGCCCCTGGTTGTGACCACCGGCGATTTTGGTTCGGTGGGCAGCTTTATTTCGGCGGAGACCAGCGCTCGTGTAGTCATTCATAATCGCTCGGTGGCCGAAAAGCTAAAGACCGAGTATGACCGAGCTTCATTCAATGCTCTTTTTGAGCTTTGCCGGAGCAATAAAGTTTTTGCCCTCAAAGTCAATGACGTTAACGGCCTGGTGACTACGGCCGAGGCGGAAGAAAACTGGGAAATGAGCGGTCGGCAGTGGGTGACAGATACTGTCCGTTGTGGTGACATAGAACGTACACTCAATCCTCAGGGCTGGCGCAAAGCTTTAATCACACTCTGCGATTTTTACAGTCAGGATGAAGAAATGGCTGCCATGGCCAGTTCTATTGCCGATCCCGAATACTACCGGGCTGGTGGTTTGCTCAACGGTGTGGCGCACATATTTTTGCCCAAGACGTTGCGCCGTGATACCAGTTGGTTCAACAACAAGCGACTGGAGTCGCACGGACTGGCCCTGCGTGCTATTTGTGAGACGGTGGTCGTGCCTGCCGACTGGGCTTTCAGTGCCGCGGAGCTGGGCACTTGTGGTGGCACCATAGCTCAGACTATTGTCTGTCTTGCTTCTTATTTGAAGTCTATTAACACTGATAAGAATGGCCGATTTGATTTTGCGGCACCATCGGCGGGGCCATGGGAAGAGATACCTTTCCCTGAGGGCCTGACCTGGGATACCGAAGCCATACGCAGCGGCTTCGAGGCTCTTAAGGATTTACTCTTCAACCCCGCTTATACGAGCAATCCTTCGATTGTGGCCGTGCGCGAAAAAATTCTTGCGCATCAATACGGCGACTGGCTGAAAGATACCCGAGTGCTTGATCAGCTTTTGCGCCAGGCTCGCGGCAAAATAATCGACCGACTTTTCGGTGGTACCCTGCCGGTTGAAAGCCCTCATCGGCCCCTCGATTGCTCGCTCGCCTTCATATCCACTTCGACCATTACCTTTGCCGAAGATGTTGTCTCCGACGTGCTCATGCATTTCCAGTTGATGCAGGTTCTGGAAGAGCGACTTGTGCGGGCTCACGGTATCATCCGTTACGCCCCCTTCAGCCTGACTATGGAAGACGGGCGAAAAGAGTCGGTTTTTGATGCTTACCTGGCGGATAACTACTGGCTGGAGCCGGATCTGCGCAGGCTTGTCACCGGTCTGGGCGAGAAGAGCGCCAGCCGCGATTTTGGCTCAAGCGATTGCAGCACCCACGATGATTATGTCACCCGGGTCAAAACCGCCCGCGCCGGCACCGAAGCTCAGTGGTGCTTCGTCTCGGTCATGGCCGAAGCCTATTGTCGTCAGGTGCTCAAATTGCAGCGCGCCCTGGCGGGCATGGAAAAAGGTGAAAAGCTCAACGAGCAGCAGGCCGAGATGGCCAAACTGATCAGCTTCGGTACTGGTAAGGCGGCTGAATATCTCAACCGGTCCTTTGCACGCATTACGCCCGAGGGGGCGGTCAAGGCCAACGGCCGAGACTGTCCGCCCTGGGCCATCCCCGAAGCTTACGAAATGGTCAGTCCGATTGGACCTCGCCGGGCCAGCGACGTTGGCGCGGTAGCAGGCGCCAATACTCCTCTGGCCTGGGGACAGGCATCCCTGTACAGTGCCTGCGAGTTGTTTCGTTGCGTGCTCGAGGCCTGAAGTACCTTAATTGCTCTGGCCGCAGGCGTTTCAGTGTGGTTTTTCCCATTGTTTAACGCTGCTAATAAATCTATCCTGATCTATATATTAAGTACGGCCCGCCCCGCCCCGCCCTTGAGTCAGCTCAGGTCATTTTTCCGTGCCTCAAAATACACCGGATGTCCCGAAACCTTCAGTCTCAGACGACACTGCGCGTGTCGCGTCTGATG
>JAFEAV010000126.1 GCA_018266215.1 Cyanobacteria bacterium SZAS LIN-3 | reverse complement strand
TCCTCGCCGCTCAGGAACGCCTGAAGATGGGCCAGGGCACGACCGCCGACCAGGACCTCGCCGCCCTCGACAAGCAGTCGAAGATCGACGCCACCCGCGCCGCCCTCGACGCCGAGCTCGCCGGCAACACCGACAAGAAGTAAGTCGGTCAGGCGGGAGCATCCAACTCACTTCGCCGTGAGCTGCTGACTCCCGCCTGTTTCCTTGAAAGCGGCGCAGATTGATGGCGGCATTTGCCGACCATCTTTCTGCGTCGTTTTCATTTTCCAAGATCTGCTATATGTATTAGTATTACAGACAAAAGAGCATGGATAGAGTCTCTCGCCGTTCCATTGTCCCGGTGGGGAGAAAGCCTAGAAGGCCTTGAGAGCGAGAAGGTCCCTGGATTGATGCGCACTTTTCTGTTTCATAGCCATCACCTGAGACATCACCTCGGCCGGATCAAAGATAGCGCTCTGCAGATTGGCACAGTATTCGAGAGCTTCTTCGCTGCTGTGTCCGGGCACAAAACTGAGGCAGCGCTTAGTACCCGATATCGCCAGTGGTGACTTCTGGGCAATGGTCTTAGCCGCCTGCAGCGCCGTGGCAACGGCTTCCTCATGGCTTGCGGCAAGACCATTGAGGAAACCATAGGCCTGCGCTTTTTCAGCACTCAATTTGGATCCGGTGAAAGCCATCTCCCGCACTATGGCATCGGGAAGCAAGAGCGGCAGGCGCTGTAAGCTGCCCAAATCAGCCATGATGCCGATGTTTATTTCCTGCAGTACATAGAAGCTGTCCTTTGTACCGAAGCGCAGATCGCAGGCGCTGATCAAATCCAGACCGGCTCCCAGACAAGCCCCCTGCACCACTGCCAGCACCGGGAAGCGACAGCTTTGCAGACAGGTAATGGCCTTTTGCAATTGCATAATCAGGTGCCGCAGGCGGTCACGCTCGTGAGCACTGCCTACGGAGCTGAGACTCTCATCACTAAACATCGCCAGGTCGATGCCGGAGCAAAACATAGGACCGGTGGAGGAAATAACCAGGGCACGCACCTGACCTTCCTGATCCATCTGCGCCACCGCCTGTGGTAGCTCCCTCCAGAAGGCAGCGCCAAGCGCATTCATCTTAGAGGCATTACCAAGCACAAGATGAGCGACACCTTCGTTGAGAGACACTGCGAATGACGAAAATTGTTCCATACACCCCCCTGAAAAATCCTGGTAAACGACTGTTACCGGCGTTCGTTAAGCATATAAGAACAAATGCTACACAACATTACGCAGAGAAAAACGCCCTAGCGCCAACCGGATACAGGGGCAGTCCATTTTCTGCCACAGGTAGATAAAACCCTTATTCCAGGGCCTTTTCGCCATGAGCCAACTGCGCCAGGGAAACTTTCTAAGACAGAAATTCTCTAGAGGAACTTTTGTTAAAGAGCTAAATCTCCACAACTCTTACCCTGCAAAGAGGTGAAGTTGTAAGGTTGTGATCGTACTCTTGCCCACAATATTTTTTGAGATCCCTGGCCCGCCCTTCCACCCCAACGATAGCGAAAACACTCCCCGGCACCCTGGTGCTCCGGAGATGAACGGTTGGCGGTTCAGGGCGCGGGCACTCAAGAAATAAGGGCAGAAGACGCGTCGCAAGCTTGCTGTTTCGACAACAGGCAATCGTCCACCAATCCATCGTTTCAATTTAAACCTGAGAAGGATAACCACATGATAGGAATCCCACTTGGGGCTGGCATTGCCATAGCGGCGATCATCGCCATGCTGTTGTATGTGCCCAACCCCTTCCGCGACACGCTCAGAGACATCGTCAAGATACGGACCGGCCGTATCAAGAAGGCCAGCACCACGCCCATCGAACGCGAACTCGAACTGATCGCCGGCCCCCAGCGCGTCATCGAAGAATCGCACGCTCAAGTGCAGGACCTGCGCGGCAGTCTGCAGCACGAGAGCAATGTGCTGATGCAGCGTCAGGATGACCTGGCTGCCGCCGAGGCGCAGTACTACAAAGCCGCCGACGACAAGAACGACAGCGGCATCGACGAGCTGGTGCTTCTGGTCGCCGAACGCGAACAGGAAGTCGCCATCCAGAAAAACGTCGTTGACGGTATCCAGGCTGCCGTTGCCGCGGCCTGCGGTGGTGTCGACAAGGCACGCAAAGAACTGCGCCACGTGCAACTGACGATCAAGTCCGACGAAGCCAAGGCCAAGGCCACGCAGGCGCTCGACGCCGCCGCCAAGGTCATGGAAGCAGCCCGCACCATCACCGCCAATGGTGGCGCCCTCAAGGAAGCCAGCGGCGAGGTCAATCGCGACTTCGAAGCGGCCCGCGCCCGGGTCGACGGCTTCCAGGGCACCCCGGTCGAACGGGAGCTCAAGGCCATGTCGGATCGCCAGGAAATGTCCGAGCTGCGCAAGCGCCTCGACGCCAAGCGCGCTGCTCAGAACAACTGACAGTCAGCGTTTAACCGAAAACAACATTCGTAAGGAGCAAAATTATGGATACCATCATCAGTCGCATGATGCAACTTCTCGGCGCAATACTGGTATTGGGCATGGTCGTCTCGGGCGTCCAGGCGGCACAACTGCGAGACTGGGAAGGCGCGATCGCCTTTCTCTGCTTCTCCGTCGTCTCCGCGGGCATCTTCACCGCCATCTGGACGATGTCCACCTATCACATCACCGCCCTGATCGGCAAAAGCCACAAGCGCAGTGATTTCACCGACAAGAGCATCGTCGGCACCAGCGTCGGTGTGCTCGCCCTCTTCACCTGTGTCGGCTTCGTCACCGCCGGCCTTTCCGCCACCAACGGCACCGACAACACCTTCGCCCTCTGGTTCTACGCCCTGGGCGCGTTGAGCACAGGCATCCTGTGCTGGATCTGGGCCTACGCCGAGTACGTTTTCATCGAAAATAACAAGTAAAGGAGGGCCATCAGATGACAGTAATAACATTTGCAGTCATCCTCGGTGGCGGCCTCAGCATATTCTCGCTCTTCTTCCTGCTCGACATGCGGGCAAAATGGAAGAACGAAATACTGCAAGGCGTCACCGGCGTGAAGGACTGGCGTGTTCGCCTGAATACGCTCACAGACCGCTTCGTCGCCCTGGGCAACGAGCCGCTCCTGAAGCGCGCCGCGTCAAACAGCGATGACCCGGTCCTGGCCAAACTGCAGGGCCAGACCCGTGCCTTCTACGTCCAGCTCAAGGAGCGCTACCTCGCTCTCAGTTACGCCTACAACTGCGGCGCCCGCGCCGTACAGAGTGCCGAAGCTTCGTTCAAGGCTCCCGGCGCCCTCAAACTGGTTTCCATTCGTCGCTCCGGCAAGCTGTCGGAGAAGGGCCTGGAGATCAAGGAGGTCAGTCCGGACCGTTACCTGCGGCTGCTCAACCCCGACCGCTACTCGCCCAAGCCGCCGGTCTACCAGCTGGAATACATCTTCACCGTAAGCGGCAAACTCATCGATGAGATCACCGCCGGCATCAAGCGCATCGCTGAGCACACCGCCGGTGTCGCCAGCCGCCTGGGCGCCGCCGAAAAGGCCATGGAAGGTGCCTCCGGCCTCTACAGCACCCTGCTCGAGAACGGGGCCACCTATCTGCCCTACGACAGGAGCAAGGCCGCCATCGAAGCCCTGGGCACGCGCATCAACGACACGGTCGCCGGCGACCCGATCGGCGCATACGCCCTGTGCAACGACCTGGACGGCGCCATCAAGGCCCTGGTGACCGAACTCAACCAGGCCAAGCAACAGCTGGCCTCGGTCAAGGACGGTCAGGAGAAACTGACCGCCACCAGGCAATGGGTGGCCAAGGTGCGCTCCACCAATGTCACCTGCCCCTGGTCCGACGAAGTGGGCGAAAGCGCCTACTGGACGCTGTCCAGCGTCGACAGCGACCCGGACGCGCTGCTCTTACAGGCCGAGACCCTGCTGGCTCAGGCCAGTCAGTCCCTGGCCAACGGGCAGTTGCAGACCGTCACCGGCGAATGCAAGCAGGCCTTTGCCGCCCGCGAGCAAGCAGAGAAGATGGTCAAGGCTCTCTTCGACGCCAAGACGGCCATCGACGAAGAAGTGCCGCGGGTGCGCGCCGAACTGGCCGCCATCCAGAGCGAGCTGGTTGGTATCACCGGCGGTGAAACCACGCACGAGATGGCCCAGCTGGTCAAACGCACCTGTGCCGCCGTGGAAGGGCGCATCAACGAGGTGCACACCATATACTGCAAGCAGAGCTTTCCGGAGGCCAAGAATCTCCTCACCGGCACAGCCGGTAACGAGTACGGCATGCCGGTGGCCAAGCTTTTGACCCAGGCCAGAGAACTGCTCACCCTGCTGAAGAAAGCGGCACAGGTGGCCAGCACACTGACGGAACAGACAGCCTAGCCGGAGGGTGGGCATCCGCTCTTGTGGGCCGGAGATAGGGAGTTATGCTCTCTTTCTCCGGCCCGCACTTTTTTTCGCTTTTTTCAAACCGGCATATACTATTTTATATCGTAATACAGTTTCAGAAAAAAAGACTGGGGCCGAGGAGATTCAAACCATTACAGTTTGAATCTCCCTTATCGGCCCCAGCCCGTCAGCAAACTAAGCCGTTGCTAGCGGCGGTCGAGCAGAAGCAGGATGATGATCACAAGCAGGATCGTGGTCATACCATGTCTCCTTTCGTCAGTCAGGGTTACTTGTTGCCCCGTCCCTTGCCCTTATCGGCGCCGGTGACCTTGGCCTGAACCGCCGGCGTCAGGGTCGGGCATTCGGCGTTCTCGCAACCGGCGATGCAGTCGGTGATGACCGTGCCGCAGGCCATGCACTTGGTGGTATTCGCCAGGCACTCGATCGGACGCGCGTCGCGGGTGAAGATCGGCTTCGGCTCCTCGACGACACGTTCATTCAGGTAGCCGGCGAAGCGCTGGTCGAAGGCTTCGTCGGAGAGCAGACGAAACATGTACGAACCATCGATCGGTGCTCCGGCCTGGGCCTGACGGATTTCCACCAGGAAGTCGGAAGCCAGCTCGTCTTTGGTATCCTTGGCCGACTTGCTGCCGATCAAGGAGAGGAAGCCGGCGCGGGCAAGCTGCGAGCGGCTGCGTTTGATCTTGAGAATTTCCGCGCAGGGAAACGCGTAGCTCTTGTTGGACTCGATGACGGAGCGCAAGGTCTCCTCACCATCGACCTTGACGACGATCAGGCAGGGCTCCTCGGAGTAGACGATGAGGGATGCACTGGCTGGGTCGCAGACGCGGACAAAGGTGTCAGCGCCTTCGTTAAACTGTTGAGCGGGTTCTTGGTCGCACCCGCGGGTAATGCTAACGTTGGTCATAGGGTTTTTGCTCCTATTGTGTTGGGCGTGTCTCGACGGCGCGCAGCCAACCTGCGGCCGCCTTCTAAACCGGATGTATTTTTTACGAGCAATATGCTCTATCGAACGTCAGTTTTTGGGTTGCGGAAAGTGGCTCCTGCAGTAGTGCCAGAGAGCCTCCAGGGCAATCAGCACCACCAGCAGTACCAGGGCCGCCATAAAAGAGCCCAAAACAGCCACAGCCGCACCCAGGGCAAAAGCCATGGTGGTGGGCGATAGACTGCCTAACGGTAGAAACCAGGGCATCAGCGTGCTCATACTGAATGCCTGGGCAAAACCCCAACTCCCGGCAGCCAGGACGCACCAGGCTGCAAGGAAAATCAAGGTGTGAATGATGAAATTTCCGACTTTCATTGGTCTCCTGTTCACCGGCTATCTATCCCGGGGGACGTTATCGCAGTGATTGGAGGGAGGGTCGATGCCACGCGCACTGAAGTCGCCTTTGAACCAGTACTGAATAATCTCCAGGTGCTGGGGAAAACCAATATCGGCAGGCAGGTCCGCTTCCTTGAAGACTCCAAGTTCGAGCACTTCCTCCCCTTTGTTCAGCGCGCCGCCGACTGGACGGGCGCCAAAAACGATGACCATCTCATTGCCGCCCTGACAGGGTGAATAAACACCGAGCAAGGACGTGATCTCCACCAGAAGACCTGTCTCCTCCCAGGTTTCGCGCTTGGCTGCAGTCTCCGGCGCTTCATGCGCTTCGACAAAGCCGCCGGGGATACACCAGGTGCCGACTCGCGGAGGATGCCTGCGCCTGGTCAAAACCAGTCCACCATCGACCTCAACGAGGCAGAGAGCGACAGGCTTGGGATTGTCCCAGTGCACATAGTGGCAGCGCTTGTTGGTACAGGCCATGCGCGGACGCTCGCACACTTCTCTCTCCTCCAGTCGGCTGGCGCAGAGGGGACAGTACTTCCAGCCGGCGAAGTGGGCCGGTGGCGGGTGGTCATCGGTCGCGGGTGGGCGATTGGACAGCGAGACGGAAGCAAGCAAGCGTTTGATCAGACGTCTCACTTGTGGAAACAACAGTGCAGCAGCCAGAACCACGCAGGCCATGGCTACGATGCAGGAAAACACCGTCATATATTTAGCTCCAGTGAAGCTCTCCCGGTGATGTGCGTGAACACCTCCGAAAAAGCCTTGTTTACTAAAGTGCCGCTACTCCGTTACTTCTTTCGAAGTCTCTGTCGAAACTCTCATCCAACCTGCGCCACCTGACGCGAACCCTGTGCCTGCCTGGCTTTAGACGGTCGATATCCTGCGCACGCACGGGCGCGGAAGGAAAAGATATCGATAGGCAGTACACGCGGTAAGTAGCTGGAGAAATTCCGAAGAAGAGAAGAAGAAGGGCGTTGGTAAATTAAAGCTTGTAGCTATGATGAAACAATCAATGTCTACAGAAGTTTACAAGCGCGCGCGTAAAGAACAGCTTTCCTTTAGATTCACCAGAACCCAGACGGGAAGGACATTTCGGGCAATCAGCACACCACTTGGCAAGGCGAGCTGCACTAATTGCCCGGCCACAGCGCACAAAGCTTAGAGCCCGCTCAGGGACTGCATATACAGTGCCTATATCGACTCTGGCGCCGCTTTAGAGTTCGGCCAGAACCGTGCGGAAAAGTTTGTCCAGACGCTTAGAAGCAGCCTTAGAGGCCTCTAAAACTTCCTCATGACCGCCCATGGCCACATCATCGCTCCAGACATTGGTGATCACCGAAACAGCGGCCGCCATTGTTTTGCCACCGGCGCAACTGAGCAACTCAGGCACAGTGGACATACCGACAGCGTCGGCCTGCAGCTTGCGCAGCATATTTATTTCAGCCATAGTTTCATAACTCGGACCCAGCAAACCTGCATAAACACCGGCCTGCAGCGGGCGAAATTGCAGATCTGCATCTGCCGCTAATTTTTTGCCGATAGCAAGAAGCTTATCGGTGAGAGCATTGGCCACCGGCTCACTTTTTGCCTGCACGGCGGGCACCAGCCCCAGCTCTTTCCATTTGGGGCTGATATGGTCGCGAAAGCCGGTCAGAACCATCAAATCGCCCACGTGATATTTCTGATTCAGACCACCGGCGGCATTAGTGAGCAACAAGTTGGGCACGCCCCACTCGACGATGGTGCGAGCAGCCAAGGTGACGGCCTCCCAGGGGTAGCCTTCGTAGAGATGGAATCGGCCGCGCAGAACAGCCACTGTACGCTCATCGCCTTCACTGAGACGGCCGAGGCTGAGAGTGCCGGAATGACCTGCAACCCCTGGAGACATGCCAAATACATCCTGGAAGTTGATGACAATCTGATCGACAAGGTTGTCCAGCACGCTCACTCCCGAGCCCAGCACCACTGCCGCCACCGGGGTTTTTGCGGGAGCGCCGCCGGCTTGTAGACGCGACTGCAGCAGCGCAACGGCCTCAGCGGGAGACTTTTCCACAACCTGATTAGGATTAGCCATGATTCTGTCCTTTTGACCGGGAATTACTTTTTAACGACTGATCGACATCAAGACTTTGGCATCCAGCTTTTGCCCTTCGGGCAAAACCAGACCCAGTACCTTGAGACCAGCATGAGCTGCCACGATCATTGTGGGCACCAGGTTATAACAATAGAAATGGGCACCGAGGTTGCGGCAGGTACTGAGCTCATCTTCATTCAATTTCAGCCCATGCTTTACGCCGGCGGCTATGCCGTTACGCAGCTTGCCCAGCGGATTGCCGATAGACCATGTCTCTTCCTGATCCATGATGTCGGCGGCACCGACATAGATGTCGTTGACGACGGGAAAGCGCTGGCCGATTGGGTTGTTAGGTCCAACCAGAGGATTGTCGCCGGTCAAATTGAGATGATCGAGCACGATGTGAGGTTGCACATGGTCTCCGGCAAAGCCGTATCCATGGTCAATTACAATTACAAGCGGCGAACGACCTTCAGTGCGCAGCAAATCTATTACCGGTTGGCCAAAGGATTCAAACTGATCGAAATCCCCGACAGTCCCAGTAAAATCGAGTCGTCTGGCGTATCTTAGCTTCACTATCTTTCCCTCTGTCGCAGTATGCTTTCTAATTGACGGGTGCTACCGGCGGTAAAAAGGACCTGCCGCCGCCGGTCCAATCGAGATCCAGCCAGTTGGAAAGACTGCCGGCGATATCGGCAAATCCTGGCCGGGTACCGATGTCGAAGGCGGAGCCGGGCAGGGTCGCCAGGGCCGGACTGTAAGCCAGAAGCGGCACATATTCACGGGTGTGATCGGTGCCGGGAGCGGTGGGATCATTGCCGTGATCCGATGAAATAATGAGCAAATCATCGGGGCGCATGGCCTTCATGATCCGGCCCAACCACTGATCAATTTCGACCAGAGCCTGTCCGTAACCCTTCACGTCCCGTCTGTGACCGTAGAGCGAATCGGTATCGACAAGATTGGTGAAAATCAGACCCAGTCTGTCCTGTTTGGTTTTTGCAATCTCGATTGATTTCATGTCCAGGTCGCCCTCGAGCGCCTTCAAGGTGAGTTCCAGCCCCTCGGCATTGGTGCCGGTGTGCTTGGCGTGAGACAGGCCGTGGCCGACAAAAATATCTTCTATCTTGCCCACACCAAAGACGCCCAGGCCGCTGTTCAAGGCATAGTCGAGGAACGTATCGCGGGGCGGCGGTACGGCATAGTCATGACGATCGCCGGATCTGCGTTTGTACGAACCGGGCTGTCCATCAAAGGGTCTGGCAATGACGCGACCGACCCTGTGCGGTCCGTCCAGAATCTTGCGCGCAATTTCGCACCACTTATATAGCGTGGCTAGCGGCACTGTGTCTACGTGACAGGCGATCTGAAAAACACTGTCGCCACTGGTGTAAACGATAGGCAAACCTGTTTTTTGATGCTCCTCACCCAGCTCATCCAGTATCTGAGTGCCCGACGCCGGCTTGTTACAGAGGATGCCCTTGCATCCGGTCTCGGCGATAAAGCGATCGATCACATCTTGCGGGAAGCCATTGGGATAGAGAGGAAAAGCCGTCTCGCTGACAATTCCCATCATTTCCCAGTGCCCGGTCTGGGTGTCTTTACCGTGAGATTCTTCCTGCAGACGCCCGAAGAAGCCCTCCGCCTTCTGGCTTGCGGGCACACCTTTGATATCGCTGATATTACCCAGGCCCAGCCTGGCCATATTGGGAAGGGCCAGTCCGCCCACTTCCCGAGCCGTATTGGCCAGCGTATTGCAATTGGCCAGATCGCCGTACTCGGCAAAATCGGGAGCAGCTCCAATGCCGCAACCGTCTATAACCATCACCACAGCCCGACGCTTGGACTTGTCCTGACTCGCTGTGTTGTCTACCACGTTCACTCCTCTGGACAGACTGTGATAGCCAGCGCTAACAGCATATCCAACCTACGGTCGCCACATATGAGCCCCTATTGTAGAAGCCCCGCAGGGCATTTGTAAGGCTCCGTCAATTGCCAAGTAGCAAATTGAGCCAAATTGTACTAAGTACATCTAACCTCCGTAGATGGTGTGAATAACACGTATACAGAGCTTGAGTACCGCAGAGGCCCCCTGTTAGGTTGGGCTTAACCCTTTTCCCTCACATTTCTTGAAACCAGAGCAAATTTCCTCTCACCCCAAACCCTCACCAGCTTTCCATAGCGCTTACCCGATTTAATTGCGGGCCCGGTGGAGTCGAGTTTGGCGTAGAGAAAGATTTTTGGCTGGTTGCTTGAAAATGTCGGATTCAGGACAACGGCTCTTTCACCGCGCAGACCGGTTAAAAACGAGTCGGACAAGAACATTCAGTCTGCATCAAACCGCTTATTCGCTGACCCATGCAAACTCTTTGAGCTTGCATAGTTTGCGGATGAGCAAAAGAACGGAGTTCACCATGAAGAACAAGTTTATCGCTTTCTTGCTCGCAGTCACGGCGACGCTCAGCATCAGCACTGCGGCATTCGCCCAGGGCCACGGTTATCGCGGGGGTCACGACGGCTTCCGCGGCGGTCAGGTCTATCACGGCCCGGTCTATCACGACAATCGTGGTTGGGACCGCGGCTACGATCATCGCGGCTGGGACCGTGGTTGGGACCGTGGCTACGATCATCGCGGCTGGGATCGCGGTCGTGGCAACTGGGGTCGTGATTTCGGTCTGGGCTTCGGCCTGGGCTACCTCCTCGCCCCGCGCTACTACGGCCCGAGCTACTACTACACGCCCCGCTACTACGCGGCTCCTCCCGTGTACGTGGCACCGGCTCCCCAGCTGTACATCGACCAGTACGGTCGCGAGTACTACCTGGACATCAACGGCTACGCCGTCTTCACCGGCCGTCGCTACTAATACCAGCGCACGAACGGGTTGACTGAACTCTCGGCCCCCCGGGGAAAGGACCAAAATCCTGACCCCGGGGGCCGGCTTTCAGTCAAAGATTGACGGGGTGGAGGCAACCTTGCTTCCATCCCGTTTTTTCTTTTCGTCCATTTACGATACTCTATCGTATATTATCAAGACACTGGCCCGAGGGCGGAATCGCTGACAGGGCAATAACTTAGCCAAACTTTCATTTAGTAGCTAGCCTAGCTGCGCTAGATGGTGATACCCTATTAGTAGGGAATAGACCGGAGGCTCTCATGACATCATCCGACATGTTGTCCATCAATAACGTTGCCGCCAAGCTCGGCTTGTCGGTGCACCAGCTGAGACGCTGGGAACTGATGTTTGGACTGGAAATTAAACGCGGTCGCGGCCAGCAGCGTCAGTATCGCGAAGAAGACATGTCCGTCCTTGAGCGCATCAAAGAACTGGTCGAACAGGGCTGGCCGACATCACAAATAAGGCCCCAGCTCGAAGCCGAAGGCCTGCTCACCCCCAAACTGATAGGCGTGCCGCCCAATCCGGGCAATCCCGAAGTGCTCCAGGAAGCAATCATCGGCCTGCGCAATTTCAGCGAGCGCCGTTTCATTGATCTGTCCAAACAGATCGATGAGTTGAGACAGCTGGTCATTTCGGTCACCCTGAAACAAGAACTCTCCTCGGATCGCTCTTCGCCCTGGCAGCCGATGACCAGCGAATACGTGCCGGCGCCCAAAGCCAGCCCACCGCAGGAAATCACCATCGGACCACAAATCGGCATCGACCCGCCTAAGAGCACAATCAGTCCGCCCATGCCTTCCATGACACCGGCGTCGATGAGTCCACCGCCTACCCGGGTCAATCAGATCCCGCCCTCACCGACGCCCACGCCCAGTCCTGCTACAGGCTCAGCGCCGGCCTCTACGCCGGCGCCCACCCCGAGTCCTTCCCCAACCGCTTATAGCGGCACCAACTCATCGAGCGAAAACAAAATAGTGATCCCCGATATCGATGCCGCTCCGCAACCCAGCACCGATGCCTTGCAGCGCTCCATGTCGACCCTGGATTCACTCTTCAAAGACTCACGCAACACCCCCGGTGGAGTGCCGTCCGAGAGCACAACGCCTCCGGTCAGACACAGCACGATTCCTCCGGTTCCAGCCACAGCGGCTGCCAGCCCTTCGACTGCGTCGACGTCTTCGGCGTCCTCACTTCCGGCGGCTTCGCCCGCATCTTCCAGCTACACCGGCCTGGGAGCTACTTCCAGCCCGGCTGGGACTTCTTCAAGTTCTCCCACGGCTTCAACTTCGTCGACATCTTCAACGCCCTCGATTTCGTCGACAACATCAGCGCCCTCGACGCCCTCGTTTTCTTCACCGTCTACGACCGCATCGACATCATCCAGCCCCTCTCTTTCTTCGATGCCGAGCTCGACACCGTCCTCACCGACAGCCTCAACCTCGTCCAGTCCCAGCGTGCCCTCAACGACCTCCTTGTCCGGCGCAGGCACGTCGTCGACGTCTTCGAGCCCGTCCCTCTCCGCCGCACCGTCAGCTCCCAGCGCCTGGGATCAGGCATTTGCTTCGACGACGGTGGACGCCAATGCGGTTCCATCCAGTGGTTTGTTCGATGCCGGCAGCGCGTCGTCCGCCTCATCTGCAGACCGCGCCCCAGGCGCCTTCCCGAATATCAGCGCCAGTTCGCCCAACGCATACGGCGCCCCGGCGGCGGCAAGCCCGGCCGCAGGTGACAGTGAAAGAAACCCCTTCACCACCATCACCGGTACCAACATCAACGCCCTGGAGACAAAACCAGTGGACGCCGGCGGCTCCGGACTCCTGGGCCAGACACCAGGCAGCAGTCAGGGTTTCAGCTCCCAGAATCTGAATCAGACCGGTCCACTACCTGCTCATAGCTCGGTGGAAAGTTTCGCCCCCGAACAAAAGTTGATTGAAAGCCAGTCCAACTCCACTTCCACCGACTTGCCGGAAGCCCCGGCGGCACCTGCTCCGCCCCCGGCACTTCCGGTCACGCCCGGTCCCCAGGTCAATTTCGGACCCAATGTTTCGGCACCAACACCACAGGTGACACCACAAAGGGTTGACGACAATTTTGGTCTGGGTGAAGTTACCGACCAGAACTACCTCACCGTTCTGGGCCGCGCCCTGGACCTGATCGGCTGGAGCGATGAGCAAGCCGACTCGTATTCACTCAAGACATTTGGCGTTCCTCATTGGGACGAACTGGGTCGCAGCCAGGCGGAAAAACTGGTGGCACATCTGGTCGGTCTGCTCAAGGACCAAATTAATCAATAGCGCCTGCGGATCTCCCTCAGTCCTCGCGCAGCTATTGCAAAAAGAGCGATCTGCAGACCTGGCAGATTTAATCTTGTCTGCGTGTTTTCCCCACTGACCTTACGCGGCTGGCGCGATACTATCTAATTACTCGAAAGCACCCCCAAAAAAGGCGCGGAAGAGTGATATCGCGGGAATCTCCAGCGAGAAAGATCAGGGATGATCTTTGCCGAGGGCAGCACCGGTACCGCGGACAATTGGCCAAAAGCCTCATAGACACAAGATTAAGGGCGCCTCGGGCGCCCTTTTTATTAACTGAAATAAACCTGCAAATTTAGTCAGCTAGAGACTTGCAATGGCTTTTGGCCGAATTGTAGGGTCGAGTCATACCCATGCACATTTTATTTAAAAGGAGACCTCAAAAGACAGAAACAAGCAAGACGCTTTAGTTTCGTGCCTCTTTGAGCTTCTTGAGCAAGTCGTGGGATAAGCACACTTTTTTTTAACCAGAGCGCATGAACGAAAGGGCCACAGGGGCTCTGCTGTTACACGCCTAGAACACAGGACTTGTATGACTAATAAAAAGCTATCTCTCAAGGAGGCAGCTGCAGTCATCACCGGCTTGTACGACGACCGAGAAATTCTCGATCTCTACGCAGCCGGCGATAAACTCAGCCATGGACAGACCAAGCATGACATCGGTCACGCTTTCTCGGTACTGCACACGGCGGAGTATCTCACCTCCGAGATCTGCAAGCGCTTTCCCGA
>JAFEAV010000125.1 GCA_018266215.1 Cyanobacteria bacterium SZAS LIN-3 | reverse complement strand
GAAGAGGGCCTTATTGATGTTTTGTGCCGCCTGATAGGCGGCGTCGGCATTGCCTCCACCGGCAGGACCCAGCTGGCCGTCGGTTTGCATCTGCTGCACATTGGCGTTGATCAAGTAGGCTTTGCCCCAGACTCGATTGATGTTGCTCATGCCAATTTGACCGTTGCTGTCGGCCACATCGCTGTAGTTTGAATCGGCCGGCACGCGCAGTTCAAATATGCGTTTTGATAAATTGAGCGCTCCGGCGTCAACGGCGTTGCGCACTTCTCTGGAGCCGCCCATAATGCAATAAATTTGAAAGACACCCCAGACAAGGGCAATCAAGCCAAGGGCACAGAAAATCACAAGGATTAAGCTGGCACCACCAGCGGTGCGCAAGCCGCGACCGTTTTTGCGACCGGTCTTGCTCTTTTTGAAGGTAGCGCTGTTCTGGGGCATGGGTGGGGATTTTTCCTTGGCTGGAGAAATTTAGATAGCTGCGGGAAAGGCGACAATCGGTTGCATTGCCGCGGCATGCAGATCAAACTGGCTGAGGAAGGGCAGGGGGATAGGCATTTTTACTTGCATATTGGTGGAGACGGTTACTTCTCCTTTGACCGCATCATACTTGACCGGATCGACTGTGATCGAAGTGATGATATTGGAAAGGGGCGTTTGCTCGACCGATTCTTCCGCCGCTTTTTGCGCGCCCTTGTCGCTGCGCTGGCAGGCGGCGGCACGGGCGGCCTGTTCTGCTATCTGTTCGTTACTCTGACTGGTGCTTATCAATGTGGCCACGTCTACAGCTGCAAGACCGATGGGAATGATGACGATAATGCCTACGATCGCCTCTACCAGTGCTGATGCTCTGGCTCCTCTGCGACTCATCTTTTTGCACTCGTATCTTTTGAGTTTCATTGCATTGCGTATCGCGGATTTTCTAAAATACGACTATTGGAAATTGTGAACGAGGCCGGCTCTCCCAGGCCGGGTACTTTGAAAAAGAATGGAATCGTCAAAAAGGGACGCACTGTCACAGTGGTCGAGACTGACACATAGATGGCTGAATTACTGGCTTTGTAGTCGACCTGGGTAACGGGCAGGGCCGTGAGACCGGAAAAAGCTCCCATGACTGTGTTCATATATTTTTGCGGAATTGCCTGCTGCACCGCGCCGGTCTGGGAGGTGGCGATTGACTTAGGCACCTTGGCCGCCTCGCGCAACTGCAGGTCATTCATTGTGGCGCAGGACAGATAGCCGAAGCAAAGGCCGATAATGTCCAGCACCGGGAAGACCGCAAAGATAAAGAGGAAAAAAAGTGCCGGGCCGAATTCACTGAGTGCCGAACCCTTCGTCCGGCTTCTGCCTCTGACCAACCTGGTACTTGCAGTATTAATAGCCTTATCGTCCCATTTAATCTTAGCTATGAGTGATCCTGTATTTAAATATACCTGATTTAGACTAAGGTCTAACCAGCTCGGCGGCCACGCGCAGCAGGTTGCTTTCGCCCCCTTTTGCGGCGACAAGCGAGAGGCCGATGGGTAGATTCGGCATGCCGCACGCCGTAAGCGGTATGTTGATCTGCGGCAGGCCGAGGAAAGACGCGACGCTGTTGATACGCAAATTTACACCGCGGTTCTCCTCCAGTGCCTCTGCCGTGGCATCGATGCGCGGGGGCATATTGCCGGTTGTCGGCAGGCACAAAATTGTGTCCTGGAGCAGATCGGCAAATGTTTCTTGCAGTTCGCTGCGATATAAAAGTGATTGGGCCGCTTCTTCTGCGCTTGCCGAACGGCAGGCCAGCAGTCTTTTAGTGACACCGGCCGAGAGATTGGGCCGCACTTTTTCATACCACTGACCATGACATTGCCAGGCTTCGACTGAGCGAATGGCGGCGAAATGTTTAACCAGTGTTTCCAGTCCCTCTGCGGTGATGGCTCGCTCTGCAGTAACAGCGAAGAGCTCTTTCACTCGGGCCGCCAGCGCCATTACCGGTGGTTGCAATTGCGGGCTTAAGAGTTGGAAGCATTCTGATACCAGAATTAGTGTCTTGCCGGAGGCACCGGCGGTCGAATTTTCACCGTCCGGCGGCAGCAGCGCATGTGTCACTTGCGTCAGCGTTTCCAGTGAGCCCGCAAGCAACCCGACAGTGTCGAATGTGGGACCGAGGGGCAGGACGCCTTCAAGGGAAATGGCTCCATGGCTTGGTCTCAGCCCCCAGATGCCGCAGTAGCTAGCCGGGACTCGGGTGGAGCCGGCGGTGTCGGTGCCCAGGGCAAAGTCCACCAGGCCCTGCGCCACCACCGAGGCCGGACCGCTGGAGGAGCCGCCCGGGATGCAGTCGGGAGCCAGGGGATTGAGCGGGACTCCGTAATGCACATTGATGCCGTCGAGGCTGAAGGCCAGCTCGTCGCAGACTGTATTTGCAACCAGATGTGCGCCCCTGGCCAGCAGCTGTTCCACTACCGGGGCTGTCCGGGTGGCGGCTTCGTGGGTGCTTTTCCAGTCCGGGCTGCCGAAGCCGGCAACGTGTCCCTCGACGGCAAACATATCTTTGACGGCAAATCTGAGTCCGGTCAGGGCGCCGCCGGCGGCGTCCGACTTTATATCCAGCACCTCAACAATGCCGTTCACTGTCTTCAAAGTCGGACCAGGGCCCGACACCTCAGGGGGTCTTGGCCCTGGCGTCGCGCAGACTCTGCGCTTTTTCGCTCCACTGCCGGGCTTCGTCCAGATTTTTATGACCGCCGATGCCCTCGGAGACAAACTCGGCCATTTTTTCTATTGCCTGGATATGATTCTGCTTTGCCGCTTTTTCGTAAAGCGAGCGGGCCTTGGCTGAGTCTGTGCGAACACCCATGCCTTTTTCGTAGAGCATGCCCAGCTCATACTGGGCATCAACCAGGCCTAAAATCGCAGCCTGCTCGAAGTGCCGGGCCGCCTCGGTATAGTGACGGTCCTTGAGTGACTTGAAGCCCTGCGCCATGAAGGCGGCGGATTTTGACTGTGATAGGCCGGTATCGGACATTTAATGTGACCTCGGTACGAGTCTACATTATGGCCGATTATTAGAATCGCATGTTAACGCCAATAACCAGCGCGCCCGAAAGTTTGTTGTCAAACTTGAGCAGGCGGGGCGGCGAAATGTCCACAGGGTTGGCGGCGGTGTTCTCGTTTGTGCTGAAATCCAGGCGGCGAAAATCGGTGTCGAAGGCCAGGGGCTGGCCGGGGGCCAGGCTGCTGGCTACGCCCAGATAAGCCTTGACTACCGCTTTGTCGCCCGTAGGGACGACAGGACCCTCGGTCTGGAAGGCTGTGGACCTGGGAGTCTTTGCCGGCAGCGGGTTTTCCGCGCCGACCGAAAGATAGTTGAGGCATATTTGGGGGTCCGGGCCTTTATGCAGCCCGATGTGTTCGATTTTGTGAGGGCCCGGCGCCAGCATTGGTTTGCTGTCATCCAGAAGCTTGCCCAGGCAAGAGTTTTCCGGGACGCTGAGCTTGAGGGGTTGGTGGTCTGAAATGTCCGCCATAGTCACCTGTTTACTAACCGTTCTCAGATGATGCTATGAGATTTCTCCGTCTGCAATGGGGAAATTCCCTCAGTGCAGAGGTCCAAATATTTCCAGGGGCATCGAATCCTGCCTATCGCCCGTTGCGCTTGACTTTAGATAGACGTGGGGCGAATTCTTTTTAAATGCTTTTCGCTCAACCTTACTGAACATCAGATGTCTGGCCGCCAGGACCTTCAGATCAGGCCAGCGTAGCCCCATTACGCCCTTAAGAGTGATTCTGGTCTCGGAAATGTCCAGGTCGCGCATGCCCTTAATGTCTTTAATGATTGCCAGACCGCGGTCGGTAATCCCCGGGTTGGCGTTGAGCCTGAGCTCGACCAGGCCCTTGATTGGGGCGATCGCCTGCAGTCAGCTGTCGTCGATGCCGCAATTGGCCAGATCCAGGCAGCGCAGAGCGGTGAGGGCGGAAAGTTGCCGACAGAAAAGGGGGTTAAGCTGGTCATGGTTCAGGTTCAGGGTGTTCAGCCGTTTCAGGGCAGCCAGATTCTTCAGCCCATCGCCTTTGACCATAGTCTTGGACAGGTTTATGTCCTCCAGACCCGAAATGGCCGCCAGCTCTTTGAATACGGTGTCGTCCAGGTCGGTTTCGTCCAGGCGCAGCTTACGCAAATACTTGAAGCCTTTGAGGCGACCGACAAAGGCGGCGTCTACCGGCAGCGAGGTGAATTGCAGGGCGACAATGTCTTTGTGATTAAGACCCGCCAGGAGGGCGGGATTTTCAACGACGGCGTAACTGGCGATCACCTGCAACTTGGACCCGGCCGGGTATTTGAGCGTGCCCTGGGCTTTGCCCAGGGGCGGCTTGACCGAGGCGAAATAGGGCGGATGATCCTGGTTGACTTCGATGTTTACGGTGCCCAGGCTTTTGTCCGTCGGAAAATTTATCTCACTGGTGCCGCTTTCCAGGCACTGCGCCTCCGGCATTATCGCCAGCAGGACAATCAGGGGCAGAATGCAAAGCCAGCCGATGCCTTTAGCGCGCTTCATGCCTAAGCATCATCTGCGATACCAGAAACTTCCAGCGGATTGATGGTGAATGACTTTTGAATGGCGGCCACAGTCTCATCGGTGAGAATCAGTCGGGGCAAAGGTGATTGATCGCTCGCCAGACTGTCCAGCTCCTGCACCAGGTTGCTGAGTTTGCCGGCAGCACTGCTCTGGTTGTGCCTGGGGGAAAGGTGATTTGTCATGGTCGTGCCCTGGGGTGTCGGACTTGCTCTGGTATATATCTTTTGTAGTTTACAAGCAGACCGGGGTTTTACCTGTGAATAATCTATGAAAGTAAAAATGACCTTTTTGTCATTCTCCGTTTAGACTAGACAGGATTCGGCGCGAGAGATTTTTGATGGAAGTCCAAATTGTAGTCTTCGACGGCTTTGACGAGCTTGATGTCCTTGGCCTGTACGAACCTTTGAAGATGGCCGGGTTTGATACAAAACTTTTGTCCCTGGAGAAGCAGGACTTTGTCACTGCGTCCCACGGCCTCAAAGTGATGGTCGATGGACAGATAGATATGTCCAAAAGGCCGGATGTGCTCTGTGTCCCTGGCGGCGGCTGGTTGAGCCGGTCGGCTCGCGGCGCCTATTACGAGTCTGAGCGCGGTGACATATTAAAAGTAATAAAAGAGTTTCATAAGGCCGGCGTAACTATTGCCGCTGTCTGTACCGGCGCCTTGCTTGTGGGCAAGGCCGGATTGCTGTCGGCTCGTCCGGCTATAACCAACCACGGCGCCCTCGATGCTTTAAGGGCTTGCGGCGCCAAGATAGCCTTTGCCCGTGTGGTCGACGACGGTGATGTCGTCACTGCCGGTGGTGTCACTTCCAGCCTCGATCTCGGGCTCTGGTTGATTGAACGGTTTGCCACCGAGGAGAAAGCTCGGGAGATTTCCAAACAGCTCGAATACGTGCGCCGGGGCCCTATCTGGCGCAGTGATGACCATCAGGGCGATAGCTGAATCGAAAATGAGATCTATCTGATGTGATCGGCGGCTGTTTGTAAACAGCTTCGCTAACATTCGGCCAGTATCAGACGAGCCTAAGGTATCCGGCTCGGGCTGCGGCTACAATGTAAAGAGTTAACGGGAGCCGAGTATGGCCAAGTCTAATCGCCAAGTTTATAAAATCCCCCAGCCCAAGATGCCCAAGGCAGTGCAGCTGGAGTCCAAACCCGAGCCTATTGTCGAGACGGCCGGACCCAATGGTCTGTGCTACGGGATCTTTGCCGGTGCTCTGATCCTGGGATTCAGTCTCAATATCTGGCTCGTTTACCTGGTTACCCACAATGTAGTGGCCGCTTACAGCGAGCATCCCATCAACTGGGTCCAGGCCATCCTTTATACGGTTCTTCTGGCCATGGCCCTTTCTCTGGTCCGGGGCATTGTCTGGGGCTCATTTGTGCTGTCCGCCACCGTGGCCGCCCGCACCCAGGCCGTTAAAGCGCAGATGGACATCTGCACCTGGGCACGCAAATTCCGCTATATTCTTCCCGGTGGCGCCGCCTGGGCGACTCAGGCGATTATCCAGCGCATGATAACAAAGGAAGAATACAAAGAAGCCATCGCTCTTGGCAGCGAAGAATATGAGCTGATGACCAAGAAGAATCCCAAGGATCAGAGCCTCGCCAATCTCTGTGCCTGTATTGCTTTTGCCTATCAAATGCAAAATGAGCAGCACCGCGCCATTGAGTGGAATGAAAAGGCCGTTAAGTCTTTTGACGAGATCTTTGCCGCCATCGGCAAGTCCGGCGGAGTGAGCAAGTATGCCGGACAGAGCATTTTGCAGACCCTGTATATCCAGCATGCACAGGTGCTCATGGGACTGGCCATGAGCTATCTTTCGGTGAGAAACCGCATGAAGGCCAAAGAAAATCTCAAAGAAGCGATCTCTCAGGCGCGCAAGGCTCCTGATTCGTCGCAAAAACGTGACGTCATCCGTACATGCGAAGAACATCTCAGCCAACTCAAGCACTTTTAGTGGCCAGGTTTTTGGCGGCATTGTTGCTGTCGTTGGCACTTGTGATTTGTTCGACTGTGTTTAGCGCTGAAGCTCTGGCTCGCGCTAAAAAGAAAAGCGACGGTCATGACGCGCAGGCGGTAGTGCCCGCGGTGCCGGATTCTGCTGCCGCGCCCGGGGTAAACGTAAGTGTTAAAAGTGAAAGCGCCCTGCCTTTGAAGTTTACAGGGGCAATACTCCGCTACGACCGCATTTCCCTGGATATGACCCGAGACCAGTGGCAGCAGATAATGGACAATCTTGAGGCCCTGGGGATCGATACGATCATTATTCATCATCACCATGCCGTGCCTCGTCTCAATCCCACCGGCGAGCCGGTTGAGGAACTCGATTTCATTCCCGCCGACAGCCCAAAAGTAGCAGCTAAGGCTGCGGACAAGCCAGTCGCTAAGGCTGCGGATAAGCCAGTCGTTAAGACTGCGGACAAGCCAGTCGCCGGTGCTTCAAAAGCGAAAAATAAAACTAAGAATCCTCCCTCTCGCCCGACACTTGCGGTGGACAGAGGAGAAGCGGTACGGTCTTCGGTGGTGCAGGTTAAAGCTAAGTTTGACGCCAGCGCTTTTATCCTCGATTTTGCCGATGCTCACCACATGAAGGTCTACATGGGCCTGTGGATGGATCCAAACTGGTACTCCAATCTTGATGTGACGGATCAGCTGGCACATACGCTCAATCGCGCCAAATATGACCTTGATCAACTGAAGAAAGAATTGACCGATAAGAAGAGTGATATCACTCGGACTCCTCAGGAAATCAAAGACGCCGAGGCTGAAATCGCGGTTTGCGAACGTGGTTTGATAACCGTAAAAAATGAGCTTGAGGAAAAGAGTCTTTATTTTGCCGCCACTAAAGACGGTGAAATTGCCGGCCCGACTATGAAAATGGCTGATACTCTGGCAAAACGCTATGGCAGTCATCCCAGTTTTGCCGGCTGGTATTTGCCGGAGGAGATCTGGGACGCCGCCTTTAGCAGTGAAACTATCTCTGTTTTAAACCCTTTATTGAAACTTTTGTCTAATTACTGTCAGTCTATTTCTCCCAGCGATCGTGAGCGTCCTTTTGCCATGAGTCCCAAGGCTTCTCGCTTGCACTACGACAGCGTGGACGAGATTTATGCGTCCCATCTGGAGCTTTTGAAAGACACCGGCGTAGATATCTTGATGCTGGAAGACAGTATCGGTGACTTGAATTTGAAAGAAGACGACGACATCTCCGTGCGTTTGAAAAAACATTTTACAGCTTTTAGTCGCGTTGCCGAAGCTCTAAAGATACCACTATGGGCGGTGCTGGAGACCTTTGAGCAGCAAGGCACAGTGCGCAAGCCGACCAACCTGGCCCGGCTGAAAAAGCAATTTCAATATAGTTATCCTTATCTCGATCAGAAGTCGCCGCGCTTCTTCGCTTACGACTTTTTGCGCTATATGAGTTTGCCCCAGACCAAATACCCGAATCCGGAGCTGCGCGCAAAATTATTTGACGACTACAAGCGCGACTTTGTCGACAGTGCGTTTCGTCCGCAATAAAGTCAGGGGGCGGTCATGTCCTCCAGGAGCGAGCCACGGTTGCCGTTGGCGGCTACTTCCTCTTCCGTCTTGACCGGGCGATAGTCTTTGCCCGTTTGGAAATCTGCGGCGGAGCAGCTGACCTTGCTTACTGAGACAAGAGTCAGCTCGTCCAATTTCCTGCCTTTGTGGTTCAGTCCTTTTAGCTGCAGCGGCAGATAACCGGATGAAGGCATGGAAAAGACTTTCGCAATTATTTCGGCCGCTCCCGGGTTGATATCAGCGCTTTTCAGTCCCCAGTACTCAGCGCTGGCGACGGCTAGCTTCTGCCACTTGCCCAGGGATTTGCCCTGAGGATACTGATCTCCAGCCATGTGCATGAGCATTGCCGGCAGTCCTTGCAGGGTTGTCGCTTCGGATTTTACTGTTTTAAGGCTGCGGAAATTGGTGCTGCGATACATCGATGCGGCAAATTGTTCTCGTGGCACCCATTTTTTTGGATCCGTGTCGAAATAGATTTTCTCGCTCAAATTGATCAGACGCAATTGCCAGCGGGGGGCGGTCGAGACCAGGGCATAGCCTTTGTCTTTCATCGTCAATTTGATGCCGTTTTTGGCCACAAGTAGTTCGGTATCGCCGGCAAGCATGCTCCTTTGCTTGAGCAAAGTAGCTGGTTCAGCCGCCTCTGTCCTGGACTGCAGATTCATGACCAGAGCCAGACACACGGCAAGATACGGGGTTGTGAATCGCGACTTCATCAACCTATTATATCCGTGCTTGCGCTCAGTTCTATTTAATGGCGCCGGCGGCCTGGTCCAGGAGGGCGAGTCTGGCTTTCATACCGGCTTCCGGTCCAATGCCTTCTTCGTTGTCCTTTTTATGTCTGTAGGTATCGTAGAGAGCTTCGACCGGAGTATCAATCATGCCGCCTGATGCCGTCGGTGTAAAGACAAGAGCCCCAATGGCGAAGCGCTTGAGGAAGAGCCTGGCGGTAAAAAGCGTGTTCAAAGGGTTGTATGGGGTGTAGTGAAATTTATAACCGGCTTTGGCAAAGATAGCACCGGCACCAATCACGGCTCCACCTTCTAGGGCGTTGATGAATTGATCATGATAGTAGCGGTGCAGCAAGCGCTTATTTTCGTTGGCTTGCACAATCTGGTCTTTTTTCAGAGCCTGACTCATCAAGTCGTAGGCTTTGTTTCTGTCTCCGACTATTTGACCGCTGACATTGAGCGTGGCGAGTCGCTGTTTATCGGCGTCCAGCTGGGTGACCGGGTCGCTCTGTAATTCGGGATGTTGGGCCAGGAGCTTCTGGGTTGTATTGTGTTCGGCAATGCGACCACCGAAATAAGCGGCCGGATCTTTGATGATGAAACCGGGACCTTGAAGCAGGAAGCCTATACCGGCTGTTGAAAGTTGTTTCGGGCGGCTATGCTTGGCTGTGTTGTAGACGCCGAGACCGCCGATGAAGGCACCGGTGGCGGAGGCATAGTTGGAAACAATGTTTTCGCCGATATGACTGACGGCAATTCTTGTGGCCCGGGCGTAGTTGGTTATGTATTCTCTGGTGAGGCTGTCGGCAACGTCGGTGAGCACCGCTTGTTCCTGGCTGGCAGCGCTGTCGGCGGAGGATATCATGCCTTTGCGGCGTGTCAAAAGCGAGCGTATTTCGGTGTTCAGAGCCAGTGCTTTAGTCTGGTACGTTTTGCGATCGTAACCCTTTCGCTTGATCATTTCGTTGTGGATTATGTCTGTAAACATGATGCCTGATGTTCTGGCGAAAAACAGCATTTCGCCAATCATGATCAGGCAGGGGCCTACTTCGGAACGGCCCTGGGTGAAGTCTTGCGGATGGGTGTGATACTTAAATCCGTTTCTGAAGGTGACGATGTTGCCGGCGTCGGCAACGGAGTAGGCGGCGGTGCTGAGTATCGCCGTGTACCATTTGCGAAAGGCGGTGTAGGGCACATTGTGCAGTCTGTAGTCCGCGGTCATGCGGGCAAATTCAATTTCCTTATTAAGGATTTGACGTGTGATGCCGTCAACGTCACTGCCTGTGGTGTCGGTGACAGCGATGCGACCGCCTGCACTCTGTGCTAGCGCCGGCAGGTTGGGACAAGTGGTAGCCAGTGTCAGGGCAGCCAGTACTCCTGCCGCTGCCTTGCGGACCAAATCAATTTGCATTTTCAACCCGATATCCTCAAATAAAAAATTGGACCGCTTGTCGACTATAGGTCAGTTCTTGCTTGATCTATTTCGTCATTTTAAGTTAGGGATCTTGAAACTTAAAGGCTGCAGCGGTTTCCAATAGGTCATATGCAGGTAAAAATTGACTCTTGGAAGCCGAAAATTTACCGCGTGAATGTCTTTTTGATATCTCGGTGATCTTCGCCGGTCTGATAAATGTCGATTAGCTTGTATCCTATAAACAGGACGTCATTGGCTAGTTCGGAATCGCTTGTGGTTGGTTTGATAAAAAAGACAGTTCCTGCCCTGGCAGCTTGCGCGACACTTCTTGCCGGGCTCTGGCCTGCGGCAATGCAAGCTGAGACTCTCTCCATTGGTGTTAGCCACAGCGAGTATTTGCCGGCCCCCGTCCTGCATGCGCGCGTAGCCGCACCCGATCACTACCATGTGAACGCACTGCAAGGGCGGACTTCGGCTACTCAGGCGGCAGCCCCTGCCGCACTGAAGAGCGAGACCATGGTGCTGGACCCTCTACAAAAGCCATTAACCGGCAATGCCCAGGTGTTTGCCGCGCCCAAGCCTCCATCTAAACCGGCTGCACCCCCTACTCTGGCTAAGCCCATGGTCGAATGGTTCGTCATTCCCACAGCCATGGCCGGGGTCTGGACAAAGCACGGGGACCTTACCACCTCGGTTACGGACCTGCGCACCGGTATGAGTCAGGCGCTCAGTGAGTGGATCCCCGACGAGATGACGGTCACCTGGGGACATCAGACCGACAAGCAGGGCAATGTCTGGCACGCTAATCTTCTGCCCGTTGAGCGTGATGGTCTGTCCGCCGGCAAAAATGTGCGCTTCCTTACGGTTGGTCAAAAATGCGAAAGCAGTTCAGCAAGCACTCTTGTTACGCGCACGCACTATCTCGTCTCTGAGAGCTATGGTCAGGGCGGGCCGGTGGCCGATGTCTTTCAGCAGGAGGCACTGAATCACTATCAGATAGTGAGCGGCAACGAATTACAGAATAACAGCACCAACCGAGTTTTCTCATATCAGGGGCAGCCTGTTCGTGATGGTGCGCTACTGACGAAGTTTGCCCGGGTTGGCAACTTTTCTCCGACGCAGAGTATGTCCGGTATTGACCTGGTGCAATCGCTTAATGATTATCTGCGTTCCATCGGCCGTCCGGAACTGACACGCTGATTTTGTTGTTTAATATCTAAGACCCCCTTGTTGCCAGGAGGCTTTATGCAGCAAAGGCAGAGCAATCGCACAATCGAATTTGAGCCGGATTCTGAAACTCTCAAGATTATCGAGGGTAAGGCTCAGGCCGAGCGCGATAAGTACATTAACGACGCGATCAAAGCGTTCTCAGCCGTCAGCGCTGCTCAAAAGGAAGTTAAGAGGCCGGAAAACAGCACGCCGGCGGAGCTGGTAATGGCGGAGATTGAGAGAATTTTTGGTGGCACATGCGATACCATCAAAGCCTCCGCCGCCGATTCTGCCGACTACGTTGTTCTCTGTGAGGCGACCAGTCAGCTTCGGGTAAAATGTGGTATCAAGGACACTCTCGATATTTTGAAGAGTCTGCGCCAGCCCATTACCGTGCAGGAAGTCTGGGAAATTATGTCGGTGCTTGGCTGAGGAAACGGCTGGTCCTCAGTTGTCGCACAGACGTTGATCGATTTCGCTCAGTGTAGATTCCAGTGTATTCTTCAGGCTGGCGAAAACGTTGCTGCATTGTTGCATGTCGGCGCTGCCTGCGGCCATCTCTATTTCCTTGCACCTCTGCAGAAGTTCGGTAGCGCATATTGTGCCGCAGGCGCCTTTAAAGGCGTGGGCCTGCTCTTTCAAACTGTGGAATTCCTGGCTGACCAGGGACTGTTCCAGGCGTGATACTTCATCCGGTGCCGATTCGATAAACATGGTCAGGAGTTGCTTGATGATGCGCGCATTGAAACGGCTTTGCAGCAGGTCGAAGTCGAGGGTTTTCATGGCCGTTTTGGGCGGATCCTCGGGTAACTGTACATTGGACAGAAGCGTGAGCGCGTGACCTGTATGTCCTTTTTCTTTGATCTCCAGCCAGTGTCGCACTAGCTTGTCCAGTTCGGCCGGGTCTATCGGTTTGCTTATGTAGTCGTCCATGCCTGAAGTCAGACATTGCTCGCGGCTGCCGGACATGGCATTGGCCGTCATGGCGATAATGGGGATTTTTGTGCCCTTCCGCTGCTGGATTTGCTTGATGATCTTGCAAGCTTCGTAGCCGTCGATATCTGGCATCTGACAGTCGAGGAAGACCATGTCGTAGCGATTAGCTTTGAAGGCCGTGACCGCTTCGATGCCGTTGTCCACCACATGTACTACCAGTCCCAGATCCGTGAGCAGCAGGCGAGCTACGTGCTGATTCATCTTATTATCGTCGGCTACGAGTACGCGTGTCAGGTTGGAGCTGGTGCTGACTGCTTGTTGCAGTTGCACTCTCAGTGAATCAACCTCCTGTGTGTGGACGAAGGATACGCCCGGTCCCCGCTGACTGAGCAGGCAATCCAGCAGTTCCTGTCGCCGGAGTGGACGGGCCAGAGTCACTTCATTTATTTTGTTGACTGACACTTCAAATTCTTCATGCCTTTGCATTTTTGTTATATAAACCATGCGCACCGAGGATAGTGACGGTAGTGAACGGACTTTTCGGCCGAATTGCAGGCAAACTTCTTTTGATGCCTGCGCTTCGACGATAACTGAATTTGGTACCGGCATGGATTGGAGTGTTGTCAGCGCGCTGGCAAAGCTGTCCACCGCCGTCACAGTCAGGCCAAACGGGCGGGCGTAGTCCCGGATGCTGGTAACCGTTACTGGTGGCACGCCGACAAGCAATACGGCATCCCCGCCGGTTGCTTCTCGTTTGATTTTCGGCTGGGGTTCGAAGGGGAAGAGTACGTTGAAACTAAAAATGGAGCCGCCTTTTTCGCGGCTATCCACTACCAGGCTGCCGCCCATCAGATCTACCAGTTGCTTGGAGATACTCAGGCCCAGGCCGGTACCGCCGTATTTGCGACTGATGGAGCCGTCCGCCTGGGTGAAGGGTTCGAAAAGTGTGCTGCGCTGTTCTGTCGAAATGCCGATGCCGGTGTCTTCGATAGAGAATTTTACGCGCACGCAGTTTGATTCGGAGGCGATTTTTTCGGCTCGGAAGAAGATGCTTCCGGTGTCGGTAAATTTGACGGCGTTCCCGCCCAGGTTGAGGATAACCTGTCGCAGTCGCAGGGGATCGCCTATTAGTTTTTCCGGAATGGAAGGATCTATATAAGTAACCAGCTCCAGATCTTTAGCTTCCGCCTGCGGGGCGAGAATCTCGCTCGCTCCTTCGATGACTGATACCAGGTCAAAATCGCAGCTGGATATTTCCAGTTTGCCTGCCTCGATTTTTGAAAAATCCAGAATGTCGTTGATGACCGCCAGTAATGAACGTCCCGCTTCTCTGATCATTATTGTGTATTCGCGAGCTTTTGGATTGAGGTCGGAGCGCAGCAGCACTTCCACCATTCCGAGCACACCGTTCATCGGTGTTCTGAGCTCGTGGCTCATATTGGCGACAAATTCCGATTTAAGTTTGGATGCTACCTGCGCCTGGTCTCTGGCGTTGATAAGTTCGCTCATCAGACGTCTTTGCACTTCTAT
>JAFEAV010000124.1 GCA_018266215.1 Cyanobacteria bacterium SZAS LIN-3 | reverse complement strand
CTCGGCAATTTTTGCCTTTGCTATTTATCGGTCGGTGTGTCCGCGGATCTTTGAAGTTCCTGCGAAGCTATCTCGGTCTGACGGATTACTTCTCAGTCCGGGGCGTGAACACCTTGCTGGTGGATTTGTTTCCGTTTGGCATGGTAAATTTCATCATAGATCATTCGGTCAGAGGCTGCTGATTTAAGTGAAAATCATTGAGCGTATAAAGAAGCGGTTGGAAAATTACCCATCCCTGGTTTATCGGGCGACCGCGAACGGTATTACCATTGAGCCGCCGACGGATGATGGTTTCTCGCTTTCTCTCAGTGTTTCACGCGCTCACTTCACTGTTCATTTTAATGGTTGGCACGAAGAGTTTTCCTCCGAGCAATCTGCGCTCAATTGCTTTGCTTTCGGCTTGAGCGATCAGTGCAGGTTGAAAGTATTGTGTCGAGGCAAATTTGAATATCGCTGGACGCTTGAGTTTAAGAGCGCAGACACGTGGGAGGAAGACAGCACCACTGGTTTGTTGTTCTTTCCGTTCTGGGAAAAACAACAAACCATTTATCGTCAGAATCGTGTAATTCTCGGGCCGCGTCCTGAGGGAGTGCGGCCTAGAGACGGCGTTTGACATCGTTTCTTTCGGTTCTCTATCTGAATGGCCGTAAGTCTATTTGTTTGCCGAATAACTCTGCATCAAATTGGCGTAAGCCGGCAGATGTTTCGACAATAATGCACCCAGCCCTTCGATATCATTGCGCCAGTCTCTGTGGAGTTCACAGGCGACGCTAAACCAGTTCATCAGTTGTGCACCGTTCTGGGTCATGCGACTCCATGCAGCATCTCTTACGGTGGTGTTGAAGGTCCCGGAGGCGTCTGTGACGACAAATACTTCAAATCCTTCTTCCATCGCAGCCAGGGCAGGGAAGGCCACGCAGACGTCGGTGACGACCCCGGCGATGATCAATTGCTTGCGGCCGGTCTTTTTTACGGCCTCTACAAAATCGCTGTTGTCCCAGGCGTTGATCTGTCCCGGGCGAGCGATATAGGGCGCGTCCGGGAACATGGTCTTGAGCTCCGGCACTAGCGGTCCATTCGGTCCCTTTTCAAAGCTGGTTGTCAAAATGGTCGGCAGATTGAAAAACTTAGCCACATCAGCCAGTGCCAGGACGTTGTTTTTGAACTCATCCGGGGAGAAATCTCGAACTAAGGATAATAATCCAGCCTGATGGTCAACTAGCAAAACGGCAGACGTGTCCTTGGACAGACGATTATAATTGGGCATTTTAAGACTCCTGGTAACCGATCTATTAGTCTAGCACTAATTACTAGTTCCTCAGAATCAACTGCTTTTAGCCAGCTCCCTGGGCAGCTCAAACCAGAATGTCGAGCCCTTTCCCGCAGCACTGATTACACCAATGCGGCCTTCATGCTCGGCCACTATACCTTTGCAGATAGCCAGGCCCAGGCCGGTACCTTTAATCCCTCGATCGCTGCCGTGTGATAGTTGCTCAAACACTTTGAACAACCTGTCTTGATCCTGTTCAATAATGCCAAAGCCGCAGTCGATAATTGAAAATCGAATCATCTCGTTGGTTGACTCCGCACGCAAAAATACTTTTGTATTTTTGTCTGAAAATTTGATTGCGTTTGAGATCAAATTGGTCAACACCTGCGTGATTCGGTCTTTGTCCGCGCATACATTTTCCGAAGTCTGTATATCCTCGACCAGTTCAATTTCATTTTCTGCCGCAAGGTTTGTCAGCATTGCTTTTGTTTGAGCTATTAGTTCTTGTGGGGAGACGCTTTGCCTGTGCAGCTGGAGCATCCCGGCCTCAATTTTTTTCATGTCGAGCATATCGCTAATCAATCGTATCAGGCGGTCGCACTCTTTGCGTGCCAGATGGGTGATTGCTTGCGCTCGTTCGGACAGTGTACCTGCGTGTCGACGCTCCAGCAGCAACAGCGCTCCTTTGATCGAGGTCAGCGGCGTGCGCAGCTCATGTGACACCGTGAGGTAAAAGTCGCTCACGCGTTTTTCAGCATTTTTTCGTTCGGTTATGTTACTGACCGAGCCGCAAATGTTGTAGCTGCCGTCTTGTTTGTCGACTACGGCAAAGATCTTTACGGAAAGCCATAATTTAGCGCCGTCCGGTCTGATTATTTCGTATTCGATACTGCGTTCCTCAGGCATTTCGGATCCCTTCAAGCGACTCACATAGTCAGTCACTCTTGCCACATGCTCGGGGACGATTGAGCGCGACCAAACGGAGGGATTTGTATAGACTTCAGCAACAGGTATGCCCCAGATTTTCTCGAAAGCTGGGCTGACATAAAAATGTTTGGTCAATTGGGGGGCGCTGATGAAGAGGCATTCGTCAACGTTATCGGCAAATATGCGGAAGCGCTTTTCCGAGTCTTTGAGTCGCTGTTCGGCGAGTTTTCTGGCGATGCAAGGCGCAAGATAATTTGCTGCTCTTGTGCAGGCTTCTATTGTTGTTTGGGGTAGCCGTGATGCTCCAAATATAGCGATTGCACCGAGGACTGTGTTGTCCAGCACAAGTGGAATTTCAATCTCTTGCTTCTCCTCAATTGGATTATCGGTGGATTGGCTGGCTATGAGATTGGGGCACTCCTCCCCATTTACTTCTATCCTGACGCGTACCAGATCCAAATACTGAAGGGTAACCCTGGCGCACTGTTCGAGTATTGTTGGTAGTGTATCTAGTTTGTTGACAATGCTGCCAATCTCGGCGGCATAATCGTTGAGCTTGGCCTGCAGTGCCAGTGCTGTAGCATATCTGTGGCGGTCAAAAAACTGGCCCAGCTCGCTGCCCACTACTGCAAATGAACGAAGCAGTGTTTCGTTGGGCTCGCTGATCTCACTGCTGAAGAATTCCAAGACTCCAATGAATTTATCGTTGACGCTTACGGGCACTGCAAACCCTGCGTGCAGGCCGTCCAGTTTGCCCTGTTTTGCACGAGGGAAATTGTCTTCCCTTGTGACGTCACTCAGCCAGACCGGACTATGCTCAAGCCAAACTCTCCCGGGTAGGCCTACACCCTTCTCAAAGGTGATTGCACGTGTGATCGTTTCAAAATTCGGATATGGTGCGGCCGAGTAGAATGCCACGCAGCGCAGCTGCTTTGAACTCTCATCCAGCTTCCAGAACGAAGATGACTGCCACTGCGTTTGCTGGCACATGGACTGCAATACTTGGGTCAGTGCTTCATCGTAGGGTAAACTTCCGCTCAGTATTTTCGAGACGGCAAAAGTCACTTGCTGGGCTAGTTGATCTGTCTGTTGTGCGGTCAAGGGTAATGTCCTGATCAAGAGGCGTGAAAGTTTTTGCCGAAGTCATTGTGATTTGATTCGATATCCCAGGCCGCGCGAATTTTCTATGACGATGCGACTATCTGCTTCGATAAACTTTTTGCGGAGTGTTTTAATATGGGTCCTTACGCTGTCGGTCGAGACTGGGAGATCCGAGCGCCAGACGCGGGCAAGGATACTTTCAGCGGTAAAGAATCTACCGGGATGCTCCATCAACAGGTGCAGGATTGCGTACTCTTTGGGCACGAGCTGCGCGGAGTAGTTTCCGATTTTGACAGTAAAACTTGCTGTATCTAAAGTCACGTCGCCCACGCATAATGTACTTTCGGCTATAAGCGGCGGTCTGCGCAGCAGTGCCTTGGTGCGAGCAATCAGTTCATCAGGGTCAAATGGTTTGACAACGTAGTCGTCAGCTCCGGCTGTCAAGCCTGTAACTTTGTCCCGACTCGATTCGCGGGCCGTGAGCATAAGTATCGGTTTATTGCCGCCGGTCGCACGATACTGTTTACAAAGGTCGATGCCGCTGCCGTCCGGCAAGGCCCAGTCCAGGATCAGCATATCGTAGTCGTTCGTTCTCAGAGCCGCGAGTGCGTCGGCGCAGTGAGTACAGTGGTCTATTACGTAGCGCTCAGACTCGAGAGCAAACTGTAAAAGCTGGGCGACGCTGTGGTCGTCCTCGACTATAAGCAATTTGGTCATCTATGGAGCCCCTCCTTATACTCGGCCCGGGACTCCGCTTATTACTCTACCATGGTCGATTCACATAAAAATCACGTCTGATTCGTTTAAAGATCACGCTTTGTTCCTTCAAAGATCATCCTCGGTTCGCGCAGAGCACACACCCGGCTCGATAGAGTGGAGTTACGGCAACTAAGTGCTTCGTGAGGAACTACAGATGAATCAGGCCCCGGCATATCATGAACTGGCCCTCAAGGAATTGACTGGTCAGGCGCAGCGAGCCTCATTACTTTTGGACTATGGAAAGTCGGAGGAATTGCTTTTGCGTGCTTATGAGCACGCCAGGCAGTTGTTTGGTCCTGACCATGGCGAGGTTGGTCTGGTGCTTTTGCGACTGGTCGCCGTTTGTAACAAGCAGGGCAAGACCGAATTGGCAAACGAATATCTTGCCGAGACAGAAAAAATTGTCCGGACTTATACGGAATCATAGGTATGGTACGGCTCTATTCATAAATTAAGGAAATCGACAACCTTAATCGAGAATTGAGATTTTGGAGAAACGGCAATGGATAATCGCCAATTGCAGGTCGAACTTGCCTTGCTCAAGCACGCTCTCGCTGACTGTACTTGTGCGCACAACAGGGTGCACCTGAGTCTCGTGGAGATGGATGGTTTGCCGACTGTAAGTCCACGACCGCTGTCTGGAGTCGCTCGTGCTATGGCCCACGCTCTGAGAAGCTGTGAGATCAATCGCTCAGAACTGGCTAGGCGTGTTCGCGAGCTCGAGGCGGACAACCTGGCCATGAAGGCGCTTCTGCAGCAGAGGGAAAATTTTGTTGCATCGCTTACACATGATCTGAAAAATCCCCTCATCGGTGCCACTCGTGCACTGGATGCAATGGCATCCGGCAAACTACAGCAGGAGCAGCAGACTGCGATCGTTAAACAGCTGATCATCACTAACAAAGCTATGTTGAGAATGATCTGGAATTTGTTGGATACCTATAAGCATGACTCCGGCAAGATGCTCCCACTTAATTCAGTGGTGAGTGTGCCGGAACTTTTGGAACAGTGTCTCTCAGAATTCGCTTACAATCTCAATATGAAACAGATCGAGGCGGTCTTGAGCATTGCTGACGGATTGCCCGAGGTCAATACTGACGAGATTCTGCTGCGTAGAGTATTGATCAATTTGATCGACAATGCTGTGAAATTCATGCCCGAGGGGGGGACTCTTTGCCTACAGGCATCTATGGTATGTGAACAGTTACGGATTTCGGTCAAAGACACCGGGCCAGGGCTTTCTCCGGAGCATGTTGAACGAACTTTCGAGCGCTTTTTTCAGACTGAGCACCATCGCGAGAAGGGTTTTGGCACGGGGTTGGGACTTTTTCTTTCCAGGCAGATTATGGAAACTCTCGGCGGCAAAATTGAATGCAGCAGTGTCGAAAATCAGGGTACTGAATTTATCCTCTATCTGGATCGCGAGCGGAGGGCCTCTTAGTGCCGTAACCGTCGGTTATGCTCTGAAACACTTTGGCTTAAGAGTTTGGCTGTGCTAGTCTAAAGGCATGGTAGCTATTCTGATAAAGCTGGTCGATGGTGGTTCATGCGTTCATTCTTAGCTCATGGTTTGCAGTTGTTCATGGCTTTGATGGCATTGGTGCTTCTGATAATTCCAAATTGTCTTGCCCAGAGTAATGCGGCCGATTGGCGCGGCGAACGCAATGAAGCGATGGTCCTGGATAGTGAAGAAAAGTTTGGCCAAGCACTTTTACACTACCAGAATGCATTGAAGTTGTTGCCTGCCACCGCCGCCAATGATATTGCCGAGATGAAAACTCAAATTGCCATGGATTTGATCCGCACCGGGCAGTATGCCCGCGCCGAGGCTGCCGTTAAGGAAGTTCTGCTTCTGGTGAAACAGTTAAAAAGTCAGCACAATCTTGACGCCAATACCGCATTAGCCCTGCGAGGCCTGGTGGAAGAGTGTGATGCGGGGCATAACGACGCAAAAGGATTCACCCCGGCCAATGTCAAAATCTGGAATTCATGCGCCCTGTTAGGTATGCAGGTATGTGAGGTGGCGCTGCCTGAGCTCAATACCCCGTCTCGTGCCACTGCCACCGCCAGGAGTTTTCTCGGGTCTCAAAATCTGGTCGGGGCGCTGAATCTGCTTGAGCACTACGTCAGCGGCATGCGTCCGACTGACCCCGAACTTTTTGACATGCAGCTCAAAATCGCTTGCGTGCAGAAACTTCTCAAGAAGCCTCAGGCTTTTGAGGCCTGCAAGGCTAAAGTTGAAAGGGCTAATTCAGCCAGCCGGGCGGCCTATATTTTAGCGGGAGCTCAGACCTGGGCTACCGATTACCGGGGCTCGGAGCACACTGTGGACGAAGCTTTCAGTCGGCTGTCTAAGACCAGGACTTTCAGCAATGCCGATAAGGTTATTCTGTATGAAGCGCGCCTGGGCAATGCCCTTGATTCCGGGCAGTGGGCGGTTGCGGAGACTGCTGCAAAGCAGTGTTTGCAGTTTGCTCCTCCCGGCAGTTCTAGGGTCAACACTTATCTTGCTGACCTGAGTGCCAGTCTGCGAATGCAGAAGAAAAATAAGGAGGCCGATCTGGTGCGGTCCAAAATACCGAAAACGCAGTATGGCTTTTTGGTTGATGAAGAGCGCTCTGCCTTGAAGGAAGCGGAGCAGCGACGTGCTGGAAGAAAGTAACGACGAAATTGCCGATGACTAACGGATTAAATAAATATCTGAATAGCCGCTACCAGACAGGCAATTAGAAGAAGCGCGATGGCCAGCAACTGTACTTTGTTGCCGCCGACCGTGGAAGATTTTGTCTGTGCCTGGTTTTGCATAGCTGCCACCATAAATGTCAGCAATGACATGATGATGAGTACGATAGACAGTCCGTAGTGCAGCAAAATAAGGGGAAATGGAAAGTTTGAGACCACCCACAGTCGCTTTGCTTTGTTCAGATTATCCGCTGTGCCGCCCTCTGTTGCCGGAGGCATCGAGGGGCTCTGGATATTATTGAACAATTCATTGGTCGCCGTTATTACATAAGTGCGCCCGCCCTGGCCGGAGGAAATAAATGCTCCGTAGCGGTCACAGCCTCTCACGAAAAACTTCACCCCTCTCAATTGTTCGCCCTTCGCTTCAGTCTTGCCTGTTACTGCCGTGTAGCCTGTGATCTGTCCAGGCTCATTGCCTTTTTCCTCGGGCAGTAATTTTCCGGATTCCAGAAGACTGCGGGTGTCGATGCAGTCGGCCGATCGGTCCGGGATTGTTCTTATTGGTACGGTTGTTACTTTGTTGTCTACGGGGTTGTTGTATTCGTAGTGATCCATCATCTCCAGCGTGATCATTTTCGGATACTCGGCGGCGCGAAGGAAATAAGCCTGGGCCAGGGCGCCGATGCGTCGCATTTTTGTGATTATTTGTGCTTCCGGACCATCGGCTGCATACAGCACTGTGCCGTCGTCCAGTTTGAGTTGTGATTCTTTCTTTGTTGCCCAGATTTGTTTTTCGCTCAGTGAGTTCAACATCGCCGCACCGAGACCGTCCCAGGTTGGAGCGATGGCGGTAAATGGCAATCTCCGTGCACTGCCGGCGGTGCGGATGGTGGCTTCATTGTTGGACCAGAAGCAGACTTCTTTCTGATTGTCTGGAGAACGGTAGCGCTCACCTATGGCTGACGGCTTTTTTGTAGTCTTTGTTTCGGCCACCGGCAGTGGCTTTGGCGGCTCGACTGTCTTGTGCATGAAGAAAAACGGCACGATAACAACGAGCGCCAGCAGACCGGTGAGACTGATAATGCGTATCAATTTCCCAGCATCCAATGCTGGAGCATCGATACTTTCACTGCCGTAGCGCTTGCTGCGACCGGTGCTTTCAGTCGCGGTCTTATGCTTCCTTTCGAGCAGTCGCGCCAGTGCCTGGTCGTCTACTTTTTGCTCTTCTTTTTGCGCATCCGGCTCTTGCGCCTCCCCTTCGGCGCCCCAGGACGGGGCAGAGCCTGCTGCGGTATCGGCGGCATCCGTCTCTAAATCCACGCCGAATCCGCCGGCCAGCCCGGCCAGATGCCGATAGCGATTATTGATCAGTCGCTTGAGCGAATCGCCTTCGGCCAGGCAATTACCGGCAATTTCATGGGCTCGCCTGGCAAAAGCCAGGGCTTCTGCGGGACGGTCCAGCTTTTCGTTGATCTGAGTCAACTTGTACAGCGTTTCTGCGACGATCGGCGTGTTGACTCCCACCGTTGCCTCGTTCAGTGCCAGGCTTCGGTTGTAGATGCGCACGGCGTCCCTCAGTCTCGATCCGCACTCATAGGCTTCGGCCAGCTCCTGCAGGCAATCGGCCAGGTGCGGGTCGTTCTCGCCGTAGGTGCGTTCGAGGCTGTCCAACGCGCTTTCGTAGCAGGTTATCGCTTCTTGAAAGCGATCATTGACCATGAAGTCGGATGCTTGCTGAAGATACGCTCTGGCGTCAGAGTCCGACATTTCACCTTTGCTTTCATGTGGTTACACTTGATTCATACCCACTATTAGCGGGCAAGTAGATGATGCCGATCCTTTTCCATCAGCAGTGAGAGTGCATGAGTTTCCTCCGACGGCGCGAGCCTGAAAATCGCGGCATCAACAAACTGCCAAAGCAGGCGACGCCGCCCACGGCCAAGCAGCTGCAGGCGATGTTTCAGGAGACGATGAATGGCCGCACCAGTCAGGTCGGCTTTGGCGATCCTCCCGAAGAGTATTCGCTGGCGGTCTTTAAAGACAGGCAGAAAAATGAAATCCACTGGGCGCTTTATCGTGGTGAAGGCGACGGTGCGATGATGCTCTGGGACCAGTCCTCGCATGATCCGGCCTACATCCATCAGCTTATAACGGCACAGTTTCCCGGTTGGGACTTGAAGCCTGTGGCCCTGCGGCCTACCGAGGAGTTGCCTCTGCCGCAATCGTATCCTACACACCATCAAGGTGAGCTTCCGTCTCCGGTGCATTCTCCGACATCGCAGTCTCCCCAGTCTATAGGCGGGCATATTGGAGCAAAGCCGACTTTTGAAGGTGATTTGCGCAATTTGCAAATGCCAAACGTCTTGCAGTCTATCGGGATGAGCAAAAGTACCGGACGGATGGAAATTGAAAATGCCTCCGAGTCGGCTGTAATATTTTTCGCCGAGGGCATGCCCATTCACTGTATCAGTCGCGGCATGGAAGGCGAGTCGTCCTTCCTTGAGCTTGTGGGCTGGGAGGAGGGCGCCTTTCGCTTCTATCCTGGCGTCATGCACGAGAAAAAGACAATCAAGCGCAGGCTTGATACGCTGCTGATGGAGGGGGCCGCCCTCGATGACCAGTTTCAGGCGCTGCGCAAACTTGGTGCTCATACCGGCGCCTTTATCTGCCGCAAAAATTTTGATCTGACCGAGCAGGAGTTCGACTCCAGGTTGGAGAGCGGCACCGGCGCTGACGTGGACTTGTGTAAGCTTATCTACCAGCAAATAGGCAGTCGCTCGCGCTGGGTTGATCTGGTGCGCAAGCTCAATTTGACCAAGCCGCAATGGGTGCCGGTTTTGTTTAACCTGGCCAGCTGCAACCTGATCTGCTTCAGCGATCAGATAGCCGATGCACCGGCCAATTTTATCGCCGAGGTAAATATTGACTGGACACAGATTGCCGGGCTTGAACGCACAATCATCCGCCCCGATACTGAGATTATGAGCTATCCGGCGTTTCTCTATTTTGCCCGCATGGAGCAGTTGCGCTGGGAGCGATTTGGTCATCCCTTTGCCATCGTCCTGCTGCAAATGAGCGCACGCGCCTTTGATAGTGGTGCCGCCGAGCCGCTTTCTCTAATTGAGGTAAAGGAGCTGGGTGAGCGCGTCAATAGATTGAAGCGTAAGACCGATATCTTTGCGCACTACGAAACTTTTGGTTTTGCCCTGCTTCTGGTTGAAACCGATGGCCTGGCCGCGCGCGCCTTTGCTGGTCGTTTATTGACCGCAGTCACAAGTGAGCCGCTGGCAGGCGGACTTAATGCCCGGCCCGTCACTGGAAAGGCAGGCGTGGCCTGCATCCCTGATGACTGTTCTACCCTGGGCTCGGCCTTCGCCCGGGCCAGATCGGTAAACTAATTGTCTCAGTCCGCGGGAAGTGCCGGCATCATCGGCCGCAGCCTTGAGTCGCCGCGCCAGATAACGGCGTCAATCATAAAGTGGTGCGTGTTGAAGAAAATATAGGCGGCCAGGATAAAGAAATTGGGCGCCATATTTTTCACCATGGCTGTGCCGTCGAGCATCACCGGCACATATTTATACGCCAGATAACCGCTGCCGACCAGGGCGGCGAAGAGTGCAGTCAGCGCGACGAGTTGGAGGAGCCGGTTTTTGCTCAGCGTTTTGCTTAGCGTCTGGTCAAAACCGCCGACTTCCGCCCGGGCGGAAAAGTACAGATATTGCAGTCCGTGGGCGAGCGGCACGACGCCGGCCTGGAAGCCGAAGGGCTGGCAAAACGGTTGCAGCCAGAGCCAGACTGAAATAATGGGCAGGCAGGCTGATACTGGAGGCAGTCGTCGGCTCTGCCGCAGCACAGGCAGGACAACTTTGTAGAGGACGAGCATCACCGTCAGTCCAAAAGCAAGAGCAGCAGCCATTTTTAATTCTGTGGGAAAGCGAATCGGTCGGTAGCCGAAGCAGCGGTTATCCAGAATCGAGAGAAATGTGTAACCGGAAAGCAGGTTTACCAGCCAGAGCGCGTAGAGATTGAAGCGCAGATATTTCTTCTCTTGGGCCCCAAGTTTGTAGCCGCGGTGTTCACCACAGGCGATGGCAATACCCAGTGCCTGCATACCGTAGTGATAACCGGACATGACTATTTGCAGGACCAGCAAACTGGCGAGTAACAGTTCGCCCAGACTGCTGTATTTTGACCAGTTGAGATCTATTCTAAAAAGACCGCTGAATAAACTTTCCACCGAGGCGATGGCGCTGATAGCGGTAATCGGAGTGTTCCAGGTCAGGGCTGAGATGGTAAGCAAACCAATGATCAATACTGGGTAACCGATCAGCTCCCAGCTGTGTCTCAGCACGAAGGGTCTACCCTGCTGATAGGCGAAGCGGTAGGACCACATGGCGTGCGGATAGCTGAAGAGCGAGGCAAACAGCAGTCCGGCGGCGGCGCACTGTGCCAGTAAAAAGCGGACATCATCGCGCATGAGGAAGTTGAGATTGCCCAGGCAAAAGCAAAATGCCATGATCAGTAAGCTGCCGCCACCCAGACAGATAAATTCTATAATGCGCGTGAGAGTGAGACCGGACAAAGCGATTGGCGATGTCCTGGATAAGCCGTTCGTGCTCAGGGCGCTATCCATGGTGCTCTTGTTTATCGCCTCGCTGCCGCTCGTTTGCAGGTGCCCATGCGACCGGTCAGTCGCAAAATCGAATTGATCTTCCTGATTTTTTGCTGATAGACCGCTACTATTTTGGGATCTTTGGCTAAGGCCAGGCCTTCATTGGCCATTGTCATGGCTTCGTCATAACGCAATAGGACGAGTAACTCGTCGATCGTTTTTATGCGATAGTAATCGCTTTTGGGATCGCGGGCCATCGTCTCTTTGAACAGCTCCAGTGCTTTTTCGTGTTTGCCCACCATGTCGTTGGCGACACCACGCAGAAGAATGTCAAAAGTAACGCCTTCCTGAAGGCGATTGAGGATTTCGAGTTGCACCAGGGCTTCTTTGGCGTGTCCTTCCTGTAGCAGTACAAAAGCCAGGTAGCGTCTGGCTGATGGACTGTTGGGATCGCTGCGCACCAGATCGCAGAGTGTGGGCATTGCCTGTTCAAAGTCGCTTTTGCATATTTGTTCATAGGCTTTGACCAGCAGGTCGTGGGTCGTAAGCGTCCCCGCCTCGGGGGTGGCGGCCGCCATGGACGGCAAGGCCGCAAGAGGTGACAGCGCGGCACTTATGATCAGCGATGCAAGACACCATAGTGGAGCCGGACCAGCCTGCATTTTTACTTTCACAACAGCCACCTTTCTAGTTGTCCTGGAGCAAGTGTATTGAAGATGAGATCAAGGAAGAATGTACTTTGTTTTGACGATCGGACTTGTGTATGTCTGACTGAAATCGAGTTTGTTGGTGAAGCCGGCACCAAAAAAGAATAGTGGTGCAGGTAGAGTGACTGTCACTTTGGTCGTCACCTGCACATAGGGTGTCTGTCCGGCCGGCGGGTTGCCGCCAAAGTCGTTGTAATTGACTGCACCGCCTACGAGTGTAATGGGGCTGATAAAGGTGCCGTCGGTTTTGTGATTTTTGACGGAGGCGATGGCAAATTGCAAGGCCTTCGCCGCGTCACCCTGCTGGGCTGCCGCGCGCACTACGTCCCTGCAGGCCTTATCGTTGACCGAACAACCAAAAATGAGCAGACAAATGTCGGCGGCAAAAACGCCAAGGAGCACAAATAGGAAACTGGTGATGGCTACTTCAGCCAAACTGAAAGCTTTGGCTTTGCGTGAAAAGGAGTATCTGCGCCGAGCTCTCATTTGTTCAAACCTTGCGGCACCTCCGCCGTATACTGCGAGCGCACAACGATCGGGAATGGTTCTGTTATACCCGGTATCGGCCCGGCTATGCCGGCCATCGGCACGCGCACCAGCGGCTCTATCAGCCCGTTGATTTCAACCTGGATATCGTAGATATTGTTGTCCGTATCGGCTGCCGCGGCCAGTTTTTGCCTGTTGGCATTTTTTGTGGTCGCACCGCTTATGACATTGGTTTGCACTATATAAACGTTTACGGGCGGCACCACAGTTATGCCGGGGAAGGATGCGGTTGCTTTGGTTGCCCAGAGGTCGGCGGTATTGACCGCCGAAATGCCGACCGATGAGTCGTTTTGAAAGGTCTGGCATTTAGCCGCTTGCATGGCTGTTTCTCTGGCGGCGTTCCAAAAAAATCCGAAGCGCAGGGATGACGTGGCGACAATCAGAAGCGGGAAACACATCAAGACAATCAGCCAGAGCGCAACCGGCATTTCGGACATTGTCGTGCCACGCTGTCTGCGCGGATGGCTCTGGTTCCCGGCGGATCTCATCTGACTACCTGTACCTCTAGCTTTATCCCTGCACCAGGGTGGTCAGCTGTCTGAGAACATTGTTGAAGCTGCCGTTGAGACCTGGGGCACCGGTGGTGGGATCGTTGAATGGATTGATGTAGAGGGCGCCGCCATGCCCGGCTTTGTTGACCAGGCCGTCCGGTGATGTGTCGCTGTACTGGACTCGCATATAACTGGACATCTGTCCGTTTGCTTGATCAATGGTCACCATAAATATAGGTATACCCTCGGTGTTGCAACGCGCCGCGATATCCATGGCATCGCGCAGCGCCGGACCGTTGCCGGTTGGGTCGGGATATTGATCTCCGGCTAGATTTCTCGTCGGCACTTTGTCGGTGATGACGACAATTGCTTTCATCGCGCCGCTGCGACTGTTGGGCCCGGTCAGGTCATCGACCGCCCGCTTCAGTCCATCGGCCAGATTGCAGCCTCCGTTTGGCGTCATCTTGGGCGTTGGAGCGGTAGGTATGGTTGTGGGCGGAGTGAGCAGCGCAGAAATTTGCTGTAAATTGGTGCCTTTGCTGTCGATTGGAATCTGCGGCAGCAGGCATGTGACGTTGCCTGCCACTGGATAAGCCCAGGAGACCATGGGTGCAGTGAATGTGTCATTGGGGTTGGTGCCCGCCCTGTCGCCGAAGGCCACGAAGCCGAAATGGCAGTCGGAAGTCTGCGACACCTTCGTCATGAAGTTGCAGATTGCAGATTCTATTGTCGCCTTTGGTTGCAGGTTGCGATAGGCGATCATTTCATAGGCTTGCTGGTAGCCTGGCTGGCAGTAGCCGTTGAGGTCGTTTGATAGCCACGCATCCGGTGAGACGTTGCCGTTTTCCATATTGCCGCGGGCGGCTTCAACCAGGAAGTCCAGGCGGGGGAAAGTGTAAGCGGAAAGGTTGGGATCGGTGTAGCCGCTGAAATGGGTATTGCCGTCGAGATTGACCACCATGTCGGTGAAGAGGGTATTGTCAGCACCGTAGCCGTTAGCGGCTTCATAGTCAATCACCCCTGTCTCTGTCCAGGAGGCGTAAGCCGGTGGCACAAGTGCCTCCCCTATAGCTTTGATCGTTGATCGCCAGGCCAGGTTGGTGCTTTTTGCCAGCGGTGACTTTGTCGGATTTATGGTGGTGTTGCCGAAGTTGCCGCCGCCGTTGGGGTTTGCGGACGTTCCTGCATATCCAGGACCCGTGCGCAGGCCTGTGAGTCCTACACCACCTTCTGGTGGCGTCGCCGGAGGTGCATCCCCCGGTCCGCTATTGTTGGTGATGCCGCGGAGGGGGACGGTCTTGCCGTTGGGACCGACCTCGCTGAATTCTTTGGGGCAGTTGGCGGTGTGTGGATCCCCTCCGGCATCCAGGTTTTGTGGGGGCAGACCGTTTACTTGTGAGCCAATTGGTTTGGAGCAAAATACTGTGGCGATGGTGCCTTCATTGTCCGGTCCCGGTCCGGTACCCGGTCTGCTATAAATGATATGGTCATTGGTCGTCTGGTCCCAGTGCCTGCGCACCAGAGTTATCCTTGTCTGGTCATCCATAGAACCGGAGACATTGTCGACTATCACCAGATCCAGGGCGGGCATACCCGCGGAGGCCTCGGCCAGAAGCGTATATGTGGATACCCCGATTGAACCAAATCCGCCACTGAACAGAGGGTAGGCGTAGGCTCCGTAGACGCGCAGG
>JAFEAV010000123.1 GCA_018266215.1 Cyanobacteria bacterium SZAS LIN-3 | reverse complement strand
CGTTTACCGATACGAAAAAGATTCGAACGCCCTGGTACTGGAGCACACAGACCTGATTGAGCTTGTCACCTCCAGTGTCCAGCGAATTAATCCCATCGCTCAACTGCGTGGGATTCAAGTCACCACAGAGCTGCCTGATCAAATTAATGAAGCTCTGTTCGATTCCAATGCCATGTCGCGAGTGATGCACAATTTACTGGACAACGCACTTAAATTTGCTCCCGATATGGGGAATGTGCGCGTTCGTCTCTTCTGTCAGGGAATCGAATCGATTGTAGAGATTGAAGATGACGGTCCGGGAATAACGCCCGAAGAGCGCTCGCAGCTATTCCAACGCTTTTCTCAAGGCGAAGCCGGACGCAAATATGCCGGAGGCAGCGGGCTGGGACTGTATCTCTGCAAGCAAATAATAGAAGCCCACGGCGGCAAAATAGCGATCTTAGACAATCAAAAAGAGAAGGGGACAATTTTTCAATTTAGAATGCCTCTGCAAAACCCCGCAGAACACTCGTCGGCAGCCTGAAACTTATTCAGCCAGCCTCTCCTTGGCCCCTTCATGCCCCTGTGCGGCCGCCTTCGAATACCATTTGACGGCTTCGTCCACATCCTGGCCGACCACACGGCCAAAAGCATACATTTCCCCAAGATTAAACTGGGACTCGGCGTGCCCACCTTCAGCCGCCTGCTTCATCCAGTCGGCTGCATCCGCTGAGTCCTGAGCCACCCCCTTGCCGAGGAAGCACAGACGAGCCATAGCCGCAAAAGCCTCAACATTACCGCCCTCGGCGGCCATCTGAAAATACTTGGCCGCGCTGCGCACGTTTTGCGCCACGCCCTCACCCTTTTCCAAGCAGCAGGCCAGCTCATACATGGCTGCAGGGTCTCCGCCCTCGGCTTTTTTGCGCAAACCGTCAATATCGTCCACTGTCGCTCCAGCCTGATTATGAACACCGGTACATTGGTGCATCAATGATACGCCAATTCCCACAGTTTATCAGTGCTGGAAACCCAGCCTGGACTAGGTCGTGAATCTTCTCAAAAACGAAAACAGTCCGGGAGATTCTTTCTTGATCTGCTCTTGCATCAAGCTAATGGACAGCTTGCGGCCGCGAAACTCAGAATTTGCAAGAGTTGACTCAGCAGAAATTGCTTCTTGCCTGGTAGCCATAACTATTGAGGCAAAACCCTTGCCCTTACCCCTGTCGTTTCTGGGAACGATGACCTTCCGGACCTGACCAGCCGCACTGAAAAACTCTTTTAGCTCTTCTTCTGTTGCATCAACCGGAACATTACCAACTAGAATTCGTGTGCTCATTTTTAACTTACTTGCAAACTTGCGCAATTGCCTAACAATTCAATCGTATCACGCCGCCGCCGGCCCGTCAAAAACCCTAATGTATTGCCGAAAAATCGAAAGAACCCTGATGCTCCCAGGCCATGAGGCGATTTTCGTTCCAGCGCACAAACTGCACCGTGCCCTCCTGTGAAACAACAATGGCCAGAGCATCCTTGAGTCTCTGACAGAGTCTATAGGCTGACCTGTGTCGAGTACCCACACCCAGTACAGACTCTTCGCGATACTCAGTACCTTCCAGATCGAGCGATTTAGCCAGAGAAATCACCTCTTCCGCCTCGCAATGAATCTCCGCGCCAAATCCCAGCAATTCAAAACCCTTAGTCAAAATCACCGCACCATCAGCAACCGACAATGCAGAGATCAGATGCGACAACTCAAAAATCGCCTCATCGAGCCGCATGATTTCAGTGTCAGTCGTCTGCTGATAATCACTCCACTTGATCGGGCGCGCCGGTTCCACCGGCAATCTGGCCAGTGTTCGCATCACTTCCACTATCAGAGCGCGAAAGCGCGCCCGAGCCTTACCGCCGGCAAACTTGTACTTCATCGTCAGATAGGGATTTGGCCGCATCAGCTCATCGGCTTGCTCCGGCGGTACCAGGATTAAAGTGCCGCCATGGCGAAAGGCACGCATCACGGCAATCACGCGCTTCATCATATGCTGGTCGATCACACGCGTCAGATCGGGCTCCAGATCAGGCCAATTTTCCTGCGCCGACTGCTTCTCATTTTGATATATTTCCATGCGCTCCTGCCGTACCGGCGCGAACCACTCCTGCAGCCAACTGGCACGGAAGACATTGAGAGAAAGGCCGAGCAGCTTGCCGTCAGAGAGACTCACCAGGCTGCGATTTCCCTTCGAAACCTCAATAATGCCGGGTCCCATTACCTTAATCAGCAGATAGGGCGGCAGGGGCGGTGCGGACCCTCTTCCACCATGACTGGCATGGAGCCAGCGGGGACCAGTGTTGATCATGCCCCAGATTTCCGGCTTTTGCGGCATATCCAGGCTAACGCCAATCATCGAACGTGAGAAGCGTGCAGCCGCGCTGAGACGCCGCAACTCCGCGGCTGTCATAGAAATGCGTTGAATAAATTCAAGTTTTTGCAAGCCCGCCGGAGGGCCACCATCCTCGGCCAATTGACCCGGATCGGCGACAAGCATGCGAAAGACTACAGGCTCGCCTTCATGACTCGTGAGGCTGGCCTGATAGCAAATGGAAAACAAATGTTCCAACACTTTAATATCGGGAAGGACAATTTCTTCCCCAACGCTCAGATTACCGGTCGGAGACGATATCTCTGCATCCCAATTGTGAAATACATATTCCGCCAGTTCCTTCGGATAGGCATCACTCATAAATCTGCGCCGGCTCCCGTAAGGCACCCGCAAATGGACGCCAGGTAATCGATATGGCATAATTGCAAAATCATGCAACTGTATTATATCCGCGAGCGCTTCAGAAATTCCGGCGACAACAGCTAAGACTATGAAAACTTATAGGAAGTGCTTCAGTGCCACAAACACAAGCTCAGAAAAGACACTCGCTGAAAGTTACCCAGATGAAAGCCGAATTTTTCAAGGCTTTAAGTAACCCTCTCAGAATACAAATCCTGGACGAACTGCGCGAAGGAGAGCTGAGTGTTTCCGAAATTCGTGACCGCTTAGACGTAGAGCTGCCAAACGTCTCTCAACAGCTTGCGGTACTCAAGGCAAAAAACCTGGTTACGGCACGAAAACAAGGCATAAATATTTACTACTCTTGCAGTGACAGCAAGACTTTCAGACTGCTGGACGTGGCGCGAGAGATCATGAATGCGCACATTTCCGACTTGCAAAAGACCCTGAAGCGCTGAAGCTACGTTACGGCAACGTTTCACTTGCTCATAAAATCTTCTATCAGCGCCTTGCTGTTTTCACTGGCGGCTTGGGTCTGCACCAGCGAAGAGCTGAAGGGCACTATTTTGTAACCTGTGGGGATATCAAAAACGCTGCTGGCAATCTTAGCCCGGGCGTTCGTATCCACTGTTTCAACCGCCCCGGCGACGTTGCCGCCGACCTCCTTTCTATATGCGCGCAAGACCAGGCCCCGCACCGGCGGCAACCCCTTAATGCGTCCAAAAATCGGACCGGTCTTATCACTGCCGGGATAATCAAAACAGATGATCTCAGAGTGATTAGGACGCTTTACAGGCGTATTGGCGTGCGTATCACTGGTCATTGCCAGTAGGCTGCCATAGACCTCGGTAGGGCCGTAGCGATAAGTAATAATCGGCCGCCCTTCTTCCGTGGACCTGGAAATGGCTTCCGGCTTTCGCAGAGCGGTTGTCCATGACAAGTGCCGCACCTGCAACTTGTAGCACCAATCATGGTGGCTGACCACCGCCATCTCTTTCGACTTGGGGCGCACAATATAGACTTTCCAATCCGGTGCACGACTGATGATGTAGTAATCATGGCTGTTGATGTCCACTCGCACGGCGGTGGGTGTCACCTGCTGCGTAAATTGATCGACATATCCGGATTTCTGTTTCAGTATGACTCCGTTTTCAGCAACAGCCTTTGCCGGCCCGGCCCATGCTGCGGGCGCAAACAAACAAGAAAGCAGCGGCAGCAAGGGAAAAAATTGTCGACAGCGCAGTCGAAATTGGCGATGCAAACGGAAGACCCCATGTATATCCACCTTGCAATATCGTACCCCGGCACCGGCGAAAACTCGACCAGCGCGGTAAAATAACTTCAGACGGTGGTAGACCGCGCACCTCCAGAGATATCCGAGGCAGAGCTGTTGGCTAAAGGTGTGATATTCACAATAGATGGCGTAGGTGGATTTAATATCGCCACTACTGCTATGGCCATGGCCTTCACACTGGCGGGCCTGCCGCACAAGATCGAACAACTGTACTGGAGTCACGGCTTTGGCCGCTGGCTGCTGGATCTGCAAGACAAACAGCGCATCGAAGAGAAGGCACAGGAGCTGGCCGAGCGCGTCCGGACAAAATATCAGGCCGGACTGGATGTCTACATTGTGGCCAAAAGCGCCGGCTGCGCCATCGCCCTCAAGGCCCTCAGCCTGCTGCCGGAAGGGTCGGTGCAAAAAGTCGTCCTGCTGGCCCCGGCGGTGTCCCCGGACTATTGCCTGAAACCGGCATTGAAAGCGGTAAAAGAAAAACTTTTTGCCTTCTGGTCCCCCAATGACGCCTTCATCCTGGGACTGGGCACGACGGTATTTGGCACCGCCGATGGTGCTTACCGCCCCAGCGCCGGCATGATTGGCTTCAGGATGCCGAAAACCATCGACAATGAGACAGTGAGCTTGTACGAAAAATTTCAACAGATAAAATGGAAACCTTCGATGCTGCTTGCCCTCAATTGCGGAGACCACCAGGGTTCGGTGATGGTGCCGTTTTTGCACAATCACGTTGTACCGCTTTTAAAATAGTTAGGCGTTTAACACTTTGAGTTCGGCTTCCGCGCTGAGGATGCCGCGCTCGATATAGATCGGTCGCGCGTCCCGGCGGATCAAATGCAGACGCGAGGCAAAAACCAGGGCCAGAATACCGCCGACGATACCGCAGAGGACAACAGTCTGAGCCAGGCCGATATGGGTGGAAAGGGCACCGGCGCCCATGCTGCCAAACGGAGCCAGGCCCATAAAACACATCATATAGATGCTCATCACTCGACCGCGTTTGTCCTCGTCGACGAGGGTTTGCAGGATCGTATTGCTCGCGGCCAGCAGAATCATACTGCCGAAGCCGACCATAACAAGCACCGGTACGGCCAGCCACAGAGTTTTACAGAAGCCGAAGAGAATCAGCCCTATCCCAAACATGGCGCAGCTGGCAACGATCCAGCGGCCCAGACCGAGTACACCCTTGCGCGTAGCCAGATAGAGAGCGGCGGCCAGAGAGCCTACCCCCGAAGCTGCGGTTAAGATACCGAGGGTGGTGGCATCACCGTGGAAGACGTCACGGGCAAAAGCGGTCATCAAAACGTTATACGGCATTACAAACAGGCTTATACCGGCCATCAGCACCAGCAGCGCCCGGATCGGGCGAAAACTAAAGGCATATTTAAAGCCGTCCTTGAGCTGCTCCAGGGGGCCCGGGTCCCGACCGTCAGCATTCAAAACCCGTGGCTTCTGATGGGCCGTGACAAAACAGAGAGCGATAATCACGGCGATATAGCTGACGGCATTGACGACAAAACACATAGCCTCTCCCGCCCAGGCGATAAAGAGACCGGCAACGGCAGGACCGATCAAGCGGGTGAGAGTAGTAATAGATGAGTTGATGGCGATGGCATTGGGCAATTCTTCCCGGGAGCGCAGCATATCCACCAGAAAGGTCTGACGCGTGGGCAGGTCAAAAGCACTGATCAGTCCGCTGAAGACGCCCAGGGCCATGAGCTGCCAGATGGCCGGCTGATGACTGAAAGCGAGCGCCGCCAGCATCCCGGCCTGGATCATGGCCAGGGTCTGGGTAAGAATGACCATTTTTTTGCGATTGACACGATCGGCGACAATCCCGGCAAAGGGCGTCAGCAAAAAAGAAGGGGCCTGGGAGGCAAAGGCCACCAGACCGAGCATAAAAGTAGAATCGGTGAGGCGATAAATGAGCCAGCTGAGCGCCATCTGCTGCATCCAGGTGCCGATCATGGAGACCACCTGACCGGCAAAATACAGCCTCAGATTAGGATTGGCCAGTGCACTGGCGGAAGAATGATCTTCGGCAGGTATCGTCTCTACTATTTGCGCCACTTTACTAAACCGACCTGTTTGAACCTGGTAAATTACTTAGATGCATTCAGGTCATAGATTTGTTCCCGCGCGCAAAGCTATTGAGGCTCTTTTATTGCGCGCTCAGGGCTTGCTCGCCCGGGGCGACTATGCCGCAGCCGAAGCCCTGGCCGCCCAGGCGCTCAATGACTGGCGGGCGGCGGCGGCGCCACGGGAAGAAGAGGGCGAACTGGTCAGCACTCTGGGCAAATGCCTCATGGCACAGCGCAAATACAGTCAGGCCTACGACCTCTACATGCCGGCCCTGAGCTACCTGACCGGCGCCGGCTACAACGAGGTATATGCCAACTTCGTTTATCTCAACGAGCGCATGGGCACTTTCCAGGATTCGAAGCCGTCGCCCCGGGACGAAGTCCAATCAGAGGAGCCCAACTACCCGGCCGGCTATTACGACGACTTCGAGAAAAAATAGTCACGTCTTATTCACCCGCGGGCCTATAAGGTAAACACCGGATAGGCGAAGAGCTTCACAGCCCCGTTGAGGACAATTGCATGATCGAACAGATACTCCACGGACGGGCAAATGCCGCCCCCGGCGGTGAAGCCCTGCCAACGGCGTATGACACATTAATCAAGGACTTTTGCCCCGAAAGCGTGTACTCGTTCAGTCCTCGCATAGACGCACCGAAGGCGCCGGCTCAAAATGAACGGCTTCTGGCCACACAAACACTTGAGGCCATCGCCGGAGCAGACTTGCGAAGCTTCGGACCGCAGGCGCGGGCGGCCCAGGAGGTCGTGAAAAAATTCCTGGGGGAAGACGACAGAGCCGCGGCCCTGAAAAAATACGGTCCCGAATTTGACAGGGTCATAGGCAACGCCGATAAAACCTTTGCCCAGGTGAGCGAAAGGGCGATGCCGGGCCTCAATGCCGCCAAGCAAGCTTACGCATCGGCCAACGGAGACTACATCAAGAAATTTTTTAAGACAGAAGCACAGGCCGAGAAATTGCCGGACAATGTGCGCCGGACAGCCAAGAATCTGCTCTCCGGAGTGGCGCTCAAGGGTACCGAGATACCAGGCAATGCTGAGCTTGCCAGGACCTTCGGCAAGCAACCGGAATTTTTGCACCAGCTGGAACAACTGTCCCGCAGCCAACAAAGCGTTATCAAGGCGGGAGACAGCATAGATACGGCCGGCAAGCCGATACTGAACGCCGCTATGGAACAAGACCGAGCGCGCATCGCCTACGAACGCGCGGCTCAATCGGTGGGGAACAAATCACTGGCGAAAAGTCTCAACGCCGAGCGCGATTTGCTGGCGGAGCAAACCAAGCAATTGCTCTCGCCGCCGACCGACTTATCGAGAGCCCGACACGGCTGATTGCACGCTGATATACTTAAGCCGTGCGAATTGCGGCGTTTATCCTGGTAATTGTTTTTCTGCTGGCCCTGGCCGGCTACTTCTACTGGATCAATTCACCCTTTTTTGCCTTCCAACAAGTGGCTCTGTCCATCAAAAATCATGATGCCGCCACGTTTGACAGGTATGTAGCCACCGAAGAAATCATCGATCATCTAGTCGATGACATCCTGGTCGAACCGGCCCTGAGCACGCCCAATCTCTCGGGCTTTCAAAAAACGGTAGCCGGTGGCGCACTGGCCATAGCCAAATCAAACATCGCCGCCAGCCTCAAACAATCACTGAACAAAGTCCTCAACAAAAGCGATGCACAGTCGCCGGACAACTCCTCCTGGCTGAACTTTGGTATCCCCGCCGCCATCGCCGCAACCCGGGGAGATGAAGTCACGGGATCCGGCATCAAAGATCTTTTGAAGACCGCCGGTAACGAGATGACCGGCGAATTGTCGCGCATGAAAAGCACGGCCTACAACAGGATGATTGCTTATATCCAGGCGCATCCGGACACCGTGCCGGGCAAGTTGATGAATTGCCCGCCTCAGGAAAGGGCCAGCCACGCCCGCGCTCTTCTGACCGACTATGGGCTGGCAGCCGAAAATTTTAAAGGCCTGGGCGACTGGAAAACCAGCAGTGATGAAATCCTCGGCCGGGAAAAAGCAGACATCGGGCTGCGTTTCTTCAGTCCCAAAATAAGCCGCGAAATAACCATTATGGTCGCCCTGGAAAAAACGCTGGCGACAAAAGAATGGCGTATCATGCGCCTCTCCAACATCCATGACGTAATGGAGCAGGTGGAGGAAAACTACGACCGCGATATTCACGAGCTCGTCGAATACTCGCTTTCGGGCATGAGCAATGAGAATTTGCATTCCGATTTTCAAAATATAAAACAGAAATTGCAGGACCACCCCGCCGCCCAGAACTTTCTCAAGCGTCTGCAACTTTTCAGATAAGCGGGACACTTTTGCTTACGTCAAGGCCACTTCTCCGACCTGATTGGGGAAATCCGCAATAATTTCATCTAGTTGTCACGTAGTTGTCACCTCTTTTATGTTATTGTCAAGCGGTACACCCTACCCTTACCAGGTACTGCCACGGGTACTGCCACGGGTACCGCCACGGTTACGAACGAATGCCCCAATCAAGCCGGGCTGAAGCGCACCATAATATGGGTGCCGCATTCCTTGCCAATGAGGAATACAAAAAGGCCCTGATCGAGCTGAATAAAGCCATTAGCATCGACCCCCTGGATGCTAACTTCAGGCATACCCGGGCCTGGGCCCTGTGGCGTCTGGAGCAGACGCAGCAGGCACTGGATGAGCTGCGATTTGCTATCAACCTTTCACCTGACGCTCCTTTACTAAGCTCTCTCGGTTCCTTCCTCTACATGCTCGGCGACAACGATGAGGCCCTCAAGGTCCTGAGCAAAGCCATCTCCAAAGCCTCCACCGCGGCAGAAGCGGCTCTGTATCTGCGCAAACGCGGCCTGACATTTCTGGCCTTGAACCAGGACGAGTTTGCCCTCCTGGACCTGAATAAAGCAATTGAAATCGACCCCGGCGATGCGGCCAACTACCGCGAAAGAGCCGAAATTTACCAGAAAATGAACAGACTGAACGAGGCCATAAACGATTGCTCGCAAGCCCTGACAGTCTTGAACAGCGATCCTGAAATCTATTGCCTGCGTTGCCAGTGCTATTTCCAGCAAAACAATCTCAGCCTGGCCCTGGAAGACGCGATGTCCGCCATCCAGCTGGATGAGTACTTTGCGCCGGCTCACTTCCTCATGGGTCGCATCCTGATGGAAGACGGTCAAATACCGCTGGCCATGCAGTTTTTCGTCAGCACAATCTCATTTGACCAGAAATGCGCCGAAGCCTATCTCTACCTGAGCATCTGCTTCGACCTGATGAAATCACCCAAAGAAGCGCATCAATACTCGCGCAAAGCCGCGGCCCTCGATCCGGCCTTCAAGAAATACACCCTGGAAAGCACCAGAAAAACGCTTATCTCCCCGGCATTACTCGAACGCATGCCGAGCGCTCCAGCCATAACGCCGCAACGGAACAAGGGCGACTTTTATCCGGGCACCAATCCCAGCCCGATCAACACATTCAACCTGGGTACAAACTTCCGCTAAATTGCGTCGCCGCGAATGCCTAGCGCAAGGGGGCGTAGAGCGCACGGGTATAGCTGTCGATCACCTTCGTGTGCGGCACGCGGAAGTAAATGGTCGCCCCGGGAAATTCCTTGCGAATAGCCGCCATCTGCTCGTTGGAGTAGGCTTTTTTTTGAGGCCATGAGATGGAAGTATAACGGTCCCCTTTCAACTGCATCATGCCCTTTTCGGTAATTGAGGTGCCGTCCAGATTGAGGTAACGCAGGGATTTGATTGCAGCTATGGCCTTGACGCTCTCATCGGTTACTTTGGGACTATCAGCCAGATCAAGCGATAGCAGATGGTTGCAACCGACCAGATTTTTTACGCCCTTATCGCTCACTCCGGCGTGCGCCAGACTGAGAGCCGTCAAATTGGGAAGCGTCGCCGCGTATTTCAGATTCTCATCTTGCATCCATGAGCTCGGCAGTCTCAAGTAATGCAGCTTCTTCAAGCCGCCAAAATGGGCGAGACAAGCACCACGTATGGTGGCCTGGAAACCGGTGATTTTCTGCAATTCAGGCAACTCACTGGCGTGGACCAGACCGGCGTCGGTGGCATCGGACTTATCCAGGTTAAGCTCAATCAGCCCCTTAAGATGGCCTATTTGAGCCAGGGCGCGATCACACAGTCCGTCTTCCTCATCCGCCAGTGACAGAGCCGAAAGCCAGACACATTCGAAGGCATCGGGGGGGAAAGTCTTGATTATGGACGGGTTTAAAAAGAACCTGTGGGCCGGTACAAAGGTGCAGTACTTGCCCGCAGGCACGACAATAGTGCCTTTAGCAGCGCCGCGGACGGCGTGTTCAAAGTCATCCGGCAGCGCTGAGATCACTATCTCACCCAGGGAATACTCCGGAAAGTGCAGCACACGCTGCTTGCGCTCGGCGCTGTTAAACTGCACACTGAAAGGATCCGGCAGACCACGGGCCTGCAAGACTTTAGCTCGGTTCACACCATTTTTGGCCGCGGCCGGACCGCATAAAAACCCGTTGTCGCAGACGGTGAGGCCCAGCAAAAAAGCCGTAAAGCCAAGCACACTGAGGGTTCGAAAGCGGGAGAAGACTCTTATCACAAGCTGCAACCCAGGGGATGAAGAAGAGCACTGTCGTAAGTTTATCATCGAGCTCACTATTGGGGGGGCGTCAGTGCAGGGGGGCGAGAATGGTCTTTGTGTCCGGGTCCAACTTTTTGTGCGTGACGGGGGGACGCAGTGAAACACCTGACAGCGCCTTGCGCAGCTCGTGCAAATTGGCGATACCGGCCTCTGAGCGCGGGAGCTCAAGTACCTGGAGCGGCAGGGCTTTGAGCGATAAAAGACCTGTGCCGGTAATTGACGTGTCACCCAGTATGAGGTAACGCAGCTTTTGCAACTTGAGAAACGAGGGGATACTCTGGTCGGTCACCCGGGGATTGTCGGCAAGACAGAGAGAGACAAGACCGGGGCAGTTGGATAGATGCCGCACTCCGCGATCAGTTATATTGCTGCGCGTGAGCACGACATACTCCAGACGCGGCAAACGGCTCAAATACTGCAGACAATCATCATTGAGAGAAAGCCGCGGCAGGCGCAAGATGCGCAGCTTTTTGCATGCCGCCAGCTCTTTCAAGCTGCCGCCCTCAACATCGGCCGAAAAGGCACTGACTTTTTGCAGATTGGGCAGCTCAGCGGCGTGCACCAAACCCTTATCGCTGGCGTCCGAACGATCGACACTGAGCTCGACCACACTCTTCAAATGTCCGATATGCGCCAGAGCCCGGTCGCACAGCCCTTCATCACCGTCAAAGACAGAGGAAGCCGTCAACTCCAGACTATCAATGCCGTCAGGAGAAATCGTTTTGACGATGGCCGGATTTTTATAAAAATGGCGGGAGGGGATGAAACGTACCATACAATTTGCCGGCACCACCACCTTGCCGCGGGCGGCACCGCGCAAATCGGGTCTTTTGGGATCCGGAGGGTAGGCCCTGATCAGAACTTCGCCCAGGGAATAATCAGCGGGAAATTGCAGGATGCGCTCATGTCTTGCCGCCGCGGTCAAATCCAGGACGACTCCGCCATCGGTGAGGGGTTCAGCCGGAGCCGGCAGGGCAAAGAAAGCGGCGATCGCACAAGCGATCCAGACGGCCGTCAGGGCACCGTATTTAGTGCAAAGGCGCATACAGCTCCTTTGTGTCTTTGTCGGCGGCTGAGGCTCCCCAGCAAACAAGCTTGACTCCGGGCAGAGCCGCCTGCATCAGAGCCATGTCACTCTGCCGGTAGCGAGCGGCGGGCAAAACAATTTCTCTCAATGCAGGCAGCGCCTTGAGTCTGATTATCCCGGCGGGGGTTATTTTTGTGCCGCGACAGAGTAGGAACCTCAATTTTTTCAGAGCCAGAATGTCTTTGATGGCCGCGTCAGTGACGTTGTTTTGCGAGATATCCAGGGCCTCCAGCTTGAGGCATTTGCCGATGTGCACAAGGCCGGCATCACTCATATTGGTGCGTCCCAGATGCAGATAACAGAGGGCCGGCATGTTCTTCAAATAGCCGTAATTGGATTCTCGTATATTGTTGTACGACAGATGCAGGGTATTGAGCTTTTTCAAGGTGCTTATCTCTTTGAAGCAATCGCCGCGAATGGTGGTGGAGAAAGCTGAAAGCTTTCGCAACTCCGGCAATTCGCCGGCATGCGCAAGAGCAGCGTCGTCGGCGTCCGAGCGATCAAGATTGAGCCAGACCAGATCTTTGAGATGACCAACGAGACTGAGGGCGCGGTTGCAGAGGGTGTCCTCGGCATCGTCCATAGTCGAGGCCGACACCCGCAAACCGTCCACAGCATCAGGCGGGATTGTATTGATTAGAGTGGGATTTTTGTAAAAACGCTGGCCGGGGACAAAAATGACAATCTTATTGGCGGCCACGGCGACATCGCCCCGGGCACCAATCTGTAAAACTTCGGAGCGCCGGTACTGCTCGTCATAAGGGTTGGGGGCCACGAGAATGGCTCCCAGAGAATAATCAGCCGGGAAGTGCAATACCCTGGCGGGCTTAGCCGGCATGGCCAGAGGCGGCGCCAGCAAGACATCCGCCGTCCGTGCCTGCCCCGCAGCGGGGTGATAAGCAAAAGTGGCTGCCACCAGCGAGCAAGCCGCGCCGACAAGGATGGTCCGCATCTTGTTGATCTGTAAGTCCTCAAAGCAGAAGACCAAAACGGGACACCTGGTCCAAGTTTAACCCAAAACAAAAGAGAGGTCATAAGGACCTCTCTCTGGTAATTTGATTGCTTGTCGTTCTATTTTGATTTTAGTACTGGGAAAAAAGAAAACATCTTTTCCGATAAGCTACCTCCACTCTCAGCTTTCTTAGTTTTGAACTGTCCTAACACCCCTGTCGGACCGCTCATTTAAGACATCCTGGTTGGCGTTTGCCCAAAATTAGAAGAACACCCCTGACCTTCTAATTTCACTGGTAATTCGAGACACACCCCTGAATCTTGAATCACCACCGGTTGCCTTGTGAATATGTCTATACGGGCTCCGGAATTTCTGGACAGATTTTCCAGAAATTTTTGAAAATCCCCAAAAGCACCGCGTTGTCTAACTTACAGAAAGTTCTTTTCAAACCAAGGAACGAATAACTGCAGGCCGAGCAAAATCACCGACATAAACAGGTAAAAGACCACGGTCATGAGGAAACTGACACCGACAACATAAAGCGGGCTGTCGAAGGCCAGCGAACGCGGCACCAGCATCGACAATATTTGCAGGGTGCCAATCATAATAAAAAAGCGCGCCGCGGCAGGTTTAAATGAAGGCCTTCTGGCCTTTTGCAAATCCTCACGAGCCTGCTCCAGAGGAATGTTTTCCCGCTCCTCCAGACTCTTACCCTGGCGCTTTAAGTATGCAGCCCTGGCCAATCGATAGATCAGACAGCAAAAATAAAAGACGGCCGAACAGACCAGCGAAAGCCCCAGCGCCGACCAGAATCCGCCGACAAAGGTTATGCCCGGCACCCGCTTCAGGACAGCAGTCCACAGAATAGCCTCGGTTAAAGCACCCAGTACAAAGGGAGCAAAAGGGACACAGAGAGCCAGGAGCACCATCTGCAAAACAGGCTTGAATCCATCCCGCTCATCTACCATCGAGCAGCTCCATCAACTCCTGACGATTGCTGGCGGAAAAGATCACGTCCTTGATATCACGCGTCTGCTTGTAACCCACCGGATAATCAAAATCAGAATCTTTATAAGGCACTTTCTTCCAGCTGACCAGATCGGTTACCAGCCTTTGATGAGGGTTAAAAGTCAGGCTCTTGAAGTTCATCCAGGGCACGGCACTCTTGCCGGACTTGGCAGAGGCAGCCACTTTTTTCAATTCCAGCGGCGTCAGTGGTGGATTCATAATCCTTATCGGCACCTGACCCACATTCACATTACTGAAGTAGCGAGAGACGACCTCAGATACCTGAGGAGCACTCTTCAAATCCGCCACTGTCCAGACAACCTTCTGATCCGGCAGAGTAATGCGCCTGCATTTGAGCCCTTTGATCGTCTCGCTTCCCACCACCAGCGAAGAGGCGGGGAAAAGCGGGGCATTGTGCCTGGGTACAAAAGAAAAAATCGCCGAGGCATCAAATTTTTTCAACTCGCTTGAGTACTCGAGTTTGTCGCCGGGCCGGTAGCAAGACACGCGCCAGGTCGGCGCCTTGCTCACGACTATGCCGCCGTTGCCGGTGTTTTCAATACGCACCGCTTTTTCGGACAGGTAATAAACATAGGTGCCGCTGCCGACATGGATATTACTGACAATCCACTCGGAGCGCTTATCCGCGGGAGTCGCAGCTTCAGCCGCCGAAAGGCCGACCGTTCCCAGAAGAGCATAGCCAAGTACAATGGCCGCCGGCCGTGACAACGCCCGCCCTCTAAAAATTTGCCGCAGGCTAATTGTCACTATCGATCCAATCTGAGGTGGAGGGCCAGATCGTCATCTTACAGCAAGCCTTTCCCTAAGTAAAAGAGAGGCCTCATGGACCTCTCTAAACACTTGTTATTTGCTGAAAAAAAGAAAAATAGGAAAGAAGAAAACAGATTTTGTAAGTCACTACCTCCCGGCCTGCTCGGCTGTTTGCAATTACATGATTGAACAGTCTTAACACCCCTGTCGGACTATTCGCTTTTCAAAAACATCCAGGTTGGCTTTTGGCCTGAATTAAGAAGAACACCCCTGACCTTCTT
>JAFEAV010000122.1 GCA_018266215.1 Cyanobacteria bacterium SZAS LIN-3 | reverse complement strand
AAATCCTAACAGGTTAAGGCCGGCACTAAATGAAAAGAGCCGGTCTATTAATAGAATCCTTAATAGCAGCCGGGCTTATAAGCTCATCTGGTAGCCCTGGGCCAGGGCCAGAGCGGTAGTTGATTCATAAACGGCCCGGCCACGCACATAGGTGGCCTCGATCAGCCGGTCGTCGCCCAGGAAGACCAGGCTGGAAAGGATTTCGTCGCTTGACTGCGAGAGGATGTTGTCGACGATGCCGGTCTTGCGCCGCGGGTCGACAATAATAAAATCGGCCTCTTTGCTTTCTTCCAGTGAGCCCACCTGATCATCCAGCCAGGCGGCCCGGGCCCCACCGAGGGTGGCGCGATAAAGCAATTCACGCGGATCGATCCAGTAGCTGGGCTGAATAAACTGAGCATCCTTCATCACACAAAACATGGACATAGCCGGACCGGCGGCGACGTCGGAGCCGAGGCCAAAGAGAACACCGGCCTCCTGCATTTTTTGATAGGCGAAGACACCACTCTTGAGGAAAAAATTAGAGCTGGGGCAATGCGCCAGCGAGCTGCCGGTGGTCTTGACGGTGTTTATGTCGTGATCGTCGAGGTGGATGGCGTGGGCAAAAATTGAGCGCTGGCCCAGCATTTTGGCCTGATCGTAGACGTCGAGATAACTGCGGGTCCTGGGAAATTGATCATGGACAAATTGAATCTCCTCGCGCGCTTCAGCCAGATGCGTATGGATGAAACTGCCGGGAAATTCGGCCTTGAGTTCTCCGGCGGCCTGCAACAAGCGGCTTGTGGAGCTGACGGCAAAGCGCGGAGTAAAGGCATAGAGCAGCCGATCATTGTCGTACCCATGCCATTTGCGGGCCAGGGCGCGGGAATCTTCAACGGACTTTTCGGTCTCTTCGGTGAGAGCCTCGGGACTATTGGCGTCCATCATCACTTTGCCCATGATCACCCGGCTGCCTTTAGCGGCTGCCACTTCAAAAGCGGCATCGGTAGCCTCTTTGTGTATGGTGGTCATGACGCAGGCCAGGGTGGTGCCGTTGCGGGCCAGCTCATCAAAAAACCAGTGCGCGATCTTGCGGGCGTGGTCGGTATCGGCAAAGCGCGACTCGGCGGGAAATATATAACGATTGAGCCAGGAGAGAAGATGCTCACCGGAGCGCCCGGTCTGAGTCACCTGGGGCAGGTGCAGATGCAAATCGACCAGACCCGGCAGTATCAGACGCTCGCCATAATCGACTACTTTGAGAGAACCGGCGCCGCGCACCAGAGCACTCTTCTGCAACTCTTCCCAGGGGCCGACCGCCAGGATCTTGCCGGCGGAAGAGACAAGCAGCGCTCCGCCGCGGTAGTCAAGATATTCCTTTTCGGATAAGGGTGAAATTACATGGCCCAGATAGGCGGTAATTTCGGTGTCACTTGGCAAACTCACATCCTCGACGCTTAACTCAACGCTAATATTACTATGCGCAATTAAGCGTTCCTGGGGTAACTTATAAGGATGCCCCTGAAACTCCTAACATCGACCGAAGCTCGTGAGACTCTGCACGAAACGCGCACCATCTGGAGCGCCGGGCTCAAGATTGATGAATACTATGACTACAACGAGATGCAGCAGCTCGATCCCTGGGGTCGTCGCAATCTTGCTCTGTACGGATTCGAGACCGGAGATGGGCAGATAGCCGCCAGTCTGAAACTTTATCGGCTGACCATGACTTCCCGGGGACGGGACTTTCCATTTTTTGGAGTTGGTGCCATCTTCAGCCGCAACAAGTTTCGCGGCCGCGGCTTTGGCGGCAAGATTGTCCAGGCAGTCGTAGAAAAAGCCAAGGCCGAAAATCAAGCCGGTCTGCTTTTGTTTTCCGATATCGGTCTGGCCTTTTACGAACAATACGGCTTCCGTGAAGTCGGCTCAGTCGAAGTCTCAGTCACAGTCGACCCCGACCGCATCCAGCGCGATAAACTGGCCGCCGTTGATTACGACGTATGCCCCCTCTACACAAGCGATCTGGAAATACTGGAGCGGCACCACCGGCGGTGGCTCAGACAACGCCCCTTCGGCGTGCGCAGGTCACTTGATTACTTTGCTTACAAAGTGCGCAAGGAAAATTACCTGCACAAGTATTCGCGGCTGCCCTGGCCGATGCTGCATGTGATCACAGTCAAAGGTCAGTCACACACCGATATGGCCTACGCAATATATGAAATCGGCGGCGCCAGCCTGCGCGTGCTGGAGCTGGTCAGTGCCCCGGCTCTGGTTGAAGACATCTGGAAAGCCATCTTTCAAGAGGCTCTGCGCAACGAATGCAACCGTATCAAGAGCTGGGAGTCCAATATTCTGGATTTCGCTCCCGGCTATTCTCTAAAATCATTTCTTGTCAGTACTATTTATAAAACCGATTTTGCCCCTACAATCTACTACTCGAGGAGGAATTGGGGCAAAGCCATGATCCTGCCACTTGATAACAAAGTGTCACCATGGCTAAGATCTTTTCCCAGTCCCATCCTTGAGCTCGATCATCTTTAGAGAAACCAGAGAGAAAGGCCCGAATGCAAGCGGATGCCACCACGATAAAACTGACAAGCAGCCTGATCGTCGAACAATTGCTGACGGAAGGGACTAGCATGTTCTTTGTGGCACCGCGCTCGATGCGCTCGCCCCTGGCCAAGATTCTCAGTCAGTCCAGAAACAATATTACCGTTGTAAACACGCTCTCCGAGCTGACAGCGGTCTTCATGGCCACCGGCTACGGACAGGCCTCGTCGCGGGTGCCGGTTGTGATCCTGCCTGCGGGACAGGGCCTGGTCAGTTGTCTGGCGGCAATCTACACCGCTTCGCGCATGCGCATTCCCATGGTCATTATCCAGGACGACCTGAGCACACCGGTCCTCAACGACGATCCGCCCCTGACGGTAGACTCGGTTTCCATTGCCAGACCTCTGTGCAAATGGGCGGCCCAGGCTCGCAGCGCCCATGAGATACCGCGCTTGATCCGTCGCGCCTTCACCGAAGCGATGGCACCGCCCAAGGGTCCGGTATTTTTATCCATCCCCGCCGATATCACCCAGGAGCCGGTCTCCTCGCCGCTGATCAGCCCACCGCACACCAGTCCTCTCGGTGCCGCCGACCACAATTTCATTTTAAAAACGGCCCGCTCTCTAGTTGCAGCCCAGAGTCCGGCCATCATTGCCGGCAATGAAGTGAGCCAGTTTCGCGCCCGCAAGGAAGTCGCCACCCTGGCCGAAGTAATCGGCTGCCCGGTCTATACCGAGCCCATGCCGACGGGGGTCAACTTCCCCAATCGCCATCCCCAGTTTGCCGGGGTGCTGCCCCTGAGCCTGACCCAGGCCCGGGACAAAATAGCTTCGCACGATCTGATTTTGATGCTGGGCATGCAGACACGTTTGCCTGGCGGTAAAGATCAGGCCGGATTGCTCTCCGCCCGCACCTCGGTGATTCAGATCAACATCGAGCCCACCCTGGCCGGTAAGAGTCTGCCCTGCATAGCGGCTGCTAATGCCGACCTTGCTGAGACACTTTCACGCCTGAGAGCTGAAATACAGCTCATAGCCGACACCAAGTGGTGTTCGCTGGCCCGGGGCAAGGCCCAGGCCACCATCGACAACGTATCTAAGGATAGACAAAAGATCGAAGAGGAACTGGTCTATCCCAAGCCCAGTGAGCCGGTTTCGCTCTTCTGGCTGCTGCGCACACTGGATGGAGCACGGCCGACCAGTTCAATAGTGGTAACGGATCTTGTGGGTTCCAAGTTTGACCCTTCATTTGTCATGAGTTTCGAGGGCAGCTCCTCATATTTTGCCTCCAACAGCGGCGTGGACGGCTTTGCGGCGGCGGCAGCCCTGGGCACCCACTGGGCTTCGCCCGAAAATCCGGTCATCGCAATCACCACCGATCAGTCGCTATTACAGTGTCCGCAAGCCTTATGGACAGCCGCTCACTACAATTTGAACGTCAAGTTCATCATCGTCAACTCCCGCGGCGCCAATAACCTGGCCAGTGAATTTGAGCATTACATGTCGGAACAGGATGACTGTTCAAGCCATTTCCCCCTGGATAAACCGGAGATCGAGTACCCGCTCATGTCTCAGTCGATGAGAGTGGCGGCCACAAAAGTCGAGACCATGGCCGAACTTGAAGCGGCTCTAACCAAAGTATTCGAAGATAAGAACCCTTGTTGCATCGATGTACGCATCGCTCAGGTGAGCACAAGCTAAGAAAAACAGCGCCCACAGGGTCGTGTAAAGCATTACGTTGCAAAGCATCTCAAAATACTTAGCGAAATCGGTATTTGAGGGCGATAGCGCCTGTCCGTTGATAAACTAGAGGCTGTTCAGGGCCCCGAGGGTCACTGTTCAGGACTCAAGGTCACTCTCATAGGATATTGCCACTGTGAAAACGCTAGCTGAAGGTAGCAAAGAGAAGCTTGAGAAAGGTCGCGTCGTTAACGACTTTTCTATTCATGTTGCTACCGTAAACGGGTCTGGAAGCCAATCTTCCAACAGTGTTTTGATGCGCTCCATCTTTCAGATGGGCATTCCGGTAAGCGGGAAAAACCTCTTCCCGTCAAATATCGCCGGTCTTCCCACCTGGTTTACGATCCGCGTCAATAAAGACGGATACATCGCCAGGAAGCAAGAGATAGACATTCTTGTAGCCATGAATCCGCAAACAGGTATCGAAGACGTCAAGTCGCTGACACCCGGCGCAGTCTGCATCAGCCCGGTGGAAATGAAACTTGACCTGGTGCGCTCCGACGTGCGCCACTACCAGGTGCCTTTTAGTGAGCTCGCCGGCAAAGCCTCCGAAAATCTCAAGCTGAAGAAGCTGCTCACCAACATGATTTACGTTGGTGTTGTTGCCGATCTGCTCAATATCGATCAAAAGCAGATCGATGAAGCGATCACCAAACAGTTTGAAGGCAAGGCCAAGGCCATTGACCTGAACCTTAACGCAGTCAAAATCGGTCGCGAATGGTCCAAGGAAAATCTGAAGAAAGAAGATCCTTTCCAGATTGAACCGATGAACAAGACCAAGGGCAAAATCATCATCGACGGTAACGCCGCAGCCGCTCTCGGTTGCATGTTTGCCGGCGTCACCGTGGTTGCCTGGTATCCCATTACACCTTCGTCGTCTCTGACCGAACAGCTGATCGACTACATGAAAGATCACCGCATCGACAAAGAAACGAAGAAACCGACCTTCGCCGTAATCCAGGCCGAAGACGAACTGGCCGCCATCGGTATGGCTCTGGGAGCCGGTTGGGCCGGTGCCCGCTCGATGACATCAACATCGGGACCCGGCATTTCGCTCATGGCTGAGTTCACCGGATTCGGTTACTTCACCGAAATCCCCACCGTTATCTTCGACGTGCAGCGCGTCGGTCCGTCCACCGGACTGCCTACCCGCACCTCGCAAGCCGACCTGATCTCGGCTCACTACCTCAGCCACGGCGACACCAAGCACATTGTGCTGCTCCCCGGTTCGGTGGCTGAGTGCTACGAGTTTGGCATGGAAGCCTTTGAACTGGCCGAAAAATTCCAGACCCCGATCTTTGTCCTTTCGGATCTCGATCTGGGCATGAACAACTGGATGTCGGATCCCTTCCCCTATCCCACCAAGCCCATCAACCGCGGCAAGGTGCTGGATGCTAAAGACCTGGAGCGCCTCGGCGGCTTCGAACGCTACAAAGATGTAGACGGCGACGGTATCCCGTACCGCACGCTGCCGGGCACCGATCATCCTGCTGCCGCCTATTTCACCCGTGGCTCCGGCCACACTGAAAAGGCCACCTACACCGAGAAGCCGGAAGACTACAAAAACGTGATGGACCGCCTGGAGAAGAAATTCAACACGGCCCGCAAGTTTGTCCCGGCCCCGATTGTAGAAACAGTCAAAGGCGCCAAGATCGGTCTTATCGCCTTCGGCAGCTCGGACTTTGCCGTACAGGAGTCGCGTGACCAGCTCAAGGCCGCCGACATTCAGACCAGCTACTTCAGAGTGAGAGCTCTGCCTTTCACCGCTGAGCTGAAGCAATTTGTCGAAGCCCATGAGCATATCTACGTGGTCGAACAGAACCGTGACGGCCAGATGAGAGAACTGATCAGAGCTGAGCTTCCCGAATCCGCCGCCAAGATTCAGTCAATCAGACACTATGACGGCCTGCCGCTCTACGCTCAGTTTGTCACCGACGCCATTTGCGCTCAGGAGAAGAAATAGAAAATGGTTACCTCAACTCCACCAAACAATCGCATTGGCCTGACACTGGCCGATTACAAAGGCTCACCATCAACACTGTGCGACGGCTGCGGACACGACGCCATCACCAGTCAGATCATCAAAGCCTTCTATGACCTCGGTATCAATCCGCATCAAGTGGCCAAGCTGAGCGGCATCGGCTGCTCATCCAAGACTCCGGCCTACTTCCTCAACCGCGCCCATGGTTTCAACTCGGTACACGGACGCATGCCGTCTGTTGCCACCGGTGTCAGCATGGCCAATCACACACTCAAATTGATCGGTGTGAGCGGTGACGGCGACACGGCTTCCATTGGTCTGGGTCAGTTCTGCCATCTCATCCGCCGCAACGTGCCGATGATTTACATCGTCGAAAACAACGGCGTCTACGGCCTGACCAAGGGTCAATTCTCAGCCACAGCCGATCTGGGCAGCAAGGCCAAGTCCGGTGTGCTCAACGAATTGCCTCCCATCGATCTCTGCGGTCTGGCCATAGAACTCGGTTGCAGCTTCGTGGCCCGTTCCTTTGCCGGCGACCCGAAACAGCTGGTGGCTCTGCTCAAAGCAGCCGCTTCCCACAACGGTACCGCCGTCCTCGACGTAATCAGCCCCTGCGTCACCTTCAACAACCACGAAGGTTCGACCAAGAGCTACAAGTACGCCAAAGAAATGGAAACACCATTGCACGAACTGGGCTTCATTCCCTTCTATGAGCAGATCAGTGTCGACTACGAAGCCGGCTCTGTGCAAGAAGTTGAACTCCACGACGGCTCCAAAATCACGCTCAAGAAAACCGAGCGCGATTACGATCCGACCAACAGCGTGGCCGCTATGACTACGATCAAAAAAGCTCACGAAGAAAAGCAATTCCTCACCGGATTGCTCTACATCAATGAGCAAGTGGAAGACTTCACCAGCATCATGCACGTTGGTGACGAACCGCTCGCCACTCTGCCCGAGTCCAAAACCCGCCCATCAAAAGAAGCGCTGACCGAAATCATGAACGCTCTGATGTAGTCTGGTTTTCCGCTATCAATCGACCGGACCGTTGCCCTGCAATGGTCCGGTTTTTTTATGAGCCGCAAGGACCGGTTAGCAAATTACGAGACAAATATGCAAAAATACCGATTCTGCATATTATCGGAACAGCCCCGGCTTTATAAGAGCCTTCTCATGGTGGAGCCAATATTGAAGACTGCACCTGTGCCGGTTGAAGCGGCGACCGAAGTGGAAGCTCCTCTGCCCTGGCACACCTTTGTCGCCACCTGGTTGGGCGGTGTCTTCGATGGCATGGACAGCTCGATTTTTGCCATGGTGCTTTATCCGGCACTTTCGGATCTGCTGCATACCACCTCGCACGCCGAAGTCGGGCAGGTGGGCTCTTACATCATCGCCATGTTCATGGTCGGCTGGGCTATCGGAGCGGTTTTCTTCGGCTGGCTGGCGGATCGCATCGGGCGGGCTAAGACACTGGCCATCACTATCCTTTTATATGCACTCTTCACCGGCCTCTGTGCCGCCGCCGGCAACTGGTGGCAACTGGGCCTCTGCCGCTTCCTGGTGGGTGCGGGCATAGGCGGAGAAATGGGCATCGGCGCCGTCCTGCTCTCCGAATGCTGGCCCAAGAAGACGCGCATTTTTGCCCTGAGCGCGCAGGCAACATCCCTGGGCACCGGATATTTGTGCACCGCCGGGCTTAACTACGCCCTGGGCGGATTTGGCTGGCGCTATCTCTTCGTCGCCGGCATCATCCCCGCCTTTCTCACAGTCTACATGCGCCTCAAGCTCAAGGATTCGGATCATTTCCACGAAGCCAGAGGCAAGCTGCACGAAGCAAAAAACAAGGCCGCCGAGCACCGCACCTCCGAAGATCATGCCTTGCTCGAATCGCCCTTCAAGACAGTATGGAACAAGGAAAATCGCCGCAAAACACTGATTGTAGGCTCACTGACAAGCTGTGCCATCATCGCCTGGTGGGCGGTGCTTTCATGGATCCCGGCCTGGATCAATCAAATAACCGGGGATCTTGCCGTTAGCGAACGCAGCAGCGCCATGCTCTTCAAAGAGATAGGCATGATTCTCTCCGGCATCCTGGGCGGTTTTATGATCCGCCACCTGGGCTACCGAAAGTGCATGACCACAACTTTTGTCCTGGCCTTCTTCTCTGTCCTCGTGCTCTTCCTCGGTTTCAAGAGTTTCGGTCCCTGGATGTACCCGGCCATACTATGTGTCGGCTTCTTTGCCCATGTGCCTTTTGCACTGCTCTGGTCATACATCCCCGAACTCTATCCCACATCCATCCGCAGCACCGCCTTTGGTATTACGTACAATATGGGCAGAATTCTCGCCGCACTCGCGGCCCTGGGAAGCGGATTTTTGATCAAAGTCTTCGGCGGGTCCTACGCCCTTGCAGCATGCAGCTTCGCCGCCATCTACCTGGTGGGAGCGGTGGCGGCACTATATATGCCGGAGCCATCCGGCGACATGATCGACTGATCTAAGCAAAAGGTATGTCGACAAAAGTCGGCAGATTCATGGGCCAGTGTCCCTGGGCATTTGCCATAAGAAAGTACTCGAGCGCGATGGTCGCGACGGTGAGCAGTACTATCAGCAGTGGCACAATTACCGTGGCCAGGGTGGATCTTTCGGCACCGTTGTCGATGGCATGACCATGGGCATGCAGATGGAGAGTTTTCATAATAGCCTCCTAGTTGGAAGCAACGCGTGGCTTGCCGGAGTAGGGCTGGGTGATGCGCACCATTGGTATGCCCCGGTGCACAGGTGTTGATATAACGTCATGCGGACTGGTTGTGGTGGGCAAGAAGCCCCACATACTGACGGCCATGATGATTGTCCCGAACACCACCAGAAGCGTTGCCATCAGAGCGCTGGCCCGGTTATCACCGCTGTCGCCCGGCTCAACCGGTTCAAACGGAATTATCATTGGATCTTTGTCTTGAGTGATCATCGAGCACCCCCTTATCTGGACGACTTCTCGGCTGATTTACAGCCCCTGGAGAAATCTGATGATGCTGGGTGCTACGACCAGAAGGCCGGTTGTAAAGTTCCCAAAATTAAGGAACTATTTCACACTATTTATTGCTGATTTTTCTTACCGACAAAAACAGCTACGAGAAACATGACAAAGATGATGGCCATCAAGCCTTTTGACAGAGTCCAGAGTGGGCCCATCACCGCCGCCGGCAATAAATTGGACATGCCGGACAGTAATAAAGGAATGGCGATGAAAGTTATCGGACCGCCGACGATGGAAAAAGTCCAGAGAAAGCGCATCAGCAGGAAGTAGTCGGAGGTTGCCTCCAGCTCGCTCAGAAGAGCCTGGTCGCCGCGGGCACGATTGACTTCAGCCTTGCGTATGAGGCCGGCCACAAACGTCTGGTAATCGGCTAACGTGCTGCCACCTTTCATAGTAGCCCTCCTTTTAGCATCATACATCAGAGGGCCGGGGAACTGGAATATTTGAGGGATCGAGCTTGTCAAGCGGTTTCCGGCGATATTTTTGCAAGGTTTTTTGCCTCAATTAATGGTTTGCCGGGGAGCAAACCCGGGCACATAAGAAGGGTAAGGTTTGCCCTCGAAAAACAATCCCCGAAAGGGGTTACGTTGGAACAGGCAGAGGTTATGATTCGACCCTCAAAAGTACTTAGAATTTACTATCTGACCACTTTCCTGATAGGTCTTGGTCTGACGGTGCCCGTCGCCCACGCAGTCAGGACCGACGATGTCGGCGCCCGGGGCGCAGCCCTCCTGATACTTTCCTGGAATGTTCTGTTTGTCATGGTCCTGCCGCATATTCTCGACTGGGCCGAGAGACGCTACTTCAAAGCGCGTTTCCTGGCGCTGGAAGAAGTGGCCAAAGACAATCCCGAACTGGCCGAAATGCTGAAAAAGCAATGCGACAAACTGGCTCTACCCGGTCTCAAACTGGCTGTCATAGACAATTCGGACGATGAACTCTTTTCCTATGGCCTGTGGCGCAACAACCCCAGACTGTTTGTCTCCAACGACATCCTCAGTAAGAATCCACTGCAGCGTGAAATTGCCCCTTCGATAGAAGCGGAGTTAACTCGCTTTGCCAGTCAGGACCACACCCTGATATTTTTGATGTTCGCAGGCTTCCAGTTGATGGCGCAAAATCTTCTGCTCTTTGCCTACAACACCTATCACATCGGATTCTGAGCCAGTTACGGCTTGTGACCTTCTTCAATCGATATCGCCTGAAAGACTTCGAAGCGAGCTGTCGGGCCTTTCCAGGCCATGCGCGGGGCACCGGCCTTGGCCGCCAGCTGACTGAGGGTTTCCTCCAGGGTCCAGCCAAACTCGGTCGCTACATGCGGCAAAAAGACCGACTGCTTACCCTGACAAAAGAAGAGAATTCCATCCTGGCCCAGGCGAATATCCTTGTAGGATGAGATTTCTTTTGGTGTCGTCAGAACGCTGATTTCAATTTCTATCTCAGCCAGCTCATCGGGCCTTACAGGCTCGAAGCGATGGTCGCGCGAACAGGCCGATTGCGCATTTTCGACCACCGCCTGAAACAATGGTTTCACCGGCATGATGTAGCCGATACAACCACGCAACTCCTTCTTTTGCCCGGGGCGGTGTCTGAATAAGGTGACGAAAACACCCTGCGGGCGCTTCAGACGATCATCAATTCTTATCCCCGACTCCGGCCGACTGAAATCGGCAGCACGACCGCTGCGCACAAAACTGTCGAGGGAGGCGCGGGCGATTTTGAGCAGCGTTTGCTTCTCTTCATCGGTCAGGCCCTCATCAACAGTCCATCCTTTTTTTGAGGCAAAAGCGATGGAGAGATAGGAGACACTGTTGCGGTCGTCCTCCACTATCGAATCGCGCGATGTGCGGTAATCAATCAGATGTCCGCGGGCATCTTCCGGTAAAAGAGCAAGCATCACGGCCAGGGCATAGATACCGCATATGGTGTCTTCCGTGCGACGGTAAAAGGCAAAGAAGCCATCCAGGTCATTGGCCTGCAGATGGCTGAAAGCCTCAAGATCAAGCTTTTTCACCGACTCGGCAAAATCGCCCCCGGTCATAAATGGCGTGTAGCCGTAGCGGGGACCGTAGTGGGTGAAGTCAGAGCTAACGGCAATCAGATCGCCTTCTCTCAAGTAGCTCCTGATACAGGCAGCGATCTGTCTGGCTTCAAAAGCGTCTTCCAGTCGGCCTATCAATATCGGTACGATTTTGACATTGCCAAAATCGCGCTTGATGAAGGCCAGCTGCATTTCGAGCGAATGCTCGTCGCGGTGCACATCGGAAAGTTCATGGAAAAGACGCGAATTTTTCAGATCGGCAACGACATCGCAATCCACGGGAAGATCACCAAATACGGTGGCAAAGCTTTTATCGGAGGAAATAGCGGCTCCTCTGAAAGCCTTGTAATGACTGGGCCCAAGCAAAAAGACCCGTTTCACCTTCTTTTTTGCGGCGGCCATATACGAGCAGGCCGCGGTCGGCCCGCTAAAGGTGTAGCCGGCATGAGGAGCAACCACAGCCATGATTTCGCAGTCCGCCAGCTCGGAAACCAGGGGCACCACTTTTTTCTGGGCGCTGCTGTCAAAGCCGTCCAGTTGTCCGGCCAGTCGTTTAGGATCGGCTTCATACCAGGATCCGGCAAATTTGAGAGGGCGCTTATTGGCCTGGCGAAACATATCTGCACCCTCGAGCGAGGAGTTACTCAGCCGGGGTACCTGAACCAGAAAAAGGATCGCCACCAGCAGCGCCACCGGCAGCTGGAGGAGTTGAAGCAGGTGCCGCAGCAGGTTTTTCAGGCTCGGAGGCAGAGGAGGAATCGGTGGCGGAAGCCTGCGAAGCACTTGTTTGAGCATTGGGATCATAGCGGAGACTGACCTTCCCACCGGAGCTCGATTCGCCGTGCGGGTCTGAAGTAGAGTCAAAAGTAATGGTCAGATGGGCCGAAGGCAATCCGGAGGGCAGAGCCTCGAGGGGCTGCGATTTAGACAGGGCCTGCTGCACCTTGGATTCAGCTTCGGCGTTTTTAGGTTGGCTGGACACCTGGGTGGAAAAAACATTACCGGCCGAATCCACATCCACACCCAGTACGACATGATTTCTGCCGTTTGCCAGGTCCCAGTTATTCTGGATTTTCATCCACAGACGATTACAGTATGAATTGACCGCCGCGGGCGAGGCGCTGGGCGCCATACCGCCTGAAGGCCTGGGCTGGGGGCGACGGGGGCGGGCAACATTGCCGGCGCTCCTCATGGTCGAAACCGGTCGGGCGGGGGTGGCGGGTGCTGCTGCTTTGGCCGCCGGCTTAGCGGGGGTCGAGGCCGGGGGTCTGGCGGGGGCATGACCCTGCTTCGGTCCCGGACCAAAAAGACTTTGCGGATCCTGGGCGACCGCGGGCAGAGCAAGGACCAGGGCCAAAACCATATAACCAGTGCTAAATGTCAGTCTCTGGCCTTTTTTCATCTTTAATTTCTCCGCCTGGGATTGCTTGCTCTAACGATAAATATACTGGAAAAATGTCCGGCCAATTTACTTCCTGGTCGACAGGGATTCCCGGAAAATTCCAAAAGAAGATGTATAGCCGTGCAGAAAGGTGGAGTTGCCCACCGGGCCTATCTCGCCGTTGCAGAAGAAGCCGCCCAGAGGGATTTGCCCCAGGTACTGGCCGAAGAGTTCACTGTCATGGTTGGCCCGGCCGTATAAATATTGACCGCGGCCAAGGCAGGAAAACAAAAGCGCCCCGCAGGCGGTTCTGGATTTAGTGTGGTCCTCGGTGTAGCGCTGCAACATGGAACGCAGGTCATCGGCGGAAGAGGCGGCGTCGCGCAGATGAAACTGCACCGTGCGCTCCGAGCGCAACTGTTCGCCGACAAGCAGGGCACCGGACATCGGCTCTATACCGTAGATGTTGCGTATGAGGAAGTCCCCGTCGCTGAAATTGTCCTTGAACTCATCCATGGCCACACCGAGAAATATCGCTTCCCGAGCCAGTTTCTGATCACGCTCGGAGAGTCTGTCAATTTCTTCCTTGAGCACCATAAAAGCCGGCTTGCCATCAAGCTCATAGAGAAGATTCGCATCGCATTTGGTGACATGATGCGGTTTGCCAATCAAGCGACAACCCTGGGCCACAACAGCATCCACTTCTATGTTGCCGGAGAAATAGACACCGACAAGTCCGGAGCGATAGACTCTATCGTCAGCTATCATGCGGTTTTCGCCGGCCTTATGTCCGCCTGAAGCCAGGCCGCCGACCTTAACGCATTTGGGAAAAGCGTAGTCCAGACCCTGGACAAAGTTTTCGATGGAGAAACTAAAGGGATCGCAGAGCAAAACGAAAGAAGGCTGGTCCTGCGCCGTCACATCCAGAAGTCTCTCCCAGCTCTGGGGAGGGTCGTCGAGGTCGGGCATAAAGTCATTTGTGACATGGAAGGCATGGGCCTTCACTCCGGGCAAAACCGCACCGGTAAGGGTAATGGCCGACTGCTGCTCCAGCTCCTGACCGCCGCCGATTAGACCACCGGCCGTGCAGCCGATAAATGCCCCGGGCATGAGCAAATTATTGAGTTCGGTCACCACCGCCTCAAATTGCTTCTTATAATCAGGCGAAATAAAAGCCAGCAAAAAGTCGGGCTTTGCACCCCCCAGCTCGGCCATCAGCTGCTCCGAGAGCTCCTTAACGACGGCCTTGTAGCTTTCATCGGTTGTGGCCGAGGAAGACGGCGTTCCTTCTGTCGATTTGAGCACCGACGCCCATTTCATATGCAACACCTGTTGTGAAAAAAAGCAGTTTTAAAGAAGGAACGCTAACAAGATAATATCAAGGGTAAGTAATGCTAAGAAACGGCATGCTAGAAGTATATTTTTGCAATGACCTAGTTTACTAGACAGATAATAATCCAATTCAAATTTCAGGCACCGGGTAACCTTTGGACGACGAAGAAACAATTGCAAAGCCACACGGTGAAGGCGAGGCTCACCAGGGTCCCTGGTGGAAGGTCATGTGCCTGACCGGGGTGGACTACTTTTCAACCCTGGGTTATCAGCCGGGGATAGCCTTTCTGGCGGCGGGCGTGCTATCGCCTATTGCCACGGCGATTCTGGTGCTGCTCACCCTGATTGGTGCCCTGCCGGTCTACCATCAGGTAGCGCGTTCTTCTCCCTACGGTCAGGGCTCCCTGGCCATGCTGGAAGAGCTTCTGCCCAAGTGGAAGGGCAAGACCCTGGTCCTCATCCTGCTGGGCTTTGCCGCAACCGATTTCATCATCACAATTACTCTGTCGGCCGCCGACGCCGCCGCTCACATTGTCAACAACGAGATGCTGAGCTCCATTTTGCCCTTTGGCCAGATTATTCTGACCGTACTTTTGATTTTGATACTGGGCGGGATCTTTTTGCTGGGCTTCCGTGAAGCGATCAATGTTTCACTGACCCTGGTCACCGTTTATCTGCTGCTCAACGCCATCGTCGTAACCAAAGGCACGATGGTGCTTTTTGAAAATCCGCAGTTTTTTGCCAACTGGACCAATGCCCTGTACACCGAGCATCACTCGGTGATCAAAATGATAGGCATATCCTGCCTGCTCTTTCCCAAACTGGCCCTGGGGCTTTCCGGTTTTGAAACCGGCGTGGCGGTCATGCCACTGGTCAAGGGCGATGACACAGACACACTGCTGCGTCCCCGCGGCCGGGTGCGCAATACGCGGCATCTTCTCACCGTGGCCGCTCTAATAATGAGCGTCTTTTTGATTGGCTCGGCCATGACCACGACCCTGATTATTCCCAAGGCGGAATTTGCCGAGGGCGGACAGGCTAACGGTAGGGCTCTGTCCTATCTCTGTCATCATCTGCTGGGTCATGGTCTGGGCACGGTCTATGACCTCAGTTCCATTCTCATTCTCTGGTTTGCCGGGGCCTCGGCCATGGCCGGACTGCTCAATCTGGTACCGCGTTATCTGCCCCGATACGGCATGGCGCCCGAATGGGCCCGGGCCATGCGCCCGCTGGTCATATTTTTGACGGCGGTGGCGCTGGCGGTGACTCTGATTTTCAAAGCCAACGTCGACGCCCAGGGCGGCGCCTATGCCACCGGCGTGCTGGTGCTGATCACATCGGCGGCCCTGGCCGTTACTCTGAAATTCTGGAAGCACCCTTATCGCCGCATAATGTTTGCGCTCATTACGCTCGTCTTTGCCTATACGACCGTCGTCAACATTTACGAAAGGCCGGACGGTCTGCATATCGCAACATTTTTCATAGGCGCGATATTGCTCACTTCGATAGTGTCCAGAGCAATGCGTTCCACCGAGTTGCGGGTCCTGCAAGTAGACCTCGACAGCACCTGTCAGGAATTTCTGGAAGAATCCAAATCGCACCAGATAAGGCTTGTCGCCCATCGACCGGGCGGCACCGACTATGACCAGAAAGAAACCGAAGCCTGCGAAACACATAATCTTTCCCATGATCATTTGCTCTTTCTGGAGGTCACCCTGGGCGACG
>JAFEAV010000121.1 GCA_018266215.1 Cyanobacteria bacterium SZAS LIN-3 | reverse complement strand
TGTGCTGGCTCTGACCAGTACGTTCGCCCCACCACCAACGGTGTCGACCGCTGCATTGCCGTTGACCCTCACGGTCGCGCCGCTGATGTTGCCCAGGATCAAGCTGGTGAGCGAGTTGTCGGTGACCGTGATGGCGGCTGCCGACTGGGCGCTGAAGGTGGTGCTTCCGAGGGCGTTGTCCGTATTGACGTTGATCACGCCCTTACCGGTTGTGTTACCGGGGACACCGGCGCTGTTGGTGTCTACGATGGTGACACTGTCTGCGTGCAGGACGCCTGCGCCGCTCACACCACCTGTACCGCCGGTGTATTCACTGGAGGTGAGGATGATGTTGTTGGCGATGATGTCGTTGTTGAGGACGATGTTGCCGTTCTTCGTCACGCCGGCGCTGGATGCCGTCACGATGGAGAAGGTATCGCCCGTGGAGGTACCGGCGATGTTGACCGTGCTGCCGAAGGTGTGCAGGTCTACGTTGCCGGCGGTGTTGGCGGTGAGATTAATAGGTGCGCCACCCGGATTTCTCAGGCCCACCACGATGTCGCCGGTGCCAGGGGCAAGGGTTTCATCGAGATCGGTGAGGTTGATATTGCCGGAGGACAGAGTCGGTGTGACCGAGGCTGCGCCTTCGTGGATGCCACCTTTCGAACCGAAAATGGTGCTGTCTTCACTGGAGGTGAGATTGATGGTGACTGCCGATACCGTGGCGCCGTTTGTAGCGTCACCGATCGAGATCGAGCCGTCGCCGGTGGTGCCGTCAGGCGTGGTGCTCAACTGGAAGGTGCCGGCCTTGGCACTGTTGGTGCCGATAAGGACCACAGCTCCGTTGTTGTTGATGGCAACGTCGCCTGTCTTGGTGGTAGCAGTGAGGTTGGTCGTGCCGTTGACACCTGCTGTCTGGAGCGGTGTGCCCAGGGAAGCGATGCCGGTACCAGCGTTGAATGTGAGGTTCGCACCGGTTATTACGCCGGTGGAGTCAATTGTGGTGGTGGAGATTTCGGTGACCGACTTGGTGCCCAGGACATCGAATGTCAGGACGCTGTTGCCGGAGATGCCGACATTGCCGGTGAAGGCAGCGACGCTACCGGTGAGGTTGACGGCGGTAACTGCCTGGAGCAGGATGTCGCCGGTGGTGGCTGTGACCGTTCCGGCTCCGGTGAGGGCTCCTGGCGATACCAGGGACACTCCGGTGCCGCCGCTGACGTCATCGTTGAGGTTGATGTCACCAGTGCTTGTGGTCAGGGTGTAGGTGCCGCCGGCGGAGTTGCTGTTGGCGCCGACGAAGACGATGTTGGTTGTCTGGTCATTGAGCAGATTTACCGAACCCTTAGTCGCTGCGGCGTTGATGTTGGCCGTAGAGATGTTGAGGGCGGTACTGCTGTCCTGCCAGATGTTGCCGTCAGCCGCCAGGATGATATTGCCGACGGTCGAGGTGTAGGTACCTCCGCCGGTGATGTCTCCCTTGGAGCTGGTGACGTTCAGGTCAGTGTTGGCAGTGACAAAGCCATCGACGGTGACGTTATTAGTGGCCACTACGTCGAGGCTGGTTCCTGCGGTGAATGAACCGGCACCCGTCACGGTTACGGCACCGCTGGAGGTGACCGTGCCGGAGAGTGTCGCCGTCACGGCATCGTTGATGGTTGTATTGCCACCTGAGCTCAGGTCAACGGTGATACCGTCAACTGTATTGTTGATGGCCAGAGCACCGCCTGCCTTGAGGGTCATATTGGTCGTTGCGGAAACGGCATCGGTGACTGTGATGTCGGAGGCCGCACCGGTTGTGGTCAGTGTGTAGGCGCCGAGTGCTGAGGTGTTTTTGAAGGTGCCGTTGTCCACGAGGGTGACTGCACTGCTGTCGGTGATGTCGATGTCACCAAGGCTGCTTGCGGTCAAGGTTGTGGCTGTGGTCTTGATGCCGGTCGAGCCGTCAATACCGGAGACGATCAGCAAGTTGCCGGCATTGATGGTGCCGCTGGCGATGACGCCGGATGTGCCGACTCCCATGCCGCCGGTTATTATCGAAACGTTGGCACCCGGTGAGGTGACCGAGGTCAGGTTGATTTCGCCGCCGGGGGTACCGAGGACGAAGGAACCGCCGAACACTTTGCCGCCGCCTACATAGATATTGGCAGCGGGCAGGCCGACTGTTGTTACCGATTGCAGGTCAACGTTGCCGGAGGCGAGGCCGCCGCTGGTGTTGATATTGTTGGCAACGATGCCGTCACCGTACATGGTGACCGAGCCGCCGTTACCGGTTGAACCAGTGGTGGTTACCTTGCCCAGAACGATCGATCCGGCATTGGCTACGACGAAGACGTTGCCGCCGTCGGTGCCGCCGGAGGTGTTGATGTTGACGTTACCGAGCAGGATGGAGCCGCCGAGCGGGTTCTGGCTGGTCAGGGTGTACAGCTTATTGCTGATCTCGGTCTGACCACCAGGCAGAGTGCCCGGTGCGAACTTGAAGCCGGCGATGATATTGACGCTGCCACCTTTGGTTGCGGATGACAGGTTGATGGTGTCGGTGCCGATCTTCGTATCTTCGATGTCACCGGCCGAAAGGATATTCAGGTCGAGGCCATTGAAGGTCAGGTTCAGTCCGTTCAAGTTGAGCGGAGCGCCGTCGCTGCGAGCGATAGTGCTGGCAGCCAGCGGGCAGTTGAGGGTGAGGGTGTTGACTGGGACGCCGAATCCGATCGGATTGATGTCCAGGGTGCCGTTCAATACAACCGTGCAGGTGTTGAGGTTGATTGCCGAGCCATTCATATTGAATGTCAGGGTGGCGGGAGCATCAATGATGATGCCGGAAGTGGCTGCGCCCTTAGAGGTCAGGTCGACCACACCGGTTTTGGTGCCGCCGGTGAAGGCGAAGGTCTGGCTGCCGGTGAACTCGAGGGTCGGGAAGATGTTGTTGCCGACATCGTTGGAAGCAACGACGCTTATGTGGCCATCACCCGCACCGCTGTCAGTGGCGGACAGTGTGCCGCCCAGAGGCAGGCTCGAACCGACGACCAGGTTCTGGCCGGCAGCGCTGGCGATGGTCAGATTCTGACCGGTGGCCTGGATGGTGCCGTCATTGGTGACGACCATGTTGACCTTGTTGTTGTCCGGGGTGACGCCATTGATGAAGACGTTAAGTCCCTTGAACGTATCGCCATTCTGGACAGTCAGTGAATCGGTATTGATAGTCAGGTTGCCGGTGGCGGCTATCGTCGAAGGCAGTTTGAAGGTGTCCACAGCATTGGCGGTGAGGGTGATGTCCTTACCGGTGCTGGAGTTCATTACCAGTGACTTGGAGGTGTCGACGATAGTGACGTTGCCGGTTGTATTGGCCTGCAAGATCACCGAACCGCCGGCGCTGTTGGTCGTATTGGCACTGATGTTGCCGGTGCCGTTGGTGTTGAACGGAGCGCCGTTGCTGTCGTGGTCCGCGAGGGTGACGAAACCAGCGTCGATCACGCCGGGACCGCTGATGCCGCCGGTGCCGCCGGTGAACTCACTGGATGTGAGCTGGGTGGCGAAGGCCTTGATGCCGGCGTTGAGAGCGATTGCACCATTGATGTTGGTACTGTCGCTATTGGTCGTCAAGTTAAAGAAGAATCCGCTCGAAGCACCGTTGAGGTTGACCGAGCTGCCGTATGCGTTCAGATTGACGTCACCGTCGGTGTTGGCCACCAGGTTGATCAAGGCGCCGCCGTTGGTCATACCAACTGTGATGTCGCCGTTGCCGTTGGCCAGGCCGGTGACATCGTGGTCGGTGAGGACGATGGTGGTGCCGGTGAGGGTAGGTGTGGTCGAGGCCTTGCCTTCTGAAATACCGCCGGTGGCTCCCACAATGGAGCTATCTTCACTGGAGGAGATGATCAGTGTGCCGCCGCTGACTGTAGCTCCGGTGACGCCATTGCCGATCGAGATCGAACCATTGCCGTTCGTGGAGTCAGGGGTGGTGATCAACTGGAAGGTCGAATTAGCGTCTGTACCGTTTGCGTTCAGCAGTACCACGGCGCCGTTATTGTCGATGGCTACAGCCCCGGAGGTGCTGGCGGCAGTCAAGTCGATTGTGCCGCCGACGCCTTTGGTCTGAAGAGGCGAACCAAGCGAGCCGATACCGGTGGTGGCACTGAGCACGAGGACTGGTGTGGTGATCACTCCAGAAGAGTTGATATCGCCATTCTTGGCAGTCTCGGTCACCGAAGTATTACCGCTCACGTCGCCGGTGGAAATGAAGGTACCGGCGGTCAAATTGACCGTCGTGTTGGCTGCTATAGAGGTCGTATCGGTGATGGAGCCCTTGGTGGCTGTTTCCGAAACCGAGCCGTTCTTCGCGGTCACGCCGACAGTTGAGATGTCTGTTCCAGCCGAGAGTGTCACGCTGCCGTTGGACGAGAGTGCGCCGTTAGCCTGGATGAAGCCGTTTGTGGCGGTATTCGAGATCGAGAAGGTCTGAGTTGTCTGCGAGTCGGTTGTTATATTGTCCAGCGCCGACAAGCCGATGGCGAAGTTGGCGGAGACTGCACCAGCTGTGATGCTGCCGGTCTTGCCGCCAGTACCTGCTGTCACGTCTACTCGGCGGAGGTTGGATGTCAGATCGCTCGTGGTCACATCCGTGCCGGCAGTCAAAGCGATGGATTTGTCTGCAGTCAGCTTGCCACCCGTGATGCTGCCATTGGTAGCTGTTTCGGTGATGTGCTCGATGCCTGTGCCGGTCGCGGTCACGTCCAGCGTGCTGATGAAGGTATCAGCCAGGAGTGTAGTATCGCCGCCATTGCTAGACATATTGCCTGTGGCCGTGATGGAGCCTTTGTTTGATGTAGCGGAGAGGAAGCCGTTGGAAGCTGTCACGCCGACTACTGAGATGTCGCTGCCTGCGGTCAGACTGACCGATGTACCGGCGGTGATATCGCCATTCGCGGTGAGCAGACCGTTTGTGGCAGTCTCAGTGACAGCCAGAGTGGTTGCCGTTACCGCGTCGGTGGTGATGTCCTGATCGGCGGTCAAGGTCACGAAGGTATTACCTGTGATGACATTGCCTTTGATCGAGCTGCCCTTGCCGGTTGTGGTTTCCTGAACGGAGCCACCCACGCCATTTGCAGTTACGTCGGTTGTGGTGATGCCTGTCACGGCATTTAGTACTACCGCGCCTGAGGTGGTGGTGGAGATGGTACCTGTGGCGGTGATGGAGCCGGTGTTGGCGGTTTCAGTAACGCCGGTGCCGGCCGTGACTGAGGTGGTTGAAATGTCGGTCTCTGCCGTCAAGCTCACTGTCGTACCGGCGTTGATGGCTCCGGTAGCGGTGATGAATGTACCACCGGCGGTGGTGGCGGTGACGGAGCCAGCTGTCGCTGTGATGTCCTTGGCGGAGATGCTGGTACCGGCCGTCAGGCTGAGGTTACCGGTTGTGGTCGAGAGAGCGGTCGTATCGGTGATGGAAGTCTTGGCTGTTTCGGTCAGGCCTGTGCCTGCCGCTACACCGACTGTGGAGATGAATGTACCAGCATCCAGATTCACTGTCGTACCGGCATTGATCGAGCCCGTGTCAGTGATTGAGGAACCTGCCTTGGCAGTGATTGAGCTGCCGACGCCGGTTGCCGTGATGCCGTTAGTGGAGATGAAAGTGCCGGCGGTCAGGCTGGTCAAGCCGTTTTTGGAGGAGAGTGCTCCGCTGGCGGAGAGGGATCCCGCAGTTGCGGTTGCAGTCAGATCTCCGTTAGAGGTGCTTGCCGAGCCCAGCGACATATCGGTGCCGGCTGTCAGGTCAGCCTTGGTGGCTGATGAGATTGCGCCGGTATCGGTGAAGGTGGTGCCTGCATTGACCGTGGTCGCGCCAACGGTGGATACGATGCCCACTGTGGAGATGAAGGTCGAAGCAACCAGATCGACGGTTGTACCGGTGATGATGCCGGTGGCCGTGATGCTGGTGGGGTCAAAATTGACGGTACCGTTGGAGGCTGTCACTGCTGCCGTAGATATCGATCCGGTGGCGGTCAGTTTGACATTGCCGTTGGTGGTGAGCATGTCGCCGGTTGCGGTCAGGTCATTGCCGGCTGTTTCGTTGATGCCCGTACCCGCGGTGACCTTAGCGGTTGTAATGTCGACTGCTGCGCTCAGGCCGACGTTCGTGCCGGCGAAGACGTCACCGTTAGTGATGCTACCCGCGGCCGAGTTTTCAGTTACCGCACCTGTCGAGGCGGTGACATTTGTGGTTTGAATGTCATTGGTAGCTTGCAGGTTGACGAATGTGCCGGCTTTCATGTCACCGGTCGCGGTGATGAAGCCGTTGAGGGCAGTCGATGTTTCGGTGATACTGCCCTTGGTTGCAGTTACTGAACCAGTCGTGATGCCTTCGGTACCGATGACCAGGACGTTTCCTGTGCCGCTGGTCAGGTTACCTGTCGATACTTCGCCCAGGGCCGTGGCGCCTACTCCTGCGGGAGTGGTTGTGCCGGACAGGGTGAAGGATATCGGGTTGGTGTTGGGAGCTGCCGTGGCTATCGTTATATCGCCGGTAGGCAGTTTGCTGCTGGCGCCGGAAGTGTCTACGTTGGCCAGAGTGATGCTCTTGATGGAAGCGTTTGAACCAGCCAGTACCAGAACGTCACCGTTGCTGTTTGAGCCGCTGCCGCCGGTCTTGATGTCGCCACCGATATTTACTGTGCCGGTAGCACCATTGCCGTAGGCAACTACTTGTACCAGACCGCCTGATCCGGATTTATTGCTGGAGTCCAGTCCGCCGTTGAAGGTTACGTCACCGCCGGCTCCGGGTGTTACCTGGAGCGTGCCGGTGTTGTAGTTGGCGCCGGCAAACATATTGATCTGTCCGCCGCCAGTGACGATTGCTGTTTCAGCACCAGAGGCAACGATGTCGCCGCCGGCGATTGCTGCAAAATTGGCGCCCTTGAGGTTTACAGTCTGGTTGGCGTTGAAGAGGCCTGCCAGGTCTACGTCATTGGTAGCTGCTGCTACGAGGACAGTGCCTGCCGACCAGGTACCACCAGTGCCACCGAAGGTCAGACCCTGGCCACCGGTGCTGTTGTCTACAGCAAGGAAGCCTTTGGAGGATATGGAACCGTTATTTGTGACATTGGTTGTTTCCAGGATCATGTTGGCAGCAGACAGTGTCGAGCCAGCTCCGACTGTGACTGAAGGAGCGGTGCTGCCCGTCTGATCGGTTACAAATTCCAGTTGGCCGCCTGCCGAGACGGTCTTGCCGGCGCTGACGGTGATCGAGCTGTTGCCGGCTCCGTCGGCTGTATTGAAGAGAGTGAAGCCGCCGCCGACCTTAGAGTCGCCGAAGGATACTCCGCCGATATTGTTGATGAATACCGAGCCTGTGGTGTTAGCCGTCATGGCAACGTCGGTGCCGGAGGTGGCAGCGGCGGTGTTGAGGGTGATGTCCTGGAAGCCTGGTGTGCCCTTAGCAGAGAGATTGATGGCGTCCGCTGTAAGCGAGGTGCCGCCAATTGACTGCGTGATGCTGCCGTTGAAGCCGTTCTGCGAGCTGGTCGACAGATTGATGGTGCCGGCTGCTATCGGTACCTGGATGCTGATGAAAGCATCCTGGACCTTAGCGTTCGAGCTGGTCGTTACGCTGTAGGTCTTTGTGGCGCCTGCTCCGTTTAAGGAAACAAGATTGACCGAGCCCAGGTTGGTGTCGGTCACGTTGCCCTGGGAGGCAATTGAGAGGTTGATCGGCGAAGCACCATTGGTGGTGTTGACCGTGATGTCACCCGTACCCGCACCAGCGGTGCCGAGAGCATCTACAGTGGCCGTTAGGGTGGGAGTTGTGATCAGGCCGCCGGCGGTCTGGCTGATCGTACCGGTGCCGTCTCCTGTGAGGGTGACGAAGCCCGGTGCATTGATGTTATGGACCTGGACGCCGCCATTGCTTCCCTGGGTGGCTTGCAGGACGACAAATTGGCCGGTGACGTCGTTTGCCGAGATGTTACCACCGGCGCGAACGCCGACGATGTTACCGAGCCCAGTCGTGAGACCAGTGCTTGTCGATGTGATGTTGCCAGTGGTGACACCGCCGGTCTGGAAGGTACCTGCAGCGAATTGTCCGCTTGTTTGCACGCCTGAGAGGAAGACAACGCCTCCAACTGACGCCACAGGGCTGGCTGTGCCGATATAAACACCGGGTCCGAAAATGATTCCAGGCGGTGTTTGTCCGCCGCCGGCGATATTACCGGTAGTGATTGAAGCCGCTGTCGGTCCGGCTGTAGTGCCTCCGGCACCGATCAAGACGTAGCCCGCCTGACCGAGACCGGATGTGGTGGTGCTGATGTTACTGACGGTGATCAGACCTGTGCCGTCGGGGGTGCCGCTGCCGCTGCCGTAAGCGCCGAGGGTGATATTGCCGCCGTTAGCGCCGCTGGTGCTGTTGGCTGCCAGCGAGATGTTCGGCATATTGATCGTGCCGCCTGTAGCGCTGCCGCCACCCGGATTGGCTGTCTGGGAAACCGTTACCGTTGTTGGGCTCTTAACGTCGAAGACGTAGTTAGCACCGGCTATGAGGCTGATTGCTCCGCCAGCACCTGCGATATTAGAGGTATTGATCGTGCCTGTTTTGGTGGAGCTGATATTGCCGCCGGCTACGACCAGGACTGTAGCACCACCGGCAGTGGCGAAGGCGCCTGTGAATAGACCGTCAAGGCCGATGTTGCCCGTGGCCGAGAGGCTCAGTGCTGTCGTGGTGGCATAAGTACCGGAACCGGTTAGAGTCAGGTCAGAAGGTACCAGACTGGCGCTGTTGTCGATAGACAGGTACTGGCCTGAGGTGATTTTGCCGTCGTTGGCGACGCTGCCTGCTTCAATGCCGACACCGGCTACGCCGGACAGCTGGCTTCCCTTGCCCAGGGTGACTGCGCCCGTGCCGACGTCAATAGTTACATTGCCGCCGTTTGTGGCCTGTACCGCGTTGCCGGTACCGACTGTCAGGGCTCCACCGCTGGAGGTGAAGTTGTTGCCGATGACGTTAGCGACTGTTACGAGACCGGTGGATTTGACTCCGGCTACGATCGGTCCGCCGAGGAATGTACCGTTCTGGTCCTTGATGGTGCTGACTACGACCGGTGTGGCCGAGGAAACAACCACGTCAGCGCCGTTGAGGCCTGAAGCGGCTGTGATACTGCCGACAGTGACGTTACCCTGACCGACAACTGTTACGGCGCCGGCCTTGCCGCCTGCTGCAAAGGCTGTGGTGATGGAACCAATTGCAATCGATCCGGGATTGGTCACGCCGCCGTAAGCAGCGAGAGTGACGGTACCGCTATTGGCGCTGCCAACTCCGCTGGCTGTCCGGACCAGAGATCCGGCCATCTGAATGGATCCGCCCGATATGGATGCTGCACCGCCGCCGGCGGCGATGGTGTAGAACACGCCGTCAGGACCTTCCTGACCGCCCGCACCGAGATTGGTGCCAGGGGTGAAATCAACACCGGCCAGTATGTTCAGCGAGCCGCCATTGCCCTTGTTCACCAGTGGATTGGTGTTGGACAGGTCGATGGTGATGGGGCTTGAGGCTATGACATTGCCCGATGCGATGATGGCCAGGTCTTTGCCGTTGAATATAAGGTTGGAGGTCAGGTTGACGTCGCCGGTGGAGTTGGCGATGGTGCCTGCGCCCAGTGGGCAATTGAAGATAATCGGATTGCCGAAGAGCGTTCCTGTACCGTTCAGGTTGAGGGTGCAGGTATTGAGTGTGACGCTGTTCAGGCCGTTAACGACATACTTGTCGTTGACGTTAATGGCGTTGAAGGCCGGTACGGTGAAGTTGGCTGGACCGGAGAAGGTCATGATGCCGGGGACGACACCGTCGCCGAAGTTGAGGTCACCGAGAGTGGAGGTGATGTTGGTCACTACCGCAGCGGTGAACTGGCCGGTACCGAGTACCAGCATGTTGTCACCGACTACATTGATGGTCGAGCCGGTCAATGTGTTGTTGTTGGTTATAGTCGATGTATTGATATTGAGGTTGCCGGTGACGGTGGTGTTACCGGTGGTGTTGACCGCCAGAGCGTTGAGGGTGATGTTGCTGCCGGTAGAAGCGGCCAGGTTTACGAGGGCAGCGCTGTCATTGATGAAGCTCTGACCTTTGGTGTTGGTCGATACCGTGGCTGCATCTGTCTGGATATAGGCAGTGCTGGCGCCGATGTCGCCCGAACCTGATGAGAGTACGAGGCTGGATGCTGAGAGTGTCGGTGCGCCCTGGGCAACGTCTGTGATTGCACCGGTGCCGTTGGCGGCAAGGGTGATCACGCTGTTGATTCCGGCCGCGGTGACATTGCCGTCAAGCTCGATGCCGACATTGGAGCCGGTGCCACCGAGAAGGTTGATGAACTTGCCGCCGCTGATACCGGCAGCTCCTACGATGATCAGACCATTGGAACCGGTGTCGGTGAGTTGGAATGTCTTACCGGCAGCCGCTACGCCAGTGATGGTTACTGGGTTGGCATTGGTTGCCTTGAGGAAGGCGTTACCGGCTGAAGTAGCGGTGATTGTTGTAGCTGTTGTGGTGATCGGTGCTACGGATGAAGCACCGATACTGCCGCCATTGGTTGTCGTTGCGGTGAGCAGCGGGGTGTCTACGACGCCCGCGGTTTGAGTGATACCGACCGAGCCGTCAGCGACGAGATTGGCTGATGTACCGGCGGTGATAGTGTTTGAGATCTGGATGTTGCCGCCGCCGGAGTTGGACTGGATATCGGCATTGTTGCCGGCGGTCAGGGCTCCGGAGATGATCAATTTGGCATTGGTCAGTCCGGTCATGGTCAGGTCAAAGTCGCTGCCTGCGCCCGATGCTGACGAAGCCAGCAAGGTGACGTCGGTTTTGGCAGTGTCTACAACGATGACTGTACCGGTTGTATTGAATTGAAGAGTCGTGGCATTAGTGATGATTGGAGCGTCACCGATGCTGCCGCTGCCGGAAGAGATGACGAGCTTATCGGTGCTGATCGTGAAGATGCCGAGATTTTCGACATCACCGGAGCCATCGGCGCTGATTGTCACGCTCTTGGCGTTGCCGCTGACATTCTTAAATCCAGCGATGTTGCCTGCCAGGTTGACACCGCCATTGTTGGCCGTGGTGATGCTGACTTTGCCGTCGACAGCCATGCCGTTAACGGTGAGAGCGCCTGCGGTGGTCAACGTGAAGTTGCCCGCTGCCTGTGAGGCATTCAAGGTCACAGGATTGGTGTTGATGTTATTGATGAATACGTTTTCGTTGCCGGGCGCTGTGTTCTGAGCGATGTTGGCGCTCATCTGTACGGCATTGGTCTGGATGTTGGCTGCGCTCTGACCAATTGTGCCGTGATCAGACAACATGATCAGATTCTGGGCTGAGATCAGACCCGCTGATTGGGTTATGTCCGAACCGGTGCTTGTGGCTGTGGAGTTCAAAAAGACATTGTTGAGAGCCGTCAGATTGGCGCCGATGTTCAGGTTGCCAGTGCCGCCCTGTCCGGCAATCAAGCCGATATTGTCGGCTGAGATGGCCCCGGTTGTGTTGACGCCGCCGAAGCTGGTGACTCTGAAGACGGAGCCGCTGAGGAAGCCAACGGGGTTGCCGCCGGTGCCTGCTGAGGAGGCCAGGACGTTGACCGTACCGTTTGTCTGGTCATTGACGAAGATGTAGCTTCCGGTGCTGGTCGCCTGGAGGGTTGTGGCATTGGTGACGATACCGGTGCCGAAACCTACGCCGGGTGTGCCGATATTGCCGCTGCCTGTGCTGAGTGTGAGGCTGAGGGTATTGAGGGTGCCCTGGTTAGCGCCGGTGACCTGGGTGTTCTGGGAGTTGTCGACGATGTTGCCGCCGCCGGACGCTGCCAGAGTGATGGAGTTAGCGTTTGCACCAACGCCCAGTTGACCGTTGATGTTCTGGTTGAGGGTGATGCCGCCGCCGAAGGAGGTTGAAATTCTGACAGTGTCAGCGTTTATGGCCGAGAGTTTGTTGTTGACGGTCGTACCGATGGTCACAGGGCCGATTGAGGTGACATCAATGATGCCGCCTTGCGAAGCACCAAATGATCCGGAATTGCTCAGCGATGTGCCCGATGTGTTCAAGCTGGCCAGGTAGACATTACCTGTGACTGCACTCTTACTTGCTGTTTGAACCAGGAGTTGAGGAGCGTTTACATTGATGGGAGCGCCCACTGCACCGATGTTGCCTGTACCCAGACCTTTGCCTCCGCCAACCGGCACAACACCGATCAGGGAAGTGAGGAAGATGCTGGCACCGGCTGTGGTATCACTGATGATAGCCTTGGAATTGGTTTGTGTGATGTTGCCAAATCCATTGGTGGTCTCTATGAGGATTCCCTGCGCGCCTGTAGCGGTGATGTCGCCGGCGATGGCAATGTTGCCGGCGTTGGCCAGGGCAATTCCAAAGCCACTAATCGGTCCGTTCAGAGTCAGGTTCGAGCTAGCACCGTTGAAAGCAACGTTGGAGCCGGAAGAGAGGCCGTTTACAAAGACAGCGCCTGTCTGGAAATCATTGATGTAGATGCCTTCGAGAGGGTTCGTGTCGCCGGTCGATGCGGATACGGTGGAGGCGTTGGTGGCAATCGCCGTACCACTCAGAGGGGTACCCGGTATACCAGTACCGATCGTACCGGTGCCCGAGGTCATGGTGAGGGTATTCGTCAATATGTTGGCTGAGGTGCCGGGGCCATTGTCCTGGATGCTGCCGCTGCCAGCTGCGGTCAGTGTGACAGAAGTGGCGTCACCAGCCAGTCCCTTGATCACACCGGCTGCGCCGACGGTGATGTTGCCGCCGTTAGTTGGGCCGTTGCCTGTGCTGATGGTGGTGTTCGTGGCGCTGATTGTGCCATTGACGTTAATGTCCCCGCCGTTAGCGGTCGGTCCGGCTGCGGAGGTAAGCAATACGTTACCGGCAGACAGAGTGGAGTTGACGTTCAATCCCGTTCCGTTAGCGCCATCATTACCGGTGGCAGTCAACTGGAAGGTAGAGCCGGCGCCGGCTGATGAAGCATTAACCACAATCGGGGTAGAGCCGCCGTTGTAGCTGTCCGAGATGGTGACGTTGCCGGTGCCCTTGACCGACAGAGTCGGTGAATCGGTTGTGATCGTCGCTGTAGCGGCGGTCGTATTGAGAGAGAGTGAGCCCTTGTTGGCCGTAGCTGCGTTGATCGTGGAAGCATCGGTGGTGATGCCTCCGTTGTTGCTGCCTACATTGCCGCCATTGGATGTGAGATTAAGTGTCTGAGTGGAAACCGCACCACTGGCGTCAATTGTGCCGCCGCTAGTACCGGCGTCCAGAGTTACTGAAGAGGCGTCCGCGGCAGACTTGCCACCGACTGACGCCAGAGAAATATTTCCGCCTGCTCCGGATCCCGAGCCGCCCGTCGAGAGGTCGAGGGTGTCGGCCGTGATGCCCTTGGTGGCAGTGACGCTACCAGCCTGCAGGCCTGCGCCGCCGGCGTGGATGGTCATGGAGTTAGCGTTGAGAGCACCGTTGATATTGATGTCGCCGCCGAATCCACCGGCACCGCCGCTGGTCACATCCAGGGTATCGGCGTTGACTGTACCTGTGAAGGTGATGGTGCCGCCTGAGCCGCCGGCGCCGCCGGTGGTCACCGTGACGCTGGTGGCGTCACCACCGGCTGAACCGCCGATGGCTCCCAGCTGGATATTGCCTCCGCTGACTGCGCCGCCGGCTGTCTGGACTGTCAGGTTGTCGGCATTGATAGCGCCCTTGGCCGTAATCGCGCCGCCGGAGCCGAGACTGCTGACAGTGGTGAGAGCTACTTGCGTACCGGTGATTGAACCGGCGTTACTGGTGGATATGCTACCTGCATTGATATTGACCGAACCGGATGAGCCTGCATTTATGGCGTTGTTGATGGTCACGCCGCCTGCGGTCGGACTGCTGGGCACAAATGCTCCGGCAGCATTCCCGGGCACAATGAAGTTGCCGCTGGCTGTTGTACCGTCATTATTGAAGACGATGGAGTTGTTCGTGCCACCACCAAGAGGGGAGGCGTTCGGAGCATTGACCGTTGCGGTTGTTGTCGTAATCGATACGTTGCCAGAGACGTTTTGAGCGCTGGTTGTGTTGATTGCTCCGGCTGTTATGGTGTTGGCACCGGTGCCGTTGGCGATGATCGTGACATTGCCACCAGGAGCGGTGGCACCAGCGGAGCTGGCATTGATCGAGTTGACGGGCAGGGAGACCACGCCAGAGCCTGCGGTTGTACCTGCCATGGCTACCAGGGTGACGTTGCCGGCGGACAGATTATTGGAACTGGTTGATGTGTTGATCACCGGCGAGGCAGCGCCGCCGGTCAGGATGATCGATCCACCTGTGGTGACGGTACCGAAGTCTGCCTGGGCTTGTTTGCCGGCTCCGATAGCGCCAGTGCCGGTGGGTGTGCCGGACGTATCAATACCGGTATTGGTGATTGTAGCGCCGGCGACCATGGTGATGGAGCCGCCGGAATTTGCCGTATCTATTTCAGCACCAGGGCCGGAGGCGATGATGTTGGTAGCGGCCAAAATGACGATGTTTTCAGCGGCCGTTACTTGACCGTTGATGGTGATACCACCGGTAGTGTTGGCGAAAGTCGGGTCGCCGACCAGGCAGTTTTTGCCCAGTGAGAGATTGTCGGTGGCTGCATAGAAGTGAGCAGCACCGCCAACGGTATTCAAGTTGCCGGTAACCTGGCCTACGTCGCCATAGATGTCACCGGTGCCGGAGTAGATATTGAGGTTATTAGATAAAAAGTCTCCGCCGGTCATGGTGACACTGGCGGAGCCGTCATAGGATGCATCTCTTACATTGATATCGCCTTGCAGCGCTTGCAGCGAGCCGCCGACGTTATTGATGTTCAAATTAGTCGTGGCTTCCGCTGCCAATATATTGATGTTGTTATTGGCGGAAGCGACCACGCCGGCGTTGGTGAAGTTGCCCGAACCGGTCATGAAGTTGACGTTGTTGACAGCGTGGATGACAGGAGTCGGTCCGCTCACGCCTGTGGGCAGTGCGTTGACGATGTTGTTGCCGGCGAAAATATTCACAACGCCAGATCCATATATGGAACCGGCGTTGGTGAAGTTATTGGTGGCGTAAAGGCTGAGGTCGAGGGAGCTGTTAATGGTGCCGCTAATTGCCGAGACCATTGAATCGGGAATTACTGTGGAGATTGTGCCGCCCACAGCGTTTGTAATGTCATGAGCAATGATGGTGCCGTTCGTTATATTAGGATTGGTCGAAACACCATATATAGATCCGTAGTTGGTCAAATCGGCGTTGATTGTCAGTACAGGACTCTTGGAGAAGTAGTCGACTGCGCTGACGCTGGCGGGGATGACCAGGCTCTGGAGCTGACGGTTGTCTACGGCATTGAGGACGAAGTTACCGCCGGTGGCTGCACCGGAGTTGCTGAGGGTGACGCCCTGAGTGTGTCCACCGAGGACTTGCTGGATAGCTACGTATTCACCGGCTGTGACGACAGATCCGGCGCGGTAGGTCGTTGGTTGTCCACCGACGTCGATGGTGACAGATGGTGCTCCGCCGAAGAGTCTTGAGCCAAGAACGATATCAGCGGTGGTCGAGGTCAGGTCAAGAGCCAGGTTGTGACCTGTCTGTCCGAGCTCGTTGGTGAAACCACCGGTATTAGGATTGACGAAAGTGAGCCCTGTCGGATTCGCGTGCGCGTGACGTATGGCGGCGGCGGCGTTGAAGTTTGTCACCGCGGCTGCGTGGCCGGGCATCTGGTGAATGAGCGGTATGCCTGACTGGCTCTTGCCGATGTCGCCGAATGCCGATCCCTGGCCGGTGAATGCCGACGCTCCTGCGTGGGTCGCCCAGCCATTTGCCGAAGGCGACCCTACATTGCCGGTGTGCAGCGCACTCGTTTGAGGTACCG